>CAXMOZ010000102.1:0-26429 GCA_964195315.1 uncultured Acidimicrobiia bacterium | reverse complement strand
TTCGGCCTTTTTTGTGACTTCGGAATCTCGCTGAGATCTTTACCTTTGTCTATTTTTTCTTGTAGTTTTTGCACATAGCTTTCACTGCCTAAATAAATTTGATTCTGCAATGATTCCCAGGGTGACGGTTGATTTTTACCTTCAGATACAAAGTTACCGTATTGCTCCATTGCCCTGCTTTTTTGTTGTCCGAATGCCGCTAATAACCAATGCGTGGTTAACCAGCCTGGTGCTTCTCGATAACCGGCGGTATCAAGGTAACTACTCCAGGCTTGTTTAACCATTCTGGCTCGCACAGGGTTGAGTACTATGTAGCGAGCGAGTTCTAGCAAATAAGTTTCTTTCTGGACGAGTATGGCTTTGAAGCGACCTTGAAATACATGCCCTACTTTTTGATTATCGCGATTACTGGTTTGGGTATAAACGCCATTCAGCTGTATCATACCTTTTGATAAATTACTATCTGGGGTCTCAATCAATAAGTTGTAATGGTTGTCCATCAGGCAATAGGCGTGAACAAGCCAGTAAAATCGATCCACTATTTTTTCTAATATAGTGAGAAAATCAATTCGATCCTGAACATTTAAAAAGATAGCTTCTTGCCGATCTCCTCGCGCGGTTACATGATACAAAGCGCCTGCAAATTAAATTCAGATTGGTCTTGCCATGAGGGGATTATAGTTGGAAATAGTCAAAAGAGAAGACTTGAACATCCCGCTTATATTTTCAAGTAAAATATCATATTAATCTGATTTCATAGGCTCTATTTTCAATCAACATTTTGAAGATAACTTTGGTTAAGTATCGACCTAAGGCTCTTACTGATTGATTGTTTTTTACCTTGATTTCGTTTTTTATCATAAAATACTTGTGACTCGGTAACATTGGCTCGATGTCTATCAACCGCTGTCATCATGGCCTTCTTAGCTCGTCTATTGATTTGCTTTGGTGTCTTAGACCCCCTATATACACCTGACGAATTATCAAGTGGTGCCATGCCTAAATACATCGCTAAGCTGGCCTCTGATTCAAAACGCCTTATATCATCAATTTCGCCTGCTAATTCGGCACAGCTAGTTTTACCGAAGCCTGGTATCGTTTTGAGTAATCTCCCTATTTCAGATGCTACGCACAGAACTTCCATCGTATCATCTAGCGATTTTATTAAGGCTCTTAATTCAAGCATTTTATAGGCATCTTCTATGAGCATAGGACTGACCCATGAGATGTCTTCGCTAAAGCTTGCTACTTGTTGCCATTCTTTAATTCGTGCTAAATATCGAGTATCAACACCTTTGATTTTGGCTAATGAGCGTTGTTGCTTTTTAGCTAGCTGGCTTAGCTCCGTTACACTGGTGGGCAGGTTTAAAAACCGGCTTTGATCGATGTTTTTAGTTAAGGATAATAGTTCTGGTGAAATCGACTGTAAGTCGCTGTGCATCGCGCCTTTTATGCGAACCTTTTCATCAACCAAACGTCTTCTTCGTCTTGAATACCGTTTTAACTTTATGTTGATCTGATCGGGTTTTTCGATACGTTGTAAACAATTTTTAGCTAAAGGCAAGTGATCGCTTAAGGTGAATAGCTCTAATCCTTTTCGTGCATCGATGGCATCCGTTTTAGCAGCGGATGGAAAGACTTCTTTAAAGCGAGCGAGCTTTAGATAATTAATATTAAAGAGCGTGTAGCCATGAGATAAAATATGTTGGTCCAACGGTCTTGCCCAACCATTGTATCCTTCCATAGCAACACTCACGGGCGCCAAATAGCGTGACTCAATGTCATGAATTGTATCAAAAAACCGATCAAAGCCTTGTTGATTATGATCAATTTCAAACTCGTCAATTAACTCGCCCGTTGATAAACCTACGGCAACAGAATGCTGGTAGCATCCAACATCAATGCTGACTCGAATATCGAGAGGTTTATGAGGTAACATGAGTACTCCAAAAAGTATAAAGGTGAAAAGAAATCATCCTTTCACCTTGTCTACTTCCAGAGTCACTGACTTATAATAAGCCTGACATCATCCCGGAAGGTGCAAATGGATGATGTAGATGACAAGGGCGGCATTTCAAGTCGAAGTACTCTAAACAGACCTCAACAGCCACACCCTTGTCGAGAAATAATTCAACCTTTAATATCACGCTTGTCACTTACAAATGCAATGGTAGACCCCTTCTTTCCTTGTTTCTTGACCCCATGTTTTCTCTGAAGAAATGGCCCATTTTCAGGCCTAAATCAGCAAAGGTTGGTCAATCTAATCATTGTAGATATTCAGTAAGTACCGGCAAAACTGCTTTGTCTTTCACTTCATGCTGAATAATGAGCTCTCCATTAGCGCTTTGAACCAAACCGTTCAGCTGATGGGAAGAGGATAGGTATCTGCTCGATTGAAGTTAAACACAGGCACGCCATTGTTGCTGTGATTTTCAGTGAAATGCCATTGATCGCCAGACAGAAAAACGGTTCCCGTCTCAGGTAGCTCTATTTGAAACGCCATATAGCGCGGTGTGTGACCTAGCAGAGAAACCGCCTTTACAGTGCCATCCTCAAAAATATCGGCATCACCTTTAAGGGTGCGAACTTGTTTTGTGCCTTCGCCTTGGAGAAAAAAGCTCATTAGATCTGGCTCCTTGTGAATGGCGCGGGCTTCTTTCGGGTTAGCCAAAAAATGATACTCCGCTGCCTGAATAAGCAATGTGGCCTTCTGGAACAGATTCACATTGCCGATATGATCAAAGTGGGCGTGAGAGATACCGACATGGGTAATGTCTTCCGGCTTCAAGTTCAACTGAGCCAGCTGCTCATTTAATGTCCTATCGACCATCAGATGAAAGGGGGCATTGGATAAACCCTCAGGCTCTGCGCCTATAGCAGCAGGGAGACCGGCGTCCCACATCAGCCAATCGTCATTGTGTTTAATTAAGTAGCAGGAAGCGACCAGATCGACGCTGCGATCAGGGTAAGCATTGGTGTCTGAAAACACATTGATCGGGTCGACGTGGACTCGCCCGCAGTCCAGCCTATATAGACGAAGGTCAGCATCGCCCGCTGCCGACAGTTGTGACGAAACGATGAGTAATAGCGCCATGATACTGAGAGATAATCGATTCATTATGAAACTCCTTCATATGACAAAAGGACTTTTGCCCCATGCCATGAAATTTTTTGATTTGGTTTGCCGATCCCCGAGTGATCGGCGGTTTAAGTGCTAGCCGATTAGATGAAACTGACTATCCATCGCTTCATTACGCAGGGCGATAATCGCCACGTAGGCTTCGGAGTGATACCAGCTAGCGGCGCTTTCACGATCTGGAAAAGTGATGATGACCTTGGTCTGTTGGTGCTGGTCACCATGAAGAACCTCTATCGGCCCTTTCACTAGAAATTCGCCGCCAAAGGGGATCAATGTTTCAGCAGCTAATGCGCTGTACTCCTGAAGCTTGGCGGTATCAGTATGGATTAAGTCGACAACAATATAAGCAGGCATGTTTCTATCCTTTTGTTTGGTTTCTGGGTTTAAGGCTTAAGTTCAAATGAACTTGACTAGAGGATAGTTTGGGGCGTAAAACAAGACAATAGACGATAACTTAACTAACTGTTTAAATATATGAACAATCTGAAATTGCTGCCCAGCCTTTTAATTTTTGCAGAAGTTGCGCAGCGAGGCTCCTTCACCGATGCGGCACTGCACCTTGGCATGAGTAAGTCGGCGGTTAGTCAGCATATCAGCCGCCTGGAACAACAGATCGGTGTTCAACTGTTATCTCGCAACACGCGGGGTATGGCGTTAACAGCCTACGGCTCTAAGTTGCTCTTCCGCAGTGAGCTTTTAAAAGGTCAGGTGGATCTAGCATTTCAGGAACTCAGTAGCGCGGAGCAAACACCCTCAGGCATATTTTCCGTCACCTTCCCCCACCTGTTGGAAAAAGATGTGGTGACACCGGCGCTCGGACAGCTTTGTAAGGAGTTTCCTGGGATTGAGATCAGAGTGCTAATCACCGATGAACCGCTGGACCTGATAAACGATCAGTTGGATGTTGCCATCTATGGGGGAGAGCTCCGTGATAGCAATTACAGGGCATTACCGGTGGGGAAGGTCAGCGAAATATTTTGCGCCTCACCAGCTTATATTCAAAAATTTGGCTCACCGGAAACAATGGAGGAATTAACCCAGCACCGCTGGATATCGGCATCCTGGCAGAATGTCTTGCAGTCAGTTTACGACAACAGGCGAGGATTGACTGATGACAAAAAACAGCCGAAGCAAGTTACTCCAATGCATCGCTTTGCTGAGAGCAATAGCTTGTCCTGTGTCATGTCTATGGCACAGCAAGACATGGGTTACGTGCTATTGCCAGAAATTGCCAGTCAATCGTTGATAGATCAGGGGCTGATGGTACAAATTATGAGACGCTTCCACGGCGAGATCTGGCCATTCTATTTCGTGCACCCGTTTCAGGGGGAGAAACCGATCCATGTCACCCGCTTTTATCAGTTGATAAAGCACTATTTCTCAAAACAAAATAAAAAATAATGAACAGGCACTCTTTAAACAATTGAAGAGTGTCTGTCCTTTTAAGTTTTCTTTTAAGTTTTGCACTCCAGTTTAGGCATGAGAACTATACCGGCGTGTGGTAAATCAGTTTAGAAGAATGCAACGCACGCATTAACTCTCGTTATGTGAAACTTCTATCCATTTCCGTGTCTGAGCCTCAGAGTCATATATATTGAATCCAGCCATAGCGCTACCGTACAAATGTAGGGAAACTACTCTGTTTGTCTCATCCGGATTACCGGTCAAATGAATATGATCTGGATCAGGAACAAAACTCGTTACCGCTCCAGGCACCAGTACGATAACGCCGCCTCGCGCTAACTCAACGCCTTCATCAGCAGAACTCTCTGCTTTGTCGGTGCGCATGTAATTTTGTTCATGTAAGGCTCCTTCATGGACGCCAACAACGCCCCAAGTTCCGTGATCGTGAATGGGCGTCCACTGCTCGGGTGACCAGACCAATGCGTACAAACTGAACGATTCGTCTTCTTCAATGTGAATAGCATTCCGTGAGTAGTGGTCGGGGTCACTGACAAAATGCTCTGGTTTTAGGAAATCTTTATTGCCGTTTAACAGACGGAACATGGACGGAACTAATTGTTCAACTCGATCAACTGGTTCACCATCGTGTGTTAAAACATCTCTGCACTCGCTTACGAATTGCTCAAGGGTGTAACTACTCATTCTATATAAACTCCGCTTGTTAATTTACAAGACACTTGAACTGACTATATGCACTGAATGTCTGCATTGGACTATTCTGACACAGCATCGATCCTCCGTTGAGCAGGACTTCCTTCAATAGCAGAGCCCCAATAACATTGGCGTCACACTTCTACGGAATTTACCTTTGTCAGGCTGCTAACGTCATCATACTAGATTAGTACGTCTACACACTTCGCAATCAGACTATTTTCCAGTCGATGATGAATTCACAATCTATCATTAAGCGAGCGATTTTCTGGAAGCTAATGTTCGATTAGCAAAATAACAAAGGACAGGCATTCTTAAAAATCACGTAATCTAAAACTGGGAAAAACCTTCGGTCTTAGAAGATAAATAACAAATGCGATTAAAAATGGAGTTTATCCTATAAAGCCGTTTTCCAGGTATAGCTACCCGCGAACGCTCGAAGCGCTCTCATTATTGGTTGGTTATTTCGAGTTAGTCTGTCTTTTTCAGGGTTCGTCGCTTTTTAGCGAATTGTGAGGCGTAGAGCTTTTCAAACTGCAGGCTTTGTTGCAGCCATTGTTGGCGGCTAATCGCTAGCCATTCAATTATTGGAGGTAGGTTGATGGGAATAGCCCCTTGTTTATCGGTTCGAATCATTCAGCCTGTCGTGTCTACTAATCGAAGGTAGTCTTCCAAGCTAAATAAAATGCCGATTTTTCCCGAGAAATCACATTGCCTTCGAACTGGGCGAGTGACTCTAGGGATAAATCTAAACGTTGCAGTCATTGCTGTTTGATTTCGTCATCAGTCGCTTTCTTTAGATCAAAGCAATTGAAGAGTGCCTGTCCATTTTTCTCTTTCCTATTAAAATTCCTAATACCGCCCATGCCCTGGATAGGCATTCATTCTGGGAATTACCATCAAGCCCTTAAGAGATAAGCTCAACTCAACTATCTCGACCATTTTGTTTTCATAGTTAACGTGTAGCTCAGGCTAACTACGCATAAATTTGGGTGAGAGGGTTGTCATTGCGCAGCCACAAGAAAGGTCATCACGATGCGCTTGCCTAGATAATAATCTGAAATAACCGCGATCCATTTTTTACCCTGTCGAAGTTATAATTTTGGGATTGCAGTAATAACCTCATCAAGGCCTAACGACAACGCCGCTTTAAACGCCCCATCTTTTATCTAAGGCTCCCGAAGTAACGCCAGCTTTATAGCAATACCATCAAGACCTACCCTATACCGGCTTAGCCATTCCTTCTAAAGCCTTGACTCGTACATAAATAATACGTTTTCTAGTTTCATGCTTGTTACTTAAGTTTGTAATTTTATTATTCGACCCTCTTAGAATAACCAGATAAGAATGTATACTTTAGATTTATTATAGTGGTCGTTATAATAATTGTTGACAATATATAGATCGTTATATAAAGTGCTATCGACCAAAAATATACCGATCGATATATTAATAGTCGGGTGAAGTTGTATGAAGATAACTTCGATTCATCACTAACTATTAACTTAACTATTACTGGAAAAAACTATGCCATTATCACTGACTCTTACTGAGGGTGTTATACCTGCTGGCTCTTTACAAGAGGCCGTTTCAAAAATCACTAATTCAATGCTTAAACATCATGGTCTTTTAAGCAATACAGTTATGAAACCTAATATAACGGCACAAGTTTCAGTGCTGCCTAAAAACTCTACTTTTTCGGGTGGAGAAGAATTTTCAGGCGTTTGGATGGAGTGGAAAGTACCTTCGTTTGCTTTTTCTTCAAGAGAAATTCAATTGGCTCATTTTGCCGAAGCGACAGAAATTATCAGAGAGTTATCTGGTGGAAAACACCCTATAGATCAAATTTACTCAAATGTTATTCATACAGTGGATGGATCTTGGAATTTTAACGGCATCGCCATGACCAATGAAGAAATTGGTGAAGAAATTTATAGAGGATAATAGGCCTTTCTTTATTATTTTAGTCAGTCGACTATTTTCCTCCCTTAATATTTTTCTTAATAGGGAGGAGAGATGAAAAATTGCAAAAAATCGATAAGAACAGACGAGTCACTGGTGTCCGTTTTTTATACAGAATAAATTAACTTTCAAAAAAGAGAAATCATATGTTTAAGAAAATAGCAGCTGCGAGTTTATTAGTCATCGTTTCAACGAGTGCTTTTGCGGGTCAAAATATTTGTACTCCAATTGGTGGTATGGCAATGCCAACATTTTCTCCTCAAGCTGATGGTACGGTAAGAGTTACGGGAGCATTAATTGGCAGTGTTAGTGCAGCAAGCGGCACTATCACTGCACAACGTGAGACTAAGAGTGGTTTGGAAATGGATTTGAACCATTATTTTTTAAACAATACAGGTGGTTCATTTCACACGGTAGATTATGCTGAGTTAACCGCAGTACCAGGTAAAGAGGGTAATTTTATGATTGAGATTAATTACTCAATTGAGAAAGAATCTACAACGGGTACATTCAAAGGTTATGAGGGTGATTTCAAAAGTTACGGTTTAGTCGATTTGAATAAAATGGAAGGGCTCGTCCGTTACAGCGGTGAGATTTGCAAATTATAATTATCGATATAGAACACTAGCCTCTATTAAAGGGTACAGGCTAGTGTTGCTTTTATTCAATCAATTAACCGGAGACTTCTTCGATGAAGCGAATACTTCATACTATGTTGAGAGTATCTGACATAGAAAATTCAATCGAGTTCTATACCAAAATATTGGGCATGAACGTACTCAGAACTTTCGACCGACCCGATCAAGGTTTTTCTTTAACTTTCTTAGGGTATGCAAAGGAGTCTGAAACCTGCGTATTAGAGTTAACCTATAATTATGATATCAATCAATATGACTTGGGTAATGCCTTTGGCCATATTGCGATTGGTGTTGATGATTGTTACTCCGCCTGTGAACAGATTAAAGCGTTAGGTGGTAACATTGTACGTGAAGCAGGGCCATTGACTGGCAGCGATGAGATAATCGCATTTGTGGAAGACCCTGATGGTTACAAGATTGAACTGATTCAAAAGAGCTTTACTTGTTAAGTCTCTCATGAGAATGGTGAAACGTCTTTCATCGTTCATTTTTATAAACTGTCAGTCTATTTTTTGCCTACTATGTTTTTTTAATCAATCCTTAAACTGTTTTTGTATATACATAAAACGACGATTTTATGATTAGCGCCCGATTATAGTTAAGCCAGTAGCAATTAATATAGAGCAGGGTGTACTAAATTTTTACGCGGTAAAACGTCATTACCTGAAACCCAAATAGTGAGCTATAGGTATAGGCCTAAGGCGCTTGGATGAACTTTTAAGTCCTATTACCCAAGGAGAAGTAAACTTGATCACTTGTTATGTTAATTATGTAATCGATCCCATTAGAACTAAAGAATTTGAACATTACGGTAAGCTTTGGATTCCATTGGTAAACAAATTTGGTGGTAATCATCACGGATATTTTTTACCATCAGAAGGTGCTAACAATAGGGCTTTAGCGCTTTTCTCGTTTCCAAGTCTAGCGGGTTACGAAGAATATCGAATTAAGTCGTTTTCAGACCCTGAGTGTATTAGTGCGTTTAAATATGCAGAAAATACTCAATGTATTTTAAGTTACGAACGTAGTTTTTTTCGCCCAGTCTTAGAGTAAATGTATAACTAGCGATTAAGAGGCAAAATTAGGTCGACAATTTTCCGCCCACAATATTTTAGTTAATTAAAATTTCCCTCTTAATAGGGCTTTAGGAGTAACCCGGATATTATGTATGAGCGATGCAAATGTAGCCTACGTTAAACCTCGAAAAATATCAGTTATCAGCGACGTTAACGATAATGGTGAAAAAGATATAACTAATAGGCTCAGTGGTGGTTGTTTGTGTGGCTTAGTTAAATTTGAGCTTGACGAAGATTTTAAGGTTTTCTATCAGTGTCATTGTAAGCAATGCCAAAGTCTTACGGGTTCTGCCTTCGCGTCAAACCTATTTACTCATCCACAAAATATATCGTGGTTGACTGGAGTGGATTCAATTACTTTATATGAACATCCCGATCAAGAATATTCAAAAAATTTTTGTAAGTGCTGTGGCTCGGCAGTTCCTTTTTTGAATAAACGGAAAACTGCTCTAATTGTTCCAGCTGGATCTCTAAAGTCAAAAATCGGAAAAATAGTTCCAGCCAATATTTTCATGTCTGAGAAGGCTTGCTGGTCAGACTTCGGATTAGAAGGAAAGAGTTATGAATATTTCCCAGTGTAAATATTTTATTCGAGTCAATAAACGATAATTAGGAAAATTGACTAGTTACAAAATGAGAAAAAGGCAAGGGGGTAATCATTGATAACATAATATTAAATTTGACAACACATTACCGGATCATCTCTAGACCCAAGATTTGAGGAATCGGTAGCAAGTGATTTAACTCGTGGGATGTATTGGACAGCCCAGTGTTGATGACTGCCATTCATTCTCTTAACGTTTTATGCACAAGAAGAAATTATCTTTATAATGACCTGTCTTTTATATTACAGTTAACTGGGCATTGGGGACGCTACCCGAATAGCACTTGCTTAAGCTTCTTGAAGACACGGAAAATTTGGGTCAATTCTTTGAATTATATTCATTGTTAATGACCTTAACGCTCTGTCAGTTCAGCTAGTGGTTGAGTGGAGTGAAATATATTAAAGGTTCGCCTCAAATCTTATCGCTAACCAATTATCTACTAATAAGTTTTCATTGCTCCACAACTCGAATTCAGGCACTTAGAACCCATTGCATGGATAAAGCTAGATTACATCAAACTATTATTACAGCTTTAGAAGCCGTTTTAGATACTTCAATAAAAGCAGCCATTCAAGCGCATGAAACAGTGACTAATGGTGAGACTGTCGCCGAAAATAAATACGATACCTTTGGTTTAGAAGCTTCTTATTTAGCCGCAGGACAAAGTAAACGTGTTTCAGAATGTGAAGAAAATATAAAAATATTTAGGTTGCTTGAAGTGCAAGACTTTAAATCAGAGTCTTTGATTGGACCCGGAGCCTTAGTAACATTAGAAGATGCTCAAAGTATTAGCAAAACCTTATTCTTAAGCCCTGTTTCAGGTGGGCTTAAGGTGATTTTTGAGCAGTTAGAGGTGACGCTTGTTACGCCTTTGGCACCATTAGGATGTGCACTGATGAATCAAGGTGTTGGCGATGACATTACGGTGTTGATGGGGCTAGAAAAGCACACGTATAGTGTATTAAAAATAATATGATAGATGGTGTCGAAGACATAACCATATTTTCAATCGAAAGGTATTGACGATTATTCTTCTTATTCTCTGATTGGTGGGATTGGTTAGTTGGTCACGCCTGATGGCTCCTAAGCTTATCAGGCCTACGTTGCTGGCGCTGAGGCAGGTAAGAACTTGCCGTATGCCTGCAAACTTTCGCTGTTTCTCCAGTAATTTAGTTATCAGCGTGCTCATCTACCCAGGTGTCAAATGCCTTCATCGTGTTTGAACCGTCAATCTCAGACAAAATTGGTTCGATCAGTGGGGTGGCACCAAACTTGCTTTCAATCTGTATTCTTATCTAAATTATATAGGCTGCGCGTAATATGAATAGCCAGGCAACTCAACTAGAACCGACATTTCAATCAACCTACTTACATGGTTTAGCGCAGCTAATGACCCGGGTATTTCGCGGGGAAGATTTAACTGAATTAGGTTTAGGTTTAGTTAACCAGGGCCAAACGGGTGACGCGCAAGCGCTGTTAGATTTATCGGTTTTGTTGCAGTTGCAGGGTCAGCCAGAACTGGCTATGACGGTACAACAGCAAGCGCTGCAGCTGGAGCAACATTATCAATTGCCACCAGCAAATGATTGCAAGGCGATCAGCTTGCTGGCCATTGTGGCGCCAGGCAATCTAATGACCAATACACCGCTGGAGTTTATCGCAGAGGGTGCGGGATTTAACTTGCAGCTTTTATATGTTGATCAAAACCTACCGTTACCACAAAACATACCTGAACATGATATTGCCATCGTCGCGCTCAGCGAGCTCGATGCAAACATGGCCACTCTGGATTACATCAATAGTTGGATAGATCTTTGGCCACGTCCGGTACTTAATGCCCCAAACGCTATTAGCGTACTGGGGCGGGATCTAATTTCGCAAAAGCTGCAGCATATCGCAGGGCTTGAAATACCGTTAACGGTTAGGGTAGGGCGTGACAAACTTGAGCACATGGTCTCGACTAAAGGTAATTTGGCGGGCTTGATTGATGATGGTGAAGAGCCTGTCATTATTCGCCCTATAGACTCTCATGCTGGCATTGGGCTTGAGAAATTAGACGAAATGTTCGAGCTTCAAAGTTATTTGACGCGCTATGATGAAGTAGAATTCTTCGTCTCTCGCTATGTGGATTATCGAAAAGAAGATGGTCAGTTTCGTAAATATCGAATTGCAGTGATCGACGGTCAGGCGCATCTTGCACATTTGGCGGTTTGTGATCAGTGGAAGATCTATTTCGGTACCGCTGGTATGGAGGCGAGTGCCGTTAAGCGTTCAGAAGAAGCGAGTGAAATGGCAAGTTTTAAAGACGAGTTCGCAAAACGTCATGCATATGCGATCAGTGCTCTGCATCAGGCGGTCGGTTTGGATTATTTTGGGATCGATTGCAGTGAGACCCAAGACGGCAAATTGCTTATTTTTGAAGTAGGCGCTTCGATGAATATTCATTCTATGGACAGTGCGGAATTGTATCCTTATAAACAGCCGCAAATGCAGAGTATATTTAATCACTTTCAAGACATGCTGCGACGAAAACAAGGTTGAACCTCTTGATACTTTTGCACAGACTATGTTCAGGTCCGACTTAACATCCACCATCCTCACATTTTGTGAGCGCCTATCATCAAGCGTTTGAATACTGAATACCGTTCTCCAATACCCTCTCCCTCTTCTGAGGGTTCGCGGTTTACGGTGATCCAGACTTCATTCGGAAACCCTGCTGCAAGATTGGCGGTATAAGCGCATTCATCATCGGCTGCTGCACGCGCTTCTTTCGCCGAGGGTGCACCTAAATCATCGATAAAATGCCGGACGAGTTCTTGATGGAGACCTTCGTATTCGTCTGGTTCGATGTGGCAGACTTCTGCAATTGTGCAGCGGCCATGAGACTCCGCAGAAATAAACGAAGTACCGCAGTGGCAGGATTTACTTCGGTGACCGGTGGCCAGATCGCAGACCGCATAGCCGCCAGAAACCATCCATTCGCCATCTTCGGCGGCACCGCCTTCGGTTTTGTAGATAATAGAGTCTGATTCATCTAGCCGTACTGCTTTAAGGAATTTCATTTTTAGAATCAGGAAGAGATAATGGTCGCACATAATAGAGCCTACTTGTGCCAAAGTATAGGATGAGCCTGCCTATCCGTAATATGCGCTTCTAAAAAAAAATTAGTCTGTCTAAGGCTGCACGTTTTTATAATAAGATGACCTTGCCTAGAACGAAGCTTGTTGGTACTAAAGAGTGCCTTATGAATAAATGGACAGAACTGTTTGGCGATTATCGCTAACAAACGCAAGTTGTCGGGTTAGTTTTTAGCTACGCCCCAAACCTGTTGGAATGCAGGCATTAGCCACTAAATTCGAGGAGGGATATGAAACTTCAAGGTAAAATTTCAAACTGGAATGATGATAAAGGGTTTGGTTTTGTAGAGCCTAATGGTGGTGGTGAACGTACTTTTGTTCATATTAAAGCATTTAATCCTCGCTCTCGTAGACCGGTTAACGGTGAAGTTATTATTTATGAAGTAGTTCGCGATAATAATAATCGTTATAAAGGTGAAAATATCAAATTCGTTCGTGAAGCAAAAGAATCTAACAATGGAAGTAAAGTAAAAAACGCTAGTTCCTTTGGCGTTATCTTTACAATTATTTTTTGCTTTGGATTATTGATCTCAGTACTTATAGGAAAATTACCTGTAATTATTGGCGGTTTATATATCGTAATGAGTTTAATTGCATTCATCGCTTATGCAGTAGATAAATCCTCAGCCCAAAATGGTCGCTGGAGAACGAAAGAGAGTACCTTGCATATATTGTCATTAGTTGGCGGCTGGCCAGGTGCCTACTTTGCTCAAACCAAATTGCGTCACAAGTCGAGTAAGGCAGAGTTTAAAACTGTCTTTCGGGTAACTGTTTTTTTGAATTTGGGTGGCTTTTTTTGGCTTTATACAGAAAAAGGGACAAGCTTCCTTAACAATGTTGTTGTTCTATTTTTGAATGGCTTATAATGCGCTAATACGTAATCAAAAGGTTTATGAAATATGATGTAAAAGATCGAAAACAGAAGTAAAGCCTTTGAAATAATTAAAATCCTTCGCTCCTTGTTGATCTGTATTGGTCTCGTCACGAACCTTAATTAGGCGAATATTTTATATCCACAACGGTCTGTAGAAGTATGATTTTTGTTTAGTCTTTTACGGGACAATCCAATAGGTGGAACTATCAAAATTAGAGAAAGTCCTAAGTTTATTATTCACAGTAATCATCGAGAAAAATCTAAATTTTTATTGCTATTATGGCTCCCGTAAATCAGTTTCTATTTTTTTTATTACTCATTGTTGCTGGTAGGGCCAGTGCTGAAGAAAAAGTCAATGCTGTCGAGGACATCGCAATGGATGGATTTGACGTTGTTGCTTATTTCAAGCAAAAAACCATTGAAGGGAAGTCCACTTTTTGCCATAGAGCATAAACAGAAGAGCTGGCTTTTTAGTAACGCCCAAAATGCAGAGTTATTTGAACAGTCTCTAGTACTTTATGAACCTCAGTTTAACGGCTGGTGCTCTTATGCGGTTTCTGAAGGTTATGGAGCGGAAGTTGATTTTGTCAATGGGTGGGCAGTTATTGAAGATAAACTTTACCTAAACTGGGATCAAGAAACTCAAAATTTATTTGTCTCAGAAAATAATAGACGCCGTGTGTCTGCAGATCGAAACTGGAAAAAAGTACATGCTGGTATGTTAGACGGCTCAGTTGAGCTATATACCTATTCTGATGAAGGCGCCTCAATTTCTCATCCTCAACGGCTTTAATAAATAAGGAATCAAAGCTGTTTAAGTCATTAAAGTGCTTTGACTCCTTTTTCTGAACTGATCTTAAACTTAATCTTTCATTAGAATATTAAACAGCGCTTTTATAGCGGCTGCTTGGGTGAAAACAGTTAACAGGGTGAGTGACTTTTTAAAAGCCTCCTTGCTTTAAGTTTTTTTCAAATAACTAGACTGAGTATCCTTGCTCTTTAAGTCGCTTCGCTAGTTCTGCAATATGGGCTGGCCCTACTTCACAACAACCACCGATTAAACTAGCGCCGTGATTCGCCCATTGTAAGGCAAACTCAGCGTAGGCTGCTGGACCAAGGTCTGTTCGTGACTCCATAGTTTTCACCGTACCTCCAGGGATTAGTTTGTCGATTGAAGTAAAGCCATTGGCGTAAGCACCAGTTAATCCCTGGTCTGATTTCATCTTAGACCATGAAGCCTCGATTGCTTCTGGCTTGCTACAGTTGAGTAGTTTTGCATCTGCACCGACTTCATCCAACACCGCGATCGCTTCTGCTAACGGTTCGCCACTGCGCAATAGGCTTTTATTATTGTCTTCAATGGTCAAAGAAACCCATACTGGCAGACCACTCTTTTTGGCCGAGACCAAAGCGGCTTTTGCCTCGGCAATTGATGACATGGTTTCACATAAAAACACATCAACATGTGGTGTTTGAATGGAAACTATTTTGCTGTAGCTTTCTAGCATTGCCTCGTATTCGGGGATAACTTCAGCATGATAGCTCGCCACTAATGGTGGTAAGCAACCCGCAATTTTAACGCCTGGAATACCTACACTAATACGTGCATTCGTCGCTGCGCTAATAGCGGCTAATTGAAGTTTGTTGAAGTCTTCGATTTGAGAATCGCGCGCTAGTCGTTCTGGCGTCATGGTATAGGCATTCAGACTAATGACGCGTGAACCCGCACGAATGTAATCAGCATGTAAATCACGCACGATTTCAGGTTCGTCAATCATTACTTGGGTTGACCACAGTGGCGTTATTTCTTTGCTGCTGCGCTTGATCAATTCTTGCCCCATGCCCCCGTCTAAAAGAGTAATGACTTGTTTTTTTGAATTCATATTCATATTTAAAAACCATCTATGATAAATAAGCTGCTTAAGAGTCTGATAATAAGTTAGCCAGTTAGTCTAAATGATTAGGTTGGTTAAAAGTGAGGCGGTGTCATGTTTATTTTAAACAGGGTAAAACAGGTGCCCTTCAAAGACGGTTACTTTGATAAAAGGGCTTCAGAGATCTGAAGCCTGCTTTGGTTGAATCAGCGGCTGTTAGAAATAGCAATAAAGATTTTTTTGCGCTTAGGATAAATAGCACTGGATACTTTAGTAAGAAATAATCATCCATTAAAATTTATGGTGTGTTTATGCCACATAAATAGTAACAGGGCGCTGTTTTTCTTCAGGTTATTATGAAATGCTGTGGCTATAAAACAGCTGATGAAGAAGCCTTGTGAAGTTAATTAGTTTATACGGTTACCCAACCAGTCCATATGTTATGAAAGTCGCTTGTTTTTTACGATTCAAACAACTGCCTTTTAAATATATACCGGTGAATCCTGTTTCCCCCGTTGCGATTAAATTTACTCAGCAAAGACAGGTACCCGTTTTGATCATAGGTGAGGAATGGAGAATGGATTCCACTGCCCTTGGAATTTGGATAAATGAGGAATTTCCTGACTTTAATATTTTGGGTGATTCGGAATCATGCCGTCAGAAAATTTTGACAATAGACAATTGGATTAGCAATAGCTTGATCACTGCACGATTTAGAGAATTAGTAGAGTGGGCCACCCCCTGGGAAAGTTTGCGTAATGGTTGGATATTAGCAAGGGCAGTCAATGATGCTACACCTATTGCCCTGTGGATGAGGTGGTTATGGCCTCTGTTTGTTCGCAAGGCTAAGTTTATAGTCGATATGATGGATAAAGTAGATTTGCAAGAGCCTATGCCTGATATGCGTCAGAGGCTTTGTGAGGAGTTTATCGGAAACCTCGGCAATGGCCCTTTCTTGGGAGAAGAAAAAAAGGTGTCTTTAGCCGATTTATCCGCTTACCCTATAGTTGTTTCTGGATACTTAATGGGAATGCATGATGACTCTACTATGCTGTCTAACGCTCAAGTGGTTGCCTGGTGCCGGAGAGTCCAGTCGTATTTACCCGACAACCCACTGCTGGTGCCCGATAGTTTAATAATCAGGCCTCATATTTGATTTTAAGCCAATGAGCTAACCCCGATAGCAGTGGTTGGCTAGGCGTTTGCTATTAACTAACGGGATTTTGTAGATTATCATTCGATCTTCAATACAGCTGACTGACGAATTGACGATGTGCATTTATAAAATCTGATGGTTCCAGATCAGCCGTCACTGCTTATAAACTAATTTCTGCACCCGGGTTCACACGATTTTCAATTTTGCCATCAGATCCAACGATAACAACATTATCGACCTGTTCATTAGCGCCTAAACCAAAAACGAGGTTAGGCGAATGGTCAGTTAGCATGCCCGTACTGGTCATAACTTCACGCGTATAGCTATTACCTGCTGAGGTTTCAATCGTTACGCGGGTGCCCAATAGCTTTGCAGTTTCTGGTACTTTTACTGTGAATACATTATTAAGTGATTTATTCAGAAATGCTCTTACCGGTCCATCCATGTTGAGCCAGAGTAAATCAGGTCGAGCATCGCCATCTAAATCAACACTTAAGGGTGACTGGCCAAAATAAGGGTTTTCGAGCCCTAGATTTTGGACGTTTACCAATCGGTTATCAGCAGTTTGCAAATAACTTCGGCCCTTCAATTTAAATAACTTGTGAATCGGCCACTTTAGATAATTCTGTGCGACCACTAGGTCGAGATGCCCATCGAGATTCAGATCCTCAAAAATCCCACCCCATGCGAAACCTTCTCCTGTGATGCCATATTCTTTGGTAATATCGGTGAAATTAAAATCACCATCATTACGTAATAATAACCACTCCAGCTCGTGGCGTTGATCATCTCGGATATCACCTGTTGTTAGGAAAGCTGGAATAGAGCCACCGACATTGCTGAAAAACAAATCCTGATCCCCATCCTTATCGATATCACCAACGCCAAGGCCCATCCAGAACCCGAAGCCAGATTTGGTTGGTATCGCCGTAAATGTTGAATCTTTATTATTACGGAACATCTCAATCTCACCGGTATTCTGGGATATGACAAGATCCTGCCAGCCATCATTATCCAGATCAGTAAAAACAGAGAGGAAAGTATTGCTCTTATCGGTAGTACCGGATGCTTTGGTTATGTCGGTAAAGGTTAGATCACCATTGTTACGCAGCATTATATTGAGTTTGGCGTGTTCGGAATCGTTATAGGTGGCACTTTGAAAGTTGTCAAAATTGACAAAGATACTGACATAAAGGTCGACATCACCATCATGATCGATATCACTAAGCGCAACACTGAACGGTACTGAGTTAAGAGGCAATTCGAGTGGTATGCGTTGTTGGCTAAACTTCCCATCATCATTCAGATAGAGATACAATCCGTCATTTCTAGCGACAATCAGGTCGACATCATTATCGTTATCAATGTCGATTGATGTTGGTCCGTAACTGGCAGTTTGACTGGATAATCCGCTGCCTTCAATGGTATCGACGAGTTGGCCATCACGGTAACTAAGCAGAGCGTCAGTTTGATTATTGCCTCCGCTGATAAATACTTCCATTTTTCCATCATTATTAATATCGATAGCGGCAGCGCCGGTGAATGGATGAACTGAGTCATCCCAGACATGACTTCTATTAGTCGCTATCTCTTCGAAACTGGGAGCGGACTCAAAACCAGTTTTAGTGTTGGCACAACCGACACTGATCAAACTTATGAGAACTACGGTATTCGCCAACATTATTCGCTTCATTATTTCCCTCTACAAAAAATCTGTTATTGTCATTTGAGCACGTCTGACTAATACCACTCGACACTAGTTCAATGTTGAAAATAATCAGTCAAAATTATGTCATAAGGCAAGTTAAGCCGTTAATAGTCTTTACGCTGAGTATTCCTCCGTTACCTGGCAGAAATACAGAGTCTGTTCATTTTTATATACCTATTTTCACACTTTTGAAGTTGATCAATATTATCTGTTGTTAAAGTGCCAGTGCCATTAAACCAGAACCATATCCTAATTCGACAGGGAAAGGTCTTTAGTATTGTTAATACTCAATTGATGTGTTCCTTCTAGGGTCACTTTAATTTACATTAACCGTTGATTTAAGCTTGGTGTCATTTACTTTGAACAACAGTATCAATAACCGAAAAGGCATTTTGTTAATGCTCGCTGCGATGGCGGGATTTACGATAGAAGATGCGTTTATCAAGCAGCTTTCTAGCAGTATATCTATCGGTCAAATTTTGATTGTAATTGGATTGTGCAGTTCTGTGTTTTTTGCATTGCTGGCCCTTACAAAAGGTCATAGTTTATTGGCCTCTAAGGTTTGGACGCGAGTAACGCTGACTCGAATGTTTGCAGAATCTGTTGCGGCTTTGGCGTTTGTCACGTCATTATCGCTTGTTCCCATATCAACAGTCGCGGCAGTGTTTCAAGTAACACCATTAACAATCACGATGGGTGCTGCCCTATTCTTAGGTGAAAGCGTTGGGTGGCGTCGATGGACCGCAGTTTGCGTGGGCTTTATTGGCGTTTTGCTGATAATCAGACCTGGATTCGGTGGCTTCAATCCGTCGGTATTGTGGGTGCTTGTTGCTGTTTTGGGCGTTGCCGTTAGAGATTTAGTGACCCGTGTCATTCCGACTAGTGTTGAATCTTCAATCATCTCTTTTCAAGCATTTTCGTCTCTCGTTGTTGTTGGGGCAATCTGCTTGCTCGTTAGCCCTCAAGATATCGCTCCCATCGCACGCAAAGAATTAACCTATTTTGGTTGTGCTATCGTTTTTAGTATTTCAGGCTATTACGCTATTGTATCGGCGATGCGTGTCGGCAATGCTTCTATTGTGGCGTCTTTTAGATATTCAAGGCTGCTGTTCTCGTTGTTGGTTGGCGTATTCATTTTCGATGAGAACGTTGATATGTTTACTCTCATCGGGTCTGTGATCATTATAGGAACAGGGCTGTATACTTTTCTAAGAGAGAGCATAAAGTCAGAAACCAAAGCGCTTTAGAATTCTGTGTCGTGGAAATTTGGCGCGGGCCTTTGATTTATGATTGAGTGGGTGACCTAGGATTATTACTTTAAGCCCGTAAAAGTTTATCTCTATAAATGAGTTATTAATGATGCATATTGATCCATGGTACGAAATCATTGCTTTTTCAGATGGCGTTTCGCTCATTCGTGAAAGGTATGTTGCCAAGTGGCTCAGGTGTAATATCTGGCATATTCGAGGTGAAAATTACGATTTATTAATCGACTCCGGTATGGGGCTGAGGCCGCTGAAACAGGAAATTGTGGCCTTGACTCAAAGGCCAGTGACGGTGATCTCGACCCATTGTCATTTTGACCATATTGGTGGTGCTCATGAGTTTGACTGCCGACTGGGTCATCGACTCGAAGCTTCGGTGCACGCTGAACCTACGCTGGAAAATACAGCGACTACTGGTTTTGTCCGCGCCGAAACTTTTAAGGCTTTGCCATACGAAGGTTTTGTCGCTGAGAATTATCGCGTCAAAGCGGCACCTCTAACCGGCTATCTGGATGAGGGTGATGTGGTTGATCTCGGTAATCGACATTTTCAAATATTACACTTGCCTGGCCATTCGCCGGGTTCGATAGCGCTTTACGAACAAGCCACCGAGACTCTGTTCAGTGGAGACGTTATATACGATGGCGCTTTATACGATACGGTCTATCACTCGGATAAGGCGGTCTATCGAGAAAGCCTCGAACGTCTGAAATCGTTGAAAGTGAAAACCATTCATGGTGGACATGAGCAGTCGTTTGGCCCGCAGAGAATGATTGAAATTATCGAGGGTTATCTAGCGGGTAATATGACGCTGGGCGATCCGGCTGCCTGGGTAGGTAAGCATCTCTAGTGATTGTAGATAGTTAGAACACCGTCAACACAACACGCTTTGTTTGAATTTTCTATCTTTAAATAGTTATCGGTTTAAAAAAATATGTCTACTTTCGTCATCATTATCCAGATCGTGGCTCCTGTCTTCCTTTTAGCGGCGATAGGTTTTGGTTGGGTTCGTCTGGGTTATGACTATAGCGTTAGTTTTGTTACCCGATTGGCGATGAGCGTCTCAGTACCCTGTCTGATTTTTGTGGCGCTAATGAATGCTAAGATCGATTCGGCTTCACTAGCGGACACATTCTGGGCGTCGGTGGTTGCTTATATTATTGTAACAGGCGTGATTTATGCCATTGTAAAGCTAGCGAAACTGGAAGGTTCAACCTATTTACACCCGATGATTTTTGGTAATACCGGAAATTTAGGATTGCCGCTGGCATTTTTTGCATTTGGCGAAGAAGGTTTGAGTTTTGCGGTGATTGTGTTTGCGGTGATGGTCGTGTATTCGTTTTCACTCGGTATCTGTATGGTGTCTGGTCGAGGGGCTGGCAGCAAGGTTCTAAAAGAGCCTACTGTGTATGGTGCGCTTCTCGGAGCATTGTTTCTCTACAACGGTTGGCAAACACCTATCTGGCTCACCAATACTCTGCAACTGGCAGGGCAGATGGCGATACCTTTGATGTTGATTACGCTTGGTGTGGCGTTAGGACGGATTGATGCGCGGCGCTTTATGCGCCCGCTGGTTCTGACGATTGTGAAAGTGATATCCTGTGTGACAATTGCAGTCGGCGTCGGATTCTATTTTGAATTGGGCCGGGTTGCTATGGCAGTTTTGATTTTGCAGCTGGCGACGCCGGTTGCGGTAACATCCTATTTGTTAGCGGAGAAATACGGCGCAGACTCTGAAACGGTGGCTGGGCTGGTCGTTGTCTCTACTGCGGTTTCGGTCATCACGCTTCCTGTAATGCTGGCATTTCTTGTTTAAGTCAAACCCTCTCGACAAGTTGGTTATGCCTTATGGCGCTGCTGGCTTATCAAACCTATGTGGTTGAATGCCTACTGTTACTGAACCTGAATTATGAGTGTTTTATTGCGCTCTTATCGGTGCTTAACTGGCTGAACTACAGAGCTAATTAAGAGGGCCTATATGTGACTATAATTTAATTAAACGTTAAATTTACGATAGACTTACAGTCACTAAAGTTACTCTTAACGAAAAGGTATAACAATGCGAATTGGCCTAGATGTCACACAGACGGTAAAACGAGATGGTCGAGGTATTGCTCGTTATATTCGTTCTGTAACGCCTTATCTTGGCCAGGCAGATCCCTCCTTAGATCTTTCAATTTATATCCGAGGTAGTCGTTGGTGGCGACGTCATCTGATTAATGATTGGATGCCCTCAGTTAAACGTTCCTGGCTAGCAGTGCCAGACTTATTAATTCCAACTAATTTAGATTTATTCCATAGTTTTGGGAATCATTTACCCGCGATTTCCTCAGTTCCACGGACTTTCACTATTCATGACTTTCGTGCTCTCGATAGATCTTGGGACGAGGCAGGTACAGGTAACCGATTGCGTCGAAATATCGAACGCTCACAAGGCATTATTTGTTTAACTAATCATGGTAAAAGCCGTTTACTGGAACATTCCCCGAATTATTCTGAAGCCAATATTTCAGTAATAGCTCATGGCGTCGACCATGAATACTTTTGCCCTCAAACGTCAGAAGTTAAGAATGATGTCCGCAAGAAATACGGTCTTGATAGACCTTTTCTGTTACAGCTAGGAAGCTGGTTCCCGCATAAAAATATCGAACTTTCGATTAGAGCTTTTTCGCAATCACGTGCCTTCAAGGACGGCTTTAATTTGGTGTTTGTGGGTGGTGGGGCATCGTCAGACTATCGTAAATCTCTGCAAGCCCTGGCGCAATCAAATGGTGTCGAAGACTCGTTAGTTTGGATTGAAAGTGTGCCAGGCGCTGACCTGCCTGGTTTCCTGGGGGCTGCTCACTGCCTATTACAGCCATCGCGTTATGAAGGTTTTGCTTTGCCTCTGTTAGAGGCTATGGCAGTTGGTATTCCTGGGGTTGTTTCCAGCGCATCATGCTTACCTGAAGTATCAGCGGGTATTTGGCCTATTGTTGGTCTTGATGATGTCGAAGGTTTTGCTTTGGCGATAGACTCAATGGCGCTTGACGAAACATTGAGAATTGAAAAAATAGTGGCGGGGCTGAAGCATGCAGGAAGCTTTACCTGGGAAAAAACAGCTGAACAAACGGCAGATTTCTTCAAAAAAGTACTTTCTTGAGCTCTAGCCTTAAAAAATTATCAGAGAGCCAAACAATCCGGGTTATTGACTTTTGATGACGACATTTTGGAGCAACAATCTCAAGAGGTTAATTTTGAATGAATATCAGGCTAATCCCTGCCTAAATTTTTTTGGAGCAGCCGGGAAATAAAATAGTTTTGTAATATTATAAAATCGTATTATAAATTATACGGATATACAAAATAATCATAGTCAATCGACGCCTTCCCCCTGCGCTGGTGCTTTGTCTTCATTAGTGGTTTCTATTTCGACTACTGATTCCTGATCAGGTACTAGCGCGGGCATAGATGATCGATCTACCCACTGAAGAATGCCATTGCTCTTTAGACCGTGTTGTTGGCCTGCAGTAAACATGACAAGTTCTTGGCGAGTTACACCAACCCGATTTTTGGGGTTATTATTTTAGTCAGGTAGGATCTGATGTCATAATCGAGTTTATACAAGGCAAACTCCGATCAGAATGTCTGAGAAGAAAAATTAAGGAAGAATTAGAAGCTCAATGTTTTATAATGGATTAAGGTATCAATCCCCCACAAAGCACTCCTTGCCCGATTGCTTCGCTGGAACAGTTGACGCTACCAGAGCCTGTAACAGATCCTCTCAACCGGATAAGAGACCCACCACTGCCATCGACACTTCCATTAATAGTCGAAGTGCGAACGTCAAAAGTAGACATGCTGGAAATCAAAGTGCTACCAGTAACATCGGTATTTCTTAAGTCGCAAATGCCTCCTTTGAAGCATTCAATGGCGTTTGTTCCAGGTACACCGCAAGTTCCTGCAAGTTCGCCACCGCTACAACCTTTTTGTAAAATGATATCTTTATCAGCAGGATTAATTGCGCCAGAAGTAAAAAGGCCACTACGGAAGTAAGACTGGTTAGCAATCTCGACAGCAGCATAACCATTATACGCAATGTAATTACCTCTCGAACGAACAGTCGAACCGACACCTGCATTAATTCCGGCTTCGAAAAAAGGATCTGGACGGCCGTTGCCGGTTATGCTGTTAAATTCGACTCTGACAAAAGAGTTATTAAATACACCAATACCATCCAACTGATTATTGTGTATATCATTATTTGTAATGTTGGCGGTGGCGCCATCTGAAACTAAGACTCCGTTTCCGGCCCCCGAAATATCTAGATATTCAATATTAATTCTTCTTCCGCCAATAACTCGAATTTCGGTAATGCCACCGTCAATCGAACCATCACCATCTGCATTACCGCTCAGGCTAATATTGTCTTTCTCTATAGTGACTCGCTCATTGCAGGTACCGACAATAAATATAGTAACTTTACGATTGTGCTTAACTTTGTTGATGGTTTTTTGCACACTGAAATTTTCAAAACCGCAGTAAACTACACTTTCATGTTTGTTACTTTTTCCAGCAAATACTGCTGATGAGGCGAGAATGCAATACGAAAATGCTGCCAGGAGTATTGCGTTGCGAGCTTTTATATTTAAAAACATTGATTACCTCTCCTATAAAGATACCTCCACCCAAGTCCAGACCATCGTATTTTAGATTTAATGACTGCCAAACTATGCCATCGAAATTGCAGTATAAAAGCTACATATTATTTCTTTGTTTAGGTTATCGATAGCTTGATTCAATCACATGAGGGTGCACACTCATTTTTCAGCAAGTCGTATACCTATATCTTGCGAGGTTTTTAAGCGAGTTTTTGATCGAGATTAATGCTCATGGCAGAATCCAGGGTTCACTTTGCGTCCGCAGCGCCACATCGAGACGGCTCTTACAATTTAGTTTGGAGAGAATTGAAGACACGTGATTTTCAACTGTGCGTCGAGATCGACACAGATCTTCGGAGATTGCGAGGTTACTTAATCCTTCAACTATCATCTTAAGGATTTTTTGCTCTTGTTGCGTTAGTTTATATGGATGCGCACTAGCGACTTTGTAGGGACTTTTTCGTTTTATTGCGACGTGACCACCACAGGCTATCAACGCTGCGTTGGCGCCAATGTTAGTAAAAAGTGCAATAGCACTTTCAGACGCCTCAGGTGACTTTATCGAGTTCAGCGACCACGCAGCAAAATATACCATGCCATCACGCAGAAACAGATTAGAAGCTTCTTTTAAATTGCTCTCTAGATAGCAATGAAATGCATCGGGTAAGGCTTCTGGTTGCCAGTCGTCTAACTCTATATTTGACTGTCTGACCCAAAATAAAAACTCACCTGCCTTGCGGGGGCTTAACTGGTCCTTGGATAAAGAACAGATATTTTCTATAGCCGCATTCGTCTCCTGTTTATGACTATGAAGCACCTCTGCTTCTATTTTGGCTATATCAAGAACAACACTATACTGAGGTTCTCCGATTCGCTCTGCTGCGGAGCAAGCAGATGACATCGCAGGCTTCCAATCTTTGTCACCACGTCTTAGTTTTGATCGCGCTCTTACGATCATCGCAGGTATTTTCATGAGTAGGGTCTGGTTATCACGGGATAGAACGCTGTCGGCGATTAATATCGCTTCATCATAGTTGCCCTGCTCAAAGCGTAACTGAGCTTTTCGACCAACGAGATAATATGTCCAGGCATCAAGATCGTGCTCAGAGTCAAAGGCAATTCCTTCATCTATCAGTTGTGCTGCACGGCTCAAAGCACCAATCTCGATCAAACATTCAGACAAGTTGGTATACACTCGAGCGGCTTGTTCATGGAAGCCATGCTTAAGCGCCAGGTGAAGGCTTTCGCGCAAGTACGTTTCCCCCTCAGGTTTGTCTCTAAATAACAATGCTGAACCGAGGGTATTGAGGGAATGTGCTTGCATCTCATGCTCGTTTGTCAAAACAGCCTGATCCAGGGCCTGACGCGCCCAATGAATTGCCGGCTCCATCTTGTCCTGCAGCATCTCGTATTGGGCTCGAAGCGCGAGAGCCCTTGCTCTTGCCGGACTAGCTTTGGTCGAGCTTCCCTCTAGATTTTTCATTGCGTCCAATACATATCGTTGTGCGTTTTCTGCCTCACCGCGATACCAATGTAATCTTGACAACCAGCTAAGGTTTTCCCCCACTTTTTCAATGTTTCCGATACTTTGCCACAGCTCGATGGCACGATGCCGCGCCGCCGCGCCGCGATAACAGCATCATCAATAGTCAATGCAATGCCAGCTTCATAAGCCCATGTTTCATTTATGACGGCAGCATCCTCGATTGACGCCGATTCGCAATATCGCAACGCTCTTCGCAGGTGATCTGCAGCTTCTTTATTTGCTCCAAACTGCGCAGCTAACGTTGCTGCCCTGGGAGCATATTCAAGTACAGTTTCGGCGTCCTGGGCTCCATCAGCATGGTGCACAATCATATCGATTGATTTGGTATTTGCACCCTGCAGCAAAATCTCCCTAAGCAAAACGGTATGTGCATGTTGTTTTTGATGTGGTGTCATGCGTCCGTAGGTAGCTACCCTTACTAACTCGTGTTGAAACCGAGCACCATTAGGAGTTGGTACAAGAAATTTCCGTGAAAACACGAGATTAAATGCATCCTCAATATCGCTGAGTTTCATTTTTTCAAGCAGCTTCAGCGGAACTTCTCTCGGGAAACCCCCCTGTGTCAGGATAGTTGTCGCCTCTAATATTTAACTAGAGGTGTTAGAATGCGAGCAAGATTTAATCCATCATTTAAATTACAAGCTGTGGAGAAGGCGCTTAGCCGAGAGGAAGGTATCAGTTTAGCTATAATAGC
>CAXMOZ010000101.1:0-27004 GCA_964195315.1 uncultured Acidimicrobiia bacterium | reverse complement strand
CGTAAGGTTTTTTGCTCTGTCGACCGATAGTTAGTCCATCAGTCTTATTAATTGGCTCAGCTTATAGAGCCACTCGATAGGTTTCTCCTTTGGCCATTATCACTCAGGCGATGCGGGCCATTTTATTCGCCACTGCAACACAAGCTTTGCTGTGCCCTCTGCGGGCTAATAACGCTTGAGCCCATAAACTAAAACGATCCGTTTTATTGGCACTGTGACGTAGCACTGCCCTAGCACCGTGAATAAACAAAATGCGAAGATAGGCATTACCTCGTTTGCTAATACCCAGTAATACCAATTTCCCACCAGTCGAATGTTGCCGAGGCACCAGGACTAACCAGGCCGAAAAATGTCGGCCATTCTCAAAATCTTTGCCGTCACCAGCTGCGGCATACGCGGCACTGGCGGTGATCGGGCCAATGCCTAATATCTCATCTAGGCGATGACGGATTTCATTTTGTTGATTCATCGTTTTTATTCGCTTTTCACACTGCTTAAAGCGATCATCCAGTGCGTGTAATTCATCAAGGTGCTCGAGAAATAATTCCCGCGCCAATTCAATTAATCCGTTTTCAGCATCTTCGAGTATATAAGGTAATTCGACCCGCACTGCCTTAACACCTTTGTTAATCGTCACACCATATTCTGCTAGTAACCCCCGCACCTGATTGACCAGAGCAGTGCGTTCCTTTTTGATATGCTCTCGTTGACGGTGAAAGTTTTGAATGTCCTGCTGTTCTACCGCTTTAACGGGCACAAAGCGCATGTTAGGTCGTTGCGATGCCTTCAGCACCGTTATAGTCATTTTTATTTCCTTTGACGAATGGCTTCACATATTGGGGCGCAATGAGTTTTGTTTGATGCCCTAAAGTTTTCAATTCTCTGGCCCAATAATGAGCGCCACCACAGGCTTCCATTACGATCAGACAGGGATCTATATTGGTAAAGTAGGCAGCACTTGGTTTCGTTTTAATTGCTTCTTTTTCACGAATCGTCCCATTTAATTCACTGAATATAAATGAAAAATGTTTTTTGCTAAATCTAACCCTATTGTTGTAATCTTCATATCGAACTCGCTCCTCTTTTTAAATGGTGGTTTGAATCTCCATTTTGGCCCTTTCGAGGCCGGTGATAAAGTGGAGTGAGTTCATACCATTATCCATGTAGGCAAAGCTTAATGTCGCCGAGGAACGAATAAAGGCATCTCTTACATGGGGGACTAAAATGATGTGTTAGTACTTTTTTTTGCTATCAACTTAAAATACTAATCTCGTCTCAACTTATCATTCAGAGCAATTGGGGTCGGGTACTTTGCGACAATATAATAGGAGGAAAATACAAAGCTCACCAATGTTGCGATTTGAATCAGGTAAGACACCTCAGCGCGAATGATGGCTAACTCTGTCGCCATCACCGCCAGTAGCAGAGAAAACTCACTCATTTGTCCAAGTCGCATGGCAATTTCTGTAGAGCGGCCTGCAGTTTTATCAGAAAAGCGCAGCAAAAAACGAAACAAAATAGGTTTAATGACGATTGCAATCAAACTAAGTCCGACCGCCACTAGCCAGATATCAGCCAAAATACCCAAATTAAAATTAGCACCCAACGCAACAAAGAAAATGATTAAGAAAAAATCACGCAAAGGTTTCAGGTTTTCGGCTATAAATAGTGCGATGGGATTGCGTGCAATCGTAACACCCGCAATAAACGCACCGATTTCATAGGATAGACCCATCTGCTCTGCCAGTTCGGCAAGCCCTAAACACCAACCAACTGCCACCAGAAAAATATACTCCTGAATACGATCAAACTTCATAATCAATCGTGTCAGTACATATTTTTCCAATACATAGGCAATACCAATCAGCACTGGAAATGCCAGGGCTGGCTTACTCATAGCTAACCAACCAATATCTGCGTTAGCGCTACCTTCAAGCACCAGCATCAGAAAAATAGCGATGATATCCTGGAGCAACAAAACACTAATAATCACCTCACCGGTACGCTGGTGGTGTAATACAGTAGTAGGTATTAATTTAAGGCCAATGATGGTGCTAGAAAACATCAGCGCCGCGCCAATAATAAGGGACTCGGTGACGCTATAACCAAACAGCTGACTATAGCCAAACCCAAGCGTGCATAATACGACCGAACTAATACCCGCCACGACGGTTGTTTCACCCACCATACGAAACAAATCTTGAGGGTGTAAATTGAGTCCTAATAAAAACAGCAAGAAAATAATGCCGACATTCGCAATATCCTGAATCAGACTCGCATCCGCTATCAGATTAATGCCCCAGGGGCCAATTAAAAGCCCAAGGCTGATATAAGCGATAATCAAGGATTGGCGCACATATAGTGCTATCGTTGCCAATACTGCGGCACCAGTAAATATTAGAAAAAGGATATAAACAATCGAGGTATCTTCCATTTACAAAAATCGCACATCACTTCAGCCCAGGATTTGTCGATTCTAACACGCCAAGGCGAAGCTGGCTCAATCACCGCGGTTAACTATGGTAGGGGCAGGTTATGTCTATTGGTCCAGCAATATGTTGCTATGCAGAAAGAGAAGCCTCTATCAATTGCTTCACCTCGGATGGTTCAAACGGCTTATCCATAATAGCCGAAACACCATCTTGCTGAATGGCTGCAAGCTTGCCAGCATCACCCTCTGTCGTCACCATAAGCACTGGAACAGAGCTTTGATTACTTTCCGTTCGAATAAAACGTAACAGTTCATGCCCATCGACTTCTGGCATATTATAATCGGTCACAATCAAGTCATAACGGTTAGCCTGAATTAGTGGTATTGCTTCGCTACCATCATCGGCTTCAGTTATTTTTTGGATCCCCATTTTGTTCAAGGTTCGAATAATCATCTTTCGAGCCAATGCACTATCATCCACCAACAAAACGTCAAGGCTTTCAGTGTCTAGCTCTTCGAGGGCAATTTGATCAGGGTTCTCCCAATCCATCGTACTGGTCACAGCGCGCTTTAAGTCACTTGCCACAAATGGCTTATTCAACACTGCAGAAGCACCTGCTTGTTTGATAGGATCTAGCTCTCTAAATGAAGTTGCTGTTGAGATTAAAATAAAAGGAGTATTTTCAGTCGTCGCAAATTCTCGCATTTCTAACACTAAATCTCTGCCGGTCATATCTTCGAGGTGCAAAGAACTAATTACCAAATCAGGGGTATCCTCAAATATTGAATCGAGAGCCTCTGCCCCAGTGTGAAAGTGGCGGAACTGACTGATACCCAGGTCTTCAAACTGTTGCAGAACTATCTTGCTTTGTGCAGTCGATGGCTCTACTAAAACCACATAAATTGAAGCCATTTGGTGTTCCATTTTTTCTCCGTTAAGTGTCTTGAAAATTGCTACCTTTATGTATAGCACAGCTTGTCAAAAATATATTTTATTTGCTTTAACATTGCTTGATGGATCGCTTGATTTTTAGCCTCGAATGCCTAAGCTAACGACTGTCTTTTGATTGGCCAATTTAATGCACGCGCTTGAAATACACGACCTACATAAAACCTACCAAAACGGCTTCGAGGCATTGAAAGGCATTGACCTTGTCGTTGAAGAAGGTGATTTTTTTGCGTTGCTGGGCCCCAATGGTGCGGGGAAATCGACCTGTATTGGTGTTGTATCATCCCTTGTTAACAAAACCAGTGGCAGTGTCAAAGTATTCGGCCACTGTATCGACAAAAATTTAATTGGTGCCAAGTCAGCACTCGGTTCTGTGCCACAGGAATTTAATTTTAATACATTTGAACCCGTCCATGAAATCGTCGTTAACCAGGGTGGTTTTTATGGTGTTCCAAGAAAACAAGCGACCAAGCTAGCTGACCACTACCTTAAAGAATTAGGCTTATGGCCACATCGTCAGGTCGAATCAGGCAAGCTTTCGGGTGGTATGAAACGCCGATTAATGATTGCAAGAGCGCTCATTCATCGACCCAAGCTCTTAATCCTCGATGAGCCTACAGCTGGTGTCGATATCAAGCTACGTCGGTCCATGTGGCAATTTATGGACGAGATAAACCAACAAGGGACCACCATTATCTTAACCACACATTATCTCGAAGAAGCTGAATCAATGTGCCGAAATATCGCTATTATCGACGAAGGTTTAATCATCGAAAACACCAGCATGAAGACGTTACTTAAAAGCCTCAATAGCGAGACTTTTGTGCTTTATCTGTCAGATGAGACTCTTCAGGCACCCACGCTACAAGGCTTTGGTCGAGTATCTCTAATCGACGGTCATACTATTGAAGTAGAAGTACCCAAACAACAATCACTAAACGAGCTCATTCATCAACTTGATTCACTTAAAATTACCGTTAATCGAATGCGTAATAAAGTAAATAGGTTGGAAGAGTTATTCGTCAATATCACTTCAAAGAAGATTAAAGCAGCATGAGCCAGAATATAAGCGCGACTAACATTTCACAATGGAAAAGAAACTGGGTTGCCTACGTCACCATCACTCGACGGGAAATTCTCAGATTTAGTCGGATTTGGTTACAAACACTGGTGCCTCCTGTGATGATGACAGGACTATATTTCGTCATATTCGGCAATTTAATTGGCCAGAGAATTGGTGAAATGGACGGTATATCTTATATCGACTTCATAATGCCAGGGCTCGTGATGATGTCGATTATTACCAACTCATATGCCAATGTCGTCTCGTCTTTTTACGGTGCAAAATATTCACACCACATTGAGGAAATGCAAATATCGCCCATTCCCAACATTATTATTATGCTTGGTTTCATCACCGGTGGCGTGGTACGAGGTTTGTGTGTCGGTGTGACCGTTACTTTGGTGTCGCAAATTTTCACCAACTTTTCGATGCATAATCCGCTTGTCATTATTGTGGTTGCAGTCCTAACTGCATTTCTATTCTCAATAGCGGGCCTTATTAATGCTGTATTCGCTAAAAGTTTCGATGATGTCAGCATCGTGCCAACCTTTGTTTTAACACCTCTGACTTATCTAGGTGGTATTTTCTATTCGATCAAGTTGCTCCCTGAGTTCTGGCAACAGGTATCACTAGCAAACCCGATATTGTATATGGTCAACAGTTTTCGCTACGGCTTTCGTGGTACCAGTGATATCGATTTAACCACAGCCATTAGCGTGATCGTATTATTCATAGTCATACTATTTAGTATCTGTCTCGCATTACTAGAGCGAGGCACAGGCATCCGGGAATGAGCATTACTAATCAATGCACTACCAACCAGATAATTGATATCGGTGTTAATCTAACCAATAAAAGTTTAATGCAAGATCTGCAGAAAATTCTGCAGCGTGCCACCAATGCCGGTATTAATACGATTGTAGTCACCGGCACCAGTTTAGAAGAAAGCGAAAAAGCAGTTCAACTCTGTACCCAACACCCTCAACAACTGATTTGCACAGCGGGTGTTCACCCCCATCATGCCAGTGACTGGACGTCAGATACTACAGACCAGATCAGTCAATTAGCAACTCAGTCCTGTGTCAGGGCCATTGGTGAAACCGGCCTTGACTTTAACCGTAACTATTCGCCCTCGCCTGCTCAGACGGATGTATTTCGCCAACAGCTAGAGATAGCCATCGAGTTGAATATGCCCGTGTTCTGCCATCAACGTGATGCGCACAATACATTTCTTTCCATTTTAAAAGAATATCGAGACGATCTCACAAAGGTGGTGGTTCATTGCTTTACTGATACTAAGGCAGCGTTGTTTGATTATCTCGATCTTGATTGTCATATAGGAATAACCGGCTGGATATGCGATGAAAGAAGGGGGATTGAATTACAGAATAATGTTAAACATATTCCTACCAACCGTCTCATGCTAGAAACAGACGCACCTTATCTACTGCCACGTAACCTATTGCCAAGGCCAAAATCTCGAATCAATGAGCCATGCTATCTTCCTCACATTTTACAAACAGTAGCGTACCATCAAGGAAAATTTGCTCAGGATCTAGCGGCTGAATGCTTAAAAACCAGCCAGCTATTTTTTGAAATCGATCATTAGAGTCATAATCATATGCACGGCTATTCATCTGGCGTTATTGATCAGTTACGGGTAGATTGCTTATATTTTTTATCTTTTATCCTTTTATACTCTGCAATCGCTATTTTCCGGTCTACACTCTTGCTAGTTAAAGTTGATATTAATCAAGATATCAAATCGATTACCGATGATGAACGATCAAACTAAATTAAACTTCTTTGCGTCAACACCAGAACCCTGCAGTTATCTCGCTGACAGGAATTCAATCAGCGCGTTTGCCAATCCGCATGTCGATATGAATATGCAAACCTATAACACGCTGATTCAACATGGGTTCAGGCGCTCTGGTTGCTATGTCTATCGCCCCCACTGCCCCAATTGCAAGGAGTGTGTTTCTGTTCGAGTTCTGGTTAAACAACATAAACCATCGCGCAATGAAAAGCGTATTTTACGGCTCAATAATGACATTAAAATTAGCGCCTCAAAGGGCAAATTTCGTCAGGAACATTTTGAATTATACCAGCGATATATAGCCGGTCGACATGGCGATGGCAGCATGGCGAACCCGACGAAATCAGACTATCACCGCTTTTTAATTTGCGATTGGACAGAAACAGATTTTATCGAGTTCCGTCTTGGAAAAAATCTGGTTGCTATCGCTGTAACCGATATTACTGACTCAGGACTATCAGCGGTCTATACCTTTTTCTCCCCTGATTACGATGACAGAAGTCTCGGTCATTTCGCAATTCTGAGCCAGATAGAAGAAGCAAAGTCTCGCGATCTTGAGTATCTCTACCTTGGGTACTGGATAAAAGACTGTAATAAAATGCGCTATAAAAATCGCTATAAACCATTAGAGGGATTCATAGACGATCACTGGCAACATATTACTAATAGTTCCAGTTTGGACAATAGCTCTAGGCAACAGGTTGAGACAATAACTAAATGACATCCAGGGTTTGTTCCGTCTAATTTTTTTTGTCTAACTTGCTTTGTAAATGTACCCAATCAAAAGCAATTCCTGGGTCTGTTTTTCGCCCCGGCGCTATATCACTATGCCCACACAAAGCAGTCTCCTCAATCGTAGAATATTGATGCCTGATACATCGAATCAATCGGTCAAGCTGCTGATACTGGCTATCGGTATAACTCAAGTCATCGGTGCCCTCCAACTCGATACCAATCGAATAATTGTTACAGGCAGACTCACCCTGCCAGCTCGACACGCCAGCGTGCCAGGCACGATCAAGAAAAGATACAAACTGAATAAGATTGCCGTCACGCTCTATCAAACAATGAGACGATACTTTTAACTCACAAATCGTTGCAAAATATTCATGCTTATCTGAGTCTAGTTGATTACAAAATAAATCCTGAATATAGCCGCCACCAAACTCAGCCGGTGGTAAACTAATACCATGTATGACGATCAGTTTTATACTACATTTTTCAGGTCTAGCATCGTAATTGGGAGATTCAACCACCTCCACCGTTTGTAACCAGCCTGTTATATCAATTGTTAGTTTTGTCATTCTCTCAATGTTTCGAATAGCGATGTTTGAATAGAGACCTTACTCTACGATGTATTCTACGATAAATTATCTACTATGAAGCTGCAAGATCTAAACCTCCCTCAACAGCAGGCAGTGACCTGCATTGACAAACCCTGTTTGGTTTTAGCCGGTGCCGGAAGCGGAAAAACTCGCGTCATTACCTATAAAATTGCCCATCTCATTCATCAGGCTGGGTATGCACCAAACACCATTCGCGCGCTCACTTTCACTAATAAGTCAGCACGTGAGATGAAACAACGAATTGTTGCATTACTAGGTAAAAAACATAGCAAAGGCATCGGAATATCTACTTTCCACACCCTTGGCCTACGCATATTGCAGGAAGAATATTTCGAACTAGGGCTGCGCAAAGGCTTTAGCATTCTCGACTCGAAAGATGTTGAGTCCTGCCTGACAGAATTATTGCATAGAGGCGAAAGCGACCAGGCATTTACCAAGCAGGCAATGTATCAGATCAGTCGATGGAAAAACGAGTTCATCGACCCCGTTAGTGCCATTGAAATGGCTGATACACCCTTGCTTGAAAGCCAATCACGTTTATACCAGAACTATCAAGAGCATATGTTAGCCTGTAATACACTCGACTTCGACGACTTGATCATGATGCCGGTCATACTGTTTCGACGCAATGAAGACTCACTGCTGAAGTGGCGTGGAAAAATCCACTATCTGCTCGTTGATGAATATCAAGACACTAATACCAGTCAATATGAATTGATCAAATTGATTGCCGGTCTACGACAAAAACTCACGGTTGTCGGAGATGACGATCAGTCAATCTATGCCTGGAGAGGCGCGAAGCCAGAGAATATCAACCTGCTAGGACAAGACTTCCCCACACTAGAAGTCATAAAGCTAGAACAAAACTATCGTTCCAGCGGCCGTATATTGAACTCAGCTAACCAACTCATCTCAATCAATGAACACTTATTTGAAAAGAAGCTCTGGTCTGCCTCCGGTCCAGGAGAGTTTATACGTGTTATGCCCTGCCGAAATGCCGATGATGAAGCAAACCGGGTGGCACAAGACATTCTTACCCGTCGCTTTCAAACTAATGATGAGTACAAAAAATTCGCTATATTGTATCGCAGTAATTTTCAGTCACGAGTATTCGAAAAAGCACTCAGAGACAACTCCGTCCCCTACCAGATTACCGGAGGCACGGCATTCTTTGAACGTACTGAAATTAAAGACATCATGGCTTACCTGCGGCTCGTTACCAACCCTGATGATGACCGTGCATTATTACGTATCATTAATATACCTCGGCGGGAAATCGGCGCCTCGACCATTAAAACAATTGCCAGCTATGCCGGATCACGTCACAACAGTATCGGCAGAACTATTAAAGAGTATGGCCTGCAACAGAACCTTGCCAAACGATCCTGGATACGACTGCAATCCTTCTCAGACCTCATCGACGAGCTGCGCCTTAAAAGTACGGAGATGGATGCCCTGACATTCAGCCGACACTTAATTGCAACGCTCGATTATGAACACTGGTTACGCGATATCAGCAGCTCGTCGAAACAGGCCGACAATGCCATAGAGAATTTGACCGAGCTCACAAGCTGGATTGGCAATTTACAAAAGCAACGCGACGACTCATCCATCGAAAGCCTAGTAACTCACCTGTCTTTAATGTCTATTCTTGAAAATGACGATGAAAAAAATGAACAGGATGCGGTACAGCTTATGACATTACATTCTGCAAAAGGGCTAGAATTTCCACACGTTTATCTGGTTAATTTCGAGGAAGACAGCCTGCCTCATCATCAGTCTCAAGAAGCCGAAAGCATCGAAGAAGAGCGCCGACTCGCTTATGTCGGTATTACCCGTGCAGAAAAAACACTGACCTTGAGCTACGCTAAACAACGCCAACGGTTTGGCGAAACACTGCAATGCGAACCAAGTCGATTTCTATATGAATTACCCGAAGAAGATCTAGAGGGTGCAGAACATATCGCTAGCAAATTATCACCAGACGAAAAAAAACAGCAAGGCTTAGGCCACCTTGCTGATCTAAAGGCAATGCTAAATGCAGCCAGTTCTTAGCGCGGTAGAAGGTTGGGTTGGGGTAAGGTACTGTTTTATCCGGAGACATGGGTTACACCGTTCCAAGACTGGTTGATATTACGACAGCCGATAATAGCGCTTACCTTGACTAGACCAGCGAGTATGACATCGCAGTTCATATTGCAAATACCGAAGGGCCCAGTGGAACGAATAGCGGTTAAATTACCGAGTTGGCGAATTCATAGCACAAAACAGGGGTTACCGACCCGTATGTGCTTGTCATTGTCGGCATCTGAAACAGATTTCTAGCCGATAAGTTTCTTCATCAACAATTGAACCTAATGAGCCATAATTTGGCTAAGGAATAATTGCGTACGCTCGTTCCGAGAATTAACAAAAACTCGAGCTTATTAATTCCTTCGACAATCTCGCCTCCATTCTTAAAACGACGCGGTAGACAGCGGTTTTCACAAAGCTAATTTCGCGGATAACACCGTTCATTGAAATGCCCTCATCGACTAACTCGATCAATACGTCGAGCACTTCTTTTAACATTTCTGAATCGAGTGCCGGTGTCGGCTCAAAGTGATCGGTATTTGAAATACTTTGATATCGGCGTAGACTCAGACCAATAGGAGGATATCAACATGAAACTGAAAGAGTTTTTACCGGAACCCTCAACCTCGCTCCAACTCCTAGTACTTGCCTTCGTATTACATTGGTTCTTAATTGATCAAACGAACAACACCATTAGCAAGCCATCGTTTAAGTCACCAAACATCGAAACTTTCCTCTCGGAAGTTGACGCTATGCGCCAAGTTAATAACTCGGCTGCGGATATCAGCCAGCAAATTAAACGATTGGCGCTAAATAATTCTAATTTAGAAACTGAACTAAAAAAACAAATCGCTAATGGTCAATTCAAACAAGCCAGAACTAAGCTGCTTGAAATTGCGGCCCAGGCTGCTGCCGTTGGTGATGAAAAGAAAGTAGGTTATATCTTATTGCTGTTAGGCGGTGCTGCCATTGATGAGCAAGAAATTAACACCGCAGAACTGCTATTGCACGAAGCACTGGAAATAGCTATCAGTCGAGGGGACACCATGGCCATGGGCCGTAGCTACCAGCAATTAGGTCGTCTTAATATTAAGACTCGAGCCTTAGCGAGGTACGCCTCGGAGGCTTACGATAATCTTTGGATTGTACGGAGCCAGATTTTTACTGGTGAATACCGAGATGTCGAGGTTGATTTGCAAGAAATCATCGATGCCAATTTAGACATACGTCGTTATGGCGCTGCTGCTAATGCACTTGAAACAAAGTCTGAATATCACCACCGTTTTCACGATGATTATCGTGCACAACAGTCAGCCATAGAAGCTGCCAAGCTTTATGCATCAAGTGGTCAGATCCATCGGTCAAAACGTATGATTGCTAATTTATCTACCTTTGGCACAACTACTGAGCAAATTCAGAATGTTAGAGCAGAAATAGATAATCTATTTATTGAACACCAGAGCGATGCTGCAAAAATGGCAGAAGCTAAAGACTTACAAATGCTATATCGCCACCACATAAGTAGCGGCAATCAGGCAGCGGCTTGGGATTTGCGAATAAAAGCGAGCAAAACATTGGCGAATACTTCCGATAGATCAATGTTTCAGCGTCAAGCTGAAGTTATGGCAATTCTATATAGCTCAAACTTTGCGATGGAACGTGCAAAGCAATATCTGAATCAGGCCAGAACGTTATTTTCAGACCAGGGCGCAAACGAATACGCTGAAGAAGCGTTTGGTATGCAATCACTTATTTATTGAATAATCTCTGTTGCCAGCAAGTCAAAACTACTCCACCATTCTCCGTCTAATTTCGCCACGGCTATGTACTTTTGACGGCTTTAAGTTGAAAGCGATTAACTGCTCGCCTCATGGCGCCTACTGTCGGAACACGAACGGTGGATGGGCTTTCTGACATTGCAGAAAATACTCGAGAAAAGGATAGTTTCTAAATTGGTTTTCTTGGACCGAAATTGGCGGATTGATATTGGCGGAGAGGCCTTTTATACTTTCTCTCTTTATATTGTAACCAATCTAAACAACTCAAAATAATCATGCGTAAATATCGATTCAATGCAGTAGAACAAGGTCTCGTACCTGACCCTTCGAAGGCGAAACCTCTAACTACCAGATCGTTCGCGGTAATTTACAAGCTTCTTGCATATAAGGACTATGGAATTAAATAATGAGTAAACCTGCCTTTAAAGCAATCAATGACCAAACTTGTGGTTGGGTCAACATCATCGATCCAGTATCTCCTTTCCCCGAACTTGAAGGTGATAAGCAAGTTAACTGGGTAATAGTAGGCGCAGGTTATACAGGCCTTTCTGCGGCTTATCGCATCGCTGAACTTAACCCAAATGACTCAATAATTTTACTCGATGCGGAACAGGCGGGCAAAGGTGCTAGCTCAAGGAATTCTGGATACATCGTTGATATTACTCTAAATGATGGGGGTGCTACCCTCGCGGATGATCAATCTCAATTAGCTAAAATTAAACTTAATAAGGCCGGACTAGATTTAGTTCGACAACGTATTAAACAGCATGGAATAGAATGCAGCTGGGATGAGTCAGGTAAATTTCATTGTGCAGCAGACAAAAGCAACATTCCTAAGTTAAATAACTTCGAGCGTTTTCTGAATGAATCAAAATTACCTCATCAAGTATGGAACAAACATGAGTTAAGCGAGCGACTAGGCACTAATTATTACCATCATGCAGTACAAACAAAGTCTGGTGTACTAATCAACCCAGCCGCATTAGTGAATGGATTGATTCAGAATTTGCCGCCTCAAGTCCAACTTTTCGAACAATCCCCTGCACTCGAAATCAAAGAAGGTGAAACAATTCGTGTGCGCACACCTAAAGGGACTATTAGCGCCGACCGAGCTATTCTCGCCGTTAATGCTTCTATGCCTAAGGCTGGTTTTAAGCAGAGTCGTGTTTTTCCGCTAACTTTAACGGCGAGCATGACTCGCCCCTTAACGGCTAGTGAGTATGAGTCGATTGGACAGCCTAAGGCTTGGGGTGTGTTATCAGCAAGCTCCATGGGGGCGACAGTCAGGTTCACCAATGATCACCGAGTCATGGTTCGAAATACTGTTGAGTGGTGGCCGAGTATGGCAATGGATAACATCGAACTCGCAAAAAGACAAGAACGAAACCTAATGGGTTTGCGTAAACGCTTCCCACAGCTCGAAGACTTGAATTTTGATCACAGTTGGTCAGGCAACGTTTGCATCAGTCGCAATTCTAAGCCAGTTTTTGAACAACGTGATAATTTATTGATTGCCGGTTGTTACAACGCAGGGGGAATTGCCATGGGCAGCTTATTCGGTAAATTGATTGTCGATCAAGCACTCTCACAACCATCAGACGAACTCGCTCAAGTATTGGCTTTAGACAACCCAACCATTTTACCACCCCGCCCGTTTTTCGACATAGGGTTAATTACACGGCTAGCGTTTAATCGATATAGAGGACGCTTCGAAGCTTAGAGTCTATGGACTACAAGTGCCTTAATTCTACGGACCGGTTTTCAGATTGAATCAGTACTTGGTGGGGCCCGAAAATAAACGTCTGCGTTTAATATTCCATTTCTATAAGAGAACTTTGATGAAACGTCGACTTTCTCTTATGGCCAAACAAAAGCTTTACCCGAGTTCAACACCGACGAGCCAATTATCTGGATTGGAGCACTATTAATTCTAAGTCATCTCCGGCTCATTTTATTTAACTAAGTATTTCAATTCTCGTTCTCATCCTATTAGAATGTATCTAGAAAAATATCGAGAAAGCTAAATGAAGCACAACAAAAATCGACTGCCGAGTAAATCCAATAACCGGTCTCTCAAACCGGGACCTGTACTATCAGAAGCGGATCAACAATCGATTAACGACAAGCTCCAGCAAGCCACAATGGCGATGGATTCAGGCAACTTACGACAGTCTCAAGAGCTGATCAATCGCATCCTACAGATGTTACCTAACCAGCCAGACGCACTTAATATAAGAGCGGCACTGCTAATGAAAACAGGTGACACACTCGAAGCAGTTCGAATTCTCACCAAGATAACCAACTTAATCCCTAAATTCGCTCAAGCCCACTTCAATTTAGGCACTGCACTCAATGCACTGGGCAAACCAAGTCGAGCAGTGAAGTCTTTAAAACAAGCCTTACTACTGAACCCTGACTATGCCGAAGCCCATTACAATCTAGGCAACTCACTTCGCCAGACCAAACATATCGAAACTGCCATCAACCACTATGAACACTGTCTAAAGCTTAACCCGTCGCATGTAGCAGCAGCGACTAATCTAGCTAGCGCACACTTAAATCTCGGTAATTCATCACTGGCTCTTAAAGCTTGCGAGTTGGCGAGAAAATCAGATCCAGGTAATCGCGATGTCTTTTCTTTTTCAGCGATTGCTTTGACGGAAACTGGTGAGCCAGAAAAAGCAGAGCAAATTTTAAGTCCCAAAATAATGGTGCGGCCCAAGCAATTTGATGTTCGACCTGGGTTTGAAAGCTTAAAGACTTTAAATCAGGCATTAATTGAACACGTTATAACCCACAAAACCTTAGCAACCGAACCACACAATAAGGCCACTCGAAATGGACAGCAAACAGGCAACCTCTCTCTTGGCGATAGAGGCCCGGTAACAGAGTTGCAAAACATGATAGGGGAAGCACTGGATGAATACTTAGCCACCATTAAAAACGCCAAATACCATCCTTACCCGTTTTTAATCCCGAACCTTAGTAAGATCGATATTTGGGGAACCGTCCTCGGTAACCAAGGGCATCAAACAGCCCACATGCACCGGTCCGCATGGGTCAGCGGAGTTTACTACGCCCAATTACCCAAGACGATGCAAGACAGTGACAACGGCTATGCGGGTTGGATAGAGTTTGGTCGGCCACCAGACGAGTTTAAATGTCAGGCTGAGCATGCAGTTCACTTACTCGAACCAAAAGAAGGTTTATTGGTGTTGTTCCCTTCTTACCTTTATCACCGCACAATACCTTTTAAAAGCGACAATAAACGAATCAGTATTGCCTTCGACCTTCTTTAGTCGGTTAATTAATTCTGGAGATCAACCTGATTAACCCGGGCTTGTTCAAACGCCTGCATTTGTTGATTTTTTAGATAGTAGTCTACTAAAGTTTAACTTTGGTTGTGTACTTACCCACCAGCCGTGGATGATTAGTTACCTGCAAAACTGCCACGAGACTAAGCACGAATTTAAAACGGTAGATAAATTAAATTAGACTTAGCGCAAGAACGATATCATTTATAAAAAGCTTGATAAGTATAGGAAGCAAAAGAACTTTGATTGTTGTTGTTGAACGTTTGATTTGGATATCAAAAACAACGATGCAATTTGATACATAAATATTTCAATTCAGTTAAACTTCTTCGCCTTCTTTAGCTGATTATTCGCCTGATATGCTATCCGCCATTCGTAAGCCAACGACGTTTGATATCACTCGACTGTTCTTCCTCGGTGCTATTTGGGGTGGTGCGTTCATCTTTATATCTCTTGCCTTGATAGATTTTGAACCGATCAGTCTCGCTGCTTGGCGAGTTTTCTTAGGCGCTGTTGTGATGGTTGTTATAGCTCTTGCTACTGCTAGTCGCTTTCCTCGGGAACTTAGGGATTGGCGCTATATTTTTGCGATAGGGTTTCTGAATAGTGCCGCACCTTTCTTCCTAATCAGTTGGGGTCAGCAATACATCAGCAGCGCCGCTTCGGCGTTGTTAATGGCAACCGGTACATTTTGCACCATAGTGGTATCGCATTTTACAACAGACGATGAGCGTATTAATCGTTTTCGTCTAGCCGGCGTATTAATTGGTTTTAGCGGTGTATTTGTATTGGTGTTCTGGGACATTATGGAATCAGGACTTGGAGGTTTAAAAGGCCAAATAGCTGTGACAGTAGCCGGTTTCTGTTATGCAATGTCATCTATTATTTCACGCAGGGTATCGCACCTGCCTTCTATATCTACCTCGGCCGGTACGATGGTCAGTGCCAGCTTATACATGGTACCTTTGGCATTCTTGTTGGAAGATCCTTTGCCCGATAACGTCAGCATGCAATCGATGATGTCGTTGGTTTACCTTGGCGTGATTGCAACGGCCATGGCAATGACGATTCGGTTCTCAATTATTCGAGCTAATGGTGCTGTTTTCATTTCACAGGTTGGCTATCTCGTTCCATTGTTTGGTGTGATTTGGAGTGGGCTATATTTTGCCGATGCTGTAAATGCGCAAACAGTCATCGCACTGTCTTTGATATTAGTAGGTATTGCCGTCACTCGCAAAGGCGGTTAGACCATTCGCATGAGTTCGTTGAGTGTTAAAGATTGTGCACCACGATATTGGCTAACTATTTTTTTACTAGAAGGCCTTCCAGCGCTTTGCCTAACACTACTAATGAAAAGCTTTTGGCTAATAGTGGTTTCAATAACCTCTGTTCGATTAGCGAAACTATTCGACCCATAATACCCATCGGCACAATAATCGCGCCGCTTGAAAAGCAGCGAGCAGCTTGCCGAAGCGCATGTGGCATGAAAGTAATGCCTCCGACTAGGTCTACAGCGACGGCACCATAGACTTGGAGCCGTATATATTTTTCGAGTTTATCACTATTAAGGTAAATTCAGGCATCGGCACCAAGGTCCTTTAAATCGCCCAATTTTAAAGCAATAACCGATCATGGTCATCCGTCACTCTCACTAGGCTTTGTTACCTTTTAGATCACCTGCTTGACAATTCTTACCTCATCTTGCTAGCATAACTAGGGCTTTGTGCTTGCTGTTTGGATAGTACAGAATTCAGACGAGAACGTCATTAAACCGTGTGAGATTGACCTTCGATTTGGGCACCAACGAGGCCAGATGGCTTCGTGATTTCAATATCAATCGTCATAATTATTTGTCAGGGAAGTTTTGTCCTGAAGATTTTAAGAGCAAACCCTCAAACGTAATTCAGTGGCAATTCTGTAGTGTACTTTAGTTCTTCCATTGCAAAATGAGAGCTAATTTCAAATATCTCAACACGGCTAATTAGCTTTTTATAAACCGCATCAAACTCCCCGATTGTCGGTGCCAAAATTTTCAAGAGGTAATCTACCTCGCCGCTCATTCGGTAGTATTCCACGATCTCAGGAATATCGTCGATGGCGGCAGAAAACTGAGAAAACCACTCTGCGCTGTGTTGGTTGGTACGAACATTCATAAACACTATTACACCCAAATTCAGGGCTGCCCTATCAAGCAGTGCCACCCGCGCTCGTATGATACCTGCTTCCTGTAACTTCTGAATTCGTCTCCAACAGGGGTTCTTACTCAGGCCCACTCGATCTGCCAGCTTATTCAATGACTGATCGGCATCTATTTGCAATTCGCTCAGTATTCGCTTATCAATTCGATCCAGCTTCATTTTCCCGCCATTTTCATATTTATTAGCATATTATCCCAATAATATAGTATTTTTTGAAAACTACGGGATAAGATTCTGCATTCATTTTGTTAGACTACTGCCATCTTATCTGGAAGAAATATCATGAGAAACCTGTTTACTGAACACCCAAATGCGGTCGATGAAAACTATTTCGAACACCTCTTTGCTGCTGCACATTTCAGTGCTAATTTACTGCTGGCAGGAATAGTTTGCCTGGTACATGCCCTACTTCCCTTTCTATTCGTAAAGACCGGTAGTCGATTGGTGAGCCAGCTATATCAGCGTATGGTGGCCCAAAGAGATCGGCGTAGCGCAGTAACACCCGACGACTTATTAGAGGGTTAGAAATGCGTAGCCTTCAGACCCAGAACCCTCGAGTATTAATGGTTCGACACTCTGATAACTGGAAGCCGGATAGATGTACGCAATGGTTAGAATGCCAGGGATGCAGTCTTGACTATGTATGTCCTGCGCTAGGTGAAGCATTGCCAGATTGTAAGGCTTATGACGCCGCTATTGTTTTCGGAGGTATCCAGAGTGCCAATGAAGCCAATCACCTAAACTGGATGCAAGACGAACTCCACTGGATTGAAGACTTTATGGGTTTGAATCGCCCATTACTAGGCATATGCCTCGGAGCCCAGTTAATTGCTACTACACTGGGCGCGAAGGTTCGACGTCATCCTGATATGGAGGTGGAAATAGGTTTCCGACCCATTTATCCAACCGATGGAAACCCAGCGTTTATTCCTTCTGGTCAAATGATGTTTCAGTGGCATAACGAAGGCTTCGACCTACCGGAAGGCGCGCAATTACTGGCGCAAGGCGATCAATTTCCCAACCAGGCATTTAGCTATGACGATCAAGTGCTAGCCTTACAATTTCACCCAGAAGCAAACCCTGATGTTATTCAATGCTGGCAAGCGGCTTCCAATATAAAAGCAAACCAGCCCAATGGAGATGCAACTGCAGTTGCACAAATTCATAAGGCTCAAAAACTCGATGCATCAATTACACAATGGTTAGAGGGTACTCTTGATAACTGGTTGAACGAAAGCGGTGTATCAAAATTACTAGTTTAGGGCTCACCTACTGATAGCGCCAGGTGGACAGGTCGTCATCCGGATTAAATCTAAAAAGAAGAAACAATACATGAATAATTTCGCAGACCTAAAAACAATGATAGGAGTCTGTCGGACTCCCAGGCCTTGCGATTAAAAACCCCAATCGAAGTCCAATAAAGACCAACATGCCACCCATAAAAATATCCATAGAGCGCCGTGCATCAACAAATTTCTTTTGAACAATTTTGGAAGAGAATAAGAACACAACAAACATCCACCAAAGAGCTGATACCACAACCGATATGCCCACTACGGCAATAAAAGTCCAGGGAGGAGAATCTGGTGAAATTAAAACTGCATAGAGGCTGCCCTAGTAAGCAATGGATTTTGGGTTAGTCATATTGACCAGATATCCTTTTAGTACTATCGACCAATCTGACTGTCGATCTAATTCCGATTCAGCAATATCTTGATATTTATTCTTATACGCGCCGTAAAACATATTACAGCCAAGCCATACTAAATAGAAAACACCGAGATACTGAATCGTTTGATATACCTATGGATAATTCCAGACCAATACACCAAGGCCTAAAGCTGTGGCCGAAGACCAGGTAAAGGTACCACACAAAATACCAAACACTGCAAGCAACCCTGCTTTACGAGAACCCGATGCAGCATATCGACGACTTACTATAAGGAGATTCGGCCCTGGGCTCGCTGCTGAGAGCAAATGCACGAACGAATAGGTAATTAGTATGCTTATGTAAGTCATATAGTAATTTGGCAAAAAAAAACCCAGCGAGTTTTACAACTAACTGGGTTTATTCGAGTTTTTTAAAACTTAGTGCTGAATAATCTGGCTCAAGAATAGTTGGGTTCTTTCATTCTGAGGATTATTAAAGAATTCCAATGGCTCATTTTCTTCAATGATTTCACCCGCATCCATAAATATAACACGGTTAGCAACTTTCTTAGCAAAACCCATTTCGTGAGTCACACAAATCATTGTCATACCTTCTTCAGCCAACTCAACCATAACGTCTAAAACTTCTGATATCATTTCTGGATCGAGCGCAGATGTCGGCTCATCAAACAACATAACTTTAGGGTTCATGCACAAACTACGGGCTATTGCCACACGCTGCTGCTGACCACCTGAAAGTTGACCCGGGTATTTTAAAGCCTGCTCAGGAATCTTAACACGCTCCAAAAATTTCATGGCAGTTGCTTCAGCTTCAGATTTAGCCATCTTCCGCACCCAAATAGGAGCCAGGGTACAGTTCTCTAGAACGCTCAAGTGAGGAAATAAATTGAAATGCTGAAAACACATGCCTACTTCGCGGCGAGTGGCTTCAATATGTTTTAAATCACTGGTTAATTCGACACCATCGACGATTATCTGCCCCTGCTGATGTTCTTCAAGTCGATTTATGCAGCGAATCGCTGTCGACTTGCCCGAGCCTGAAGGCCCACAAATAACAATTCGCTCTCCCTTCTTGACGTGAATATTAATATTTTTCAGTACATGAAAATCGCCATACCATTTGTGCATGTTGTTAATTTCAATAATAACTTTATCCGAAACTTCCAACTTGCTCTGGATACCGCTTGTAGGTTCATTCATCGAGATACACCTTTAGAATTAGTCTATTTTTATCTAGCGCTTATGGCCAGTATGTAGTTTTCGTTCGATCGATTGACTGTACTGTGACATTCCGAAGCAGAACACCCAGTAAACAAACGCTGCGAAGACATAGCCTTCAACCGCATAACCAAGCCATTTAGGGTCAGTTGTGGCAGCCTGAACAATTCCAAGAAAATCAAACAGTCCTATTATTAGTACCAGGGTAGTATCTTTAAACAGACCAATACAGTTACCAACAATACCCGGAATAACGTGTTTCAACGCCTGGGGTAAAATGATAAACGACATCGATTTCCAATAGCTGAGTCCAAGTGCTTCTGCAGCCTCATATTGCGCTTTTGGAATTGCTTGCAAACCACCTCGCACAGTTTCTGCCATATAAGCAGAGGTAAACAAGGTAACGCCAACCAATGCCCGGATTAACTTATCAAAGTTGACCCCTTCCGGTAAAAATAGCGGAAACATCACTGATGACATAAATAAAACTGTTATCAGTGGAACACCACGCCAAAGCTCAATAAAACCGGTGCAGAAGGCTCTTACTGCTGGCATTTCGGAGCGTCGCCCCAACGCAAGTAATAAACCAATTGGAAAAGAGCCGACTATACCCACAATGGCAATAACCAACGTCAGAGACAAACCACCCCAAAGAGAAGTTTCTACTACTGGTAAACCGAATGAGCCGCCTGCCAGTAAATAAAATCCAATGACAGGGTATATAAACAAAACAAACGCACCGAGCCATGCCTTATAGCGAAAGCTATCGATAAACATCGGAACCATCAAAGCAACCAGCAGAAAAAATGTAAAATCTACACGCCATCTTTCCATTTCAGGATAAAACCCATAAATAAATTGGCTGAGACGGGAGTTAATAAAAACCCAACAAGCGCCACCACTAGTACAAGACTCACGTGAATCACCAGAAAAATCTGCATAAATAAATACCCAGGAAATAACAGGAGGCACAAGTATGTACAACAAATAAAGTGCAAAAACAGTAAAAAGTGTATTTGTTTTATTTGAAAACAAATTCGCTCTTGCCCAGCCAACAAAACCAACTGTGCTGGAAGGTGGTGGCAAACTTGGGTATGAACCTGGTGCGTATTGTGTATCGATCGTCATATCGTTTATCTCTCCACCAATGCCATTTTGGCGTTATACCAGTTCATAAACATTGAAATTCCCAAAGATATCGACAAATAGACCGCCATCGTAATCGAAATGATTTCTACTGCCTGTCCAGTTTGATTCAATACAGTGCCTGTAAAAACTGATACTAAATCAGGGTAACCTATGGCGGTAGCCAGTGAAGAGTTCTTAGTCAGGTTCAGGTATTGGCTAGATAAAGGTGGAATAATGACGCGCAAAGCCTGCGGTAGAACAACCAATCGCAAAGTAGGGGAAGCTCTAACTCCCAGTGCGCGCGCGGCTTCAGTTTGTCCATGACTAACGGCCATGATACCTGCCCTTACAATTTCTGCGATGAACGACGCTGTATATATTGAGAGAGATAACCATAAAGCCACAAACTCAGGAGTGATGACAGTGCCACCTACAAAATTGAATCCTTTTAACTCAGGGAGTGTGTAGGTAACCGGAAATCCTGTCACGATCAATGCTAAAAAGGGAAGACCGATAAGCAAGCCTAAAGCGGCATAAAAGGTTGGGAATTGTTGCCCAGTAGACTCTTGGCGTTGCTTCGACCAACGCTTTAAAAAGAAGACACCGGCAATCGCAGCTGCGAAAGCCCCAATAACGAGCATAAAACCATCGCCATATTCGGCTGACGGAAGATAAACGCCGCGATTATTAACAAACACACCGTCGGCAAAGTTAATACTATTTTTAGGACCAGGTAGTGGTCTCAAAATAGCGCCGTACCAAAAGAAAATTTGTAGTAATAATGGTATGTTTCTGAAGATTTCGACGTAAACCATGGCCAGCCGAGAAATCAACCAGTTTTTGGATAATCTTGCGACACCGACGATGACGCCAATAATAGTTGCCGCGACTATGCCGCTAAAAGCAACTAACAACGTATTTATTAAGGAAACAAAAAATGCTCTCCCGTAGGAAGAGGTTTCAGAGTAATCAATTAGGTAGGTAATTATCCCAAAACCTGCGGTGGTTTCGAGAAAGCCAAAACCAGTGTTTATACCTTGGTTTTCAAGGTTTGCAGCGGTATTACTAAAAATGTAACTACCAAATCCAATCACAGCGATTAGTAGTACTGCCTGAAAGAAAATGCTTCTTACGGCAGGGTTGTTCCACGGTTTCGTGGTCGACGGTGGGGGGCCTGCTGACGGTTCTATACTCACAATTTGCTCTCTGTCACACTATGAAAGGCTAACAACGCAAAATTTGCGAAGCCAATAGGTTTTTAAGAATTATTAATGATATAAATACCCTGCTTCAAAGAGGCAGGGTATTTACGTCTACAAGCTTAGCGAATAGGTGGTGCGTACTGGATTCCGCCTTTGCTCCACAGCTCGTTAACACCGCGAGAGATGTTGAGTGGGTCTACAGAAAGGTTACGAGCGAAAGACTCGCCGTAGTTACCGACTTGAGTAACAATGCTGGCACACCAAGTCGGGCTAACACCCAAGTTTTCGCCAAAGTTACCTTCTTGCCCCATTAGCCGCTTGACTGCTGGATCACCGTCTTTTGCTTGAGCCATAGCGTTGCTTGCAGTAAGGCCCATTTCTTCAGCGTTGATCATGCAGAACAAAGACCACTTTGCTACATTGAACCATTGATCGTCACCTTGACGAACAACAGGTCCTAGAGGCTCTTTAGAGATAACTTCAGGTAGTACTTTATGTGCTGACATATCTTTCAGTTTTGTACGTTGTGCATACAGACCTGATTGGTCAGTTGTGTATACGTCGCAACGACCTGAATCGTATGCGGCAACAACTTCGTCAGACTTTTCGTAGGCAACTACTGTGTAGTCCATATCGTTAGCACGGAAGTAGTCAGCTACGTTTAGCTCTGTAGTAGTACCTGTTTGAGTACAAATAGCAGCGCCACTCAATTCTAAAGCACTATTAACACCGAGGTCTTTACGAACCATGAAGCCCTGACCGTCATAGTAGTTAACACCAGCAAAATTTAAACCAAGTGCTGTGTCACGAGTTGCAGTCCATGTAGTGTTACGTGAAAGAACATCGATCTCACCTGATTGCAATGCTGTGAAACGCTCTTTAGATGAAAGAGGTGTGAATTTTACTGCTTTCGCATCGTTGAAGATTGCTGCGGCCATTGCGCGGCATACGTCAACGTCAACACCACTCCAGTTACCTTTGTCATCAAAGTTAGAAAAACCTGGTACACCTTGAGAAACACCACACTGAACGTAACCCTTAGCGACGACGTCGTCAAGAGTTCCTGCTGTGGCAACATTGGCGGTAATAGCCATAGACGAAGCCAAAATAAACGTTGAAGTTAATTTTTTCATTTATATCTCCTCAGATATCTAATTACTTTAAATTCTATAAATATTTTATTATACTGATACGATCACTATTTTATGATCTGCGCAAACCATAGTCACTTCACTATTTAATTGCAAGTTAAGAATGGCAAATTTAAAAAATTGGAGTGTTATGGGCTTGGGAGCAGGCACATTTACTTATAAGCGGGTATACAACTATAAGCGTGCGCAATATAAAGGTCATTATCAATAAGATGAGAGTCGGATGGACAGATCAAATTGAGCGCTAATTGACCAGAATAAGCTCTGATTCGGCATGAATTTCCTTTAATGTACTAATATTATTCATTGGTACTGGATTGCCTAGATAAAAGCCCTGGGCATAATTAACCCCTATTCGTCTCAAAACCTGAATAATAGCTTCGCTATCAACGCATTCTGCTATGGTCTGGACACCGAGAATATGAGCCATTTCATTGATCGATTCGACCATCGAACAGTCAATTGCATCATCACAGACATCTCTGACGTAATTTCCGTCTATCTTAATAAAGTCTACCTTTAACTTTTTTAGAATAGAAAATGTTGACAAACTACTTCCAAAATCGTCTATTGCAAAAGAGCAACCAATACTTCTTAGGCGCTCGATCAAATAAGTAGCACTAGTCAATGCATTGATTAATGCGGTTTCTGTAATTTCAAAACAAATTTGATGTGGCTGCACTAATTTCTGATCAAATAACTGAACGATAAATTCAGGTAATGTTTCATCTGCTACAGCGTTAACAGATAAATTGACACTTAAAACAAGACCTGGATTCTGCATGAAAATATGCGAATAGTCTGTGAAAACCTTGGTAATAACCCAACGATCAATTTGCTTCATTAATCCAAATCGATCAGCCGATGGCAAAAATGAACCTGGTGGAATATGCCCGCCCCTGGAATCCAGCATTCTAAGCAACACTTCTGCCCGAGTATGAATTCGCGTTGCTTCTTCGTCCAACGCCACAACTGGTTGATAAAATAATTCAAAACTTTCTTTTTCGATGGCTAATTGCAAATCAACCAATTGCAGGCCTTCGCCTTGTCGAGCCACTTTTCCTGAGTCAGAATCATTAAATACAAAATATCGCCCGCGCCCGAGATCTTTCGCAGCATAACAAGCTTGATCAGCATTCTTCATCAGCTCGGTCTTATTTTCTGACTCGGCCGTTATGGTAACAACACCAATGCTGACGCCAATTTGAAATGTTTTTTCTTCCCAAATAAAACGATACTCTGTTACCGCATCGATAAGGAATTCGGCCACCTTACGGGCCTTACTTAGAGGACAATTTTCCAAAAGCACACTGAATTCATCTCCGCCAAGCCGTCCAAGAGTATCTCTTCCCCTTAATTGATTGACGAGTAACGACGACACTTGCTTCAACAGTTCATCGCCAGCAACATGACCCGCCGAATCATTCACAATCTTAAATTGATCCAGGTCGAGGAATAAGAGTGCATGCGTGTTTTCGAACTCTTTTGCGCTTTTAATCGAATTTTCCAACCGATTTTCAAACTCCATTCGATTCACCAATCCGGTCAGTGGGTCATGAGTGGCCTGATGAACCATAACTTTCTGCAAGCGCCGAGAATCGGTGACATCTTTAAAAACTAATACGACACCAGCACTGCCACCCTCAGCACTTAACACCGGTGCTGCCGTGCCCTGAATTGAATAGCGTTCACCACTGCGAGAAATCAATACATTATCAGTTTTAGGCGCAATCACTCGCTTTTCAATTAAACAACGCATGGCAGGATCAGGTATGACTTGACCTGTCGTCTCATCCTCAAGATGAAGCACCCCTTCCATCGACATACCAATTGCCTGCTGGGCTGACCAACCGGTCAAAACTTCTGCAATTGGATTCATATATTCGATACAGCCAGAATTGTCCGTTGTTATCACGCCATCACCAATGGAATGCAGCGTAATCTGAGCTCGTTCTTTCTCTCGTAAGGTATACCTGACAATCAGCTGACGCTCCAGTTCAGACGCTGCCCTCGCCGCAAATAGCTTTATCATATCCACCTGACTCTCAGAAGGGTGGAATGCGCCTCGATGCAGTGCAACCAGCAGACCAATGACATTGCCTGATGAGTTCTGCAATTTAATAGATAAAAAAGCGGCAGCGTTAAAAGGTTCATGCAGTAGGGTAGAATCGGGGAATAGTTGGCAGGCATCGGTCTCTAAATAACACAGACCATCACTACTCTCAAAAGGTGCGTGTTGCAGAGACACTGGCTGATTCATTATGTAACCATGATCACACCAGAAAGCGATTGATTTGAATTCACCCGATTTATCGCCAGTGCCCTCAGCAATCAGAACAGCGTCGACTGATAAATATTTCGATAATTCTCTAGTCAAACCGTAAAAGAAAGTTTCGCCCGTTGTGCCGACTGTGCCCTCGATCAAACTGTGAAGACTATTTTTCTGATGCGCTTTATCGATTTGCGCAGCCAGTTGATTTTCAAGCGCGGCCTTACGTTTCCATAGCCAAACAGCTACCAGCGCTATGGCCATTACTATTAAAAACGCTACTTCAACCATATCCTTGATATACCCACTAGTCTCACCGACGTTATTATAGAGTAGATTTGATGATAATATACAAACCTTACGCTAGCATTTGAGCAACTAAACACTTGCAACAAAAGTTACCTTTGCCTAACCTACGTTTATTCTTTACAAAAAATTCAAAGAAATTCACTATGACCACAAAAAAAATCACTCCAAAAAAACCAGATATGCGTCAACATTCTTCGCAAGTTGTCGACGGTATAGAACGCGCACCCAGCCGTTCGATGCTACGTGCGGTTGGATTTAATGACGATGATTTCAAAAAACCACAAGTCGGTATCGCCTCGACTTGGAGCATGGTTACGCCTTGTAATATGCATATCGACAAACTCGCCCTCAAAGCCGCGGAAGGCGTTGATGCTGCAAAAGGTAAAGCAGTTGTATTCAACACTATCACCATTTCTGATGGCATATCGATGGGTACAGAAGGCATGAAGTATTCACTCGTATCGAGAGAAGTCATCGCCGATTCAATCGAAGCCGTCGCTGGATGCCAGGGGTTCGACGCACTTATCACTATCGGTGGTTGTGACAAAAATATGCCCGCCTGCATCATGGGTATGGCACGACTTAACCGCCCCTCTGTTTTTGTCTATGGTGGCACCATCATGCCCGGTTGCCACAAAGGTAAAGCTACCGACATCGTCACCGTGTTCGAAGCCGTTGGTGCTCAAGCAGAAAACAAAATCAGTAAAAAAGAAGTAAAAGATATCGAATGCGCTGCCATCCCTGGTCCTGGGTCCTGTGGTGGAATGTACACCGCCAATACCATTGCATCAGCTATCGAAGCGAGGGGCATGAGCTTACCCAATAGCTCGGCCCAAGCCGCTATATCAGAAGACAAGACTAAAGACTGCTTCGATGCCGGTGCTGCCGCCATGAAGTTATTAAAAGCTAATATTCGTCCCAGCGACATCATGACCAAAAAAGCGTTCGAAAATGCAATCACCGTTGTAATCGCCCTGGGTGGTTCTACCAATGCTGTACTGCATTTACTCGCGATGGCATCATCTATCGGCGTAAAACTAAAACTCGATGACTTCACTCGAATCGGCAAGCGCGTCCCTGTACTC
>CAXMOZ010000100.1:0-27590 GCA_964195315.1 uncultured Acidimicrobiia bacterium | reverse complement strand
TGTCAGTACTGTTTCAACTAATAGCGACCAAATGTTACAGGCAGCTGAAAATGTCAGTAGGGTCAGTGCCTCGGCCAGCGAGGGCATGACTAGACAAAATATGGAAACCGATAGTGTTGCAACAGCGATGGAACAAATGTCCGCTACCGTCGGTGAAATTGCTAACAATGCCAGTGATGCCAATTCGGCAGCCAGTGATGCCAATAAACATGCTCTGCAGGGTAATCAAACGGTCAGCGCTGCAACCGAATCGATCAATGACTTAGCTAATGCCGTTAAAGAGGCCGCTCAGGTGATTAATAAACTGGCGAGTGACAGTGAGAGCATCGGTAGCGTGCTTGATGTCATAAAAGGCATTGCAGAGCAAACTAATCTACTGGCACTCAACGCCGCCATTGAAGCAGCCCGTGCCGGTGAACAAGGCCGAGGGTTTGCCGTCGTGGCTGACGAAGTTCGATCCTTAGCGAGCCGTACGCAGGAATCCACCCAAGAAATTCAGTCCATGATTGAAACACTGCAACATGGTGCTGCTAATGCCGTAAAAGTAATGAGTAATGGCGAAAAGCAAGCGGAGAGTAGCGTAAACCAGGCTCGCGAAGCAGCCAAAGCATTACTTCAGATCACCGGGTCAGTCACTCAAATAACCGAAATGAATCGCCATATCGCAGAAGCATCCGAACAACAACGACAGGTCAGCAACGAAGTCACCAATAGCATTCACTCTATTAGTCAAGAATCAGCTTCGACAGCCGAGGGCTCGCAACAAATGGAGTCCGAGAGTGCCGAGCTTGCTAACATCGCAAAATCGCTTAAAGAGGCTGTTGGACAATTTCGACTTTAGACTAAAAACACAGTGAGAATCCGACCCAAAAATAAGACACTCTCTGTATTATTTGGACAGAAAAACTCTTTCAACCGAGCTTTAACTGGTTATTTTTTAATGCTATCCATATTGCCTGGTGCTGGTTCCCTGGATTAACTATCAACAGGCTGACTAAAGCCGCTGAAGGTAAAATTGAATATGGAGCAAAAGCAAAAGTCTTTTTATTTACAAAACGGGTTAAAGTGTCGGTTAATCGATCTCAATAAACAGTCTCAGGATAAAAAATGCTGAGCCTCTAATACAACTGAAACAAGGATTGTGAAAGAGCGGCAAGCCAACCATAGAATACGTCAAGAACATGAAACATCTCTCAAACAGGCAATAGTCGATAAAAAATAGCCACGAATGGCCCTGAGGCTACGAATCGAACCAAAAGTTAATTTCTAGTTAGCATGAGTTACGAGATACGCGCCCTATGAATGGTGTATTAGGTATGAGTCAGATCTTGCAGGATACGACACTCAGCCAGCAGCAACGTGATTATGTTAATACCATTTAATTTTCAGGTGATGGACATGTATTGCTTGTCACCGAGTGCCTGCAAAAAAACCACGAATCTGAAATTCATTTTCAAGTAAGCGATATCGACATAGCATTAGTGACGATGCATAAGCAACATTATTCGATTCTTTTTCACAAGCAGAAGCTTGGATAATCGGTGAGTTTGGCTGCACTGGGCTTGGTTTGACTATCAGTAAACAATTAGTGGAGCTGATGGGTGGTGAGATTACGGTTGAAAGTACTTTGGGTAAGGACTCTAATTCCGAGTATATACTCAAGCTAACTCTCTCGATTGAAATAGATTTTAGTCCTACTGCTAAAATTGATCTTAGTCAGTTTCATGCTTTGGTTGTCGATCATAATCAGGTTAACAGGATATCGATGATTACATCACCAAGCCTATTAACGTTAAAATATTCAAAGAGACAATAATCATGCGGAGCAAGTCATTGGACAGAAAACGCTCAACCATTGAAGGTTAGCGAACTTCTCCTCGCCGCCGGGTGTGGTCGGCGAGAAGAAACTCGATGCTGAAGTACAAACTATCTATCTACGTATCTTAATACTTGTAGCTGTCTGACTTGTAAGGACCTGTGACTTTCACGTTGATGTATTTAGCCTGATCTTCGGTAAGCTTAGTCATTACACCACCAAACCCTCTAACCATCAGCGCAGCAACTTCTTCGTCGAGCTCCTTAGGTAATACGGTTACGGTGATATTGTTCTCTTTAAACTCGTCCGACTGATCGGCGAACTTGTCTTCGAACATATGCATCTGTGCGAGTACCTGGTTAGCAAACGATCCATCCATAATACGTGATGGGTGACCCGTTGCGTTACCCAGGTTGATCAAACGGCCTTCTGAAAGAAGAATCAAGTAATCGTCTTGGTTTTCTGCACCGCTACGGAAGATCTTGTGTACCTGTGGTTTCACCTCTTCCCACTCCCAGTTATCACGCATAAACTGAGTGTCGATTTCGTTATCGAAGTGACCGATATTACAAATCACTGAACCGGCTTTAGCAGCTGCCAACATAAACTTGTCACATACGTCGACATTGCCTGTCGTAGTCACTAAAAGATCGGTTTTGCCAAGTAGCGCAGTATCGATACCGTCGGCACTACGAGTATTGTTGCCGTCAATGTAAGGCGATACGACCTCATAGCCATCCATACATGCCTGCATAGCGCAGATCGGATCTATCTCTGCGATCTTTACGATCATGCCTTCTTGGTTCAAACTTTGCGCTGAACCTTTTCCTACGTCACCGTAACCGATTACAAGTGCTTTCTTGCCCGACAGCAACATGTCTGTGCCGCGCTTGATGCCGTCATTAAGGCTGTGGCGACAACCGTATTTATTGTCGTTCTTTGACTTAGTAACAGAGTCGTTGACATTGATCGCTGGCACTTTCAATTCGCCAGCTTCCATCATCTCGAGTAGACGATGTACACCCGTAGTTGTCTCTTCGGTAATGCCGTGAATCTTGTCTAACATAGCTGGATACTTGTTGTGAACCATGCCGGTAAGATCACCACCATCGTCCAGGATCATGTTGCAATCCCACGGCTGCCCGTCTTTTAGAATCGTCTGCTCGATGCACCATTCGCTTTCTTCGTTAGACTGACCTTTCCACGCATAAACCGCGATGCCCGATGCTGCGATACAGGCAGCGGCATGATCTTGTGTAGAGAATATATTACAAGACGACCAACGTACCTCGGCGCCGAGCTCAACTAGCGTCTCGATAAGAACAGCTGTTTGCACTGTCATATGGATACAGCCGATGATCTTCGCGCTCGCAAGTGGTTTGGTAGCTGAGTATTTTTTGCGAAGCGTCATTAACGCTGGCATCTCGGCTTCGGCTAGCGTAATTTCGCGGCGTCCAAAATCTGCAAGTGAGATATCTGCTACTTTGTAATCGTTTTTAGCGACATCGTTTAAGGGTATTGCTGTACTCATCTATTGCTCCGTAAATTCTTGGTATTTAGTGGATTGGTTCAAAGTTTAAACTTAACTACAGGAGATATATTCTCCAACATAAATCTGCGAGATCTAATTCGGTCGTTAATAAGATCACATTTAAGTGGGGCTATGGGATCAAATTTCAACCCATTATAAGGATCATATGCATATATGTATATATGTTTTTAGATTTGCATCTCGGTATTTCCCAACCGCGCAATATCAGAAATGCATAAGCCCGCTTATTAGAGAAATCCGCACTACAAGGTTAGTTTTTTTGCTGGGCAATTAGGCGACTGATTGCGTTAGCGCTAATAGGTCGAGAAAAATAATAGCCTTGATACTCCTCACAATCTAATCCTTTCAGGCGCTTCAACTGTTCTTCAGTTTCTACACCTTCAGCGATCAACCTAACGTTGAGTAATTTGCCGAGTGACGCGATCCACTTTAATAGAGCATGACTGCCATCATCTTGTACAAATTTCTGATCAATTTTCAGGGAATCAATTGGAAAATCTTTAAGATAGCCAAGGTTTGAATAACCCGCGCCAAAATCATCAACTGAGAGTGATAGTCCCGTTGCCCGAATGTCTTCAAGTAACTGCAGCACGGGCCGTTCTGATCCCATATAAACGGATTCAGTAATCTCCAACTCCAGACCTTTCGCGCTGCAACCGGTTTGCTGAAGAGTCCGTTCAATACGAGGCAACAAATCTTTGGTTTTAAACTGTCGCGCAGACATGTTGATCGACACCTTCAAAAAAATGCCCTGCTGTTGCCATATCACCTGCTGCTGTGCCGCTTGCTGCAAAACCCAGTGATCGATCTCAATCAACATTCCCGCCTCTTCGGCGACGGTAATAAACACCCCGGCATCAAGCAACCCTCGTTGCGGATGATTCCATCGCAACAAAGCCTCCACTCCAATAGTTTTATGATTGACGGCGTCAACCCTAGGCTGGTAGTACACTTCAAACTCATTAGCCTGCTGAGCTTTGCGCAATTCCGCTTCGAGCAACATGCGAGTTTCAGAGGCTTGATTCATTTCGGCATCAAAATAGGTTGCAGTATTGCCGCCCTGAGCCTTGGATTGATACATTGCGATATCGGCATGCTTCATCAAAATTCTACTTGAGTCACCGTCTGCAGGGTAAACACTAATGCCAATACTGGTTGTCACAATCAGTTCACGATCACCAATCGCTTTTGGCACGGCAATTTGCTGCAATATTCTCGACGCTGTTTTAGCCACACTGGCTGGACTAGACAAGTCACGTAAGATACAAATAAATTCATCACCACCCAGGCGGGAAACAGTATCTGTCTCGTATACTGCATCGACCAATGATTCAGCGACCCCGATCAGTAGCTCGTCACCAACATCATGCCCCAAGGTATCGTTAATCGGCTTAAAGCGATCTAGGTCCAGAAAAAGTACCGCAAGAGTTTGCTTATAGCGCTTGGCCAATTGCAGTTCGCGGTCAAGCTGCTCCACCAGACTGACGCGATTAACCAACCCAGTTAAACCGTCATTATAAGCCAGTAGGTGTGCCTGCTGCTGCGCGGCGCGACGCATACTAATATCGGTTTCGCTCACTAAATACGCATTGCTGCCAGTCACAGCATCAGGACCATACTGCACTGTTATTTCATGCCAGAATTCACCATGAACCGTATTAACCAGGCACTCTGCTCGAAACTCTCCCTTTAAATCGACCTCGTAGATCAACTCAGAAAAGTTAGTTGGATCAACAAATCGGCTAGATAACTCGACCAAATTGATTCCAAGCATGGTTCTCGCTGCGGGATTGGCATAGATCAACTTGCCACTATGCTCGTATAGGGAAACCATAACAGATGTGAGTAATAGCGCTTGTGAGCTGCGCAAGGTTTCGCTATCACTTTGATCCGCATCAGCCAGCGCCATACCCAACAAAGCGATTCGATTCTGGTCGATTTTGATACCCGAGAAATGGCATTTGAAGGTTCGTGGCTGACCTTTGGGGTAGAGTGTCCAGGGCTCTATATGACTATGCCCGAGTAGAAATTCTTCCTGATACTGAACCAGGCGAGTGCGAACACTGGGTGACATATCATGAGCCATATCTCGGGCGCATAAATCTGCCAGTGAATTCGCATCCCAAAGCGCTATTGCGGCATCATTGGCCCAATAAATACGCGACCTGTCGACATCAAAAATCCATACTGGAATGGTAAAAGATTCAAATAGTGATATTTGCTTTGCTACTATTAAGTCACCTTCCTCCAATTCGCTACCCTACACCTGTTACTTAACTTAACTTATTTACTTAATATAGCACCCCAAGACTATTATTTTCATGTTTCTATTCAGCACTATCTTTTAGCTGATTACGCAGCTTAAATTTTTGGATTTTTCCTGTGGATGTCTTAGGAACATCTGTGAATACAAACCGACTCGGCACTTTGAATGTCGCCAGGTTATCTCGACACCATTGACGCATCTCCTCCCCAGTCGCAACCTGCCCTGGCCTGAGCTCAATAAAGGCGCATGGCGTTTCACCCCACTTATCACTTGGCATTGCAACAACCGCTGCAACCGACACTGCTGGGTGCATGTACAAAATGTTTTCAATTTCTATGGAGGAGATATTCTCACCACCAGAAATAATAATGTCTTTCGAGCGGTCTTTGATTTGAATGTAGCCATCAGGGTGCATGACGGCTAAATCGCCTGAGTGAAACCAGCCACCAGAAAATGCCGCGTCAGAGGCTTTTTTGTTTTTCAGATAGCCCTTCATCACAACATTACCTCGGAACATGATTTCGCCTATTGTTTCACCATCGCGTGGCACCGGGTGCATCGTAATGGGGTCAAATACATCGAGCGATTCAAGCGGAAGGTAGCGCACGCCTTGACGCGCTTTGAGCGATGATTGAGTGGCGCTATCCAACTCATCCCATTCAGCATGCCAGTCATTTACGACTGCCGGGCCATATGTTTCTGTCAGTCCGTAAAGGTGAGTGACATTAAAACCCGCATTTTTCATATCGGCCAACACTCTTTCCGGTGGTGGTGCCGCTGCAGTAAAAAAGTCGACAGAATGATTGAGATGACGCTTATCGTCAGGTTCCGCCGATAACAAAGTCGACATCACAATAGGCGCACCACACAGATGGGTAACGCGATGATCGGCCAATGCATCCCACATCGCCTTGGGTCTAACCCAGCGCAGACAAACATGTGTCCCGCTAATGGCCGACATAGTCCATGGAAAGCACCAACCGTTACAGTGAAACATGGGCAGCGTCCACAGATAGACCGAATGCTTTTGCATTGAAGCCGTTAACGCATTGCCCTGTGCTAGCAGGTAAGCACCTCGGTGATGATAAACAACTCCCTTCGGATCACCAGTGGTGCCAGAGGTATAGTTTACAGAAATTGCATCCCACTCATCTTCGGGCATCAACCACTCGAAAGTTTCATCACCACTAGACAGGAATTGCTCATAATCAATTGCGTCGGTCAACACGCCCTTTTGCGGAAATTCAAGATCGTTATACTCAATTAATAATGGCGTAACATTCGTAATTGCAAGTGCCGCTTTTATCGTTTCGATGAATTCTTGATCAAAAATAAGCACCTTAGCCTCAGCATGCTCAAGCTGAAACGCGATCACTTTGGGGTCCAACCGAGTATTCAGAGAATGCAGTACGGCGCCGCACATTGGCACACCATAATGCGCCTCAAGCATCGGAGGGGTATTCGCTAACATTACCGAGACTGCGTCACCACGGCCAAGGCCTTGCATTGAAAACGCAGAGGCAAGTTGACGTGATCGACGATAAAAGTCTCTGTAGTTAAGTCGCATTTGGCCATGAATAATGGCTACTTGCTCGGGGAAAACACTGGCGGCACGTTCGAGAAAGGTGAGTGGCGTGAGTGGTTGAAAATTGGCTGGGTTTCGATCTAAATCAGTATTGAATGGATTCGTCATCTTCATCAGTCCTATCGGTCTTGTCTAGTTACTCTTGTCTACTTGTCTTGCCAAGTAGGTGAGCGTTTTTCGATAAAAGCATTAATACCTTCCTCGGCATCGTGCTTTAACATATTTTCAACCATCACTTGGGAGGCGTAGTGATAGGCATCAGGTAACGTCATTTCTCGTTGTGTATAAAAAGCTTTTTTCCCGGTTGCTAGTGTCATGCTCGACTTAGACGCAATAGTTGACGCCATCACCATCGTTGCTTCAGTTAAGCTCTTATCCACCACAACTTGATTTACCAGCCCAATTCTTTCTGCCTTTAGCGCACTGAGCATGCCGCCTGTTAACAACATTTCCATGGCCGCTTTATTTGAAACACACCGTGACAATGCCACCATCGGCGTTGAACAAAACAAACCAATATGAACCCCAGGAGTGCTAAAGGATGCGGTGTCAGCTGCAACAGCCAAATCGCAACTCGCGACTAATTGGCAGCCTGCTGCGGTAGCAACTCCCGTCACTTCGGCAATAATGGGTTTTGAATGATTGACTAATGACTGCATCAACGACGAACAAGTCGACAAAACATACGTGAAATAAGCCTGTCCATTATCGGCACTGTTACGTCCAGCAGTCATTTGCTTCAAGTCATGACCCGCACAAAATGCGGGGCCATTCGCAGCCAGTATAATCACGCGCACCGACGTGTTCGATTCAGCCTGTTGCAACGCATCGCCAAGCGCAGTCATCATTTCTTCCGACAGTGCATTTCGACGTTTCATGTCATTCAGCGTTAAACGCAATATGCCGCCTTCGCAATGCTCCTGCAAAAGCAGTTCGTCAGCATTGATATTAACTTGGGTATTGCTCATGACTTCAACCTCTATGGCTAATAGGACTAGCAGACGTGACTATGTTATCAAACAATATTGATTTCAACACTGGCATCGAGTGTATTAGCAATGAAGCAATATCGATGCGCCCGGTCATGCATTTTTTTTAATTCATCCGCACTCACTTCAAAGCCCGAATCGAACTCAACCACTGGATGCAAATCAATTTTAGTAACCGACATTTGACCTTTAGTATTCTTACCTAAATAAGCAACAGCATGATCAGTGAACGAGGCAACAGGCCACTTCACTTTTGCAGCCAATGCCAGAAATGTCATTAAGTGACAGCTACTGAGTGCCGCGGCTAAGGCTTGCTCAGGGTTAGTGTATTCCGCATTGCCACCCCAGTCAGGTGCTGCATCGGCCTTCAATTGAAACTGTTTATTGTAGTTTACATCATGGGCATTCGAGAATTTACCGGGTAACAGCTCTTCTGTGGTTCTGTTCCAGACGATATCAACCGATAATTCAGACATTGCTCCCTCCTATTACCAGAGTCATTATACGCCACCGCCAGTCAGACTTTTCTTTGGATCATAAAATGGTTTTGGCACAACGCTAATTGGCACTGGCCCTGAACTCATTTCCACCATCCCTGTCGTTCCAATTTGGCTAAACCCAACATCTACCATGGCCAGTGCTATGTTGCGTTTTAAACGCGGCGAATAAACAGCGGAGGTCACATAACCAACTTCGACGTCGTCATCAATAATCACCCAATGACGCGTATTAGGACTTTCAAGTGGCGGGCCATAAATTTCGATACCCACCTGCTGACGCGTTACGCCTTGCATTTCAATTTTGCGCAGCGCAGCTTTGCCAATGAAGTCAGCTTCCATATTTAAATCAACCAACCGACCCAGACCCAGCTCATAAGGATTAGTTTGATTATCCATATCGGCATGGTAGGACAACATACCGCCCTCAATGCGACGTATCGTCGAAGTGTGCCCTGGCTTCAATCCAAGTGGCTCACCAACAGCCATCAAATGCTCCCAGAGTGCTTCACCATAACGTCCATCACGCAGGTAGATTTCATATCCAAGTTCGCTCGACCAACCCGTTCGAGAAATGATTAATGGCATGCCATTCAAATCAAACTCTCGCAGCCAAAAATAAGGTAAGCTTTCGATCTCATCACCAAAAACTGCTTTCATTATTTCACCTGATTTCGGGCCCTGCAACTGCAGGGGCGATACATCGGGTTCACCAATGGTGACATCCAATCCAGAGTTGATGGCAATACCTTGTGCCCACAATAAAACATCGCTATCTGCCAAGGATATCCAAAAGTGGTTTTCCGCCAGACGCAACAGAACAGGGTCATTTATAATGCCGCCTGCGGCATTGGTAATCAAAATATATTTGCACTGACCTACCGCACATTGGGAAAGGTTACGCGGTGTTAATAGCTGAACAAATTGCACTGCGTCAGGCCCGGTGATTTCCACCTGACGCTCGACAGCGACATCACACAAAATAGCCTCATTCACTAAATTCCAGAAATTTTGCATGGGGTCACCGAAATCACGCGGAATGTACATGTGATTGTAAACTGAGAATCCCTGTGCGCCCCATGAAACCGTCGCATCAAAATAAGGTGACTTGCGAATCTGAGTGCCGAAACCGACGTCGCCAACTATAGAATTATTCATACCAATACTCTTAAGTCTAATTGAATTCAAAAACAAGAGCATACGTGGCTTGAATCACCCGTTTAGACTCTATTATTGAGACAATGCGTTATGATTGGATTGATTTTTGGTGATTAACAGTCTGTTCAGACTGTTAGGGCACAGGTCGTTAGAAACGCAAACTATAAGTTGGTTAACCTAGGCTTGATTGACTTGATTTGACGCGTGACGATGTAGGTAAAAAAACGGTCTATGCCAATATCTTCGATGAGCAATTTATCGATAATGGCCTGATAGGCCTCAATGCTAGGAACCATCAGTTTCATGATGTAATCGGCACCACCACCCGTGGCTATGCACTCGACAATTTCATCAATCTCACGAATCCGTTTTTCGAAACGCTCGAAGTCTTCATAACGATGTTGCTTGAGCGAAATATTCAGCATGACTATCGTAACATTAGCAATTTTAGCAAGCGCTATCTCAGCATGATAACCACTGATAACACCTGCTTTTTCAAGTCGTGCTAAACGTGTCCAGCAAGGGGTTGCGGATAGATTAACCTTTTCGGCTAATGCAGTCTTACTCAAGCGCCCATATGTCTGGACAGCTACCAGAATACGAAGATCAGTGGCATCTAACTTAATCAAACTCATCGGAATCTCAATCGGTGCAATACAGTCATGAATGGCTCAGAGGTTCGCGCTGCTTTTATCCAATCTACGCCGTGTAATTCGCAAACCTAAAAATACAGCAATAACCACGACAGGCACTGAAACGCCAACTAATAAGTCAACATCAAGGTTAACACCAAATTGCTTCAAACCCTTCAAGGAATATCCAACTAAACCAACGATGTAATAGCTTAATACGACAACTGATAATCCCTCCACCATTTCCTGCAAACGAAGTTGGATTGCGGCGCGGCGATCCATTGAGCTCAACAGATCTCGGTTTTGCGCCTCCAAATTGATGTTAATACGAGTTCGTAACAAGTTGCTCACTCGGGCAATTCGATTCGATAACGCCTGCACTCGATCAGACACTGACTCACAGGTTCGTACTGCCGGTGCCAAACGTCGTTCCATAAATTCGTTAAACGATTGTGCGCCTTCGATACGCTGCTCGCGTAATTCACTAATGCGGAGTTTAACCAACCCATAATAAGCATTAGTTGCCGAAAAACGATAACCACCCGTGGCGGCAATATGCTCCACGTTAGCAGCAATCTGACTTAACTCGTCGAGTAATTGCTGCTCATCCTCACCTTTACTGTGCAATGCCAATTGCTGAGTCACTGCTTCCAGTCTTGAATCACAGTCGGTTAAGTCCAACGAATATTGCCTAGCTAGTGGCAAACCAAGTAACGCAAACATTCGATAAGTTTCGATCTCGAGGATACGTTGAACCAAACGACCCGCCTGGCGTTGCCGCAACTGGTTATTCTCTATCAAAATCCGATTGAAGCCATCAGCATGAATATGAAAATCGGTCCACACTCGAGCCGCACCAGCAGAAACTTCACTTCCTGCCACTGTATTCGACGAAAATAGTTCGGATAATGCAGCCAAGTCTCTATTACTTTCATCACTACTGAGCAGCTCAAGATTCAGCATTGTAATGACTTCGCCTGGTAATCGGGCAATCCATTCTGGGGGTAACTGGCTCAGCGCCGTCTCCTTGAATGGCAAGACATTTGAACGCTTCACGCTGATGGTATAAGTAGAAAATTCAGTGTGGCGCTCCCAACGTAATTGAAACAAAGGAAAATCACCGATATAGAAACTGGCTTCTTGGTTGGGCCGATTAACACCAAAGCGATCGCAAAGAACACCTATCGAATCAAGCTCCTTGCAACGATCATCCGACAGCAACGCCACGTGTGTCACTCGCAAGGGGGCGTTCATAATCTGATAGGGTCGTGCATGTACCTCATTGTTGAGGCTAAAACGTTGAGGGTGATTTTTGAAATTTGATAGTGTCATTTGCTTAATGTAACAGCCTCAGGGAAGAGATTAAAGACCAAATACTTTTATTGAATTTTCTCGAACAGCTACCCAGTTTATAGCGTTTGAAAATCACATTCTGTGACGTCAATCTGGACCGGTGAATGCGTATTATAACAATACCTCTGATTGGCTTCAGAGCATCCTACAATGCCTTTACCCGTGCTTTTCCGTGTACATCCCTGGCTAAATAAACTTTTAGCTGATTAGGGCAATCGGGATAGGGGCTTAATAGTTAGCGCCAAGTTAAATCGTTCTTAATGGTATCTCTAAAAATACCGAGCCAACTCCAACACCACATAATCATCTCGACTAAAGGCCGCTAGCACGTCATTTTGATCGACATTGGAAAAAATTTGGAGCTCAATTGTTGCTTTCCAACTATCACCAAAACGGCGATTTCCTTCGACTCTAAAAGTTTGACTTTGTTTTTCTGTATCAACCACAAAACCGATCAGCATTTCGCTACTTTGGGCATCGTTAAACGCCAGCCGAGAACCAATAAAAAGATCACGGTCAAATACACCACGCTGCGCCAGACTGCGACTATCATGCGAATACTCAGCGAGTGTGCCAAGGTCAATATCGGTATCGAAAACACCGTAAAAGGTGTATTCAAAGCCAGCTGTGGTGGCCTCGAAAGAATCACCATTGCTCTCTCGATGCATAAGCTCCAACTTCCAGGTCCAATCTTCGACAATCCATTGTAAGTCGACTCCAAGCTGGGTCATTTGATTGTAGCGAGGAACCAAAACCGCCTGTCCATTACTATTCAGAGCAGGAGTGAGTGTTGGCTCTCTATTGGTGCCCTTGAACCAGGTCAAGCCAAGATCGAGATCATCGAAGGTTTGCGAATAGCGAAAAGCATAGTCGATATGTGACTCTTCATCTGACGATTCATATTGAACGGCATCGGTATCGACCACAAGCGGTGTGCGTGGGCGGCCATTAATAGACTGAAATGTGCGTTCACGAAAGCCAGGCAGCAGCAAAAAGTCAACAACACCCCAATCTTCGTAATGCTTGAAATGGATCATCGGTTGACCTAACTTATCTTCGCCATCAATACCCTCCACCTGATCAATTTGATTGACCACATCGACTAGGTGCTGCGACTCGGTAACGCCCCAAAATAATGTGTTAACGCCAACTCTCAATTCACTATCGCCATTCAAATGTAGCCAGTAAAGCTCCCTTAGGTCGGCGTGATTACGTTCACTATCTTTGTCATCGGCGCGTAAGAATAGTTTGCTACTCCAACTATCATCATCGCCCCAGTCGCCTCTTAATTGCGGCTCAAACGACAAAGTTAAGTTTTCATCAAACTGCTCTGAACTACTGCCAGATTGGCCGAAAATAAAAGTCTCAGCAGCGATATTGCCAGAAAAATCAACACCACTGGCTAACGTCGAGCAAACTAATAAAATGCCACCTAATAGCGGGGCAAAAAGAAATATCCTGATCATTGATGTCCGCGCCCTGATATCCAACGCCTAGTTTATTTCAAACGCTTTAATGATTGAGACCGAAAATCACGATCTGACAATCCGGTTTTGAACTGGTAATTGCTCCATTCAAGTAGCGTGCTCTTACCATTTTGATGATTCACCATGTCCATCTTGCCTGGCCGCCAGTGTTTGCCAATATAAAGTTCGAATTCACTCGCTTCCAGTGTTTTAAGCAGGCTTTTTTTACGATCGTAGAATTCGACTTTTGCGAGTCGATAGGCTTCGGTATCGATCCACGCAATTTGTTTGGTATAACCGGATTTTCTATAGGCCGGTGTACGCTCGATGACATGGCAAGTCCAGTCACCACAAGGCTCTTCCTTTAAGTATTTATAAGTGTACTTTTCTACTTCCTGGGACCCCAGATCTTCAAATGAAAACGTACTGCCCATAAAAGGGCCTGACTTGTTACGCGAATTGATACGTTTCACTTTTTTAAGCGCCGGTAAAAATAACCATTGGTCATCTGGCTCCAGACCGTGTGTGTAGGTCAACATTGCAGTGCCTTTCACATCAGCTGGCTCATCGAATATCGACAAGCTTTTATCACCATCGTTTTCTACTTCTAATGTCTTGATTCGAATAATGCGCGTCGAAGTTTGGCCTTTTTTGTTTTTTAAAATCATATTCATATTGGCAGTGAAGTCGACAAAACCTTCATCAATAGCCTGAGCAGCTATGGCTATCTCGAGTCCTTTTTCTGACGCAGTTTGTGCCTGTGCGAGTGGCACAAAGGATATCGACATCAGTGAGATCGCTACAAACCGCAGTGTGAAGGTTCTTACCGGTTCTCTAAAATTAAGCATTGCTTTTCTCCTTGGCATCAATGGCCATTAACAGTGGGGGTAATAATAAGAAATCGGCAATAATCGCAAAGAAAATAGTCACGGCAGTCATTAACGCCATGTTTGAATTCAATTGAAACGCAGAGAAGGTCAATACAAAAAATCCGGCTATCAGCACGAGAGACGTCACCACCAGAGCCAGCCCTACGGTATTGAAGGCATAGCGCACTGCATCTTGACTACTCAGACCTTTTTCACGCCTTGCGCGTAGATATTTACTCAGGAAATGTACCGTATCATCAACAACTATGCCGAGCGTCATGCCAGTCACTATTGATAGTGCCAGCCCTATCTGTCCAACCGTCATGCCCCATAATCCAAAAGCGAGGGCGGCAGGCACCAGGTTTGGAACCAGGCTTAACAATCCAATTTTCACTGAGCGCAACGCAAACACCAATATGAGTGAAATTAACAGTAATGCGATGGTGGTGCCAAACAACATGCTCTTGATATTTCGCTCACCAATATTACTGAACATAATAGTCGGGCTGGCACCATCGGTATGCATACTGGCCTGGACATTATTTTTCAGCCATTGCTGTGCCCGAAGTTCTAGTGCCAATACGGTTTTAGTCGTCATGTTATGCAACATGACGGTCATCCGAGTTGCTGACTTATCGAGGTTGATCTGATTGGTTAAGTCGAGTCCGTAAGGCAATGACATTTCATAGAGCAACAGATATTGTGCGGCCAATTCACGTTGATCGGGCAATTCATACCAGGATTGGTCGTCGCCATGCATACTTTTATTGAGACGTTTAAAGGTATCCGATACTACATTGACATGAATGATTTCAGGTTGCTGCCGATACCAGTTGGCAAATTTTTCAACGTTTTGCTGGAATGTCGGGTTACTCACGCCCCCACTTTCACCTGAGTCGAGTGAATAGTCGATGAGGTACAAACCACTCAAGTTCTGCGAGGCAAAATCGGCGTCGCGCCTGAATTCGATACGGTCACTAAAGTACTTCACAAAGTCATCGTTTAATTCATTTTTGGGTACGAAAGATATAATCACCAGACTCATCAGCCCCATACCAATGAGTAAGCGCTTCCTGTTTGCGATCACAAACTCGGCAAACTGCTTCATCATTTTGCTAGATGCTGTTTCTTCTACTTTTTGTCGCCCAGGCAAGATCATCATAATTGCAGGCAGAAAAGTAACGCTTAAAACGAAGGCGACCAAAACACCCATTGCAACGATATTACCCAAATCACGAAACGGCGGTGCATCAGAAAAATTCATACTCATGAATCCGATGGCAGTAGTCACACTGGTCAGAAAAACAGGCTGCAAATTAACCCGAACACTATCAACCATAGCGTCATGCTTATTCTCACCATGGCGCATTGCCACCACATAGTTCATCAAAACATGAACACTATCCGCGATTGCCATGGTAGGGATAATCATAATCGCCGAAAATGAAGGCGGTGTTAGCGCAATACCAAGCCAACCCGCCATGCCCATTGCACCCACAATCGAAAATACAATAATGGCGAATGTCGTCAAGGTGCCGGAAAGCCCTTTCACCCAAAAGAATATAACAATGACAAAAATCAGCAGCATCAGTGGGAACAATGTCGACATGTCGTACTGACTGGCTTCGGGAAAAGCCTGGTTCATCATGATGATGCCGGTTAGCTTCACATCGATGCTCGGATATTTAGCTTCAAACTCAATCCGCAAATCTCGAATGAAACTAACGACTTCAGGGTTTTCTTCAATGGGGTTAAGACCAGGCAGTTCGACGTTAATATTAATGCCGGTGACATGTGCTTCTGGTGAAATCAGACGATTAACCAATACGGGTTCATTCAAAGCAACGACCTTAATTTTCGCTAACGCTTCATCACTCATTTCGCCGGGTTCCAACGCCAGGTCATCTACTAACAAATCGTCGCCTTCTGCAGACGTGTGCTGATAATTAGTCAGTGATTCAACCCGAGATGAGTAGGGTGTTTCCCACGCTCGCTCAGTCAACCAGGCAACGGCTTCGAGAGTTTTATTAGTAAAAACTTTGCCAGACTCTGGAACCAGTAACAGCATGACGTTATCGTTCTTCGAGTAGGTATCCTGAATATTCTCAAAAGCAAGAAGCTGAGGATTATTCTCTCCAAAAAACACCCTGTAGTCATTAGTAAAGGTTAAGTTCTGGGCACCTGCGCCCATAGCTCCAACCATAACCAAACTAAGAATAACGGCCAGTATCTTGTGCCTGATAATAAATTCTGCGTAACCTTTTGCCATCATTTCAATCCTTAAACTTTCCGTTATCTTAATTTCAACTTTTTTTGTTTCAAGTATTTCTATTTTCGAATCAATTCTAAATACTGAATCAATCCATCACCACATAGCTTCAATTTATCCAGACTTTGAGCAACTTTTGCCGCGTTCAAAGCGCCTTCCATAATGGCTACCAGAGTGACCGCCAACTTATCAAGATCAACCGTATCGATAATTTGATTCGCCTGCTTAGCTCGCAGCATTGCAGCGGTTATGGCCTGATACCATTGTTCATAAATTTGAATAAAACGGGTTCGAAACCCTTCATCGATAGGCGCCATTTCCTGAGCCAAATTGGTTAATGGGCAACCTAGTTCAATATCAGTCATCGAAAAAGCATCACTCGATCTACTAATCAACTCGATAAAACCATCGACCGGGTTATCGAAATATTGCAATGGTTTAATAAAACTCAAATGAATACGCTCAGCGATCACTTCGTCCACTACGGCATAACCCAACTCGATTTTATTCGCAAAGTGATGGTACAGCGCACCTTTGGTGACGTTAACGCGGGCGAGAATATTAGCCAAACTAGCCGACTGGAAACCCTGGTAGTGAATCTCTTGATAGGCCGCTTGTAGAATTTTTCCTCGAGTATCTAAAACTCGCTCATCAAGCGCGCGCCACCAGTACACATCATTTGCAATTAAGCCGTTCATAATTAAATCCATACCAATTGGTATGCTTTATAATACCGACCGGTATGCATGTCAACAATTAATTCCAACTAGATTATTATTCAACGCACCAAAGCAAAGCATCAGCTTTTTGAGCGCGACTTAACCCTGCGCTTATGGTATACATGGCTATCAAGGCTGGATCAGCTTGATTCTAATAATTATATAACTGAGGATTTAATGAAAAACGACAATGAGAACGCAAAACAAATTTTAGATGTCGATACCGGCATTCAGCAGTTACTGAAAGACAATCGAGTCTCTCGACGTGACTTTTTATCCTTCACCACGGCCATGGGATTAACCGCTGCCATGGGTGCTAGCCTTTGGTCAAATAGAGCAATGGCAGCTGGCCCTGTTCGCGGTGGCCACCTCGTTGCTGGCTTGAACGATGCCAACACGATCGACAACCTTGACTCAACTCAATTCGTTGCAACCACTATGATCGTCATCAGTCGATCATTTCGCGATAGCATCGTTGACGTTGGTGTAGATGGCACACCAACACCTAACCTGGCTGAAAGCTGGGAAGCATCTGCCGACGCTAAAACATGGCGCTTTAAGATCCGCCAGGGCGTTGTATTTTCGAATGGTAAATCATTAACTGTAGAAGATGTTATCGCTTCGCTTAATGTACATCGTGGTGAAGATTCAAAGTCTGCTGCAAAAGGTGTTTTTTCTGGCATTAGTGGTGTTAAGGCCGATGGCAATACCATGGTTGTTACTTTGGCGGACCCCAATGCAGACCTTCCATTCCTGTTTACCGATTATCACTTCAGCGTTGTTCCATCGAAAGATGGTGTGGCAGATTTACTATCGACACACGGCACTGGTTGCTATTTGCTAAAAGAATATAACCCGGGTGTTAGAACCGTGTTAGAGAAAAACCCGAACGCTTGGCAAGGCAATGAGCTGGGCCATTTTGACTCTGCTGAAATTATCGCTATTAATGATGACACGGCTCGACAAAGCGCTCTGACGTCTGGTTCTGTAGAAGTTATTAATCGGCCATCATTAAAAACCATTCATCTGTTAAAGCGTATCAAGAGCATTAATATTGTTGACGTGGCTAGTAACCTCGCATTCACCAACCCGATGCGCACCAAAGGCGCGCCCTATGATAACAATGATTTCCGCACGGCCCTTAAGCTATCTCTGCCACGTCAGGCCTTTGTTGATAAAGTATTATTTGGTTATGGCTCTGTGGGTAATGATCAACCAATAGGACCGCAGATGGGCAGTTATGATGCTAGTCTGTCGGTACCATACGATCTTGATAAAGCTAAGTTTCATCTGAAAAAAGCTGGAATGGAAGGCACTAAATTTGAAATGAGTTCTTCCGACACTGCTTATGGTGGTGCGATGGATGCTTCACAGTTATTTGCAGAGAGCTGGAAGAAAATTGGCCTGAAGCCAAGCATAGTGCGAGAGCCTCAAGATGGTTACTGGAGTAATGTCTGGAATAAAAAACCATTCTGTTCATGCTACTGGGGTCCTCGTCCCGTGGAGGACATGATTCTTTCAATTGCCTACTTGTCTGATTCACCCTGGAATGATACGCAAATCAATATTCCACGTGTTGACGAACTGGTTATTAAAGCTCGCGGAGAACTGGATCAGGTTAAGCGTAAAGCGATGTACACAGAGGTCCAAGCGCTTATCAGTAAAGATGGTGGTACACTGGTACCTGCTTTCGGCAGTGATGTTGCTGCGACTTCCGATAAAATTGGGATCGGTTCACAGATTGGCGGCGGCTGGGAAATGGATGGAGGTCACTTCGTCAAACGTTGGTGGAAGAAAGCCTAGTCGACTCCTAGTGCATTAGGTTAAAAGTTGTAATTAAAGAGCGGCACTAGCCGCTCTTTTTTTTGCCTATAAAATGTTAACTGAAGCTTCTTGTAAAACGGAATTATTAGTCTGCCCACTTAACCAGGTTCTGAACCGAAGCAAAGGTTTGTAGTGCGCTTTTTGCTTTGGCCATACTAGATAATAGCTTCCCTGACTGCTCACTGCATCTCCATAGGCAGACACTAGCTGGCCATCGAGTAATTCTGATTCAATCAAAAACTGTGGCAAAAGCGCCACACCCACACCTTGCGTGGCAGCATTGCTCATCATCGCAAATTGATCAAAAAACATGCCAGTCAAATTGGAAGACTCAACCTCATGAGCCTTCATCCATTGTTGCCAGGCATTCGGCCGTGTTTGCAGATGCAGCAGGGGCAACTTGAGTAAATCAGAAGGCTTTGTGAGTTGTACCGATGCTAATAAAGCAGGGGCACAGGCTGGCAAGATTGCTTCATCCATAATTTTTTGATATTCACACTCTGGCCATGACGAAGGTGAGCCAAAATAGATTGCAGCATCCATTGCCTCACTATCAAAATTAAAAGGAATTAGTCGCGTGCTGAGATTAATCGACACGCCAGAATTTTTTATCAGGAAGTCATTCAACCGAGGCGCGAGCCAACGGGTACCAAAGGTTGGTAAAATTGCGAGATTAAGACTACCTCCCTCCGGATTAGACTTAAGCCGGAGGGTGACATTAGCAATTTGCTTTAATGCGGCTTGAATTTCTTCGAAATATATTTCACCCGCCGCAGTTAGCCTCACACGCTTTTTTTTACGATCAAACAATGCAATATCAATCTGTGCCTCGAGTTTTTGCAATTGCCGACTGACAGCACTCTGCGTCAATGAGAGCTCTTGCGCAGCCGCTGTAACACTTTGATGTCGTGCAACCGCTTCGAAAGCGAGTAGCTGACTGGTTGATGGCAAAAATCTTTTTGAAGCTATCATTCCGTTTATGCATGTTAATATGTGAGAATATCAATATTAATCGACTTTTCAGTCAATATACTAACGAATTACAATTATATACATGAAATTTAGGAATAGACACCTTAGACTGCAACACAGTAAAACTGGATAATCATTCCGAGCAGACCAATTAAACAAGCTATATCGATGGATCAAAAAAATGAATCAAAAATCAAATAGTCCCGCAGCCGAATTCGTCTGGGATGACCCTTTTCTGATCGATCAGCAACTCACCGATGATGAACGCATGTTACGTGATGCCACTCGCGAATTTGCCCAGGAAAAACTACAACCGCGCGTGGTCGAAGCCTATCGAAACGAAACCACCGATGTTGGTATTTTCAAAGAAATGGGCGAAATGGGCTTACTTGGCGTCACTATACCGGAGGCATATGGAGGCATTGGTGCTAATTATGTATCTTACGGGCTGATTGCTCGTGAAATTGAACGAGTCGATTCAGGCTATCGCTCGATGATGTCGGTGCAATCGTCGCTAGTAATGCACCCCATCCAGGCGTTTGGATCGGAACAGCAAAAACAGAATTACCTACCCAAACTGGCCAGCGGTGCATTCATTGGCTGTTTCGGCTTAACCGAACCCGATTCAGGTTCCGACCCCGCCAGCATGAGCACCAAAGCTGAGAAGACAAGCAATGGTTACCGCTTGAATGGTGCGAAGATGTGGATTTCAAATAGCCCTATTGCCGATGTATTTGTAGTTTGGGCAAAATCCAAAGCACATGATAATAAAATTCGCGGGTTCATTCTCGACAAAGGTATGACGGGATTATCCGCACCGAAGATCGAGGGCAAACTCAGTTTGCGCGCATCTATCACCGGTGAGATAGTGATGAGCAATGTCGAAGTCGGCGAAGATGCTTTGCTGCCTCATGTTGAAGGACTGAAAGGCCCATTTAGCTGTCTTAACCGGGCGCGCTATGGAATTTCCTGGGGTGTGCTAGGTGCAGCTGAAAGTTGCTGGTTCGCCGCTAGACAGTATGGTCTCGATCGCAAGCAATTCGGTCGTCCGTTGGCACAAACTCAACTCTTCCAGAAAAAACTGGCTGACATGCAAACTGATATTACGCTGGGTATGCAGGGTTCACTTCGCCTCGGTCGCTTATTCGATGACGGCCAGATGGCGCCAGAAATGATATCGATGATGAAACGTAATAACTGCGGCAAAGCGCTCGAAATTGCGCGCCATGCTCGCGATATGCTGGGTGGTAACGGTATCCATGAAAGCTTTCCTGTGATGCGCCATATGCAAAATCTTGAAACGGTGAATACCTATGAAGGCACTCATGACGTGCATGCCTTGATTCTTGGGCGTGCCCAAACTGGCTTGCAGGCTTTCTTCTGAGCGCTTCTTTACCGCTATTTATTTAAACATTTTTATTTTAAAGACCAAAGCTCCTTAGACCAACGGGCAGTAATCACAAGTATGGATCGAGCCGATATTGTTCATGACAACTTCCTGCGTCGCGTCGCTGAACAGGACCTAAACTTCAAAACCAGTGATTTATCACTGGCTGAAGCGGGGCTCAGTAACGAGCAGTTGGTCAGCATTTTTTACTCGCAAGCCTTGAGTCGTCAGCTTGATCGCAAGTCACGAAAAATGCAGGCTCAAGGCCAGGGGTTCTATACCATTGGCTCTTCTGGGCATGAAGGCAGCGCTGCAGTTGCGAGCGCCTTTCGGCCTGATGACATGGCTTTTTTGCATTATCGCGATGCCGCATTTCAAATTGCTCGAGCAGCACAGCTGCCTGGCCAAACACCACTTTGGGATATGTTGTTAAGTTTCTCGACTGCCATGTCCGACCCTATTTCAGGTGGGCGGCACAAGGTACTTGGCTCGAAGGCGCTGTCCATTCCACCGCAGACTAGCACCATCGCCTCTCATTTACCCAAGGCCGTTGGCACCGCTTATTCGGTGGGCATCGCAAAACGGATTAAACCCCAACACCAAGCTTTGCCAGATGATGCAATCGTAGTTTGCAGTTTTGGTGATGCCTCGCTTAATCATGCTTCGTCGCAGAGTGCATTCAATACAACTGGCTGGAATGCATTTCAAGGTATTCCACTGCCACTGGTTTTTGTCTGCGAAGACAATGGCATTGGTATATCGGTCAAAACACCCACCGGTTGGGTAGAGGCCACGATGTCAAATCGTCCCGGACTTAAGTATTTCAAATGCAATGGACTGGATATTGTAGATACTTACGCCACCACCAAAAAACTAGCCAATTGGGTCAGGCGAACGCGCCAGCCTGCTTTTTTGCATATGACCTGTGTGCGTTTATACGGTCATGCTGGGCCTGATGTACAAACCAGTTATTTATCCAATGAGCAAATTGAAAACACCGAAGCGCATGATCCTTTACTGTATAGCGCAAAGACATTAATTGAGTCTGCCAGTTTGAGTGCTATTGATGTTATCTCAATATATAACCATATCGGAGACCGTGTTGAGCGTGCCGCCGAGCAGGTCATCAAATTACCCCGCCTGCAAACGGCAGAGCAGGTGATGGACAGTATTGTGCCACCGACACACAGCTGCGAGTCAGTGGTGCCCGCCTCCCAAGAACAGCGACAACTGACTTTCGGACCGGCAGACACTCAAGCACTCCGCAAGCCGCAACACATGGCTAAAATGATCAACTTCGCTTTGACAGACTTAATGATGGACCATAGAGAAGTTGTTCTAGCAGGTGAAGATGTGGGCCGCAAGGGCGGTGTCTATGGCGTTACCCAACACTTACAAAAACGCTTCGGTGTGAGCCGGGTTAGCGACACATTGCTTGATGAGCAATCAATACTGGGATTAGCGATTGGCATGGCGCACAACGGATTTGTACCGATTGCGGAAATTCAGTTTCTAGCTTATTTACACAATGCCGAGGACCAGTTACGCGGTGAGGCTGCCACCCTTTCTTTCTTTTCCAATGGTCAATTTTGCAATCCGATGGTGATCCGCGTCGCCGGGCTGGGATATCAACGCGGCTTTGGTGGTCATTTTCACAATGACAATTCTCTCGCCGTATTGCGTGATATTCCAGGTATCGTCATCGCCTGCCCATCAAATGGTCGTGACGCGGTATTAATGCTACGAGAATCAATACGCCTCGCTCGCGAAGAGCAACGTGTAGTAGTTTTCATCGAACCGATTGCCTTGTATATGACCCGAGACCTGCATCAGCCTGACGATGGTTTGTGGACTCATCAATATCCAGCTGTGGGCAGTGAACCTGCCCTCACTTTTGATATTGTCGGAGTACATGCTGACAGTAAAGGTGACGGCACAGATTTAGCCATTGTCAGTTATGCGAATGGTTTTTACCTATCAGTTCAGGCACAAAAAATACTGCGCGAAACGCATGGTTTGACTTGCAGAGTAATCGATATTCGCTGGATTGCCCCCTTGCCAGAAACCGCCATCATCGAAGCCACTGCTGACTGCAAACAAGTTTTGATTGTGGATGAATGCCGTAGTACCGGATCACAAAGCGAAGCGCTCATGACATTATTCGTCGAAAAATCGAACCATACTCCGACTCGACTGGCTGCAAAGGATTCCTTTATCGCAACCGGCCCTGCTTATGGTGCAACCATGCCGAGCCGTGATGACATTGTTAATGCGGCACTAGCCTTAGTTAATAGTAAGCAAGCTAAGGTTGGAGATAACTGATGCAAAAACAATCAGCATTAGTTATCTGCCCGGGGCGCGGCACCTATAACCGTCAAGAACTCGGATATCTGGCAAAAAATCATAAAGAACAGCAGCCAATGCTGTCTGAATTTGATGCCCTTCGCGAAGCAATGGGGCAACCGTCCCTAACTGAGCTGGATGGCGCTGCCAGCTATTCGACTAGCCGTTTGACTCGTGGTGATAATGCTTCTTCACTAATTTATGCCTGCGCCTATGCAGACTTTTTATCGATCAATCGTAATAAATTTGACATCGTCGGTGTTACAGGTAATTCGATGGGCTGGTATATCGCGCTCGCTTGCGCTGGTGCACTGGACACAAACAATGGTTTTGATGTGGTGAATACCATGGGTACGTTAATGCAGGATGCACTCATCGGTGGTCAACTGTTATATCCCTATGTCGATGAAAACTGGGTTGAGATTCCTCACAAGCGTGATGAACTAATGGCATTGGCTGACCGTATTCCCGATTTGTATTTGTCGATTCACCTCGGCGGTATGATTGTATTCGCCGGTACGGAGAAAGCGCTCAAGACTTGCGAGCAAGCACTCGAACCGATACAGGATCGGTTCCCGATGCGGCTGCATAATCATGCCGCATTCCACTCGCCACTACAGCAACCTATTTCAGCTATCGGTAAACAGCAATTGCCAGCCAATTTATTTCAACAGCCACAGGTACCACTGATCGATGGTCGTGGGCATGCCTGGCTGCCACAGGCGTCTAATCAAACTGATTTGTGGGACTACACACTCGGACATCAGGTTGTAGCACCCTTTGATTTTCAGGCCGCGGTAAGATCTAGCCTGCGTGAATTTGCGCCCGACAACATTATCGTACTGGGGCCAGGGCAAACATTGGGCGGCGCTATCGCACAGTGTTTGATTGCAGAAAGCTGGTTCGGTATTCGCTGTAAACAGGACTTTATCGACAGGCAGGCAGAACAGCCATTTTTACTGTCGATGGGGATAGATGAACAACGTGCCATTGTAGTTTAAAGGGCATCTCTAAAGTCTTATTTGAGATAGTCTAAATTAAAAAGGGGTAGAAGAACTATGAACAAAATTGCAGTGCTAGGACTCGGTAAGGTAGGTGCATTGGCGGCTCAGCTATTGCACGATGCCAAATTTCAGGTGATAGGCTTTGACATGCGCGAAGTGAATGAAGATTTTGATTTTGTTAGCAAAGTGGTCGATCTCAGCTCAGTTGAAAGCATGCGTACCGAGTTTGAAAAAGTAGATGCCGTTCTATCCTGTTTGCCATTTCATCTCAATATTGAAATATCCAAATTGGCACATGATACCGGCATTCATTATTTCGATTTAACCGAAGATGTTGCAACCACAAAAGCTATTATCGAGCTAGGCAGAACATCTCGTGGAGTAATGGCACCACAATGTGGTCTTGCCCCTGGTTTTGTCGGTATCGTCGGCGCCAGCTTGATATCAAAACTAAGCGAATGTCGGTCTTGTCGAATGCGCGTTGGTGCACTGCCGCAAAACCCAACGGGGCTATTAGGCTATTCGTTTAACTGGTCACCCGAAGGCGTCGTCAATGAATACCTGAATGACTGCGAAGTGATCGAAGATGGTGAACGAAAGTGGGTTTCACCAATGGAATGGCTAGAGACAATTTACATCGATGGCATGAAACTCGAAGCATTTACCACATCAGGTGGGCTCGCAACCATGTGCGAAACATACCTCGGAAAAGTCGCCAACATCGATTATAAAACCATGCGCTATCCCGGTCATATGGACTTAATGAATTTCTTTTTTCACGAACTATTGATGCGAGATCGACGTAAAGAAGCCGGGCAAATTCTAGTCAATGCTAAACCAGCGGTCGATGACGATGTCGTTTATGTCCATGTCGCAGCCGAAGGCGTGAGTGATTCTCGGCCTGCTCGTAAAGAGTTTGTACGGGCTTATAGACCCCTAGAAATTGCAGGCAAACATCGAACTGCCATTTCGTGGACCACTTCGGCATCTGTGGTCGCAATCATCGAAATGGTGCGCGATGGCAAGTTGCCCCAGCAGGGTTTTATCAAACAGGAAGACATTGGACTTGATGATTTTCTAGCCACTAGCACTGGCGCGTTATACGCGAATTAACCACCGCGCAATATCAACAACAGGATGAGCCGCCTTGTGTTTCCACGAAGTGATGAGTCGATAATAGTGTAGACCGGAAAGCGAAGCGCCTTCCGGCAAACGCTCACAACCTAGCATCTAGTCGGTTTTACTATTATTTTTATCGGCTGCCTGGTGGTATTGACACGTTGGTCACGCCTGATGGCGCCTGTGGCTTATCAGGCCTACGCTGCTAAAATTTTGGGAGAAGCGGAGATTTGTACTCCACTTTATACGGCCATTAAAGAAGTTGGTTTGTACTGCCGCTGTCGGCACTTTATAACAGTCATTGAATTTCAGGCTACAAGGTAGACCTAAAATTGAACATAAAGGGAAGCCTCTCCTTATTTTTTAACCTGGGCAACAACTTGTGTATGAAAGATCTGACCACGAACCAGCAACTTCGAAAGGCAGTGTCAGATAATCTGAATAATTTTTCTATTCGGGAAATAACTGATCACGGTAAAAAACATGCAGCGGTGGCAGTCGTCGTCACTAACTGCGATAGGCCTGCCAATATTGCTAATATAAAATTTGATGAAAATGCTTGCGATCAGGCGGCATTTATTCTTACCACACGCAGTGCGAAGCTGAACAGCCATCGAGGCCAAAGAGCTTTTCCAGGCGGGCGTATTGATGCGGGTGAAACTGCTGAGCAGGCCGCATTGCGGGAACTGCAAGAAGAGGTTGGATTACAGCTAGAAGCTGAGCAGATACTAGGACGCATGGATGACTATGCAACACGCTCTGGGTACGTGATCACGCCAATTGTGATCTGGGCTGGAAACAATGTCACGATGAGGGCAAACCCTGACGAAGTCGAATTAATCCATCGGATTCCAGTACGCGAGCTAATGCGGGATGATGCGCCCATTTTAGAATCCATCTCTGAAAGCCAGTATCAGGTACTTAAAATGCCGCTTGGCGACGAATGGTTTGCGGCCCCGACCGCTGCGATCGCCTATCAATTTCGAGAGGTCGCATTGCTGGGCCGATCGACTCGCGTTGTGACTTTCGAACAGCCATATTTTGCCTGGCACTAATTTGCGTTGATATCAACCACGTTAAGGAAGCTAACGTCTTCGACGAGATCGAACTCAACACGGTTCCGGCCATTTTCTTTGACATTGTATAAACAGATATCAGCATTGATTGCCTCAGACTTAAAGTTTTATTCCTGAGCAATCAGCTGGTCAGTGATTTTCGTTAGTTCAAAAACCCTTGTTTCGCGTGCTCGAATTTGTAGCTGGTAAAGGGCGACGATGACAATGCCAACCGTTAGATATGCGGAAAGTAATAGCACTGGCGATTAAGCGAATCTGATTGGGCTCCATCCGGATAAGGGCGGTCTGCCAACAATCCTCGGCTTCTTTGCGTGGTGAGGGGTCCGTCATATCGCGCCTTCCTTTTTCAGGGTCGAGATCGGTTCGTTGTCACCGCGAGCGGTCACGGCGATCCAGTGATCGCTGCCATCAAGTCGAGGAGTATTCCATCGATCTCGCACAGTGGCATTCAGCGCACTCCTTCCGTTTCGGCGGTCGCGGCGCTGCCGAGCGAGGGACGTAGACGCTCCAGCGCCTCATCCGAGTACCCCAACTCGTGCGCGACAGCATCGTTGTGCTCGCCTATCTGCGGTAGGTCGCGATAGAGGCCAAGCCGGGTGCCGCCGTATTCAAACGGGAGTGTCGGAACCTGCGTCCGCACGCCGTTGCTCAGGGTTACTTCGACCGTCGCACCCGTGTGGTTTACATGAGGGTC
>CAXMOZ010000099.1:0-17913 GCA_964195315.1 uncultured Acidimicrobiia bacterium | reverse complement strand
AATTTTTTGGTTTTCTAATAGCTCATTAATTTCAAGTATTTTAAACTTAAAGGCGCTATTTTCAGCACAGCGAATAGTTAGCTTATCGAGGTGCCGCTTGTTGGTCAGTATGTGAATTTCTACTGTCTCTGATCTTTCAACGATGCGCTGACTAATGAGATATCGTTGAGTGCTTTCGATATCTTGCACAACATCGTTTGCGTATTCACCCTGATAAAAGCTGGCAATAGGTACCAAACGACTCAAGATCAGTTTGCCGTCATAAAACACTGACTGGCGTAGATTACTGGGTACTTGCTGACTGACAAGAATGATAACTTTGCTGTCTGATTTTAACGTTTTTGTATAGTCTTCTGATAGCAGGGGCAGGCTTATGATGCCCAACAAAGGTGTTCGAGTATCTTCTACTATTTTTAGCCAGGGCTCGAGCAGATATTCATTCGTTAAGCCAATCAGCAGTATGTTTTCTTCCTTTCGCTTTTTCTTTTCTGTCGACTGCGAAATTGCAAATCGATATTTTGAATTCCGAAAAAACTTAGCATAGTTACGGTCGATAATGGCTTGCCTATCAGTACCGCGTAACAGGGGTATTTTAATCTGCCGAAATTCCTCTTCGATTAAATCGACCAGCAATCTAACTGACTCATTCTTAAACGACCGCAGATAGGCGCTGAATAGATCAAGACCTTGCTCGTCTGGTTCGAAGTAGACAGCACTTTCTAGTTTATTGCCTGACCATTCCTGGGCAACCATTCGATATCCGGTGAAATAGAGCACTCTTTTCATATTTTCGCCATTTGGATGTCAATAAGGTTAAAGATACCCATTAGAATTCGATGGTACTGACGGTGTCGTAAATGGGTCCCATAACCGACATGGCTAACCACAATACGACAATACCGATTGTCGCCATTAGCGCTGTCTGTATGATGGGTTCCATTTTATCTATGCTGTCATTTATATCGCGATCAAAAAAATAGCTGACATTGTTTAAAGATTTATCCATTTGTCCGCTCGACTCACCAACCCGTAACATCCGAATGACTAGCGGCGGGAAAATACCTATATTTTTAAAGCTCTCGCTGATGCTATTACCTTCTGATATTTGCTGCCATGCTCTATCAATGCCATCTTCCAGCACACTATTACTCACGACCGATTTACTGAGCTTGATCGCATCTAAAACGGTAATGCCCGAAGCAAACATCAGAGCAAAATAGCGCGTAAATCGAGAAACCTTAATTTTTTCGTTCACCTCGCCAAACAGCCAAATCCTGAGCAATATACTATCAAGCCGGAAGCGAGCCTGAGTGCTATTGTTGTAGAAGTACTTAAGTACGAAGGTGATGACGAATGGCGCCGCGATGACAACATACCAGTAGTCAACCAAAAAGTTGGAGACCGCTATCAGCGCCTTTGTTTCTAAAGGTATAGCACCACCCAGTGAGACGATTGCCTGCATAATATCGGGTACAACAAATATCATCATAAACAAGATGACTGACATAATAAGGGTACCGGTAACTAGTGGGTACATAACAATTTTTTTGGCCTTTGCGAGTAACTCATCCTGCCATTTTAGTGTATGTGTAATATCGACTAACACTTCTGCCATCTTGCCGCTTCGCTCACCTACTTTAATCAGGCTAACAAAAATGTCATCGAATATTTTGGGGTACATACCCAGTGCCTGAGAAAAGGTATTACCGCCTTCGATCGCTTCGATGACACCTGAAATCACATCGCGGAAGGTTGGGTTTTCTTCACTGTCTCGTAAGTCGGACAAACCCTCTAATATGGGTACGCCAGCATGTGTGAGCTGTTCCAGATAAAAAGAGAAATTAATCAAATCACGTCGTGTGACTTTATTTCGCCCAAATAAGTCAACGCCTGGTTCCTTTTGCTTAAAGGTAACCAGATCCATCTCCATTTTTTCGAGTCGATTTTCCAGATCTGAAATATTGCCCGCATCGAGACTGCCCTGGATAAATTTACCATTGGCATCGATCGCTTTGTATTGAAACAGCGGCATATCTAGCTCATTCTCTCGGTTAAATCAGCGACACGAGCCACTTCATCTATTGAGGTGGTGCCTTGCATGATATGTCGAACACCATCATCGGCCAGGGTGAAAAAACCCTGTTCGTAGGCGGCTTCTCTTATTTCTTTGGTGGTGGCACCACGAGCGAGTAAGTCGTCTAAATCAGAATTCATTTTTAAGATTTCTAGTAAGGCAAGACGTCCTTTATATCCGGTTTGGTCGCAGGTGGTACAGCCTTTAGGGCGGTACACTCTATCGGCTACGATGCCTTCTCGGTTAACTAGAAGCTGCAAGTCTGCTGCGCTTGGTCGATGGGCGGTTTTACAAAATTTACACAACTTACGAATCAGTCGCTGGGCGATTACGCCGATGATATTACCGGCCATAATTTCTGGGATTATGCCGATATCTCGTAATCGGGGTAGCGCACCAATCGCCGAGTTGGTGTGCAAGGTGGTATAAACCTGATGGCCTGTCATGGCTGCTCTAAAAGCCATTTCGGCTGTTTCTTCGTCACGTACCTCACCCACAAGGATAACATCAGGATCCTGTCGCATGAGTGATTTAATGCCATTGGCAAATCCCATGCCTGCAGTTTCATTCACGGAGGTCTGACGAATCAGTGGGAAGGGGTATTCTACCGGGTCTTCCAAGGTCATTATGTTGATTTGCTCGCTACTGATGTAGTTCAGTAGAGAATAAAGCGTCGTGGTTTTACCGCTGCCGGTTGGGCCAGTAACCAGAATGATACCTTCAGGACGAGACATCATTATTTTAAGTGTGCGCAGTGATTCTTTCGGGAGTTCTAGCTTTTCGAGCGGGATAACGCCTTTTTCTCTATCCAGCACACGCAGCACGATGTTTTCGCCGTGTATGGTGGGTTGAGAGGCAACCCGAAAGTCTATCTGCCGACCAATGATGGTGCGCGATATACGGCCATCCTGTGGGGCGCGTGTCTCGGCGATATTCATATCAGCCATTACCTTTAACCTGACCGCAATCGCAGGCCAATAGGTTTTATGCAAGCTGCGAATTTGACGCAGAACGCCATCTATACGATATCGAATTCTCAGAAAGCTTTCTTCCGGCTCAAAGTGTAAGTCGGATGCACCACGCTTGACCGCGTCGGATAACATGACATCAACCAGCCTAACGAGTGGCTGGCTATACTCTTCAATGTCACCCTGGTAGTTTGTATAATCGGCTTCGCCTGTTTCTATCTCACGTAATATGCCGTCGATAGATAATTCGTAACCATAAAACTGATCGATCGCATTTGATATTTCGGCTTCGCCTGATAGCACTGGCAGCAGCTCTATATGCTGACCAATCTGAATACGGATTCGATCAAGTGAAAACAAATTAAAAGTATCTGACATCGCAATGGTCAAAGTACTACGAATCGGATCGAAACTTAGCGGTATGACCTTATGCTTACGGGCGGTATCTGAGGTGATCATTTTAATAGCGTCTGGGTCAGGTACCACGCGTGAGAGGTCAACACTGTCCTGTTCTAGCGCGTCACCAAGAGCCGAGCGCATGATGGATTCAGTCGCAAACCCCAGACCAACGAGTAACTTACCCAATGGCTCATGGACTTTCTTTTGCTCAGTTAGCGCAATATTGAGTTGATCTTTGGTGATAACACCTTCGTCAATCAGTATCTCACCTAAACGCTTTGGTTTGTTTTCAGCGTTCATCACTGCTTTAATATCTCCACTCGCTGATCGACAACTGCCTTGTTAAAAGTTGCTAAACCATTGTTAAAATTGACTAACGCCCGCTGATAGTAAGTGATGGCTACTTTGGGTTTTGAAATATGCTCGAGACTCACGGCCAGATTGTAAGCGTAATTTGGATCGTTCGGATTATTTTCGAGTGCTTTGAAATAAAGGCCCTGGGCTTCTTGCCAACGATTCTGAGCGCCGTATACATTCGCTAGAGCAAAGTTCAGGTGAGGCGACGACGGTTCGTCTCGTATCATTCCTTTCAACTGAGATTCTGATTTCAGCGGTGATATGTTCGCCACCGACATCAGTGAAGACATGGCCAGAGAGTCCTTCGGGTTGGCTAGCAACAAGGTCTGATAATCCTCGATTGCAGCGGCACTATTATCATTTTGAACACTGATTGCGGCGCGTGCCAACAAAGCATTCCGATTTTGAGGGTCAAAAACTAACACTCTGTTGTATTTCTCCAGCGCTGTATTGTTGTCGCCAAGTTGATAAGCAGCATAAGCGTCTTTTAGCAGCTCATCCTTTTTGGTGATTGAATGTTTGCTACTTAGCTGGAGAGACGTCGTATCATTTTGTTGTGCTGTTTGCGCAGGGCCCTGTGTTGCGGGCTTTGCTTTTACTGCAGCCGCCACTTTATTATAGTCTGTGTTATTTTGCACAACGTCTAACACTTGAGCCTCGCTTATCTCAGCTTCGGTATCATCCGCCGCGACATCACCTGAATTAATGGTTCCACTGACTTGGGCATCATCGACAATTACTTCAGTTGTTTGTGGCGCTAATTCGGGAGATTCTCCTGCGTTTTCGACTAGCGCGAGCGTTTGGGTACTGACTCCCTCTGCGTTCCCAGTTTTGGCGAACAAATTTGTCTGTTCTTGAACAACCGATCGTTTAGGCAAGATTGGCATTGGATCACGCTTTAACGCTCTTAGGCTGTTGTCAATATTGATCGACTGCTCTTCATATTCAAACAAGCCGAATATGAGGATCACAAGCAGTATGACAGCAGCAGCACCAAAATAAATCTTATAACTATTAAAACGCTGGACTGATGAGTTACTAATAAATACTTTTTTCGCGTAATCAGGCGTCATCAGCACGTCCGATTCTGACTTCATGCCCGCAAACAACTTAGAGGCATCATCTTGATCAATTTTGACCAAGGTTCGATCATAGTTATCCGGTGCGTAGGTTCGGGTTGAAGTCGAGTCGTGGCGTGTCAGCGTCTCTTCGTTAGTTAACCCACTAAAATCGACGGATCGCTTGGTAACGGTGTCATTGTGTGCAGTGTCAGCCTCTGCAATATCGACCAGATGTAGCCCCTCTGTGGTCTGACTATGCTGCGCGAGGATTTGAACCTCTCCATCGGTGATCTGTGAATCTGTGATCTGTAAATCTGTGAGCTCTAAATCTGAGAGTTGCGCGTCAGTAATCTGCGAATTTGTAATTAATGAGTCGGTAACCTGTGTTGCAGTTGCGTCGTTAAGTTGAGACTGCGGTGCCGTTGCATCCCCCACTTTTATCAGGGTTAATGACATATCCTCCGATTCTGCCAGGCCTTCATTTTGCTGACTGCCTTCGAGCACGGTTGGTTCTAACGCGACATCAGTATCCTGGACATCAGCTGATTGACCAAAAACAGACGCATTGACCGGTGAATCATACTCACCCATAAACTCGGTAACATCATCATCGGTGAGCTCTTCGGCGCTACTTTTTTTCATTCGAGACAGGTAGGCTTCATCAATAATGCCCATGTTATCAACGATTTTTTCAGAACCTAACGCTTGCGTCAAATCAAGTTGAGTTGCGTCTTCTTCATAGTCCAGAGCAGTTTTATCTATATCCGAGTCGTTCTGATCATCACTTACCTGCTGTTCAACTATTTGGGTAGCATCGTAATCACCTAAAAATTCAGTTACGTCTTCATCATCGAGGATTTCAGTGGCATCTTCTTCGATTTGAGTCGATTCTGTAGAATCGACACCGGCCACTTCCACTTTACCCTCTGACTCGCTGTTGTCAGGCTTGGCAAGGGCGATTGTATCTTCTTGCTGATATTCTGTTGGATCTTCATCGAAAGCAACCGTATTATCAATCACGGTTCGGGTGTCATCAAGAACGATAGTTTCGTCAGAGGTACTGACTGTTTCCGTATCTGCTTGAGTGGCAATCGCCGCCTCTTTTGCCGCCTTATGCTCGGCAGCTTTTTTTAACGCATCTAATAATAAGCTCATTAGAGGCTCCTACTGCGCATCATCCGAAAATACATCAGGCTTCAGAAATTGTTTGAAATCGCGCAAACTAGTATCGACATTGGCGTCACCAATAATTCGGGGCCTGAGAAAAATCACCAGCTCGGTTTTAGCCAACACTTCACTCTGAGTACCGAACAAAAACCCGATTCCGGGAAGATCCCTCAAAAAAGGAATACCAGAACTAGTGCTATTGGCCGTATCTTGCATCAAACCACCGATAACGGCCGTATTACCATCGGCTACTCTCAGTACTGATTCCATTTCTCGCACTTGAATTTCTGGAACAGGATTGGTTATGCCAGCAGCAGCTAACACTGTATTGGGCGTGTTTACAAAACGTAATATGCGGGAAATAGTCGGTCGAATATTCAGTATTATTTCATTATCTTCGGTTATGAAAGGCGTTACATTCATTACAAAACCAACAGAAACTGTATTTATGGTAGTAGTCTCGGTTCTAGTGGCAATAGTGTCTGGAGTTGCATCTGTCGTTTCGACTTCCGTTGAAAAGTAGACCCGATTATCAATCACTTTCAGAATTGAGGTTTGATTATTAATCGCCATTATTTTGGGGCTGGACATGACAGATACATCGCCAAAAGAGTCTAGTGCTTTCACCGCAGCCGAGACATCCCTATCTGCATTGCTGTTTGCATAAGTGGCTGAGGTAAATGGTGCCGTGCCCAAAGCTCCTGCCAGCGCACTTTGCTGAAAGCTCCAACCATTACCGCTAGCAATACGCGACCAGTCTACACCGGCCTGAAACTCATCACTTAACGTGACTTCAACTACCGTTGCTTCGATTAATACCTGCTTTCGAGCACTGCCAATAACCTGATTAATAAAATGCTGAATATCATCGTGGGCAGTGGAGGTGGTTCGAACAGAGATGACACCTGATTCACGATTTGATATGACAGTACCAGCCGCACCATCTACAGTAGCAAGAGCCCCTATGTTGCCTTCTAGGGTCGTCCAAAAGTCATTTTTTGAGTCATTGGTCACTGCCGTAGAAGAGTTACTGCCACCACCGCCTTCACTGCCCCCTGATGCGATTTGCGTTGCTACTTGCACATCTGATGTGGTGGTCCGAGACATGTTTAGGTAATCAACCCGATAAGTGCGGATAAACGGGCTGTCTTTTTCGATTACGAGGATAGGACCATCCAGGTAATATCTCAACGAAACCTGACGCGCAACCCGCTTTAAGATTTGGGGTAGCGTCTGGTCAATCGCGTTAATACTCACATTACCGGTAATTGAGGGGTCAATATCCAAATTTAGTCGAGCATCTCGTGCTAGCGCAAAAAGCAACTCGTTAGCGGGCACACCAGTCGCTACTACGGTAAATGTTTGAAGCTTCTCGACTGGCTCAGGCGCAGCAATTATAGGCACTTGCTGCACCACTGGCGGTATATCGGCAATTGCTGAACCAGCAACAGGTACAGGATCGTTGAGGTGCCCAGTCACGACCATCCGCTCATCTTTAGGCTTGATCGTTTGGCAGGAAGCCAGCGCTAGCAACGCAATTAACAACACAATATTTTTCATTATTTTTATTTCCGTTTTAAACCAGAAGTACCTAGTTGAGCAAAGCCGCTTGCATCTTGTAGATTGAATGCAAATAAGGACCATTTACTCTGACCGACTCTGGGAGTTGTTTTATTTCCCGCTGTCCTTTGGCCATCGAATCAAATTCACGATAAAAAACACGATAAATACTTCGAGACCCAGATCGAACCTCGTATAAATAGGTCCTATTCAAATCCAACGGCCAATCGTTTTTTAAAAAACGCACCAACTCTCTCGCCGCCGCTTTGTTTCGCATCATTACCTGAATCGAAACATTGTCTTTGCCAGCATTTACCAACCACGCTCGGCTTGCCTCTATCTTGGTATTAAGCCACTGATTGTAATCTTCGGTCAAGTCACTATTAACCATAGCACTATCTGGGACAACATCACTTTTTTGTGTCGTTTCAATCGTGTTTTTAGCAACTGTCTTATCTAACTCAACTACTTCGCTGGGAGTCTCTGAGCTATTCTTTACGCTATTGCCATTGCCCGCCGGCAACACCGCTTCGGCAGGACTAACAATAAGGGCTATCGGTGCATTTGTTATTTCCACGACCTCAGCCTTCAACTCAGCAGTATTCGGCTCAGTGGCTTTAGGCATCTCAATTTTTACGGCATTATCGGTCAAATCCTGGAGCGGGTCTGTGACCAACGCAACAATTTCATTTGAATTTTTAGCTTGAGCAACTGACTGCGGTAACACTAAGGCCAACCAATGTGCCCCAAACTGATACAAGCCCAACCCCAATAAGATAGTCACGACCAGTGCAGTGACTAGCCAACCGTTCGGTTTATTACTTTTTTCAGGCTTAAAGCCACTATCATTTACCGCCGCCATAACGTGCTTGGTGGTGAGGTTATGTGTGCTTTCGGCAAAGGCCGATAACAAAACCTTATCGGCAATGATGTTGATCCGACGTAACAGACCACCAGAATAACGCTGAATTTTCTTTGCGATATCTTTGGTGATTAATTCTGGGCCTGTATAGCCAACTTCGCGCATTCTGAAATTAAGGTAGAGGTGAATTTCTTCAGCGGATAGAGGTGACAGTTGAAAGGTGTGAGTGATTCTTTCGCGTAGCTGGCGAATCGACTTTAAGGCAAGGTTTTCATCTAGCTCTGGCTGCCCAAACAAAATAATTTGCAATAGCTTGTTTTGATCCGTTTCTAAATTAGATAACAAGCGAATCTCTTCCAATGTATCTAACGGCATGCCCTGAGCTTCTTCGATAAATAGCACGACCTGCTTATTTTCCATATGTCGCTGCACCAGATAGTCCTGCAACATACGCATAACTTCATGCTTGGATATCTGCTTGACTGTCTGATTGGGTATGGGCAATTCTAGTTCATGCGCCATGACGAAGAGTATGTCTTCGGCCGAAACGCTTGGATTGGCGATGTATATGATTTCTACTGACTTAGGAAGCTCTTGCTGCAGCATGCGACAGAGCATGGTTTTGCCACTGCCGACTTCACCGACCACTTTGACAATGCCTTCGCCTCGGTGAACTGCATAAACTAGCGCTCCCAAGATATCACCACGCTTACCACCCCCAAAAAACAGACTGGTGTCAGGCGTGATCTTGAACGGGGGTCGATTTAAACCAAAATATTCTTCATACATAACTTTAGTCTTTAGGCTCCATACGATCCATTCGTCCATAGAGGGTAGTGCGATTAATGCCTAGCATTTCAGCAACTTTACTCATATTGCCATGATGCTCTACCATTGCCATGTCGATGACATCTTTTTCGACTATTTTCAACATTTGATCGAGTTGGAAGCCATCGGCATAGAGCATGCTTTTGAGCCAACTTTCACTGCTGCCTGCATTGCTATTTCTTTGCAATCCAGTCATCTCTAATTTCAACACTTCACTCTTAATTGACTGACCTGGATATTTGGCTGACAGACGTATAACGATGTTACGCAATTCTCGCACATTCCCCGGAAAAGTATAGTCACCCCAAACCTTCAAAGCGTCTTCATCGAGGCGAAATGTTAACACCTGCTCACTCACTTGATGCTTAAAGTACTCAAGCAATTCAAACCTGTCATCGCCCCTCTCACGTAGCGCCGGAACTCGTATCGTTAGCACGCTAAGCCGATGATAGAGATCCTCTCGGAACAGCCCTGCTTCAATCGCAGCGAATATATCTTTGTTAGTAGCCGCTAACACTCGGGCAGTTGCGTATCGAGGCTGAGTCTCACCCAGTCGATAGTATTCGCCATCTTCTAGCACTCTAAGTAGTTTAGCCTGCAAATCTAGCGGTAGATCAGCCACCTCGTCTAACAGCAGGGTGCCGGTACCGGCTTCTTCGAAGAAACCTTTTTTAGTCTCAGTTGCACCAGTAAAGGCACCTTTAACATGACCAAACAATTGTGACTCTAGCAGCTCTCCATTAAACGCCGCACAGTTTAAAGTGAGAAAAGGCTGGTTATGACGCGGGCTGCATAAATGTAAGTTTCTTGCCGCTACTTCTTTGCCGCTGCCTGACTCCCCTTCTATTAATAAGGGGTAAGGTGATCCCGCGAGCTGGATAATTTGCATCCGTAATAGCTCAATCGATTCACTCGACCCGACGACACCCTTCAATTGATTGTTTACCTTACTCGCGCTGCCGCTGACCTTCATTTGCTGGTTTAACCGAGCTTTTATCTGGGCAATATCACAAGGTTTATCGATGAAGTCGACCGCACCGGCCTCTCTTGCCTGGAACTGATATTTCTTACTATCCTGCCCTGACAGCACCAATATCCGCGTGGATGGGTGAGATTGAGAAATCCTCCGAATGACCGCCAGGCCTTCTTCGGGAGTATGAATATCGGGAGGCAAGCCCAAATCAACAAGGGCTAGCGTAGGTGAATGCGCAACTCGCTCTAACAGATCAAAACTGGTCTGCCGGTCAACCGCACGTTCGATATCGTAATCGTCGCTCAACATATACTCAAGGCTATCAGCGATAATCGAATCATCGTCGATCAATAATAGCGTTGGTTTTTGCGCGCTTTGTTGCGACATCTTACCATCCTGTTAATCGGAGTAGCAGTATAGTGTCTAATTCTCAACAATTCAATTAACACTTTAATTAAACAGGGTAAATGGCTGATATATAAGTATTTAGTTTGATTTTATATTACACATTCTATGGTGGTTGTTCCGAAACAGTCGCCTGCAATCGACGAGACACATAATCTAGTGTGCCATAGGTACCTGTTGTTGCAGTAGAGGTCAGCTGATAGGTCACGATAGAAGGGGTTGAAGTCGGCCCCTCCTGATGAGTCGATGCTGAACATTCAACCACGATTGAAAAAGCACTAATCGCGGCACCAGCCCCACTAAAAGAAGGATTTGTTGCGGCGCAATTCGATTTCACTATCGACTGATAAATGCCCCATTCAATACCCGCTCGGGCAGCTTGCATTGCTCTCGCTCCTTGAACACCATAAACCAGAGTCTGCTGTTGAACGCTTCGCAGGCTAAGCATATAGACGCTCAATGACGCAACCACGACCAGCAAAAAAATGGCTGTTACGAGAGTGAAGCCAGCGACCTTGTTTTTATTTCGACGCATTGTTGTCACGGCACATTGACCACATGCACTTGATGCAATAGCGATACGCTCTCACCGGCATCGCTCACCGTGATTCCAAGTGTGATGGTGCCGCTGCGTTGCGTAGTGCCGGCCTGATAGGATATTGAACAGGCCGTCACCCGAGTTGCAACTGCACCAGCTAGTACGCCAGTCAAACCAGCAAGCGCGGCATTAGTCACTATTTGGGGGTCCTGATAGGCATAGCCGGCATACCGATCGATTCGAGTATTGGTCCCACTCAAATCACAAACATAGCTAATCGGCCCATCAACCAGAAAAGCACGCTGACCCGGAGACTGTTGAAAAAACTGAAAGGTCGGATTGATATTAAGACGCTGCTCATCATCAGATATCGACACTGTCCCGGCATCACGAGTCGATAATGTAAGCACCGAGGTAGCTGGCGTCACAATGCCCGGATTACTATTTGCGCTGGCGTCCTGATAAAAATTTGTGGGCGCAGTATTATAAATCACCAAGCGTTGGCCAGACGGAATCGAGGTCACGCCAGGCCTTAATGTTCCGAGAAAATTAAACTCAGCATCCGCCTCTGAAAAATCGAGAATATCGAATTCTGAATTGAATGCCCCACCAGCTTCATCACGATATCGCGCGCCTGCTACCGTGTTCACCATTTCAAGCGCCCAATCTTTAGTCGCTGCCTTTTGCGTAATTCGGATACTATTAGGTAATGCTCGGCGAATATCCCGAGCAATTTGGCGTAATGACATTTCAGCCTGATCGACCAGATGCGTCCGTCTCACCTGATCGCTATAGGCCTGGATTGGTGCCGTGATAAGCAATCCTGCGCCTGTAGCCAAAACGCCCAAAAGCACGACCACTAGAATCAACTCCAGTAACGAAAAACCCACTTGCTTTAGATAGATTCGCATTTAGTATTTTGTTCGATAACCGGTGATTGCAATTGAGTCGATTGCAGGATGGGCCACTATAATATCGATTCGAAATGAATCGGCAGCCGGTATAGTATTTGCCGCACCGTTAGTCGTATTTAACGCAACATTAGTAATCGTAACGGTGACCTCATAATCACTTAAACCAGTAACTGCTATGTTATTTTGATCGCTAACCACGGTACCTAGGAGATTATTATAATCGGCCACATTGTCATAAATGGATCGGTCGTTTGCTTCTGCAATCCCATCTGGGTCGATAAAACTCTTCTGTGAAATTTCTTCAAGATAAGCTTCAGCTATCGAAATAGCCTGCTGCTGTATGACAGGGTTAGCGCTGGTAGCAGCCGTACTGGAAAATACGCTGAGCAATGCGGTTGAGGCAATGGCAAGCACAACAATCGTCACAATTATCTCTATCAGAGTAAAACCATAAATATTGCTGGACTGCTGTTTAGGGGACATCGACCAACCCAGTTCGCTCAAATACCGTGAAGGTAAAGCTGGCACCAGCACCTGTGACCACATAGGTAACGTTATTGACTGTATCAGGGTCAGGTGGCGGGTCAGGTAGGTCAAGTACGCCACGCGCATTAAATACAATTGATTTGCTAGGCGAAACACTGAACCCAGAGTCCAAATTTTGATAAGGCCTGGACCGGTTAACGGGGTTATCGACTACCACGCCAGATGCAGTGTCATAGTCATTCGTCCCACAGTCCGAGCTACGTCGTAGTTGGTAACCTGTAGTTTTCATATCGACCTGCACATCGCAGCCCGTACTCACCGCCAGCTTTTGTGCGAAGCGAACCGCATTGACGGTATCGTTGAAAAAGCCTTTGACTGCAAATTGATCCGGACTCGATAGCCGGCCAACTGCAAAGACAGACAATATCCCAAGCAGAACGATTACCGTTATTAGCTCAATCAAAGAAAACCCTGAAAAGCGTTTATAATGTACTATACTCATGAGACGTTAATCACATAACTCACTAGAAATCATTTACTTATACAACTATTTAGGTATATTACCTTAACTTAAATTCTAGAACAACTATAGGGAATTTTTCAAATACACAATCTTTAATATAGGATATTAATATGAAACAGTCACAATCAGGCTTTACTCTTATTGAACTCGTTGTTGTTATAGTACTGCTTGGCATTTTAGGTGTAACAGCACTGGGTAAATTCCAAGATTTGTCAGGTAATGCAGAGGCCGCTGCTGTTAAGGGAGTAGCTTCCGAGTTATCTGCTTCTGCAGCCATTAATTTCGCAAACAGCACATTAAATAATACTGGAAGTGTGACCGTATCGACTACGGGAACAATTGATGCGGACGGCACAGTGGATGCTTGCCTCGTGGCTGGTTTGGGCAATCTATTTGCAACCAATAGTTTCCCTGCCGGCTATTATTCAGCACCTAATACCGCTGCAAATTGCACGGCAGTAGGCGCAACTTTCAGCTGCGAGATACACAATGATAGCAATAATAACGGTTCTTACGATGTAGCTGACACACCTTCCGAAACAGCAACCCTAATTTGCACTGGAAGTTAATAAGCCCTACATTTCAGAATGGCCTCGGAGCTATTAATCCGAGGCCTTTCTTAACTGCAAACCCAAAAGTATCTCGCTCTCTGCGTCAAAAGTGTTTGAATTATTCATATCATTGAAAATCAAACTTAACTGATACCAATATTTTATTCCTTGCTTAGAATTATAGACAACCTGCTTTTTTAACTTCGAGTAAAACCATCCATTCCTATCTATTTTTTCATCGCTATCAATCACACCAAAATAATTATCTGGCAAACTTTGATTAAGCGCCAAATAATTAAAGGGGTTACTTTTGTTCAGATCATTGAGTTTTTCTAGACTATTATTTACGGCTAAGTTATATACCACTAAGGCTAGCGCAACGTTAATTTCGTTAACCATTTTCTGACTGGCAATCAAATCTACTTGCTCAGTCATTCCATCTGTTTTATTTAAAAAAATACTGATCGCGATCGAGATGATTAAAATTGATATGGTAGCTATAAATATACTAGATCTAGGATGCGAGGCTTGTCTTTTCATCGATTGGCAAGTTGAGCAATGTCCCACATCGGCACAAAAATACCGAGCGCTAACACCAAAACCATCCCACCTATAGCAACGTAGATTAATGGCTCTAGTTTATCGGACAAGGTTTTAACGTCATAGTCGACTTCTTCCTCATAGAAGTCGGCGATAAACGTCATCATTTCATCCAAGTTTCCCGCTTCTTCTCCGACTGAAAACATTTGCATCACCACAGGGGTAAACATGCCGGTTTGGTTTGCAGTACGAGTTAACGTTTCACCCCGCTCGATGCCCTCCCTCATACTATTTACATGACTCGAAATGTACTCGTTGCCAATAGAGCGAGAGATAACACCCATAGCCTGAACAATCGGAACGCCGGCACTGTAGGCCATCGCGAAAGAACGCGCGAAACGCGCCATAAATGCACGATGTAAGATACTACCGACCAATGGCGTGTTGATTATCAGCTTATCCCACCACAAACGTCCAGAAGGCGTGTTGATGTAGTGCTTAAATGCAAAAAATCCACCCACTGACACCGCCAGAAGATACGCCCAATAATTAGTAAAAAATTGAGAGGTATTAAGTAAAAATAATGTTTGCCAAGGTAGCTCTAAATTATTGGCTTCGAAAAATGAAGCAAATTTTGGAATAACGAATAAGTTTACAATCAACATCGCAACGCTTATCGCAATCAGTACTGTGGTTGGATAACGCAATGCGGTAGAAATATTATTCGATATACGCCGATTTCTATCGATGTATTCCCCCATCTGAGCAAAAGCTTCATCTAACCGACCGGTATTTTCACCAACTTGAATCATGCTGATATAGAGATTCGAGAATACCTTTGGGTGCCGAGCACAAGAGACAGACAGATTACGGCCAGACTCCAATTGCGCTGAAACATCTCGGAGGGACTTGATCAGTAGTGGATTTTCGATGGATTCTAGAATACCAGCAATGGCTCGCGTAATGGGTATACCTGCTCGCATTAGCGCTCCCATTTGACGCGTGAACATGAGTTGCTCTTCGATGCGGATACTATGGAGGTCGAATTTGTCTTTTATCGTAGCGAATACATCAGCTTGCTCTTTCTTTTCGATGATAGAAATCGGAATTACGCCACGATCCATTAACGTGGTAGCGACTGCAGAGTTGCTGACGCCTTCAATTTCGCCATCAACTAACTGACCACTACTACCTCGTCCTTTATAGGTGTAATTAGGCATACTTAATCTTCTAAATCCAGGGTCAACGGCTCTTCAAAAACACTCTCTTTGACCTCACCTGCGAGGCGGAACATTTCATCAATGGTCGTCAATCCAGCAATCGCATGATGGTGGGCAACACTAATAAGGGGTTCATATCCAGGGGCGTGTACTGCAGCATTAACAAAACCCTGAGAGTCATTGTTTCTTAGCGCTGCCGCCAGATCTGCATTCATGTCGAGCAATTCATAAACACCCATTCGTCCATGGTAACCACTGCCGCCACATTGCTTGCAGCCTCGACCTTTTTTGTACTGGCTTTCGGCAACGTTTACTTTCAGGTTAACTTCTAGCCAGTCAGCCTCAAAAGCATCTGGCGTGTAGTCCTCACTGCACGCGTTACAAATTTTACGCACCAGTCGCTGGGCAATAATGGTTCGTAAAGTAGTTGCTAGCAAATAGCCTTCGACACCCATGTCCATTAGTCGTGTCGCTGTCGAAACCGTGTCATTAGTATGCAATGTCGATAGCACTAAATGACCGGTCATTGCCGCACTAACTCCTATTTCAACTGTTTCTGCATCGCGCATTTCGCCAACCATTATGATATCTGGATCTTGCCTTAAAGCGGTTCGTAAAACCCTGGCGAAGGTCAGGCCTATTTTTGTATTTACTTGCACCTGATTAACCCGGCTAAGACGGTATTCGACCGGGTCTTCTACCGTTATCACTTTAGTCCCAGCTTGATTCAGCTCGGATAGAGCGGCATACAGCGATGTTGTTTTGCCACTACCGGTTGGACCAGTGACTAATACCATGCCATTAGGTAAGTGGAAGTTTTTGCGGAAACGACGCAGCAAATCGGGGGGCATACCTAGCTTTTCAATATCAAGGGCACCCTTGGTTTGATCTAGTAATCGCATGACGACAGACTCACCAAATTGCACTGGCATGGTCGATATTCGCACATCTATTTCACGATTACTTACTACCATATTAAAGCGGCCATCCTGTGGTAAGCGCTTTTCTGATATGTTCAGATTGGCCATTAACTTAAGCCGCACCACAACTGCGGGCGCAATTTGGGTTTCCTTCATGACTTGCTCATGCAAAATGCCATCAATACGTTGCCGTATTCGAATGACTTTTTGATCTGGCTCGATATGAATATCTGACGCACCGACTTGAACCGCATCTTCAAAAATGGATTGAAGTAACTTGGCAACCGGCGCGTCAGTCATTCTGGTTTGTAGCAGATCATTTAAGTCGCCAGCGCTCTCGGACAGGTCTTGACCTAACTCTTCTGCCAGCGCACTAATTTCTTCAGTTCGACGATACACCAGATCGAAATGTCCGAGTAATTCAGCTTCGCGGACAATGGCTTGTCGTATAGGCTTGCTGAGCTTGCCCTGAATCTCGTCTAGCGCATAAATGTCAGTTGGATCTGCCATGCCAACCAGGTAATCGCTGCCAAAATCATCTAGTACAATGGCACGATATCGACGCGCCATAATTTCAGGTAATAGTTTAGCTGTATCGTCCTTGTAATTGTAATCATTCAGGTCAATGAGCGAAATACCGAGTTGGTTAGACAACAGATTGAGCATGGCGTCTTCGTCGATCATACCCAGTTCGATCAATGTTCCACCCAACTTTCGCCCGAGCTTTTTTTGCTCAGACAAGGCAAATTTGAGCTGATCTTCAGTAATCAACCCTTTTTCGACTAGCAAATCTCCCAGGCGTATTTTTTTAGCGAAAGCCATTAATTGATTACCTTCTCGATTATTCGACTGCGTTTCTCGATAAACTCGGTCAGTTTTGCACTTAAGCCACCTTGTTTACTGGCAGAGCGATAAGCCGAGAGCGCCAGTTGTAGATTGCCATTGTGCTCCTCAGATAAACCAAGTGCTATCCAGCTTCTGGACTGAGCAGCATCAATTTGAAGTGATTGCTGGTAGAAGTCAACTGCCGCTTTATGCTGATCTAGCCGCTGAAAACTAGCGCCAATCAGGGCAAGTTGTGGCGCATTCAAATCAGTCTGGGACATTAGAAAGTCGATAACACGCTGATAAGTATTTAATTGGAATAGAGACTGAGCATGACTCGTTTTAAATATCGCATGCTGTGGATAGCGCTTCAACGAAGCCGCCACTAATTCGTTTAGACGTACTGTTTTTTTATCACGCCTATACACAATCACTAAAAGCTCCCTAGCCGCTAGATCTTGGGTACTATCTAACAAATCCAATAACAATGTTTCAGCTGAGTTAAGGCGCCGCTGTTTTATCAAGGACTGTGCTTTTTTTAATTGCTGAACGTTATCATCACCAGCATCTCTGGATTTTATTTCCAGCTTCACTACTTTTTTAGCTGCAGCATTAGAGTTGTTATTAACACTGAAAATCTCTTCATCTGACTGAATTACTGCATCCGTTTTAACTAATTGAATTGCTGCAACGGAAACCACAGGTTGATTTTTTATTGGGACTGGCCGCTTACTTAATGTGA
>CAXMOZ010000098.1:0-7233 GCA_964195315.1 uncultured Acidimicrobiia bacterium | reverse complement strand
GATTAATCAGTGGATAGTGCCATTGATTAATATAAAACGGATCATTAGGTACTGCAGAAGCCTGACGAATATAATTGGGTTCAGCGTACTCTACGTCGGCACGCTGACGAAGACTATCAATAACGCTCAGCGTATCCATTTTGAGCTGTATCTTAGGATCAGTTGCATAGGTCTGGCGCTTGGCACTTTTACCCCAGGCCATGGCTAGAGTCGAAAAAGTACCCTGCCGCTGTACTTCATCACCCAACGCCATCAACATAACTCGACCATTGCCACGTGACCTGGGCTGCATACCGATAGATGCCGCACGAGACGCCAAGGTGTTAATTACACCAGACTTTGCTAGCAATTGATTCGTCTTAAATTTGACAATGACTTCGCCGGGCATAAAGTCTTGATCCAACGAAGGTAACGCAGCGCTAGCAATGTTTTGGCTGATTGAAATCGAATAGTTTGATGCGCCCGCAAAAGCGCAGACTTCGAGAAAATAGTCACCAGACGATGGGGCTGTAAGAGCTTCAGTTGCAGTTTCCAGGATACTACGTGTAGCGAACCCTGAAGCGTTATTAACACTACAACTACTGGATCCACAGGTTGAGTCATTACAAGTAGACGGGTAGAGATACATATCCAAATCAGGGCTTGCCGAGGTTATCGGATCGGAGATGCGCAATGTGATATTTTGGTTGGCGATGAGTGAAACACTATAAAAGTCGCTAATATCCCCGTTTTCGAACGAACGCCCAGTATCACCTGCACGAGGACGATTGACATAACCACCGAGATTAACAGGGTTAAAGATTGCCTGGGCTGTAGCGATGTTGTCATTGGCTACAACTGGTGCTTGAGTATCGTTCAAATCACTATCGGCATTAGTATCGATAGAAATATTAATCGTACCACTCAACGTTAAGGTAGTTGGAGTTGGAGTTGGAGCTGCTGCTCCACCGCCGCCTCCACCGCAAGCAGCGATTCCAGAAACGACTAGTGCAAGCAGCAGAGTCTTTATAAATAGATTAAACTTTATCATAGTGTTCCTTTTACGTTTACATACGGTATCTGCAAAATCATATAATCTCAGACCACTGTAAATTGCTCTTAAAAGTTATTTTTATGATACCTGAACCCATAACTCCAAGTCACTAAAATTTCCTGCAACGCCACTTAAACACTACATAGTTCGAGTATGATCACTGCCAGCAAGTGAACAATAAAACCCTTAAATCGAAAAGATATACGAGCCTCCCGAGTGCAGTATCGAACAGGCAGTTCGATATCATCGTTAGGTCTAAACAAAACAGCCTCAGCTACTCGGTGCCTATTTTATAACAACCTGCAAAGACAAATAATCATCCAGCCGGTCTTTCAAAAATGTGTATTTGTCGCGTCTGTCCTGGATGACCTTGCTGTCTAGTTCTAGAACTTTTAATGTCTCAACCATCGGGAATATAATTTCTGGCTGATCTTCGTCTACCCAGGGTAGGCAGAATAGCGACCCCCCATAAAATTCACCTGCACGGTTTAGACTTAATAAGTAGGTGAGATTTTCCATTGCGCGGGTGATGGCAAATGGGCGCCAGCTATAAAAGGACTCATCTCGATAATAAGCGCCACAATGCAACACCAGCTGAACCTGATGATCGATACAAAGGGTACGGAATAATTCTGGAATCCGAATATCGTAGCAAATGATCGGCGACACTCGGATGCCCTTGACATTGAAAACGAGTATTTGTTTGCCAGGCTCAAAATACTCCTTTTCCATCGAGGCACCAAACTGTGCGATATGGAGTTTATCGTAGTGCCCAACCAGGTTGCCGTCGCCATCAAATACAACCTGAGTAATGAAAAACGCACCGTTGCGTTTGCACGCCATACCAAACACGATATGAGCATTCTGCCTTTTGGCTAAAGCAGAAAATGCCTTGCAGGTAGGGCCGTCGAAATCCTCGGCTAGTGAATTGAGCTGATCAAAGGTTGCTCGGGAATAGTCAATGTTTGAGAGCTCGGGGAGAACAATCAAATCGACAGATGTATTGGCTAACTTGGCGTCAATCAGATCAACAACACGAGTAACATGATCAAGCTTTTGATCTATCACAGTCATTGGTGGAATACTAATTTGGCAGGCTAATATACTTAGTTTCACGTTGTTGCAACTCCTAAAAGGCGTTAGATCAGTTTTGCTTTGTAAGTCTATTCTACCGCTTAGGCATTCTGATAACTTTTTTGAAACGAGTGAAATTGAACCGTGCTTTCCAAAAAATGAGATTGCAGCTGGGGTGAAGCTGACTGATTAACCTGGAACTGAAGCCTCAATCACCTACATTACCTATTTCAATCTATTTAGATAAGAACCTCCTGCTCGATAGTTACAAAGGTTATGTAGACAATCGAATTAAGCAATGAAGTTTGGGAGCAGATATTTACGCATGACAACATATTAATAGTGCGATTTGAAAAGACCTGACAATCATAATTAGCGCCTGCAAAGAAAGAATTTATTCAACTGAGACTCGCTATCCCTTTTCACCTTTTCATACGGCATAAAAGCGAATAGACTGCGCCTGCTCCCTCTTAGACTAGGTTATTGGTCGAAGGTTTGAACTCTTAGCGGCCCATAATTCACCTTAAAAAAATTAGTTATATACGACTTTCCAAGCGCTTCCTGGTCAGACTCATTTAATTCTCGTTAAACGGACTTACAACATATCATGCTTTTTGCTCTATCGAACCCAACTCTATTAAAGATATTTTTTTCAGCCTTGTTAACCGCACTACTTGTTGCCTGTGGTGGCGGTGGAAATATTGAAACACCGTCAAACGAAATCACTGACGTTCCATCTAATAAGATCTCTCAGGCTTTTTTACGTGACCAAGATGGCACGACTGGAAAACTGTCAGGCACGATTGTAGTTGAAACCACAGAAATCGATAATACCAGCACCACCAGAGCAGAATCTGTTTGGGTTTACTGGGCGGATGAGCAAGGCAATAAGGTGGGAGACGCCTGGTTAAAGACCGGTGCCAATAACGTCTATAACATTGAAATCCCCGAAGGTACGAATATCCCTGTCAATACCAGTGCGCTGTTGCTGTATGCGACTAATAACATTGGCCAAGCCTCTCAGGGAAGTCTTATTGCCTTTCACGATTTTATCGGAAATGCAGCGCTATCTGGGCCAGGTGGCAATGAAAAACAAGCCTGGTCTTACGACGGCGTTGACCGCCCCAATATTTCGGTTCAGCGAACAGATAGTCAGGGCGGATTATGTATCTTTGATAATGGCTTAGTCAGCGTCACGAATATGAACAATACACGAGACGAAATCTGGGATGCCACTTCAAGCAACGGATTAGCTAATAATGTCAACGACACTGCGTTTCCGCCTTTTGAGTTTCTATGTGACGAAAGCCCTGTACATGCCTCTGATGAAGTTTCTGATGAAGTTGGTGTATGGACTTACTCGACACTCAATGACAGCCTGTTTTATGGCACCATTGTGTATGACACATTCCTAAAATATCTGGGAGAGCCGCCACTCGAAGATAAAATACGCCTGCGCGTTCACTATGGAAGATTGACTGAAACAAGTGTTTATTGGGATGGTGCTTATGCCAACTTTAGTGACGGCTTTTTATTCCAGTATTCGATGGCACCTTTAGATGCTATTGGACATGAAGTAGGCCACGGTGTGTTGAATCGGATTTCCAATTTAAACAGCTTTGATCATGAAATAAGTACCGATGCTCGAACCCTTCATGAAGCCTTCAGTGATATTTCGGGTGTTATGGTTAAGTACGAATTTACTGGTCATAGTAATAATTGGATACACGGTGCAGAAGCTGAGGGAAGGACTCGCAAGCTCGATCAAATTCGAACGGAATCAGGTGCGATTAACAGTATTCTCGATTATGATGCTGCGGGCGATAATTTCTACCTTCGCATAGGAATGATCACCTACCCGTTTTATTTATTGTCCAGTCAATGGGGCATTGAACCGACATACAAGGTTTATTTAAGTGCCGCCAAAAGTTGTTGGGTTGCGATGACAACACTTACCGAAGCGGCTGAATGTATTAAGCAACAAGCAGGTATTGCAGGCTTATCAGAAGCAGACGTGGTTGCCGCGTTTAAGACCGTTAAAATAAAACTCTTTGATGATGGTGTTCTCAGCCACTTTACTGCTGAGAAATATAAATTACGCACTGAATTTACCGACAAAAGCCTGAGTACTAGCCAGGTAACACAATGGTTATGGGATTTTGGCGACGGTCAAACATCAACTGAAGCCAGTCCAGAACATACCTTTGCTGAAGCGGGAGATTACCAGGTTAAATTAACGGTTAACGATCTATCAAATGATCAAGACAACTTTACACGCCCTATTTCTGTCACTGATCAATACTGCGCGGTTAGAGAGGCTTTTAGCGGAGACAACATGATTACCAGCGCCGTGATTGATGGAACGGATATTAACTATTCTCAAACAGAGTCGGATTATACAGAAACGCCCATCGACATGACAGATGCTAACAATGTTGTTATTAATATCTCGGGGAATACCGCATCAACACTTAGATCGACCACATGGCGTATTTGGATTGACCTTAATGATGACGGTGTTTTTGGTGATGAAAGTGAAGAACTTATCGTCGATACATTTGTAGCACAAGGTCAGCCTTATGGCCTTAATGTAACGCTTGATTTATCTTCTTTACCTACTTCACTACCAAATAATAGCGCACCCAAATACATGCGAATCTTCGGTGACTATGGTTATTTTTCAAATTGCCAAGCCGGTATAGGAGAGGCGTTGGATCTGCGAGTAACCTGGTAAAGTATTCGATTAGAACATTCACAATAGACCAACCTTCACCTTGTAGTCATTTCGGAATGTGCTTTTATTGCATATATGCAATCTATAGCAATCGAGATAACAATATTAGTTGAACGGCCTTTGCAGTGGATTGAGGATGAAGCCGATGAGGGTTCTCAGCTGGCCATTCACACTCCCAAATTAGGTGCTGCTCAGTGCCTGTGTTTTTTGTAGCTTGGAGCGCTATCGAAACGCCTTATAGGGAGAATTTAACAATTTATCGGATTTTATTCATAAATCCAAAAAACTGTCGGATACAAACTGACGAAAAGGCTATTGAAACAAAACATGAGAAGTAGAGCCTGAATCGTTGCCAACTCTAACTTCCGGGCAAAAAAAAGCCCCTGATTCAGGGGCTTGAATATGGTGCCGGCACCAAGAGTCGAACTCGGGACCTACTGATTACAAGTCAGTTGCTCTACCAACTGAGCTACGCCGGCGATATTTTCATTTGATTGCCTCTGCTTTTAAGAGAGACAGGGATGGTGGCATTGGTTGTCCGAGCCAGCCCTTATTGAGAGGCAGAATTTTAGTGACTTTAATCAGGGTTGGCAAGTCATTTATGCCATCATATTCGATGACTTTAGCTAAAGGCTAATACGCACAAATTTGAAAACCTGTTAGGTACATTGACTTGGTATCTGACCTATGCCGTTACTTCTGTCTTGCTCGCTCAATAAGGGCTGAAGGTCACTTTCATTCGATTGCTGATGGTATAGCCAATAAATAGTACGTTCTCGATATCGTGCTTCGGTTTTCACTGTATGTTTCAACTTTTTCAGTTGACTAGAGCGGCGTTCAGCATTTTTCTTTAAACCAAAAACACCTAGAGACAAAACATTTGATTTGCCCGGCTCATTAACGATGATGTATTCGCGAACACCTTGTGCAGCTAGTTTTTCGGCTGTTTTGACGGCTTCACCTCGGTTTTTATGTCCGGCAATATAGACCATGATTCCCAGGTATTCTTTCTCAAGACTGGATTTCAATTCTGAATTGATGCTATTAGATGAGTAACGGCCACTCACTTCGAGTGCTGTCGACTTATCTTTAAAGGGGCCGGTTGTAAAACACAAGCGCTTATCGCTTGTATCTTCGACTATCAAAGAAGATAGAGGCTCACTGCTACTGGCTTGAACACTATCGTCGGGTTCAATTTTTGCCAGAGGCGTCGAGTTACCTGACTCGTTAAGTAATTGTAATTTTTCAGCAACAGGGATTTTCTTGAGGTCTGACGGCAAACGCAGTTGTTCATAAGGTAACAACCATTGCATCAGACCAAAGGCGATGTTGGCAATGAGTAACAGGCTAAAAAAAATCTTCATTGCTGGTTATCCAGTTGTTTGCGCATGCCTCTAAAGACCAGGTCTGGAATTTCGTGGCGCGAGTGTTGCTGATGACTGTTTATTCGCTTTGCATCGCCACCAGTCACTATCATCACTGCGTCGGGGGCAAGCTGTTTAAACCAGCGGTCGATCAACTGATCGACCATCACTGTGTCAGTAAATATATCAGCTGAGGCAGAGTTTATATGAATACAGGCTTCGGTTGAACAGCCAGGTGCCTCGGTGAGAATGATATCAGGGTGATCGAAATTGGCCTTACTCATGATTTGCTTAAAACGGACTATCGAGGTATTAAACCCTGGCAGAATGGCACCACCCAGATGCTTACCATCTTTAGTCAGTAGATCGACCGTAATCGCACTGCCAGCATCAATAATTAACTTATCGACTGCTCCAGTGAAATCAATCGTGCCTAACAAAGCCAGCCATCGATCTACACCTAGTTTGTCTGGATCGGCATAGCCATTAAGTATACCAACAGCATTCTTTTGGGTGGTTAGTCGAACATAATTGTTTAATCCAGTGATCGCTTTCAGGCAATTGAGGAACTGCACCTCAGAATCGGCGTCAACTACGGAGGCGAAGTAACATTGAGTTGCTTCCACTGTTACCTGAATATCTGGCAATACTAATTTCAATCTGTTTTGCCAGTTGTCGCCCAACCGACAAGAAAATGAAGACTGCAATTCACCCTTCGACCACCACTGTCCTTTGATTGCACTATTGCCAAAGTCGAGCAGCAACATCAAGCCTGCCTAAGTGAAATGTCAGCGGCACAAAATAACATCATGCCCTGCGCTGTTTCGACCTGTAACTGTCCAGTTTGTGCAATGCCAGCATTGGTGCCCGCGATGGTTTGACCCGATGATAGAACGTTAACCGGCATGCCCTTGAATGCATCAATGCCATCAAATTCATTAACCAACTGCGGTATGATTTGATCACTAAACGCCTCAATATCTTTTAACACCTGGCTCACGGTTTCTAATAATATTTGATTGCGTTTT
>CAXMOZ010000097.1:0-2378 GCA_964195315.1 uncultured Acidimicrobiia bacterium | reverse complement strand
ATATCCGGTAGTCGCAAAAAGCAATGTTGTCGAACCAGCCAATGCGCCGACTGCCGAGTACATATTAATGATCGCGGTGGGCACATCGTCGTGGAATAATTTTGAGCTGACTATTGCCACCGAATAGCCAAACGCTGCGGCAACAGGTAATAACGCGTAGGGGGAAAAAACATCACCACCGGGTTGCATAATCATTAAAACCCCCATAAAACCAATGCCCACCGCCAGCCAACGCCAAATCCCCACGGTATGTTTCAGAATTGGTATCGACAGCATGGTGATAAATATCGGGCCGATATAAGTCAGCGTAGTCGCGGTGGCAAGTTCCATTTTTGTTATCGCCAGATAAAAACAATATTGCGCGCCAGCAATAAAGAGACCACGAAGCAGACCAAAACGCCACTGCGTAATCGCCAGCTTCCTACCCTTCTCATGCCATTCAGGAGATAACAGCAAGATCAACATACTGGGGATCAAGCCAAACAAATTTCGAAACGAAGCGAGTTGCTGTACCGGGTAACGATCACCCATGTGTTTGATGATCGCACCCTGCACGTCGAACAGAAATATAGCCAGCAGGATTATGAATACCGCCTTGGAAAAATTCGACCAGTGCCTGAATGAGAGATTTAGCATGCGATGGTTAGGAAATATAGCAGCGAGCAGCATACACGCATCTGAAGCTGTTCGAAAATGAATAATCGAGCCGACTTTAAAATGGTCATAGTGGGCGAACAAGGTGAACTAGAAATGTCTACAGGCAACGACATCCATCTCATATAATGCTCCTCACGGATCATCTAGCAGGCAACAAACCGAATTACTTTTGAAAAATCTATACTGGAGACCAAATATGGCTAAAAAATCGAATTCCACCATGAAAATCATCAGCATAATACTTTTAGTCGGCGGTATAGGCCTGGCTTTCCGGGGAAATCAAATGTCTGGCTCGCTCGAATCGCAAATAAACAGCGCGTTTAACGGCTCGCCTACTGATAAGGTAATGATGCTTTACATTGGTGGCGCGGTTAGTTTTATTGTCGGTTTATATCTGTCGATCAGAAAATAAATTCCTGCATCCATTGCAATATTGACAGTTAACCAAAAAGACCTCAGCCTGCTGGTAGCAGCGGTCGTTTGGTAATCGCAGAATGAAACGCCTACAGCGCTTTTAACTTAAGCTCTTTGGCTGTCGCCGGCAAGAAACCGTACCCGGCATAAATATTCTGCGCTGCCGATGTCGCCAGATATCCGAGAAAATTTTTCGCGCTAGACATATTTCGTCCATTCAACATCGGCCCGATGGCATAACCCACTTTATCCTGCTTGTTAAGTGGTGCGGGAATTTTCACACCATCGACCGGGCGCTCTTCTCTTCTCGCATAAGCCACCTCGGTAGCCCAGACGATGTCCACATCAGCTTCGTCAGTTTCCAGACGAGGGGGTTTCGCGATGGTGGCGTGAGGTAAACCAGGTTTTTCCCTCAACAGCCCAGCAGCTTTTACACTCCTTGCCACCGGTAACTTTTTCGTGGATACCGAGTTCTTTCAGCATTTCACTGCCATAAAATTTGAAAATACCTTCAGTCAATGGATTAGGGTGCGACTGAACAATATCGTCTCTGACCAGATCTTCAGGGCCTTTGATGCCCCTTAGCAACCATCAATTCAAGCTTGTTGTGAATATAAACTATATGCTCTGCCATCAAGTTTTTGCCTTTTAACTTTTTCAGATGGTTAATGTTCACACTGGCAAACAAATCCGGATTCATCGCCGTATCCTGACCGTCTATCTGACCCTGCGTGAGTAATTGCTTTTTGAAAATCTGTCCAGGCGGAATGGTCTCGACATAAGCTGTCTTGATATCGGGGTGTTTCGACTGGAAAGTCCGTAAGCTCATGAGTCAACTCAATGATAAATTAGATGCCGCGAGTATCTTACTGACCCGGCATTTTGGAAAGTAAAATTATTATCTCGCGGCGATTTGAATTATCAATACCTGCATTTTAGTAATTTCGCTGCCTAATACCGAGTTATAATTCCCGTTAAGTAACCTGAGGGAATCACAAGTAATGAGCGAATATAGTTTACTGGAATTCAATATCGATGGCGGCATCGCCACCATTACACTGAATCGACCGGACTCGGCCAACGCATTTAACCTGGTGCTGGCCACCGAACTCAATCACGCGGCTAATCGATGCATGCACGATCCCGGCGTTCGCGTTGTCGTGCTAGCCGCCAGGGGTAGACTATTTAGCGCCGGTGGTGATTTGAGTGTTATGTCTGAAGCTGGCGATCATGTTGATGCAGCACTAAAGCAACTCACTGACCAGCTTCACGCTGCATTTTCTACCTTAATGCGTATGCGTGCCCCC
>CAXMOZ010000096.1:0-1565 GCA_964195315.1 uncultured Acidimicrobiia bacterium | reverse complement strand
TATCGAGATTGGCATTATTGATGATACGTGGCCGCAGAAAGATGACCAGTTCGGTCTTATCAAGCTGCTGTGATTTAGTGCCGAATAAAAGTCCTATACCCCTGGCATCGTGTAACCCGGGTAAACCAGAGCTTGTTTTGCTTGCGGAATCCTGCATGAGCCCGCCTATTACTGCGGTATGCCCATCGGCAACACGTAGTACCGATTCCATTTCACGCACCTGAATTTCGGGTATGAGAGATTCGATGGTAAGATTAGGGTTAGGGTCAGCAACGAATCTCAATATGCGAGTAATAGTGGGGCGAATATTGAGAATGACTTCATCGTCGGCTGTGATGAATGGAGTCACGTTCATCACGAAACCAACTGGAGCAGTTTTCACAGTACTTGTAAAAGTTGTTGTTACGTTACCACTCTGGTCTGTTGCTTGATCTTCCTCAAGTTTGAAGTAAATTATATTGTCTGCCACCTTAAGAATTGATGTCTGGTTATTCAGCGCCATGATTTTAGGACTCGACATCACCGACACGTCGCCGAATGAATCGAGCGCCTTAATCGCTGCCGTGACGTTTCTATCGGCATTGCTATCTGCGTAGGTTGCCGAGGTGAATGGCGTCGCTCCGAGCGTACCTCCCAACAGACTTTGTTGCAGGCTCCAGCCATCTCCGGTGGCTATTCTCGACCAGTCAACACCGGCCTGAAATTCATCGTTCAGAGTAACTTCAACCACAGTCGCTTCAATCAACACCTGTTTGCGCGCACTATTAATAACTTGATCGATAAAGCGCTGAATATCTTCATGGGCGGCTGAAGTAGCGCGCACAGAGATAGTGCCACTTTCCCGATTTGAGATAACGCTGCCTGAATAATTTTCAGTCTTGGCAAGCTCCGCAATATTCCCCTCGAGTGTCCCCCAAAAGTCGTTAGATGCCTCGTTACTCACCGAAGTAGTCGAGTTACCACTATTACCACCCTCACTAGAAGCTGATGCAATTTGCGTAGCGAGCGTAACGCTGGAACTCGTTTTACGCGCCATATTTAGATAATCAATCCTGTAATTTCTGATAAACGGGCGATCTTGTTCGACAATTAAATTGGGACCATCCAGATAATAATGAAGTGATACCTGCCGTGAAACCCGCTTCAGTATTTGTGGCAATGTTTGGTCAATTGCGTTAATGCTTATCCGACCAGTGATTGAGGGATCAATATCCAGATTCAGTCGTGCGTCACGCGCCAATGCAAATAACAATTCGTTAGCCGGAACATCGCTGACGACAACTGTAAATGTCTGCAGTTTCTCAGGGGGTTCCGGGGCAGCGATAATGGGTACTTGCTTGACTACTGGTGGAATCGCTGCTGGCTCAGCTTCAGCTGGCGGCAGTGGGGTGTTAATATGTCCTGTCGCAGCCATTTTATCGTTTTCACCCATAAAGCTCTGACAGGCCGATAAGGTAACTATGACGATTAACGATAAAATTTTTTTCATTGTCATTATTCCAGTGTAGATCAATTTTGCTAAAGTAATGCTTTTTGCATTCGGTAGACAGAATGTAAATAAGGGG
>CAXMOZ010000095.1:0-5671 GCA_964195315.1 uncultured Acidimicrobiia bacterium | reverse complement strand
CCCGTGCGGTAAGATCAATCTCTTTATTGGTCAGCCGGACCGTACGTGCCGGTATATTAATGGATAAATTACCAAACACGAGTTGTTCTGTACAGGCGTCGGATAGGTAGGATGCATTGACTTCACTGCGCCTTAATAGTGCTTTCACATGCGCAGATAACTCCATGAAGCTAAAGGGTTTTGTGAGGTAATCATCAGCCCCCTTTTCAAGCCCGAGAACACGATCAAATTCACTGGATTTTGCGGTTAACATGAGTATAGGGATTTGCTGATTTTGTGAGCGGACTTCACGACAGATATCCAGGCCATTATAATCAGGTAGCATGATGTCGAGAATGAGCAGATCGTAATGAGTTGTTTCTCGCAGATGCTCGATAGCAGTCTGACCATTTTTGATGATATGGCTATTGCAATTAATATCGTTTAATTGCATCTGTATGAGATGAGCAATATCGTAATCATCTTCAACAATCAGTACCTCACGTCTCATTCAACACCTGTACCCTTACAACCAGCGGACTAGTGTTGATTAGTCCGCTGGTTAAAGCTAAAGGTTCAGTATGAATAAATATCTTTATTGCGTGCGAGTGACCACAATTCTAGAGGTCGGATTAAGAAAACGATCCGCCTCAACCAGATCAGACGTCGCCAGACCAAATTCTGGACTGGCGTTAGTCACCACACCGTTATGAAAACGCACTAGATCGATACGATCATTACGCGTGGCGTTAAAGCCTTCACCACCTGTTCCTGGCATATTACTGATGTTAGTAGCGTTGAGACCGGTAAAGCCATCATTGGTACGGATCAGCATGGTCATCACGCTGAGGTGCAAATCTGACACCTGCGCAGTGGGTATGGCAAAACCTAACGTGGTGCTACTTGTTCCCGGTGGAACAGGGCCAGTGGTTGAGGCCGATGCAATGTGTGCCGTTGCTGCTTGCGGTTTCACCATCGACAAAGTTGTTAAAGCCAGCGTTATGCATAATCATCGCCACTGGTGACATAGTTTGTGCATTAGTGAGGTTGACGAGGCGCACTTCAAACTGTGCGTCCTGGACGACTGGAGTCGGGCTATTGTTACTGCCGCAGGCAGCGAGTAGCGCAGCACTGAGTGCTATCGCGCCAAATTTTATTTTTGTGTTCATCAGTCACCTCCTATTAAGATGCTGGAACGATGACAGTTAATCGAGCAACCGGATTCAACCAACGATGAACCGTTGCGTTGAGGTCGCTTCGACCAGCTGTCGGGTTGCCATCACCGAGGGTGTTGCGGTGAATGTGAACATTACCTTCTCCGCCGTTAGGGTTAGCAATGTCGGCAACGGGTAATACGCCAGCAGCTGCCTGAACTGCTACACCAGTGGCGCCATTATTCAGATTAGGTTGTGTTGGTGGTGGTGTCGCCATGCCAGGTCTGCCGGGCGCACCACCAAAAGCGCCTGCGTCAGCGATGGTGAGCGCCGTGTTACCACTGTTGATTTCATCATTTGCCTCAGAACCCGAATCGTAGGCGTTAATATTGATGGTATAAGTACCAGGCGTGGTTGGGATGCTCCATCGACTGAGACCGGCAAACGCATCATTAGTTGGAATCAACATGGTTAACAGCGACAAGAACGGGTGGTCATTGGTTTCAAAGGTGTAGTCAGCACTGGTCATTGCAGGGGCCACCAGACCACCAAAAGTCATGTTGGTCTGATTATTAGCGTCTGCATTCAGCGTAGCGGTAAACGGTGCGGTATCGCCGCCTTCGGCTATCGCGATCAGGTCAGCTGATGCAGCTGTGCCGGACTCAAATAATGGTACTCCAGGAGCTGTAGCAGTGTGCGCCACTAGCAAGCGCGGTGTAAAATGAAAACCAGATGTGAGGTTGGTGATTCTAACAGTCAAGCTGACAGCATGTACTGGTGCCGCTGCAGCTACGAATAGGGTCGCAGCCAGTGCAGCGGGTAGTGTTTTCAGTTTCATTAAAAGCTCCGTAATTTTATGACGTGAATGGTTAGGTAACTTAAAACTGCAATAGACTTCAGCTTTAAGATCTTCACGACTATAGGAGCAAGAGTTCACGAAACAATTACAGATTTATAACGATTCTGTAAACTTTGAATTTAATCTCTGCTAATTATGAGAGTTGGGGATGCTCCTAAATTACTTCAACTCAATTTCGACAAATACAAATTCGAAATCATTAAGGTTGACGACGTTGTGCTCTACGCCTACTGAGCGGTTATAGGATTGACCAGTGACCAGGTCAGATATGACTTTGCTATTGTCAGCAAATTCAATACGTAACTGTCCAGTGGTTTGTGGCACCACAATATAATCATAAGCATGCCTATGCCATCCAGTTTCGGCACCGGGGGCAAAACGCCATTCAGTGACGATGAATCGATTGTTTTCAATTTGAACTGTTGGCACAGCATTCTTTCTATCGTTCTTCATATCAGCCCCCACAAGCTAAACAAATAAACCTAAACCAATAGTAGAGCAGGCATTTTCTATCAACATTAGATATTTATCACTGGTCTAGTCGAATCACAGTGATTGGCACTATTGGCAGGTAACAACAATGCTTATGATTTTATTTAAATGATCAGCGGTGACTTAGCATATTGTGGCAACTTAATTGCTAAACAATCACAGAAACGAATCGGTCTTTGTGGCGAATTCAGCAATCCAGTTTAGCCGTGTGGCGTTGACTTCACTGGATACTGACATTCGCCAGTATGACGACATTGCTATCAACTGAACGATATTGCTAGTCACTAAAAGGTAGATAACAATGGATATAGCCATCATAACCTTCGACGGCTTTAACGAGCTGGACTCGTTTATCGCGTTAGGTATTTTAAACAGAATGAAAGGCGAGGGTTGGAATGTTCAGATAACCTGTCCCTCTGACAAGGTAACGTCAATGAATGGCGTCACTGTTGAAGCCCAGCAAAAATTAGCCTTTGCTCAACAAGCAGATGTGGTGCTTTTTGGCAGTAGTATCTACACCCGCGAAATAGCAAAAGACAAAGCCATATTAGATCAGCTGACGTTAGACCCTGCAAAACAACTCATAGGTGCACAATGTTCAGGCACTTTACTGCTAGCAACTCTGGGCTTGCTCAATGGTTTGCCCGCCTGCACTGACTTAACGACAAAACCCTGGGTCATAGAAGCGGGTATCGAAGTACTCAATCGGCCGTTTATCGCGAATGGAAACGTCGCTACCGCAGGTGGCTGTCTGTCATCGCAGTATCTGGCTACCTGGGTGATATCAAAAATAGCGGGTCAGCAAGCCGCTGAAGCAGCCATTCACTATGTTGCGCCTGTGGGTGAAAAAGAACAGACAGTGGCCATGAGTCTTGCTGTGATTGGGAGTTTTATAGAGTGAGTGCCGACTTTATCATATTGAGATAGGCGATAGCGAGACTGATATGTAGAGGTGTCAGCTTTCAGAGTGTATTGACCTGTAAATTTTAGTTCAAAATCACGTCATGAAAGACGGGTCGAAATAGCGAGCAAAGAGTTAGAGATAATGGGTTATTGAAGCAAGTCATGCACCAAAATAATGGATTAGAAAGTACTTAATATGACTATTTAGGTCAGAAAAATTTCATGATTATAGTGATGGAGCTCAAAGAAATTAACATGTCTGATTTAATTTTAATTTGAGCCCAATTTCTTTTGTTATTTAACCAAACAGTGTTAAATTCCTCAGCGCTGTATGGACCCAGCAGAGTTAGATGATCTTTTATCGTTTATTAATAAAATATAAAATGCAAGGACGTGCAGCTTTGGTTAATGGTCAGAAGTTTAGTCCGTTAGCCCCAACCGAGTCGACTCGACTCGATCAATAATAAGGTGTTATCTATGCGGGTTATCTTACTAAGCTTATTTGTTTCATCCATACTCGTTTTGTCCGCTTGTGGTGGCGGTGGCGGTGGCGGGGCTGCTCCTGTCGCAGCAACTCCAACTCCTGTCGTAGTCAAAACATGTGCGCCAGTTACGAGTCCGGGTGACCCTTTATACAGCGATCAATGGCACCTTAAAAATCTTGGCTTACCGACAGGTACGGCAGGCGAGGATGCAAATGTGGAGTCTGTCTGGAGTGAGTTTTGTGGCCTCGGCATTACAATAGCCGTAATTGATGACGGGCTCGATATAGCGCATGAAGACTTAGCTGCAAACGTCGTTGCAGGCAGTAAAAACTATGTCAATAACACGGCTGATCCCTCTAGCCCAGCTGGCTCGACAGACTCGCATGGCACATCGGTTGCGGGTATAGCTGCTGCGGTTGGCTTCAACAATATTGGCGTGCGTGGCGTAGCGCCGGGCGCACAGTTAATCGGCCTGAATGCCCTCGCAAAAAGTGATGAAGCTAGCACGAATGATGCATTTATTCGCGGTGATATCTCGAATGGTAGCTTTGGCCCCGCAGATAACGGGATGTTACACCCTTCTACTGCACTTTATAAGGCGGCTATCGAAGATGGCATTACTAATCGACGTGATGGTAAGGGCATTGTCTATTTCAGGGCTGGTGGAAATGGACGACGGGCCGACCCTCTAACAAGCGATTACTCTAATTATGATGCTGAGGTATCTCATCACGGCGTGAACGCCATTGCTGCACTAGACGATAATGGAAAGCAGGCCTCTTATTCTGAAAGCGGATCGAATATTTTAATCAGCACCCATGCCGGTGAATTTTGTGACACCAATACTCAGACTACAGTCGACGTTACTGGCACAGCAGGGGCGAACAATGCAGGAAAGACTAATCTTGGAACTGTAGCGGCACCTGATATTGTTGATAATTATGTCGATGACAGTTACACGAAATGTTTTAACGGTACCTCCGGTGCGACTCCAGTAGCTGCAGGTGTCGCCGCTCTGGTACTGCAGGCAAATCCGAACCTTACTCGGCGGGATGTTAGGTTATTGCTAGCCCGAACTGCACGTAAGAATGACCCGAATGATGGTGGTTGGGCCGTCAACGGCGCCAGCATGCCCATTAACCATAAATATGGTTTTGGCGCTATCGATGCAGCTGCAGCAGTGGCTGCTGTCAGCAGTTGGACACTACTCTCGGCTCAAAAAACACCCGATACATTGAGTTCAACGGGCCCAGCAATCTCAATTCCAGACTCCCCGGCTTCGGGGACCCTTGGTACGGCTGCGACGAGCATATTATCTTTCGGCGCTAGCAGTATTTCTCAAGTCGAGTTTGTTGAAGTCACGGTTACTTCTGACCATACGTTTTGGTTTGATCTAGAAATCACTTTAACCAGCCCTGCTGGAACTAAAAGTGTCTTAGCTCAACCTCATTTTACTGTAGCAAACCCTACGGCTCCTGACCTTACGGGTGGATTTACGTTTGGCTCGGTGCGTCATACTGACGAAGTTGCCACCGGAGACTGGATGCTTTCGGTTCGTGACGCTGACCCTGGTAGCTCTGGCAACATTACTTCTTGGTCAATCAAAATATACGGGCGATAAACGCCTAGAATTAATATGGAGAAAAAAATGAAAAAATTATCGAGTATTTGCCTGGTGGCAGCAATACTAACAATGGGTTGTGCAGTGAATGCTAAAAACGGCAACAATAGTCAATCTTATTACTGGTATGACGGAGACAAACAGCTAGAGGTGCATCTGGATGAAACATTGATAGCAG
>CAXMOZ010000094.1:0-1984 GCA_964195315.1 uncultured Acidimicrobiia bacterium | reverse complement strand
ATTTGGCACAGGCTGGATGGATGATAGCAATGCTCTAAAGATTCATTTAATCGACAATGCGCAACATATGCGTTTGTTCTTCATGGGACTGGTATTATTACTGGTACTTCGATTCAGCCCGGGTGGAATATTGCCGGAAGTGATTAAGAAACGAAGTTAACGGCCAGATTTACGATGTTCCTGCTAATAAGAGCTGAGTTGAAATACTAAAAAGCAAACTCAAGCTAGGTCATGTCGCTGCGCTGGATTCCAGGACACATGGTTGATACTGATTACGGCCATTGCTTTTCGCCTGATACAAGGCTAAATCGGCCTGTCTAAGCAGATTTTCTTTGTTATCCTGATAATTCGGATGGCATGTAGCACCACCAATCGAGCAGGTTATGTGAACCTTCTTATCATTAAATTTCGAACTTACACCGGATACTGCCTCAACCAGTTTTTCAGCAATCGCACGAGTCTCGTCTTCACCTGTATTGGGTAACAATGCGACAAACTCTTCACCTCCATAACGAGCAACACAATCAGATGCGCGAAGTAATTCTGAGGAGATAGTTGAAGCGATTAACTGCAAACATTCGTCGCCGAATAAATGGCCATGGGTATCATTAATATCCTTGAAATTATCTATGTCCATTAATAATACACTCAGAGGCACTTTCATTCTTGAACTTCGCTGCCACTCTTCGTCAAATTTTTCATCGAAGTACAGACGGTTTTTCAATTGTGTCAGTTGATCCGTAATACTTAAATGTTCCATCAAATTGGCCCTGTCCTCTGCAATGCTCTGGTTGGTAATGGTCTCCCAATAATCGTTATGGGTGATTTTAGTAGTGCCATGTACGTATATCAACGCCAGCATAATCAGACCTGCGAATATCCAGCTTCCATTACTACCTAGAAATATCAGTACTAAAATACCGGGGCAAAACATAAAAATGGGATAAAAAATGCGAATTCTGTTAGAAATACTGAGTGTAGTGGCCCCGCCTATAGCAAACCCGGCCGTAACTACGATCATTAGGTTACGAACATCGACTGCCCTGTCATCAAATAAAATCCAGGCAACCATGACACCCCAATGCAAAGCGGCAATTAGTATCGTATACACTAACCAGTTCGTCATAACCATGACAGGCACTTCAGGTCTGTGTTTATACACATTTAAATGCATTATTCTAAGCACAGCGATACCCAACAACATTGTAGAGTTGAGGTAAAAAAATATGGGTAAGGTAACCTGTAATTGATTCGAGACAGCAATTACCAACCAGACGATCAAATATATAAAGATCCCGCCCGTGGCTCGCTTGGATAAATCTCCTAGCGCCTGCTTTTGTAATAATACCTTACCAATTGGCATCTTCAGCTTTAAAAATTCTAGTTGAGTTATTTGAGTATAGTCGATGTTCCAATTTAAAAAAAAGCCCGGGTTCCCCAAGGGTACCCAGGCTTTATTATAATCAGGGGTAAAATTTAATGAACTTTAACAGTATTCCATTTCCCACTACCCACTTCGAGTTCCTTGTAGGTTCCGAAAACTTCACCAACATCACTAAATTCGACATTGGTAGCGCCCTGATAATTGACGTCACCACCTGCTGAAATAATTTTCAATGCCTTATCAAGCTCACCCGGGCCGATCTCTTTACCTGGAGCGTTTGCTACCATCATCATTTTCGACTGGATGGCCGCCCGATCAGCGGAACCGGCTGCCTGCATAGCCAGAACAATTAACGCAGCTGCGTCGTAAGATTCAGGGACAAATGGGCCGTCGCTCGATACACCGTTAGCCTTGGCATAAGTCGCGAAAGCGTCAGCACCGGAAGAACCGCCGGGAAGAGTAGCAATCGTACCATCGAGATCGGAGCCAATCGCCTCAATTAAAGAGTCACCGACCATGCCATCAGCGAGGATAAAGTCACTGAAGGCATCTGAATCAACGGAAGCCTGAATAATTCCTTTTCCGCCCTGATCGACATAA
>CAXMOZ010000093.1:0-9466 GCA_964195315.1 uncultured Acidimicrobiia bacterium | reverse complement strand
AAAATAAATTAGACATCCATAGTTTAGATTAAAAAATTCTAGCCCTATTGCTTAAACCCTAGTGAATAAAAGTTGGACTAAGTGAAATGGTTTATGAATATAAATAAATTTGGCTTTTTTAGCGATACTTATTCCTTTTGACCAAACCCAGAACATAGAAATTCGTCAGCCAATTATTTGGCCATGCTATTGTTGAATTTTTGTTTTATGTCGGTTTGTTAGGTAGGGAAAAACTTTTCACAGGCTCGAATACCATGTACCCACTGCTTCCCAAGTTGATGACAGGCTTGTTTTATATGATAAGACGTGCCGACTAACGATTTAAACTGACTTTCAAAGTTTTGACTCAGATAGCACCAGTGTTTTGGGTCGATATTCAATTGTTTGAGAATTTGCGGCGTGCTTTCAGGGATTACACCGCGCTTATCATCCCGTAGGATTCTGCCGGTCCAATCGACCAGTTCTAGGTAATCGGTTAGTCGAAATGGTAGGCCGTTAGGCATATCACGCCTCGGGTTGCCAGCGAAGGCATGTAGTCCTTCAGCCTGTTGTCGTAGATAATTCGGTTGCTCTGCCTTTGCTGCCTGTTCACAACGTCGTTTAATACTGGTGTGATCTGAGTCAATCAGGCTATTCGCTATTCCGGCTCTTATTGGGTTCAAATCAACATAAGCGGAACAAGCTGCTAGTGCTTTTTCATCAAGCAATGCCTGGCTGGAAAAGCGACCTTCCCAGAAGCGTCCAGTGCAATCGTCTTCCCTATTAGCCATGCGTGCTATGGCTTCGTTAATAATTCTCATAAACCAACTAATATCCATTAAACGCTCACGCCAGAGCGCTATGGAGGCATTAAGGTTGGCTTGTTCTGGCGCTGTGAGTAAGTCACCTTTAGAAAAGCGTTGACTATAAAGTGTGCCACTAAACAGCAGATGCCATCGTTCCACTACCTCTAGTGCGTCCCAGTTATCAGCCGTTAATTTATCGATGAATAGAACCACGTGGTAGTGATTATGCATCACAGAATACGCGCACAAATCGATAGCGAAGACAGTCTCCAGTTCGATCAGTTTATCCTCAATCCACTGCCGTCGATGCGCGAACGATTGACCGGTTACTGCATCTTTACCAAAAAGAAAAGCACGGCGAACGCAGCGTGAGCTGCAATGGTAATAGGGGGTTGCGTCGAGAGAAACTTGAGTCTTTCTTGATCTTGGCATCACAGTATCCTTTTGTGAAGGTTCAGAGAATTAACCTAACAGACAGAGATTGTATGTCAATTTATTTTAATGGGTGTCTTTAAAAGGGTTATTTAAAAGGGTTTTTAAAAGGGTTTTGCGAGCTTCAAGCCAACGATGCGCAGTACTACCCTGGCATTTGGGGCAATGCCGGTTGCGGCATGAGTTATAGGCGATCTGTTGTAGCTCATAGATCGCTCTTTTAAATTGAGGCAATGGATTAGCTGGGATCTAAAATTCTAAGATTATTTATAGCCTAGCTAGCGGTTCTCAAAAGATAATCAACTGTAATTTTTATAGAGCTATTATTTAATAGGTTTCAGCAAGCGAAGAATGTGATTTTTAATAGCGGTGGATTAGACGGGAAGACGATGTAGAGGAATATAAGTGGGTAAACAACCTGCCTCAATTATTGAGACAGGTCGGTATTCGTAATCTTAAAAAGTAACTTCGCAAGTACCTACGGTGCCAACTGATGACGACGAGCCAAATGAACCGTATAATGATTCAAAATCGTATGTTTCACTAGCCCCAGAATAACCTAACCCTGAACAGGTATTTGAGGTAGTGAAATCAGAAGATGATGCGCCACCGGAAGTGACTAAGGCATCACAAGGCTGCGATGGATAACCATCATAGCAAAAGCTTGCGTTTCCTGACCCTGAATTATTGCTTGAGTCTGTTTCATCATCGGATTCAGTTGTTTCAGAGCCGTTTGACGAAACCGTTGTCACAATATCCTGTTCACTATCGCCAGTCACGTTTCCGCTATAGGAAGTTGTCGATCCATTATCTGTAATAGTAACGGTATAACTTGTTGGTAGTTCTCCAGAGAAGTGATGAACTTCTACTCGGTAGCTACCACTGTCGTGGCCATTTTCGTAAAATACGTTCTCTGGACCATATCCATCAATATCATCGATGTCTAAATAACCTTTTTCAGAGTATCGATTGGTATAGGCAATTTCAGTTCCACTAGGTTCGAAAATATGCAAGTCCATGTCTGCCGTAGAATCCCAAACTAGAGTGATTTGGAAATCTCCAGAACCGGTTGGTGTTGCGGTTACATTTATGTCAATTGGTGTAGTCCATCGTGTGGGATCTGGTTGAACTTGTGCAAATGGAATGCTGGAAAAGTCAGGAAAGTCAGCAGTTGGTGTGATAACCGCTGATACACTGGCTGTGCTTGTTAGAGTTGACGGAAATGAACCTGCGTTAAGAGGTTGTGCAGTTAGCATCGCGCCTTCACAAGGTGGTGCCCGGTAGGCGCATACGACTCGGTTTGCCGTTAGTCCCCTAGCTCTAGCTAGGTCAGAATGAGCCGTTAGTCTTGGAGTCTGTCTATAAGCAGTCCTGGTGGCATCCTCGTCGGGTATAATATAAAAAAATTCATCGGAGCCTGCAAATTGGATTAGTAATGCAGCGACCTTTGAATCGGTATCGGGTAACGGGATTTCATAAGTTAATTCCGTTACTGAGTTGGTGGTAAGAGACATTTCTCCGGGACCTTCCATTGCCGTTCCCGAAGCATCTGATGGTACTGGGCTTGAACCACTGACTCGAGTGCCGCCTTCAAAACTGGCAGCGCGTGAAAGAGAGGCAGAATCGGTAATATCGACACCAGAGCTTTCATCACTGGAATCACTACTACTGCCACCACCGCCACCGCCACCGCCGCAGCTGATCATGAAAAAAGAAAATACTATGACAATAAAAGAATGTACAAAACGCATTGAGCTCTCCAAATAATCTAAATTTTAAAAAGTCCTAAGAAACGTATCAGCATGATTCTGAAACTGACCTTAGCACAATGGCTAATTTTATTGAACAATTATAGGAGTCAGAGCCGAATGGCACTTACTTAACCTTCTTCGGATGGTCATACTTCTTCGCTATCTCACGAGCCTCGGCTCTAGGTTTCATCAAGAAAGGAAAGGCTTTCGGTCTCTGTTTTACAGCGCGTGGCTCGATACGGCCCGCTCGGTTTCCGACCCGTTGTTGAGCCATAAGTAACATGAGCGCATAGAGCTGTTCTTCTTCGAGCGTATTGATTTCATGCAGACTCACTAGCCAGAGTTGAAGGCTGTGTTAAAAGCTGATCTGCCGTGGGTTGATATCAGCCAGGAGTGCTGACTGCACCATCATCAAACGAATCAAATTGTAAGCTAGTAGATAGATCCAAATCTCTTTCACTACCATATCTGGTGTTTTACAACTGAGCACTTCCATACCCATGGTTGTCTTTATATTTCGAATATCCAGCTCAACGTTCCAGCGGCTTTTATACTGAGTTTTTAAATCACTCTTCGGCGTTTCCTTCGGGCAATTCAGCGTGGTGATTAAAACTTTTCCACCGGTCCTACATTCACGTATAGTGAGCGAATCAGGCAGTGCGTTATATCGAACCAGTGCCATCCAGTCGGAACGACGTTTTGGTTTAACAATGTCTATCAAATGATCCTGCTGACCTAGTTGCTGGCCGCGCCTGAAGTCGGTTGAGCGTTTTCTAGAACCGTGCTGTTCCATCAAGATATCAACCCCTTTGGCCTGCATTTCAGCCATAAAAGTGTAAGTCGCAAAGTAAGCGTCACCCAACACAATATCACCCGATTCAAAGGTGTCTTGCAGGCTTCGCAACAAAGTCTGTTCGTCACTGCCCTTACCTTGAAATGAGCTGATAGCAGCATCTATCAGTAAACCACTGGATAGGCAGGTGATGCCAACAGTACTTATCCAGGCTATGGAGGCGAAATGGAAAAAATTTTTATAAGTGCCTGTCTGTTGGGTAAGAGAGTCCGGTATGACGGGAACGCGTTACTTGCTTCTGGTAGTATTATTGAAAAATGGATAGCTTCAGGCCTAGTGATTTTAATTTGCCCTGAGGTCGATGCTGGTATGAGTAATCCTAGGGCACCAGCAGAAATATTAAAAGGTGATGGTAGCGGCGTTTGGGCAGGCACTGCGTTAGTTGTTGAGGACACAGGTATAGATGTGACTGAATATTTCAAAAAAGGTGCTCAAATGGACTTGGAGTTGTGTAAAAAGCACAACATTAAAGTCGCGGTATTGACTGACAGCAGTCCATCCTGCGGAATCTCCTTAATATACGACAGCAGTTTTACTAACAAAAAAAATGAAGGTGTTGGAGTGACGGCTGCTCTACTCAAAAAGAACGGTGTTGTAGTCCTTAGTCAGAACAATATCGAAAGTGCTAACAAAGCATTACAGCGGACAAGCAGCTGAATACAGCGCTAGGCTAAATTCAATGAATCAAGAAACAAATATTTTTCTCGTAAGGCATGGTGAAACTGAATGGAATACGCAAAATCGGTTACAAGGCAATCAAGATTCACCTTTGACCCGAAATGGAATAGAGCAAGCCCATGAATTAAGGAAAATACTCGAACATTACACTATCGATCAAGCTTATGTAAGTTCCTTGAAAAGAGCAAAAGACACCGTTGAAATAATATTGAAAGACAGCGAGCTAGACGCTGTCATTACAAAAAATCTCAGGGAAATAAATCTTGGGCCATGGGAAGGTAAGACGCGTGAAGAAACTGCGCTATCTCACCCTGATGAATACAATGCCTTTTGGGAGAGCCCAGATTTATTCAATCTGCCTGAAGCTGAAACCTTTCAAAATCTTCAGCATAGAGTTGTGGAACAAATAGACTCCATATTTGTTAAAGGGGAAAACAAAAACATTCTTGTCGTGTCACACTGGATAGCAATCAAAGTTTCTATTGCGCACTATTCATCGATCCCATTAACACAGTTATCGAACATTGCAGACCCAGTAAACGGGGGTTTTTTGCGTTTATCTAAACGAGGCAACGATGTCTTTGTTCATTAATAGTAGACAAACCTGAGTTTCAAAATAACTCGGCGCACAAGTACGCCTCACATTTTTAACCTGCGTTATTTGAAAATAAAATGAATTTACCTCATATAAATATAGGCACTAATACTGAAGGCAACTTATATGTTGAAGTTGAAGACACTGAATTATTTGATTACGTTGATGATTATTTAACAGAAGAGTGCAGCATTGAATATGAGCATGTTATTCAAACTGAAAATAATGGCATCCCTGTATATACAATGCTCTTTTCAAAAGAAACTAACAGCATAGTACTAGAGACTATTCTAAATAATATATCAGTTGTTGAAATAGAAAAAATATATAAAAGTAATAATAATTGAATAAAACAGTTAACAAAAGTAAGCAGCCGTAATGGCCTACCGCCAGCCGCTAATACGGGCATTAGATTTCAATTATGAATAAGGCTCTTATTGCTTTAATACTGATCATCTCCGTAGGGCATCTAAACACCGCTGAGCGAAGAGACGTTGAAGTTGAAAGTAATTATGTCGGTAAAGATTTTGAAACACTAAAACCAACTGTATTTCATAAAAACCTTCCTCATGAATTTGATGTTTCTGAATATATTTCACAACGTACTTTTACGTTGTTGGCATTTGAAGCTAACAATAAACTAACAGGAGTCAGAAATAACTGCCACCGCTTTATTAACAGCGATTTAATGGTGCAACCAATTCGAGTTGGATACGTGTCTGTAGGTACAAAGTTCACAGTAGTTGGTGAACTTTTAAAGTTTAAAAAATATCCAAATAGGAAAAAAATTCACTATATGTTACTACTTGGTGAAGACAATGAAATAACGGAAATAAGAACACTACCATTTTAAGATTTTTTTATATCTTCCGCTTATGATAACTATTATGACAATCCTGAGGTAAGTGTAAATCACAAAAAAAATACGCGATATTGAGAATAATGGGTATTTTTCTGTTACCTACTGTCCCAATTTGAAACTGGCTAAAGATCAGGATGTCGCTAGATTTATTCTGGACTTCTCATTGGAAAATGAAGTTTGAATAGAGATTAATCACGATTTATATGAGGAAGGTAGCAAGCGGCTTTTTCTGAGTAAAGATGCCTATTTAACTGCACGACACTTTTCTGGAGAATGGGAGTTAAACGGGCAATGGCACCCTATGTAATATTTGGAATTATTCATGCTTAAAAAACATTAAGTTATTCGTTTCAATCACTGAGGTGGGTCGCTTAAGCTTCGCTAAGCACCTCTTGTATTGGCGTTATGCGTCAAAGGAAAAATAATGAGCCGCGAAGAAATACTACTGGTTTACGATAAAGAATGCCCTACATGTGATAATTATTGTCAAGTGGTTAGGATTCGCGAAAGTGTAGGCGATCATAAAATTGTCGAAACCAGAGAGAATAGTAAAATAATGGAAGAAATAACCTCAGAGTGATTGGATATAGATGAGGGCATGGTGTTGAAAATGGGTGGCCAACTGTATTATGGCTCAGATGCTATTAATGCTTTATCCTTAATTAGCAGTCGATCGGGTGCGTTTAATCGGTTAAATTATTGGCTGTTTAAATCGAAGTATCTATCTCGGATACTATATCCACTATTACGTTTATTTAGGAGTTTTCTTTTATAGATTCAAGGTAAAACAAAGATTAATAATTTGAAAATTTCAGAAAATGATAAGTTGTAAAGAAGCGCTCAGCAAACTCATCAACCTGACTAAGAAATGCTGCGAATTTTATGCCAGGTTATAAAGACGTTATTTTTCTAGGAGCATTTTTTGACGATTTGGCCTGCTATTATAAAGTATGCGAAAGGTGATGAATTAACCTACATTGCTGATCTCGCAGAATGGAATTATGATGCAGACCTTCACTTTTTTGAGTATGATAACTTGGATATATTGATTGATTCTTTAGGGTTGATTCATCATTTGAACAATCGAAATGATGCTTTCATTTTACCTGAGTCTACTGGCGATATAATCGGCTTAGGTCCCGCAATCGGAATTGTGAAAGCACATTTTTCATCAGTAGGTAGCTGTTGTTCTGCAAAATTAACCGCGCGCTCTGTCTCTGAATTAATTGATTTAGTTGGTTTTGACGAAAATGAAAAATAACCGGCCTATCAAGCGGGTTAGCAATGCTGTCACATTGCGTGCAAAGAAAAATTCGTAAAACTTGTTCCTGCATTGCTCACGGCTTATGGGCCCGTTATGGCATCTTTAAATGACTGTGACCCTTACTATCCACTAGCCCCAAATATGTTTGTTCTTTCTGTCCGCTAGTTTATTGGTTGTGGTTTTACTGGACGCTTTGCCTTTCGGTTTTGATGCGCCTTTAGACTCGGGTGATTTGCTCTTGCGAACATAATTCAAAATTGAAACTGGAACTATTTTTCTAACCGAAAAGCCTTCAATCTCTTTGCGGTCGATTATATGGTTTAAGCGGCTTTCAATGGCGCATAGGTTTTTAAAATCGCCCATTGCTACAAACGATATAGCTTCGCCTGTGGCACCAGCACGACCGGTTCTGCCAATTCGGTGGATGTATTCTTCTGGTTTGAAGGGTAGGTCATAATTAACGACCCGACTCAGCTCTCCAATATCTAAACCGCGGGCGGCAACCCCTGTGGCGACTAAATATTTTAGTTTGCCTGATATGAAATCGGCCAATATCTTTTCGCGCATGGCCTGGCTTTTATCACCATGAATGGCATCGGCTTCAATACTACGTTTGTCAAGCTGCGTGACCAGTTTAGCTGCTCCGTGTTTTGTTTCGATAAAAATTAGCGCCTGATCCCATTTTTGCTCGTTAATTAAATGACTCAGCAAGGCGGACTTTGTGTCTTTATCTACCGTGATTAACCACTGGTTTATGGTAGGTGCGGTTGTGGCCTTAGGTGAAATAGTGATCTCAACTGCTGGGCTGCTCATTTTGCTATCAGAAAAGCCATTAGCCAGGGCATGAACGTCGTCGCTCATGGTGGCTGAAAATAATAGATTTTGACGATCATGAGGTAAGCGCTGAATGATTTTATTGATGTCATCAGCAAAACCCATATCGACCATTCTGTCGGCTTCGTCTAATACCAGCACTTCAAGCTCGTCAAAATGCAGTGCTCGTTGATGAGCTAAATCGAGCAACCTACCGGGTGTGGCCACTAATATATCAACGCCTTCGATTAGGCGCTGCTTTTGTGGCTCTGAATCAATTCCACCATAAACAGCGAGTGAACTTAGGTTTAGATGTTTACTGTACTCAGCAACATTGGCAGCAACCTGAATCGCTAATTCGCGTGTAGGGGTAAGGATAAGTGCGCGTATGCGCTTACCACGCAATTGACGATCTTTGTTAAATGTCTCTAATATCGGTAGAACAAACGCGGCGGTTTTGCCTGTGCCGGTTTGAGCGGTGGCAATTAAGTCTTTACCCGAAAGAATAATGGGAATAGCTTGTTTTTGGATAGGAGTAGGAGCTGTATAACCCAGCTCTTCAATCGCTTGAATTAAAGGATTACACAATCCAAGGTTTAAAAATGACATGGAGGACCGGATAGGTTGTGATAAAGAGAGTAGCAATCATTATAGCAATAAGGGATTGGGTTGCGGTGCATTGATTATGACTAATTGGGGTATAGCACTAATTTGTCATATGGACAGTCAATGATAGTTGTTTGTCATCGATGCTTTCTAACGCCTACTGATTTAAATAGTCGTCGATCTGTGGCGTACGATACCCATCTTCACGCCATAGGATTGGGAAATAGTTTTCATCCAGTTGGTTGTCGCCCAATCGTTTATAGCGGCTGTAGATAGGGCCGATGCCCTGAGAAAAATTGACGGGTAGGTATTCAACCTGACTTGGCATCGCATGCAATACCAGAGAGCGTTGCGGATTAGGGCCAGGGTTAGCACCGGAACCGTGCCAGGTGCTACCATGATGGAATGAGCCTCCGCCAGACTTGACTTCAACGCAGTAGATATCAGCTTCGACACCAGCCCGCGCCGCTGCGTCGAGCATGGGTTTACGATAGTCAGCAGGCGCATGAAATTCGCCCTCGGGTTTCTCCAATGCCCAGTGATGTGAAGCTCGGGCGAACTCAATGGTGCCACCTTCTGCGGCAGTATCATCCAGCGCAATCCAGCAGGTTACGACCTGACCCGGATCAAACTAGGACAGATAGTCATTATCCTGGTGAAAGCCCAATGATTTGGTCACCTGGGCTTTCCAAATCACATTGTCGATCATTATGCGTATGCCAGACCAGCCGGCAAGACTCGCAATTGTTCGTCCAATGTTTTCATCCAACACAATACGAGCAATATCACGATTGGCTTTCCAGCCATTACAGATCTGTCGTGATAGG
>CAXMOZ010000092.1:0-2943 GCA_964195315.1 uncultured Acidimicrobiia bacterium | reverse complement strand
GGTACTTCTTTCTGGAAAGGTTCCCAGATGGTGTCATAGCCAATATAGCCCTTTTCATTTGCCGGCTTTTGACGGGTTGTAAGATAACGACTCTTGCCCTCGGGAACCTTGGGCCTGACTTTAGGTGCATCGCTCATAATCATAACTCCTTAATGGTTAAACCGGGAGGTACATAATAGGTATGTCAGCTTCTCCCACTTAACTGACGGAAATAAAAAATCCAGCGCTCTGCTGTTTACTGATTCCATCTGCCAGCACTAATCACAAGTGCTAGCCAACTTTGCCTTATTCATTTGCTCCTCACAATGCTTTAAACAGAGTGGTTGAAGGGCATGTGGAAAACATTCGATAATCAATTCAAACTCATCACTCACTTCGTCAGCAAGTGTAGTATCTTTTGTTAACTCAGACAGCACGCTTCGTGCAGTAGACCTGTTTACCTTGCATAGCACTGCAAGATGTATAGGGAGTTGCTGCTCCATGCATACTGTCAATGCCGTCTCATATGATCTTATTGCTTCTTCCAGGCGATCCGGGTTTTCTTCTGATTCACCCAAATTGTGAAGTACTGCACCACAATTGTTATGTGTAGCGGCTAACTCGAAAGCACAATCATCAGCATCCAGTTCTGCAAGTGCATTTTTATAGGCGACTACAGACTTTTGAAAAGTACGGTTACCTTTGAGAAGTTTACCATACACATGGAATGTAGCACCAAGCTGATGCATGGCTGATGCCCATACTTCAGGTGTCTCTTTTCGAGACCATTCCAACAACGCATTAGTATAAGCATCAATGGATGCTTTCAATAATTTCGAGTCATACTGTTGCCGGCCCAAAGCTTGCTTTGCAGTCCCCAGGTTATGTTGTGTCGCTGCCCAGTCGAGGGGTGACTTTTCCTGGATAAACTCTTCCAGTGCATTGTTAAAACACTGAATGGCCTTTTCAAATAATTTAACATCTCTCTGCTGCTGCCCCAGTGCCGCAAGAATATTTCCAAGACTATTCTGAGTCTCAGCCCAGGCTAATGGCTCCTGATCGCGATATTCGTCTGTTAGCGATACCTCAATTGCCGCACGCGCACTTTCAAGGATATTGGAACTGAAACGGTGCTGTTCATAATTCCCCCGCGTGTGAAGGAAATTATCTGCCACGGTTACCTTGGTATCCGGAGTAGCAGCTTCGGCTAACTCTTCACTAAGCATGCCTATAGAATTAGCAATCGCAAGTTCCAGAGCCTTATTGTCCGGGTAAAACAGGTAAGTATTTGAAAAGTTCATTTATGTCTGACTGAGAATGTCATTTAAGTCCGGGTCGGCGTCAACAGCCCCACCAAGGTCGATTTCTTCATCGGTAGCTTCACGTATAGTCAAAACTTCCAGGCTAAAAACAACGTCTCTACCACCCAGGGGATTATTTCCGTCGCCGGTTAACGTCTTGTCATCGAATCGGGTAACGATAAAATTTCTGGGTTCACCTTTTTCATTTTCCATGGTGATGGTCATACCGACCTCCCGATACGCTTCAGGAACATTTTCGATGCGATCGGTAAACACAAGTGATTCGTCTCTCTCACCATATAGCTGTTTTGTGTCAACCGGCACATCGATGATATCACCGACTTTTTTACCATCCAGTTGTTTAGTTACCTGTTCAGACAAAACATCATTCACACCATGTACATAACCCAGAGGATAATCCACAGTAACAAGGACATCACCGGTTTTTTCATCGATGACCTTATAATTTACTTCAACGAATTTTTCGTTTTGTATTGTATCTGACATAACCAGAAAAGCCTGTTATAGAAAAAGCTGTCTTAGAACAGCGTAGCACCAAATATTTTTACCTTGTCCTTTTCATAACCCAGCACCAGCCTGCCCAGCCATTCACCCTCTTTCTTGGTATGTCGCTGTTTATATAAAACCGTTACATATTCACCACGGCGTATCATGCCAAGATATTCGTAATCTTCAGACAGATTTTTTGTCAATTCACTTCTTGCGAACTGTTTGCCCATCTCAATTTCATTTGCACCCATCAGCATAGCTGCTGCAAAATTTCGGGTGAAAGCACCGTAGTTTTGTTCATTCGAGTATTTAACAAGATCAGCCCACATGGGGTTCGTCAGCGCTAAAATCTCTTCATCTGTTTTTTCAATAATATTCATTATTCTATTGTTCACTTAAAACATATATGAGGTTTGCAGAACTATCGATCGTAATCAAGGCTGCACACTATAAACTATAGAAAAAAAGACCAACATATAAAATGTTGGTCTTTTTTAACGCAAATAAAGTATACATGGCTTGTAAAATCAAACCTTTACTTGCTTAACTCTATTCATCACCTACCAGGTGGTAGAGAGGTGCTTTCTCCATCGTGTACGCACCTGTGTTGCGATCACGATGAGAAACTGTCAATACATGCCAGTTTTTATCATCCAATTTCATCGCATCACCACGGTAGTAGTAACCAGGCCAACGCGTTTCCTTACGGAATAAAGTATGCTGGAATACACTTTCAGAAGTACGGACACGGTGATTCAACTCCCATGCACGCAACAGCTCGTGTATGTCTTTTGCAGCAATCTTCTCCATGTCTTCCTCAAGAAGTTTAATCTTCTTAAGGCCGATGCTCAGAAGTTTTTCGTTAGTCATGTAGTTGACACCAAAACCACCGCAATACTCATCCATCAGCTTCTGCAAACGATCCAGTCCCTGCCTTGGATTGATGAAGTTAGGATTGACTGAACCCCCAACGATTTCATTGCTATAAACTTTAAAGGTCTCTAGTGGCTTGTATATCTTTTCTTTAAGGTCGGCAATTTGCTTCTCTGAAACTACAATGCCTTCTCCTTTACCATCATCAATATATTTACAAGCGGCTTTAGCAGCCAGACGACCTTCAGTGAAAGAACCCGATGAGAATGCATGTGGTGTA
>CAXMOZ010000091.1:0-2153 GCA_964195315.1 uncultured Acidimicrobiia bacterium | reverse complement strand
TTAAAGTTTTCTTGGGCTTCTTCTGATTGCTTAGGGTGTTTCGAGCGACTTGTCGTACAAGTGATGTTCAATGATTTGAGTAATTTGTAAATCGAGTTTTGATGATAGCTAATCGAAAAGGTACGCTGAATATAGGCTTGTAGCATTTCACTGTTTAGACGTCCCCCACTTGCAGACTGACTTTTTTTCTCGATGTAATCGATCAGTGTAATGGTCAAGTAATCCTGTAGGAACTTTAAGCCGCATTGAGTAAAATTTGTCTTTTTAGTGCTGGCGCTATATTTCCAATGACAGAGTTGATTCTTTTATTGTTGTAATATCGAATGTAGTAGTCAACGGCTGACACAACCGCTTGATGATTAATGAATGACATTGCGTTTAAATATTCACTCTTTAGACTTCTAAAAAATCGTTCTTGAACGGCATTATCCCAGCAATTACCTCGTCGACTCATACTTTGTGTGATGCCATGCAATGATAAGGTTTCTTTGAACAGACTAGCGCTGTATTGAACGCCTTGGTCTGAATGAAACATTAACCTACTCGTATCAGGTTGTTGAGCTTTCACCGCCTCTATCAAGGCCTGTCGAGCTAATTGAGCGTCTGGAGCTTGTGACAGCGCGTAGCCAATTATCTCTCGAGAGCCGAGGTCAAGTACGGTGGCAAGATAACTCCAGCCATGATGATTACGAACGTAAGTGATATCTCCGACCCAGTGCGTGTTGACTTGCGACGGATTAAATTGCCTTTTTAATATGTTTGGTATATCCGGCTTTTGCTTACCTGACGGATAATAGTGTGGTTTTTTAGGGATTTTAGCGACGATATCCGCCTCTCTCATCAGTCGTGATATTTTGAAAACACCCATATTTACCCCGTTATCTGCCAGGGCAACCTTCATTCGCCTTCGACCATAAGCCTCAAGGTTCTCATGGTGTATCGTTTTCAGTTGTTCGCGATAAACAACGTCACTTTGATTATCTACTGGTTGGTAGTAATAGCTTGATACTGGGACGTTAAACAATTGACATATATGGGTAACATTCAAGTTTTGTTCCGCCTTTCTCATTCGTTTAATCACTTTAATGCAGGATTGTCGCGAATGAAAAAGGCAGTTGCCTTTTTTAATAAAGCGACATCCCTTTTTGAATCAGCGAGTTGCTTTTCTAGTATTTGAATACGGCGCTTATCACAGTCTAGTGCCACTTTAGTGGTGCTAACCTCTCCTCGTTGCTCTGCTAGATACTGTTTCTTCCAACGGGATACAGCCGTAGCACCGGCCCCAGACAAATCCATTACTTGCTGGTTCGAATATTGCTCTTCTACCATTAGTTTGGCATATTCTAATCGTTGATCTGAGCTAACAGCTTGGCGAACCTTTCTAGTACTATCGGTCATTTATCTTGTCCTATTTTGATGGTAAATAGGCTATCAAGTCCTACAGATTTATTAAACCATTACAAATAGTATTGTGAAGCAAGCAACTTGACCCCTTTTCAGTTTTTGTGTAGCAAGCAACCGACCCCGATATTTTTAGTATTTTTAGGCTCTTAATTGACACGGCGCTTCTCCTTCTAAAAAATCGATATTAACTAAACATCGGTAATGTAATTGTGAACCGGGCACCATCATCGATATTCTCAGCGATAATCGTTCCCTTCATATCACGGACAATGCCGTAACTGACAGACAGCCCCAAACCCGTTCCTTTGCCCATTTCCTTGGTCGTGTAGAACGGCTCGAAGATGCGGTGCAGAACATCGCTGGGAATACCCCCGCCAGTATCCTGGACTGTAATATGGACAACTTTATCGCCTTCAAATACTCGCAATGTGATTTTCGCCCGATTTTCGCTTTCATCTATTGCATCTCGGGCATTAGTGAGGAGGTTCAAAATGACTTGCTCCATTTGAATGGCGTGGCCCAAAACATACGCACAGTCCTCCGCCAGCACCGTCATAACCTCAATTCCAGCCAATCTCAATTGCTCACTCACAAGATCAAGTGCATTAACCACCACAACTCGAGGATCAATAGATTCAGGAAGTTCTGTCGCCTGGCGCCCGAACATCCGCATGTGATCGATAATTGTCGCCGCTCGTGCGGTCTGTTCCTCAATACGCAGCAGTTTATCGTTGAGGTATTCAGCGTCA
>CAXMOZ010000090.1:0-49957 GCA_964195315.1 uncultured Acidimicrobiia bacterium | reverse complement strand
GGTTAACTCTCTCACTTGCTTCAATAGCTCAATGGCCTGTTTGGATAAAGGCACAATATGCTCTTCATCCATTTTCATCTTTTCGGCCGGTATGCGCCAGATCGATTTATTCAGATCAATGTCCTTCCATTCAGCACTGCGAAGCTCGCCAGGGCGTACAAAGGTCATGGTGATTAACTTCAAGGCGTGTTGGGTCAACAAATAGCCAGGATAGTTATCTAGTGCGTTCAAGTAGGCTGGCAGTTCATCGAGCTTGATAGATTTGCGGTGTTTTACCTTGCGCGTCTTGATGACGTCCTTGAGCGCGTCGACCGGATTATGTTCGGCATAGCCTGTTTGCATGGCGTAACGAAATACTGAGCTAATACGCTGCTTAACGCGGCTGGCAATATCAAGCGCGCCACGCTCTTCGATTTGCTTCACAACATAAAGGACATCACGCGCTTTAATATCCGTGATCGACATATCTCCAAGGTAAGGCAAAGCATCGGCTTCGAGGGTTTGCCATACTCGCTCTGAATGACCCTTGCTCCATCGGCCTGCTTCTTTTTGGTGCCATTCTTTAGCTATGGGAGAAAATGCACTTTGGCTTATTGATGCCTTTAATTGTTTCTTAACGATGCTGGGATCAATGCCTTTGCCAATTAATAACTTCGCATCGTTAGCATCCTTTCTTGCATCCTTGGTTGATATTGTTGGATATACCCCTAACGCCAGTACCTTTTCCTTTTTGTTTATTCGATATTTCAATCGCCAATAACGGCTCCCATTGGGATTAATTAGCAAATGCAACCCACCACCATCACTTAATTTGTATGGCCTCTCCTTTGGCTTCGCTTGCCTGATGGCTACATCTGATAGTTTTCCGATGGTGCTTTGTTTTGCCATTATGGGGGTATATTTCCAACCGAATCGAATATACCCCCAGCTGTACCCCCATATACATTGGATGTCAACGGACGTTAAAATACATGGGCAAATTGAAATTAGGCGATAAATGGCTGTATAGCTGAGTATCAGGCACAAAAAAGGACGCCAATGGACGTCCTTAAATGTTTGTATGGTGCCGATGGCCGGAGTCGAACCGGCACAGCTTTCGCCACTACCCCCTCAAGATAGCGTGTCTACCAATTCCACCACATCGGCAATAATTCATTACTCAGTCGGAGGCAAATCTGACCCTGAAGACACATCAGACGATGAGTCGACAGGTGGCAAATCGCTTTCTATTGAGGTTATTCCTTGAACCTCTTCAACACCGACTGAAGTTACGCTCTGCATGAGGCTGCCAGAGTCATTACGATGACTGCCGATATAAGCAAGCGACATACATACGACAAAAAATAACGTTGCCAGAACAGCTGTCGATTTACTTAGGAAGTTACCGGAGCCTTTTGAACCGAATACTGTAGACGACGCGCCACTGCCAAAAGCAGCGCCTGCGTCAGCTCCTTTACCATGCTGCATTAGCACTAGAACAATCAAGCTTATTGACAGGATGACCTGAACAATAAGCAACGCACTATTTATATTTTCCATTAATGTTCCTAAACGGATTGAGCAATTGCTAAAAAGTCGGAAGCCTTTAATGCCGCGCCACCTATTAACCCACCATCGATATCAGGTTGAACTAATAAATCTTTTGCATTTTTCGGACTCATGCTTCCGCCATATAAAATCTGTATTTTTTGTGCAACGACTGGATCGAGTGCCGCTAGCTTGTTTCGAATAAACCGATGCACAGCCTGCGCTTCATCGGGTGTTGCGACCTTACCTGTACCGATCGCCCAAACTGGCTCATAGGCAATAACACTATTGGCTATTGCTGAAATACCTTGCGACTCAATTACCGCGTCCAATTGTCTTGCGACAACCGCTTCAGTTGAGCCTTCTTCACGCTCTTGCAATGATTCACCAACACATAAAATCGGTATTAAACCCGACTCAACTGCCATTGCGAAACGACCAGCCACTAATTGATCTGACTCTAAGTAAAGAGCCCGACGTTCTGAGTGACCGACTATGGCATAACGACAACCACACTCCTTTAACATCGCCCCTGATACTTCACCAGTAAAAGCGCCAGCTGGCTGATTGCAAACATTTTGAGCACCTAGTGATAACTCACTACCATCCAGCATGCCACCGACCTTCATCAAGAAAATAGCTGAGGGACAAACAACTAACTCTACGTTTTCAACCTGGCCTGCCCATTGCCCAACTTTGATACCTTCAACCAGCTCAATGACACTGGCTAGACTGCCATTCATCTTCCAGTTTCCAGCTATCAAGGTGGTTCGCATCTATACTTTACCAGTGATCAAATCGGCGGCAAAGGTTACTCATCTAACGACAATAAATCAATCGACAAATCAATAAATGATGTAAATAGTTAGATTGATGCCGATAAGGTTACGCAGTCGGCTATTTCCGAAGCCAGTTTATTAACCAGCGCCGCATCCTCACCCTCCACCATAACCCGAATCAACGGCTCGGTGCCTGACGCTCTTAACAATACCCGGCCCTTACCATTCAATTCAGATTCAGCAGCACTCACGACGCTCTGAATCGCAGGCACCGATTGAAAATCAACCTTTTTAGAGATAGGCACATTTATCATGGATTGTGGGTATAGAGTCATGCCGTCACAAGCCTCGGTTAAGGTTATTTCCTTTTCAACCAGCCAATCAAGCACTTGTAATGAGGCAATAATGCCATCACCAGTCGATGTCTTATCAAGACAAATAATATGTCCAGATGACTCTCCACCGACAGACCAGCCTTTGTCAATTAACATTTCCATGACATGCCGATCACCCACATTAGCTCTTTCGAACCCAATACCCTCTTTCTCCAGAGCATGTTCCAGCCCTAGATTGCTCATTAATGTACCGACAACGCCGCCACTTAGGCGGCCAGTCAATAATTTGCTTTTAGCAACGATATAAAGCAGTTGATCACCGTCTTTAACGTCGCCTTTTGAGTCCATCATCATCAATCGGTCGCCATCACCGTCAAATGCGATGCCCATATCAGCCTGATTCTCTAACACCATTGAGCGCATATTATCAGGGTGAAGCGCACCGACATCTTTATTAATATTCAATCCGTTAGGGCTAGTCCCAATCTCAAGTACCTCTGCACCCAATTCACGAAAAACGGCAGGTGCAATATGATAGGTTGCGCCATGGGCACAATCGACCACAATCTTCATGCCTCTTAATGTCGTGTTAAATGGGATTGAACTCTTGCAGTATTCGATATAACGACCCCTGGCATCTTCCATTCGAGTTGCTTTACCCAAATACTCCGACTCAACCATCGTAAGTGGTTGATCAATCATGTCTTCTATTGCCTGCTCGACTTTGTCCGACAACTTAAACCCGTCAGCATTAAAAAACTTTACGCCATCATCATAATAAGGGTTGTGCGATGCGCTTATAACAATCCCAGCAACCGCTCTGCGAGCCTGCGTCATATAGGCGACAGCAGGAGTAGGCATAGGACCGAGTAATATCACATCTAAGCCAGCTGCAGCCAACCCTGCCTCGAGCGCTGATTCAAACATATAACCCGATATGCGCGTATCCTTACCAATAACAACGCTACCTTTGCCCTGCTTGGAAAGTACCTTGCCAGCTGCCCAGCCAACCTTCATCACAAAGTCTACGGTCATTGGCGGAATACCTACTTTCCCACGAATTCCATCGGTACCAAAATATCGTCGACTCACTATATTCCTCGCTTGTTTATTTTTATAATCCAGTCCAACGAACCAACTTAAGCTAGTTGATGCAGAGCATTCACCATTGCTATGGCGTCTATGGTCTCGGGGACATCATGAACCCGAACTATATCGGCACCCAACATTGCTGCAATAACGGCGCTCGACACACTGCCATGAAGACGCTGATCGACTGGTTTATCGATTATCGTTCCAATCATTCTCTTTCGAGACATACCCACTAGCAATGGCACACCTAAAGATTTAAATTCGGTGAGTGATTTCAATAATTGTAAATTATGCTGCAATGTTTTCCCAAACCCAAAACCGGGGTCGATAATAATATTGCCCTGCTTAATGCCCACATCAATTGCTGCATCTATACGCTGCTTTAAAAAATCCAGCACTTCGCTTACGACGTCGTTATAAGTCGGATTTTTTTGCATCGTTTCTGGCGTACCCTGCATATGCATAAAGCACACTGGCACACCAAGCTCTGCTGCTACTTCTAGTGAATTGTCTAATTGCAGTGCCAAGATACTGTTAATGATGGTAGCGCCAGCATCGACTGCCTGCATCATCACACCAGGCTTATTGGTATCGATAGAAATGGGCACATCTGACACTTCTCGAATTAATTTAATGAGCGGTATAGTTCGAGCTAGCTCTTGGTTCAGGTTGACTTGAGCTGAACCGGGCCTTGTCGACTCTCCACCCACATCAAGAATATCGACCCCGTCATCAATCAGTTGGAGTGCGTGTTTAAAGGCATTGTCGATAGTCGCAAACTGCCCACCATCAGAAAAAGAATCAGGCGTCGTGTTTATCACGCCCATCACCTGTACTCGACTAGTTAGTTTAGTCGAGTTAGATTGATCAAAATTGTCTTTTAGTGTTTTTTTTGCGGTCATAAAAAAACAAAGACCGATTAATCGATCTTTGCCCTGTTTTTAAGTTAATGAAGCTTAGTAGCTGGGTCTGGTAAATCAGGATTGTCGCCTTCCTTGGTATCCTTGACATCCTTCTCCACGGATGCACTACCGCCACCAGAACCTGAAGAACTTGAACCATCTTCAGTCCAGTCCTGTGGTGGACCTGGAATTTTTCCATCCATAATTGAATCGATCTGACTTGAGTCAATAGTTTCATATTTCATCAATGCGTCGGCCATGACATGCAACTTATCTTCATTATCTTTCAAAATATCGACTGAGCGTTGATAATTCCTGTCAATAAGCGTGCGTATTTCAGAGTCAATCGCTCTTACCGTATCGTCTGATACTGTTTTTTGCTTACCCATTGATTTGCCGAGGAAAACCTCACCTTCGTCTTCACTATAAGATAGAGGCCCCATACGATCAGAAAGTCCCCATTGGGTGACCATACTGCGCGCAATACTAGTCGCTCGCTCAATATCATTTGACGCGCCCGTTGTAACGGCATCGGCACCAAATATCTGCTCTTCTGCTATGCGCCCGCCGTACAAACTAGAGAGCTGGCTTTCTAGCAATTGCTTACTGTAGCTATAGCGATCTTCGACCGGTAAAAACATAGTCACACCCAGCGCACGACCACGAGGGATGATACTAACTTTATAAACTGGATCATGCTCAGGCACTAGTCGACCAACGATCGCATGCCCCGCTTCATGGTAAGCGGTAAGCTTTTTCTCACCTTCATTCATAATCATTGACTTGCGCTCAGCACCCATCATGATCTTGTCTTTTGCTCGCTCAAACTCCCCCATATGAACAAGTTTCTTGTTGCCTCTGGCAGCAAACAGAGCGGCTTCATTCACTAAATTCGCAAGATCAGCACCAGAAAAACCAGGCGTCCCTCGTGCAATTACCATGGCATCAACATTGTCAGCCGCAGGCACTTTCCGCATGTGAACCTTGAGAATCTGTGCACGACCCCGAACATCGGGTAGCGGGACAGTCACTTGGCGGTCAAAACGGCCTGGCCTTAATAACGCTGGATCTAACACGTCCGGACGGTTGGTAGCTGCGATAACAATGACACCTTCATTTCCTTCAAAGCCATCCATTTCGACTAACAACTGATTCAATGTTTGCTCTCGCTCATCGTGACCACCGCCTACTCCAGCACCACGGTGCCTACCAACAGCATCGATTTCATCAATGAAAATTATGCAGGGTGAATGCTTTTTTGCTTGCTCAAACATATCTCGAACACGGGACGCACCAACACCGACAAACATTTCGACAAAATCAGAGCCAGATATGGTGAAAAATGGCACTTTAGCTTCACCAGCAATAGCCTTCGCCAATAGCGTTTTACCGGTACCCGGAGAACCCACCATTAAGATACCACGAGGAATCCTGCCTCCAAGCTTTTGAAATTTTGACGGATCACGCAGAAACTCTACTAATTCGCCTACCTCTTCCTTTGCCTCATCAACACCGGCAACATCATTAAAGGAGATGTTAATTTGATCTTCGCTCAGAAGTCGCGCCTTGCTTTTACCGAACGACATAGCACCGCGTCCACCGCCGCCGCCTTGCATTTGGCGCATAAAGAAAACCCACAAACCAATTAAAACGATGAATGGGAACCAGCTTACGAATATATGAGCCAGTAAAGAGGGCTGCTCAGGTGGCTTACCAACGATTGAGACATTAGCACGATCCATGTCGCCAATAAGTGCTGAATTATCAGTCTCTGGGCTGTAGGTTGAGAATGCAACACCAGATTTCAACTGACCCTTGATGCTTTGACCTTCAATCAAAACCTCTTGCACCTGCCCTTGTTTAACCTGAGTGAGAAAATCGGAGTACTTTAAATTAGTGTCACTACTACTGCTGCGCCCACCAAAACTTTGAAATACCGTCAATAAAACAACGGCAATCACCACCCATAATATTAAATTCTTTGCTACATCATTCACTTGTCAACACCTTGCATTGTGTTTGCTAAATTAGCACCTTAAATACTAATTTAGAATAATTCGAATCGACACATATCGCGCCACTTTACTACTAAACCAACTGGATACTAGCGTATTCTTACCTTGACCTTTTACTTTAGGCCACTACAAACGGCATAAATTTCACTAGACCTTGCCCGTGATGCATCTGGCTTACGATATTTGACGGATTTGAACGTCGATTTAAACGTTGAAATTAGCGCCTCATATCCTTCGCCTTGAAAAAGCTTCACCACAAACTGTCCATCTTTAGCCAGACAGTCCTTCGCTAGCTCGAATGCCAGCTCTCCCAAATACATTGATCGCGGCTGATCGACTGAATCGACTCCACTTAAGTTGGGGGCCATATCAGATAAAACAAGGTCAACCGGCTTCCTATCAACTAAATCAAGAATTTGTTCTAGTGTATCAGCCTCTGTGAAGTCACCTTGAATAATTTCGACACCTGCAATTGGATCGATTGCTAGTAGATCAATTGCAATTAAGCGTCCTTTAGGCCCGCCAAACTGACTAACATATTCACTCCAACCACCAGGTGCAGCACCTAAATCTAGCACAAACATACCCGGCTTAAGCAGTTTATCTTTTTGCTGGAGCTCTATTAGCTTGTAGACGGCACGCGAGCGATAGCCTTCCTTACGTGCCTGCAGGACATATTGATCATCATGATGTTCCTGAAGCCATTTTTGACTACTTTTGGAGCGTGACATGCTTTAATTCTCGAGACCTGCGTCAGTTATCTATGTGGGTAACCAATATGAATAAGCTGTGTTAGTATGCGCGACTTTATAGCCACACCAGAACCTAGCACTAGAATGAACCTATCAAAAGTACAGAATAAACGACTACGAGCCGAATCACATCAATTGAAACCCGTCGTAATGATAGGTCAAAACGGCTTAACCGAAGCGGTTCAAAATGAAATCGAAATAGCCATCGAACATCATGAACTCATTAAAATTCGCATACCCGCTACAGAAAAATCAGTCAAGAAACAAATGATCGATGCTATCTGCAAACGCCACAATGCCGAACCAGTTCAAGCCATCGGAAATGTGGTGGTAATTTTTCGACGTAATGTTAAGTCTGACCGATTCGGTAAAATCACCAGCGTCAAACCTCAACGATAAGACTTAACCAAAGCTGTAGTCATAAGCCAATAATATAAGCGACAACTCAAAGCCAGCATTCTGAAATTCTAATCAGTTTTTAGCTATAATGAACCGCAGTCACTTCATATTCTCGGTCGCCGCTTGGCGCTCGGACAATGACGTCATCACCTTCTTCTTTACTGATCATCGCCCTCGCAATAGGCGAACTGATAGCAATGCGGTTTAGCCTTATATCAGCTTCGATATCACCAACGATCTGATAAGTTACCTCTTCATCACTTTCGACATCGATTAATTCAACGGTACAGCCAAAAACGATCTTACCTGTTTGAGTTAACTTCGTCACATCGATAATTCGGGCATTCCCTAACACCGACTCAAGCTCAGCAATACGGCCTTCCATAAAGCCCTGCTCTTCTCGGGCTGCATGGTATTCAGCATTCTCCTTCAAGTCACCATGGTCTCTTGCCACTGCAATGGCTTCAACTACGATGGGTCTTTTGACATATTTTAAATCTTTTAGCTCTGCTTTTAACCTTACTGAGCCTTCAGCAGTTACCGGTATCTGGTTCATAAATACTAATCCTGGTGCAATGTTTGCAGTCTGTATACGTCTCCAATCTCACGATGAGACATGGCCTGACAGATTGCTTTTCCGCCTGAAAGCGTCGTTGAGTAGCAAACCGAATGCATGAGTGCTTCGCGTCGAATCGCATAGGAGTCGCTAATAGCAGACCGGCCTTCAGTGGTATTAACAATTAATGCAATTTCATCATTCTTTATCATGTCAACAATATGTGGCCTGCCTTCTTTCACCTTATTGACATGTTTGCATTCGATACCAGCGTCCTGAATCATCTTCGCAGTACCGCCAGTCGCAACTAAATCAAATCCCTGATCGTGGAGCTCTTTTGCCAAACCGGCCACTGATCGCTTGTCAGTTTCACGGACACTTAAGAATGCAGTACCTGGCAAAGGAATGCTAACACCCGCACCTTGCATACCTTTCGCAAAAGCCTCAGCAAATGATCGGCCAATCCCCATTACTTCCCCAGTAGACTTCATTTCTGGCCCAAGAATCGGGTCAACGCCTTGAAATTTTGCAAACGGGAATACGGATTCTTTGACTGATACAAAATCAGGTATCACTTGCTCCATCCTGCCTTGATCCACCAATGACTGACCAACCATGCAGCGTGCAGCCACTTTGGCTAACGGAACACCGGTTGCCTTAGAGACAAAGGGAACCGTACGCGAAGCTCTCGGGTTAACCTCGAGAACATAAATTTCTTCACCTTTAACGGCAAACTGAGTATTCATCAAACCAACAACATTAAGCTCTTTCGCCATTTGCGCTACCTGGGTACAAAGCTTTTGCTGAATATGATCGGGTAGCGAGTAAGGCGGTAATGAACAAGCCGAATCACCTGAGTGAACGCCCGCCTGCTCAATGTGTTCCATCAAACCACAAACGACGACATTCTCACCATCACATATAGCATCAACATCGACTTCAATTGCTTCATCCAGAAAACGATCAAGCAATATCGGCGAATCTTTAATAATTTTTACCGCTTCTTTCATGTAATTGGCAAGGTCTTCCTGGTCATGCACTATCTCCATTGCACGTCCACCGAGCACGTACGAGGGGCGCACTACTAAAGGAAAACCAACCTCTTCAGCCAAAGCAGCGGAGGATTCAACATCAAATGCAATCCGATTGGGTGGTTGAAGCAAGTCCAGGTCGTGGATCATTTGCTGGAAACGCTCTCGATCTTCGGCCAGGTCGATCGAATCAGGAGTTGTACCGATGATGGGTACACCAGCCGCTTCAAGTGCGCGGGCCAAATTTAACGGGGTTTGCCCACCGAACTGAACGATCACACCCTTGGGCTTTTCTAAATGGACTATTTCAAGCACATCTTCATAGGTCAGAGGTTCAAAATACAATCGATCGGAGGTATCGTAATCAGTCGAAACAGTCTCAGGGTTGCAATTAACCATAATCGTTTCATAACCATCTTCACGCATTGCCATAGCGGCATGGACACAGCAATAGTCGAACTCGATTCCCTGCCCGATTCGATTAGGTCCGCCACCTAACACCATAATTTTATCACGATCACTCGGCTCAGCTTCGCACTCTTGCTCATAGCTTGAGTAAAGATAGGCGGTAGAAGAAGAAAATTCAGCCGCACAGGTATCGACTCGCTTATAAACAGGCCGAATCCCCAATGCTCGGCGTAGCTCACCTACTTCTATTTCATCCGCTTCAAGCACTGTCGCCAGGCGTCTATCTGAAAAACCTTTTCTTTTTAAGATAAAAAACTCATCTGCACTGATCGACTTAACATCTCGTCCTTTTAACGCTGTTTCACAAAGAATCAAATCTTCAATTTGGGCCAGGAACCAGGGGTCAATTTTAGTCTGATCAAATAGTTGTTGAGCGCTATATCCAGAGCGGAATGCATCGGCGACATACCAAATTCGATTCGCACCAGGCAGCCTCAGTTCTTTTCGAAACAGGTCTTCCCGCTCACTTTCATTGAGATTAGGATCGACAATTTCATCGAGTCCAAAAACACCTGTTTCTAAGCCACGGAGTGCTTTTTGAAATGATTCCTGAAAGCTACGCCCAATGGCCATAACTTCACCAACCGACTTCATTTGAGTCGATAACCGATCATCTGCCTGTGGGAATTTCTCGAATGTAAAACGTGGTATTTTGGTGACTACATAATCAATCGAAGGCTCGAAAGATGCCGGTGTCGTACCACCGGTAATGTCATTTTGCAGCTCATCCAGTGTATAACCGACAGCTAGCTTGGCTGCCACTTTAGCGATCGGGAAGCCCGTCGCCTTTGATGCCAATGCGGAAGATCGCGACACCCGCGGATTCATTTCGATGATGATCATTTCACCATTTTCAGGGTTAATCGCAAACTGCACGTTTGACCCACCGGTTTCGACCCCAATTTTTCGCAATACCGCAATCGAAGCATTACGCATGATCTGGTATTCTTTGTCGGTCAGCGTTTGTGCCGGGGCAACCGTAATAGAGTCGCCGGTATGCACGCCCATGGGATCAAGATTTTCGATTGAACAAATGATAATGCAGTTGTCGTTTCGATCACGCACGACTTCCATTTCATATTCTTTCCAGCCCAGTACTGATACTTCAATCAATACTTCGGTGGTCGGTGAGAGCTCTAGGCCACGCTTGATAATATCTTCAAATTCTTCGCGGTTATAGGCAATACCGCCACCGCTTCCGCCCATCGTGAATGAAGGTCGGATTATAGTAGGGAAACCGATTTGGACCTGACCTTGCCAGGCCTCTTCCAGACTATGCGCAATAAAAGCCTTCGGTGTGCTTAAACCTATATCAGTCATTGCCTTACGGAATTGATCACGATCTTCAGCCATATCGATGGCTTCGCGGCTAGCGCCAACCATCTCCACGTTGTACTTTTCAAGTACGCCTTCTCGATCCAGGTCGAGCGCACAGTTAAGCGCTGTCTGTCCACCCATGGTCGGCAACAGAACATCGGGCCGTTCTTTTTCGATTATTTTCTCGACTGTCTTCCAGTGGATCGGCTCGATGTAGGTGGCATCAGCCGTGCCAGGGTCAGTCATGATGGTGGCCGGATTCGAGTTAATCAATATAACTCGCAACCCTTCCTCTTTGAGTGCTTTACAAGCTTGCGCACCCGAATAGTCGAATTCACAAGCCTGGCCGATAACAATAGGGCCAGCACCAATAATCAATACCGACTTAATGTCTTTTCTCAATGGCATTAGACTTCTCCGCCGCTATTGGCACTATCAGATTTTTGATTTGCTTGTTGATTAAGACGCGACTCTATCAATTCAAAAAAGTGATCGAACAGCGGAGCGACATCATGTGGACCAGGGCTCGCTTCGGGATGACCCTGAAAGCTAAAGGCAGGCTTATCGGTACGATGAACCGCCTGCAAACTGTGATCAAATAGGGATATATGGGTAGTACGTAAGTTATCAGGCAAACTTGTCTGATCTACTGCAAAACCATGATTTTGACTGGTTATCATCACAACGCCTGTATCGACATCCTGTACCGGATGATTAGCGCCGTGGTGACCGAATTTCATTTTCATTGTCTTCGCACCACTAGCGAGCGCTAACAACTGATGTCCTAAACAGATACCAAAAACAGGGGTGTTGGTTTCAAGAATTGTCTGTATTGCTGCTATAGCGTAATCACAAGGCTCAGGATCGCCCGGTCCATTTGATAAAAATACGCCGTCGGGATTCATTGCTAACACTGCTTCTGCGGGTGTCTGCGCTGGAACAACCGTTATTTTCGCGCCACGTTCAGCGAGCATGCAAAGAATATTTTTCTTGATACCATAATCATAAGCAACAATGTGATATCGGCTGCCTGTAGCTTCTTCATAACCTTGCTCTAAAGTCCAGCTAGATAGCAACCAGTCGTAGCTTTGCTTTGTGCTGACAACTTTTGCCAAATCCATACCTTGAAGCCCTTCAAAGGCTCTCGCTGCTTCAAGTGCTTTTTCTAGTGATGCACTTTCTCCAGCAATAATAGCGCCGTTTTGAGCGCCATGATCGCGCAGATGCCGTGTTAATTTTCGCGTGTCTATATCAGCAATCGCGACTACATTTCGAGCCACCAAGTAGTCTTGTAAATTACTCTCACTACGCCAGTTGCTGGCCAGTAAAGGTAAATCTCTGATGATTAATCCACTAGCGTGAATATCCAGCGCCTCTTCATCTTCACTATTAGTACCAGTATTACCAATATGTGGATAGGTCAGCGTAATGAGTTGACGGCAGTAGGAAGGGTCGGTCAAGATTTCCTGGTAGCCAGTCATCGATGTATTGAAGACTACCTCACCTGGCGATATACCATCGACACCGATGGATATACCCTCGAATATAGTTCCGTCTTGCAGGGCTAATATTGCTGGGTTTGGCACAAAACCTCCAGGTTCAAAAAAATGCGCGCGCACGAAAATGGACTGAACAACAGTTCTTTCCATTATAGATTAAATTTAAGATATTACACCGCGAAAGCAGCATCTTCTTTGAGGTAGAATTCTACGATAAATGCTATTTTTCGTCTATGCCTGAATACGTCAAAACGATTAAATATGAATAATAATTGCTCAATTGGTTTCGGCGCTTTGAACGTTAATGCCGCAAACCTTTAAATTAAGGAGCTCTTGATCAAGTCATGATTGCTTTACACTGGCGGAAAGCGCCCCAAAAACCTTCGAAGGTCACCGCAATAGAATAACTATTAAGACTCATTTTGATGGCATTTGAAACGATTCCCTACCGGGAATTACTACATTGTTCTAACTACCTAATTCCAAATAGGGATCAGCCTAAATTCAACCAGGCTTAAGCAGAGACTCCCTATAATTTTTCCATGATAAAAATATGGAAATATAAATCACATTTTTCAATAACATAGTCACACCTTAATTTCACTTTACGTAGGCATTAAATCAGTCATGTCAGGCATTACCATCTATTCGTCCATGTTATGCGGGTTTTGTCATCGTGCAAAACAGCTTCTCAACCAAAAAGATCTCCCCTTTAACGAAATTGATGTCGGGGAAAAGCCAGAGGCCTACCAGGAGATGCTAAAAATTAGTAATGGTAGCTCTAGCGTCCCTCAGATATTTATTGGTAATACTCATGTTGGTGGCTGTGATGACTTGTTTAGAATGAACTACAGCGGTGAATTAGAAACTCTACTAGCTGACCAGAATCTAACGAGCCAATAAACAAAATCAATCGCTGCATGGCCATTTAGACGGCCTGTTCAACCCATAGGGTAAAACGGTTTTATTGTCGCCACAGGCAATATTTATTTGCGCCTGCGTGATGTTTTGGGTATGACTCAAGTCAACCCCCTCGAACCGAGTATAAAAGGTGTAAGCCCCAATAAAATCGACCTGATGCAAAGTTGCACCGACAAAACGAGCACGTGATAAATTTGAATGTTCAAAATTCACCCCTTCTAGCCTGGCACCATTAAATTCGGCTCGACCTAGTTCCGAACGAGACCAGTCAACCTGTTGAAAAATAGCATTTTCAAAACTCGCTCGAGAGAATTCAGATTTAGCCATAAACGTCCCGATAAATCGAGAGCCGCTAAAATCAGTATGATAGCCGATCGACTTCAACATATTGGTTCGTTCAAACAGGCTATCTTTTACAATTGATCTAGATAAATCGGCCTTAATCATACTCCCGTTAGTAAAGTCACTTCGATCCAGTCGCCCCAAACTCACATTTGCACCATCAAACTTTGCATTTGTAAAGTCCTGTTTGTCGAGCATTTTGTGTGATTTTTTACAACCGGACCAATCAACTCCAGGCGCCCCTCGATCTGAACAGGATGCATGGACTGGTAAAGCAATAGCAGCCAGCATTAGTATACTAGCCAATATAAAGCTTGATTGTTTGATCATCGACTCACCTCGATTACGTTGAAAAAAACATGACAGCTAAACTGCTTTCTGTTGATAGGCTCTATCAACGCCCGAAAGTCACCTCATTAAGGTAAATCAAACATCTTGGAACCTACTAGCTGATTCGACTTTCATCCACCCTTATAATTCCTTTGGCATGGAAATTTTCTGTATATTAGTAATATTTAGCCTGCGGTTTAGATGTTACTTAGCCCTTTCATTTACTGCCTTTGCGTGAGAAAGTATAGCTCAATACAAGTTACCCTCCCGACCAAATGACACAATACTTTGCCCGATAAGAATTTCGATTTTGCAAAAGCAGTGCTGTTTATTTCACTCGCGTTATTTTTGTTCGACACCCAGGCTGCCATTATCAAACATTTGGGTGATCGCTATCCTGTACAGCAACTGGCATTATTTCGGAATATATTTGGTTTGCTGCCGTCTATTTTGGTACTAGCGCTTTCGCAAGCGTGGCATCGAAGTGGACGAAAAATTAGTTTTAGCCAATGGCGCTTTGGCTTATTCAGGGGCTTAATTTTAGGTGTCGCACAGTACTGTTTTTATCTTGGTATAACAAAATTAGCGTTTGCTACAGCAACAACCCTCACCTACATAGGACCCATTTTCATTACTATTTTGTCAATCCCTATCCTCAAACACCGAGTTGGAATTTGGCGTTGGGTTGCTGTTGCTACTGGTTTTATTGGCGTTTTACTCGTCATTCGCACTGGCACAGATGTTTTTACTCTTTATGCCTTGCTGCCATTAGTCGCCGCATTTGGTTATTCGCTCTCAACCATTTGCGTGAGGTTAATCGACCGCTCGATTCCGACTGCACTCATTAACCTGTATGCTTCTATTGGGGCACTAATTTGTAGTTCGGGAATATTATTCTTCACGACCGGCTATCTTCCTGTAAAGCAGCCGATGGATTGGCTCTGGTTGTTGGCCATGGGTGTGGTGGGCGGATTTGCCGTTTTTTGCATGATTACGGCTTACCGATTGACCACGCCAAACAAACTCTCTCCTTTTGAGTACTTTGGCATTCCATTCGCTTTTATTATCGGCTGGCTAGTATTCGATGAAACACCTTTTGATCGTCTTTTTCCTGGCGTGATATTTATTATATCTGGTGGGTTGCTTGTCGCGTGGAGAGAGCGCAAAAGCAATAACACGACAGCCCAAAATTCTACACTTTGATATGTTCGTCTATCGCACTATTTTCCTTGTCGCCTATTTTTTAGTTGGGCTTCACAATGCTCTATAGCTGTGAGCATTTGCTGCGCATCGGCGAATCGCATGTAGGTTTTTTTCTGCAGCGCTTTTTGTATCACTGCGATTAGCCCAGTCGTCAGAGTGAGATGACTCAAGTCTGGTTCATCATTAATAATGCCTTGTTTTAGCTGATGCAAATTCGGCGCTGAAAATGGTTGGTGCCCGGTTAGCAAATGATAAAGCGTTACCGCCAGAGAGAACAAGTCTGAGCGACCATCTAACTTTCTACCCTGCAGCTGTTCGGGGGACATATAAGACGGCGTTCCGATAATAGTTTGCCCCTTTTTTTGGCGACCCTTTTTAACGCTATAGGCAGCACCAAAATCGGTCACAATATAGGTATTGAGGCTATCGTCATACATGATATTCGCCGGCTTAATATCGCCATGCACAATGCCATGCTGATGGGCAATAGCTAACGCATTCAGCACCGCTTTGGATATTCGAATAAATTCACCGACCGAAATGTACTCTCGTTTTCTTAAGCGTAATGACATCGAATAACCCGAGATATAGTCCATTGCAATATAAGCCGTACTGCCTTCCATTGCGGCATCATGAATTTTAACTATATTTTCATGCTCAAACTGAGATACTATTTCGGCTTCTCGTAGCCAGTTTTGGATGCGATCTTGCTCAACACCTGCTGCTAATGGTGTCACCATAACCTTTAAGGCAATGCGTTTATGGGTGTGCAAATCGCGAGCTTCATAGACTACGGCGGTTGAACCCTTGGCGATTTTTTTCAGTGGTTGGTAATGTCCAATTACTGGGAACTGACTAGCCGTGACTGGTTTTGAAACGACTGTTGCACGCTTTTTCCTCACCTCCTCGATTCGAGTGACAAAGTCACTTAGTCCGGGATCATATAGAGACAACCAATGATACAGTTTCAAGGCTCCGGCCCAATGGTTATTCGACTCGAGCAACATGCCTAATTCATACCCTACTTCGAGTAGGTCATCGCTATAGGGGCAGAGTTTCATTAAATATAATGCTGTTTTTAAATCACCTTTTTCGATCTGTTGTCGAATATCGTCCAAACCAACGGTTTCTTGTTGCAGTAAATTACTTGCTGCTATTTTTTGGTAAGTGGCTTTCAACCAATAAATGGACGATACCAGGATCATAACTAAGCCTGGTAAGACTACCGGCAGGTAAAACTGACCAAAGATTGCGAACAGAATTTCCAGCATCAACAATGCAAAGAAAATAATAATAATGCTCAAAAAAGAGATAGCTGTGGTTTGAGCTCGCGTATATTTACGAACATAGGCGGCAAAAATAAGCGTGTAAACCAACACAATGATCAACTGCGGCGAGTATTGAATAGATTCTGCTGTGATCGCAGCTTCGCCCCTCAATTGAAATTCAAGAATGAACAAAAATAAGTTATTCTCAAGCACAATAATCAGTGGTGTCATGCTGGCGAGATAAGTAAAAACAAGCAGTATGCCGGTTAAACCAAGTTGCCAGGCTTTGGATTTAAAACTAAACACAGGGCGAACGTCTCAATTAACTACTCGAAATTATAATGACTTTGAAAATACACGGTGATGCGAATTTATCAGCCGCATCAATTATATTAGCACACTGTTTTTTTTGAGAGCTGGGTCAGTGTTTCTTTCCTTTTTGGTAAAATAACTAAACAGCCGCTCGTTCAAACTAAAAAAAGCGGCCTTGATTAACATCACGAGTAGTTTAGGTCATAAAACAGGACGATTGAATCGACATTGTCTCTAATTACGGTTTTAATTAGCACTTTCAAAATTTGCTTTCCAACTTTAGGAGCTTTTCAATGGGTAATCGACTATCGGCTATCGTCACTCGTACGGGTGACGAAGGCAGCACGGGAATGGCTGACGGATCTCGCCGCGCTAAAGATGACATTAGAGTTCATTGCCTTGGTGAGGTAGACGAACTCAATGCAGTGATTGGAATAGCGTTGAGTGCTATTGAGGACGAACAGACTCTTAAAATTCTAACCTTAGTTCAGCATGATTTATTTGATATTGGCGCTGAACTTTGCCAGCCTGGCAAATCATTGATTCAGGCCAAACATGTCGACGCTATCGAGTCAGCAGTCGAAACATTTAATGAAACACTGCCACCATTGAAAGAATTCATTTTACCCGCCGGCTCTCAGGCAACTGTTTTTTTACATTTGGCGAGAACCGTTTGCCGTCGAGTCGAACGTTCATTGGTAACCCTCAAGAAAGAGGAAAATTTGAACTCGATAACAACCCAATACATCAACCGACTATCAGATTTACTTTTCATATTGGCACGATCGGTTTCAATTCAAAATGCAGGAAAAGAGGTTTATTGGCAATCGAAGTATTCTCGTCTCAATCAGTCATGATCTATCGGTTTTAAAAGAGTTAAGGCACCCTTAATAGATAAAGAGTATCTATAAAAATTGTGGTTTTTTTTTGGGGGGGGGGTACAAGAAGCCAGAGCGCAGCGAAGGCGGCAATCGCTGAAAATTCGCAGTTTTATTCTCGCTCTAAGGCTTAACGCCTTAACTCAACCGTGACACGCCGATTCGCGGCCAGGTCATCTTCCGTCTTGCCTTTTTTGTAAGGCTTACTTTCCCCGTAATAATCGACTCGAAGAAAATCTGGGTCGACACCCAGTTGCACCAGTAAATCGTAGGTGTACCAGGCGCGTCGTGATGACAAGGTATCGTTGTAGCAACCGGCACCCGTGTGATCAGCATGACCAGAGATGACGATTTCATTGATTGATTTATCGACTGCCAGGTAGCCTAACATCTCTGTGAAAGCGGTTTTTTCGTCTGCCATAAGTGGGAATTCATCATCATGCTCGAAATGGATTTTGGCAGACTTAACATCATCATAATGACTGGAATACAAGCCACTGACACATTTCTCAAATGCCGGCTCGGCATCCCGAAAGCGCACAGTTGACATAAGCACTGTCATCGAATCATAGAGCTTTTTATTCTTTGCAAAAAAGAAACCGGGCTGGAAACCATCATGTAACTCAAGGTAGGCAAACTTTGCAGCTCTGCCCGTTATATTTAGCAACGTCCGCTGCCCACTGGTCTCTAGATTCGCTAGCTGTATCGGTTTATTCGATGATTTCCAATTGGGGGATTGAGAGACAAATGCAACATCAATGCCATCACTAAAGAGTTGCTCAGTGACCAATTTCAAACGCAGTTCTCGACCAGCTTCGCGCGAAAATATGGCTTTCCCAAAATATGGAATAACATGCTCCATCTCACAAAGCAGATTACTTGTAGACGCCATTGCCCATTTAGATTCTTCCATTGGGGCTAAATATCGACGTTCGATTGCATTCGATGTCGATACAAAACCCATAAGGCCGATTAGCAGGGTGCCCAGTAGTATGATTAGCTTGGTTTGCATAACCACTATTATCGGTAGGGCAGGCTAATTCTTAAGAAGTGTTTTTTTAAATTCGGAAAAAATTTATCACTGCTTCGGCAAACTGTTTTGGCTGTTCGGCGTGTAACCAATGATTAGCACCATTTAGCACTTTATAGTGAGGCTGTTCGAAGTGTTGGTTAATAACCATTTTGCCTTTTTCATTAACGTAATCAGATAGCTCTCCGCTGATAAAAAGTGCCGGCGCATTCACTTTCAAACGCTTCGTTTGAGCGTCGCCAAAAGTTGGATCGTGTTCTGAACCTGGAAAGCCGGTGATTTTATCTATCTGTTGTTTTATTGCGGACCAGTTGTTTTTCCATCGCCAACCATCAGCATCACGGGCCAGGCTTTGTAACAAAAATTGACGAAGCTGAACATCGGTAATATCGGGTTGCAGCGCTTTATCGACAGAGGCACGACTAACTATTTGATCCAGACTCAATGACATCACCGGATCAATCAAATTATCATAATGATGCTCATAAGCAATGGGAGCTATATCCGCAACAACTAACTGTGATACAAGCTTCGGGTATTTCGAAGCGAAAAGCATCACCACCTTGCCGCCCATGCTGTGTCCGATTAACCTACAAGATTTGATGCCGAGGTGACTCAGCAGCTCATGCACATCGTCGACCATCACAGGATAGTCCATCACATCACTATGAAATGAGTCGCCATGGTTACGCAGATCAAGCGTTAATACATCGAAGTGTTTAGCGAAAACTTTAGATAACGATTGCCAGTTTTTACTCGAACCAAATAGTCCATGCAGAATGATAAGAGGTTCACCCTCACCCATCCGGGCATAGTTGAGCATCACTTTATTATTTTCCGCCTAGTTAATTGACTATTGTAATGGTATCGACTACGACTGACATTCGCTTGAGCTGAATGCCGGCCTGGGTCGTTATTTTTTCTTAGGAATATACAGGTCAGTAATCGTGCCTTCGGCCATCTCAGCTGCAAAATTGAAGGTTTCCGATAAGGTTGGGTGAGGATGGATGGTCAAGCTAATATCTTCCATATCGGCACCCATTTCGAGTGCAAGCACGGCTTCGGCAATCAGTTCTCCCGCATTCACACCGACAATTCCTGCCCCTAAAATACGTTTGGTTTCTTTATCAAACAGTACTTTGGTCAAGCCTTCGTCACGATCGTTACCGAGTGCACGGCCACTTGCCGCCCACGGAAAAGCACCTTTCTCATACTCGATTCCTTGCTTCTTCGCTTCAGTTTCAGTGAGCCCCATCCAGGCAATTTCTGGATCGGTGTAGGCAACCGACGGAATTGTTTTGGGTTCGAAACAAGATTTCATACCACTGATAACTTCTGCTGCAACTTTGGCTTCGTGGGTCGCTTTATGTGCCAGCATTGGATTACCAACGATATCACCGATTGCAAAAATGTTAGCGACATTGGTTCGCATTTGGTTATCTACCTGGATAAAACCAGCTTCATCGACATTAATACCTGCTTTATCAGCACCTATTTTTAAACCATTGGGTCGACGACCGACAGCAACCAAAACTTTATCGTACACCAGTGGCTCTGGTGCTTTGGCACCTTCGAAACTCACTTTCAAACCATTTTTTTGAGGTTTGATGTCAGATACCTTGGTGTTCAGATAAATCGCTTTATATTTCTTCGAAATGCGTTTACTCAGCGGTCGAACAAGGTCTTTATCGCAACCAGGGATGAGACTATCCATAAATTCTACGACTGACACTTCTGAACCAAGCGCATCATATACAGTGGCCATTTCAAGCCCAATAATGCCACCGCCAACTATAAGTAATTTCTTAGGTACACTGGTTAAGTCCAGGGCATCGGTTGAATCCATTAAACGCTCATCATCGTTCGGAAACACCGGTATTTGTGTTGCTTGTGAACCTGCAGCGATGATGCAATTATCGAAATAAATCAGCGTTTCAACACCATCCTTTGTGACGGATATATGATGCTGATCAACAAATTTGCCAACACCAGTAACCACATCAACTTTGCGCTGTTTTGCCAGTTGCCTAAGGCCGCCAGTCAGCTTGTTAACGACTTTATTTTTGAAGCCATTAACACCCGCCAAATCGATTTTAGGCTTGCCAAAATCGACACCATTCGCTTTCATGTGCTCGGCTTCATTGAGCATTTGCGCGGTATGTAATAGTGCCTTAGATGGTATACAGCCGACATTTAAACAAACACCACCAAGTGAATCATAGCGCTCTATCAGAGTAACCTTTTTACCTAGGTCAGCTGCGCGAAAGGCTGCGGTATAACCACCAGGGCCTGCACCTAAAACCAGTACTTCTGTCTTTATTTCTGATGCTACTGCTGTGTTATCTGCTTTTGGGGTTGACACCGCGGCCTCCTGATTATCGTTGGTTGTTATTTGTGCTTGATGATCGGTGCTATTCATATCATCTGCTGATGCTTCATCAACTTTAATACTACATAATACGCTGCCTTCAGCAATTTTATCGCCTACCGATACTGATATTTCACTCACTACACCAGCCTGTGGCGAAGGTATATCCATTGTCGCTTTTTCAGACTCCAAAGTCACAATTGGATCTTCGGGATTGATTTTGTCGCCTACGGCAACATGTAACTCGATAATTTCGACACTGTCGAACCCACCAATATCGGGTAAATGTATTTGCTTAATACTCATGATTATAATAATACTCGTCTAATATCGGTGATTACCTGACTCAGAAAACTGGTAAATCTAGCACCCTGGGCGCCGTCGATGACACGATGATCGTAGGACAGTGCCAACGGTAAAATCAACTCGGCACTAAAGCTACCATCAGCCTGATAAACCGGTTGCATCTTGGCTTTTGCGATACCCAAAATAGCGACTTCTGGCGCGTTCACAATCGGTGTGAAATTAGTGCCGCCAATACCACCCAAACTGGATATGGTGAAACAGCCACCTTGCATATCGCCTGGTAGTAACTTGCCTTCACGCGCTCGTTGCGCGGTTGAGCCGAGCTCTACCGCCAGATCGTATAGGCCTTTTTTATCGACATCACGAATGACTGGCACCATAAGTCCGCTAGGCGTATCCACTGCGACTCCGACATGAAAATATTTTTTCAATATCAGGCGCTCGCCATTGCTTTCCAAAGATGCGTTAAAGCGCGGGAACTCCTGCAATGCAGCGACCACGGCTTTCATCATGAAAACAAGCGGTGTGAGCCGTACACCTTTTTTCTCAGCTTCACTTTTAAGTGATTTTCGGAACACTTCCAACTCGGTAATATTGGCCTCATCGAACTGAGTAACATGGGGCACACTCGCCCAACTGCGGTGTAGGTGCGCACCTGATATTTTTTGGATACGACTCAGTGCTACAGGTTCGATTTCACCAAATTTTGAAAAGTCGATTGTCGGCATAGCTGATACCGTAATCCCACCGCTGGCTGGAGCAGCCGATAAGCTCGCTTTGATAAATGCCTTGACGTCCTCTTTGAGGATTCTGCCTTTAGCACCGGTTGCAATCACTAATTCTAAATTAACGCCCAGCTCTCTAGCATGACGTCGAATCGATGGGCTGGCATGAATCAGCTTACCGGGTCGATTCTGTTCGTTAATGACCGGAGAAGTTGGTGGTGACTTAGCAGTTTTTTGTTCAACTGGCGCTTTAGTTTCTGCAACCTCAGTTTCTGGGGTTGCTTCAGGGGCTTCTGTTTCAGTAGCCTTTACAGCCGATGGCGCCTCTTCTTTTGCTACCGCTACCAGTTCGTCCTGCTTTGCTTCAGTCACTTCAATTTTAGCAATGATGGCATCTTCTGCGATGCGATCACCGACATTGACATGTATTGATATAACCTTGCCTGCATAAGGACTGGGTATTTCCATCGTTGCCTTGTCGGACTCTAGAATAATAATAGAGTCTTCGACTTCGATTACATCGCCGGGCACTATCAGCACTTCAATAATTTCGATATCGTCGAAGTCACCCAGAGCTGGTAGCGTTATTGTTTGTATTTCTGCCACAATTGTCTCCTGTACCAACGACTATACAGTCATAGGGTTTGGTTTTTCGGGATCGATATTATATTTTTTAATAGCCTGCTGTACGACTTTATCTTCTATGTCGCCAGCATCTGCCAGCGCTTTAAGTGCAGCAACAACAACATAATAACGATTTACTTCAAAGAAAATGCGCAGATTGGCTCGTGTATCACTTCGCCCATACCCATCGGTTCCGAGTGTCGTGAATGGCATTGGAACATGCTCACGCAGTTGGCCTACGAATGCACGAGTATAGTCAGTCGCCATAACCGCTGGCCCTTTACGCCCATCCAGTTGTGTTTCAAGGTAACTCTTTCTGGCTTTTTTCATTGGGTGCAGTTGATTCCACCGTGTACAGTCGCTCGCTTCACGCGCCAACTCGTTAACACTGGTGACGCTCCATACATCAGAGTTAATATCAAAATCCTGCTTGAGTAATTCTGATGCTTCCAGCACTTCCCGTAAAATTGTACCCGAGCCCATAAGCTGAACTTTTTTACCTTTTTCATCGCCTTCTTGCAGGCAATAAATACCTTTGATAATGCCCTGCTCGGCACCTTTTGGCAGCGCTCGATGACAGTAGTTTTCATTCATTACAGTGACATAGTAGAAAACTTTGTCATTCAACTGAAACATGCGTTTCATTCCATCGTGAATGATAACAGCGAGTTCATAGGCATAGGTTGGATCATAAGACACGCAGTTCGGAATGGTGCCTGCAACGATAAGACTATGACCATCCTGATGCTGCAAACCTTCGCCTGCCAATGTCGTCCTGCCAGCGGTGCCACCCATCAAAAATCCGCGTACCTGCATATCGCCAGCAGCCCAGGCCAGGTCACCAATGCGCTGGAAACCAAACATCGAGTAGTAAATATAGAAAGGCATCATGTTGATACCATGTGAACTGTAGGCTGAACCAGCGGCAATCCAGGACGACATCGCTCCGGCCTCATTTATGCCTTCCTGTAGGATCTGACCTTTCACATCTTCGCGGTAATACATCACCTGGTCTGAATCCATGGGCTCGTATAGCTGCCCTTTACTAGAGTAAATTCCGAGTTGACGGAACATGCCTTCCATGCCAAAGGTACGTGCTTCGTCAGGCACGATTGGGACGATATTTTTACCAATTTGTTTGTCGCGAGTTAAGGTTGACAAGATTCGCACAAACGCCATCGTGGTAGAGAACTCTCTATCGCCACTGTCTTTCAATAATGCGCTGAAAGTATCTAGGCTCGGTATTACCAATGGTTCTGCAGTATCCTTTCGCTGGGGCATATAACCACCCAGTTTGGCGCGTTGTTCACGCATGTATTTCATTTCTACGCTGTCTTCAGGGAATTTGTAGAAAGGCGCTTCTGCAATTTTTTCGTCATCAACAGGGATATCAAAGCGATCGCGAAATGCTTTGAGTGCGTGTTCGCCCATTTTTTTCTGAGAGTGTGTAATATTCTGTCCTTCACCAGCTTCACCCATACCATACCCTTTAACGGTTTTGGCTAAGATAACGGTTGGACGGCCTTCACATTGAACAGCCTCAGCATAAGCCGCGTACACTTTGTGTGGGTCATGCCCACCTCTATTTAAGCGCCAGATATCCTCATCGGACATATCGGCAACCATATCTCGTAATTCTGGGTATTTACCAAAAAAGTGCTCTCTCGTATAAGCACCACCTTTTGCTTTATAAGATTGATACTCACCATCAACTGCTTCTTCCATTCGTTTTAGTAGCAGGCCATCTTCATCTTTGGCTAACAACGGATCCCAGTAAGAACCCCAAACTACTTTGATGACATTCCAGCCAGCACCACGGAAAACGGCTTCTAGTTCCTGAATGATTTTGCCATTGCCACGAACGGGACCGTCTAAACGTTGCAAGTTGCAATTAACCACAAATACCAAATTATCCAGATCTTCGCGTGATGCTAACGAAATAGCGCCTAATGATTCAGGCTCATCCATTTCGCCATCACCCATAAAAGCCCAAACTTTACGTTTTTGTCTTGGCAAAATTTCACGATTTTCGAGATATTTGAGGAACCTTGCCTGATATATAGCCATCAACGGCCCAAGTCCCATAGACACTGTAGGAAATTGCCAAAAGTCGGGCATTAGCCAGGGATGGGGGTAAGACGAGAGTCCGTTCGGATTGCTCGCTTCCTGACGGAATGATTCGAGTTGTTCCTGACTGATGCGACCCTCGAGGAATGCTCTTGCATAAATACCGGGGGCTGAGTGCCCCTGAAAAAATACTAGATCACCCTTGTTTTCGTCAGTGGGTGCTCGGAAAAAGTGGCTAAAGCCAACATCGTATAAAGTCGCCGCTGAGGCAAAGCTGGCAATATGCCCGCCCAGTTCTGAGGATTTTCGATTAGCATGCACAACCATCGCTGCAGCGTTCCAACGAATCACTGACCGAATTCTGTGTTCAATCGCCTGATCACCCGGGATAGGTTGCTGCTGTGAAACAGGAATTGTATTAACGTAGGCGGTCTTAGCTGAATAAGGTAGATAAGCCCCCGATCGTCTTGCTTTATCTATTAATTGCTCAAGCAGAAAGTGCGCCCTTTCTGGGCCTTCTCGTTCTAATACAGACTCGAGGGATTCAATCCATTCCAAAGTTTCTTGCGGGTCGAGATCTAATTCATTTGCCATTGATCACTCACTTTAGTGTGTTATTTGAGCGCATCTATCAGTATCTGTGATAGTGCTGATAATTCTCAATCTATATCTTTACAGTTTGCCATAAAACATCGGCACAAAATAATTAATGTCTTAATTTTACTGATTTGCTGCATATTATCTGTTAATACTCCATTAGCCTCATAATTAGTTTTAATATAAATAGCTCAACTTTCATTAAAAAGTTAATCTTAGCAAACCATATAACCATTCCAAAAAGTTAAATACTCTATGAATAAGCTCACTATCATCAAACCTGACGATTGGCACTTGCACCTGCGAGATTCACCGTATCTTGCTGCAGTCGTTGGCGATACGGCCAGACAATTTGGTCGCGCTATCGTGATGCCCAACTTGACACCACCTATTACTAATTGCAAAGAAGCGGAGTCATATCGACAGCGAATTCTATCTGACCTGCCTGAGGGCAGTGAGTTTCAACCATTAATGACACTTTATTTGACTGACAATACTTCTGTCGAAGACATCGCTCTCGCCAATGCATCTGATCACTTATTTGCCGCAAAACTCTACCCAGCAGGCGCAACGACTAATTCTGATGCGGGTGTCACTCATATTCAGAAAATTTACCCGGTTCTAGAAGCCATGCAAAAATATCAGTTTCCCTTGCTCATCCACGGTGAAGCAACTGGTAAACATATTGATATTTTTGATCGTGAGAAAATATTTATCGATTCCACCATGCAACAAATTCGAAATGACTTTCCTGAATTACGAATTGTGTTTGAACATATTACGACCCGTGATGCGGTCGATTTTGTGCTGGCGCAAAACGATCACGTTGCAGCAACCATCACACCGCATCACTTATTGATCAATCGTAATGCCATGTTCGAAGGTGGCATTCGGCCACATCATTACTGCCTGCCCGTCGCCAAGCGTGAAGAGCATCGAGTTGCTTTACTGAATGCTGCAACCGGTAATTCTGGTCGTTTTTTTGCCGGAACCGATAGCGCACCGCATAGCCAGACAGCAAAAGAATCAGCCTGTGGCTGCGCTGGAATCTATTCGGCTTACTGCGCGATTGAGCTGTATGCCGAGGCCTTTGAGCTCGCCGGCGACTTTACTCACTTTGAGGCTTTCATGAGCACAAATGGCCCAAACTTTTACCGGTTACCGGTTAACAATGAACAAATAAAACTCGAAAGGGCTGCATGGCAAGTGCCACAATCATTAGACTATGCAGGTGGATTATTGATACCATTTAAAGCCGGTGAAACACTGCAATGGAGCATTGTTTAGGATGAACAAAGTTATTGCAATGGCACAAAGGTTCCGCGGTTATATGCCCGTGGTCGTCGATGTAGAAACGGGTGGCTTTAACGAGCAAACCGATGCACTGCTGCAAATAGCAGCGGTTATTGTTGATATCGATGATCAGGGCCAGTTTTATTGCGCCGACACCATTACCTGTCACGTCAATCCATTTCCCGGTGCGAATCTTGAGCCTAAATCGATGGAGGTTAACGGTATCGATGTTGATCATCCGTTTCGAATGGCTATCGATGAGAAACAGGCTTTACCAAAGATCTTCAAACCGATTCGAGAAGCGCTCAAAAAACACGGCTGCACTAAGGCTATATTGGTCGGGCACAATGCCAATTTTGATTTGAAATTTATCAATATAGCAGCACAGCGCACGGGCATTAAGCGTAATCCATTCCATCCATTTAGTAGTTTTGACACTGTCAGCTTGGCTGGTTTGGTGTATGGACAGACAGTATTAGCACGCTCTATTCAAGCAGCAGGATTAAAATGGGATGCAAATGAAGCACATTCAGCTATATATGATGCAGAGATCACAGCAGAGTTATTCTGCAAGATTGTGAACGAGACACCATTTATAGGGGCATAATAACCATTTTGAATTATACTCAACTCCAAATAGCCATGAAGCCTAAAGAATTGCGTAAAGAAGATATCTCCGTCATCGTCGTCGACGATCTTCAATTTAGTCGTGAAGTCGTCAAATCTGGATTAAAAAAATCTGGATTTTCTGATATTCGAACCGCTGCATCAGGCGATGAGGCACTATTTTTACTTAACCAACGTCGTGCTGATGTTGTGCTCGCTGACTTCTGGATGCCAGGCATGAATGGTTTAGTACTGACAGACCTGATTCGGCGCTGGGATGAGAACAACGATCGTTATACCGGCATTGTATTGATCACTGCTGAAGATACTGCGTCTAGTATTGTTGTAGCGTTCGACCGTGGCGTAGATGACTTCATTTCTAAATCAACCAACCAATTCGAACTAGCGGCGCGTGTGTTTGGGGCCGGTAGAACATCCTTCCAACAAAACAGCTTACGAGAACGTAACCGATCGCTCAGTGATCATTTCATACGGGTTAAGAAATATAGCCTGCAAGACCCCGAAACCAGCTTGCCAAACAGGGCGCAACTAGAAGCCCATATGGAAACGCTAATTGAGCACGCTGCGACTAGAGGCGGTGGTATGGGGTTTAGTTTGATAGAGATTAATTCAAACGATGCTGAACTAAGACTGGGCACCCTAAAAACAATCGCCCACTCTTTACAGCTAGCATCGCGTCCGCTCGACATGGTGGCCCGCTTCAATCTGAATACATTTGCGGTGGCCATACATTACCTCAACCCAGAGACTTATAACCCAGAAATGTTCGAGCGATTAATTCGAAATATTAAAAGACACACGCGTGAAACAAGCGACGAGGGTAAGCGACTAAAAATTTCAGTGGGTACCTGGCATAGTCATTTTTTTGAACCAGCGCCGACTGTCAGTGACATCACAACAGCTGCCCAGCAAGCATGTGTAAACATAAAGTAGATTTCGAATAAAAACGAATTAGACCAAATAAAGCTCCGCTGTAACCAACGGCGCTTTATTATTCCTGATCGAAAAGTTCAGTACGAAACGTTACTCGAGTCTATTAAACTTTTTTCTCAACAGCTTCCTGAGCCATTTTTTGCAAATCACCAGACTCATGCATTTCTAAGGTGATGTCGCAACCACCAATCAATTCACCGTCGACATAGACTTGTGGGAATGTTGGCCAATCGGCAAATCGGGGTAAATTCTGAAAGATTTCTGGATCAGACAATACATTGACAAAACCGAATTCAAGCTCAAGCGACTTAAGCGCCTCGACCGTTCGGCTCGAAAATCCACATTGTGGCAACTGAGGTGTACCTTTCATATAAATTAATACAGGGTGAGCTTCGACCTGTTGCTTAATACGCTCTAATACGTCCATCTGAATTCCTCGTGAGTAGCTGATTAGTAATCGTTGAACAATAACTGACTAAAGTAGTTGGTTATTATCATAACTGTTTTTCTGACGGATTAGAATCAGAGTAACGAACTATTTGTTGACTATGACTGTTGCTGCAACCAGTACTCTAACAAAGCACAATGCCAAAGCTTACTGCCATTAAGTCGGGTGAAATGCTTTTCAGGTTCGTGCAGCAGTTTGTCTACATACTTTCGACTAAAAATACCTCTCTCCAAACTGGTCTGACTATTTAAAGTATCAGCCATGAAGTCATAAAACTCACCTCGTACATACTTGAGTGCTGGCATCGGGAAGTAGCCTTTTGGGCGATCAATAACGGCGTCGGGAATTCGACCACGCGCTATCTCCTTCAAGATGCCTTTGCCGCCATGCTTAAGCTTTAGTTCGGCTGGGCAGGCAGCCGCCAATTCGACCAATTCGTGATCTAAGAACGGGACTCTGGCCTCCAGTCCCCAGGCCATTGTCATATTGTCTACCCGTTTAACTGGGTCATCCACAATTAGTGTCGTTGTGTCGAATCGTAGTACAGCATCCATAAAAGTATCGGCATGTTCGGTTTCAAGCTGTTTTTCGATAAGCGCCGAGGTATGGTCATCACCTCGATAAGCATCGTCCACGGTTTCGCAAAATTCATCATGATCGCGATCAACATAATTCGATGCAAATCGCTGCACTGACGATCCAGAGGCTGCTCTCATACGGTCGTACCAGAAATAGCCAGCAAACACTTCATCAGCACCCTGCCCGCTTTGCACCACCTTGACCGATTTTGATACCTTTTCAGACAGCAAATAAAACGCCACTGAGTCCTGACCCACCATCGGTTCCGCCATCGCTTGTACCGCTTCGGGTAGCCTTGTGAGCACTTCTGTATTGGGAATTAGAAATTTGTGATGATCGGTATTGTATCGTTTGGCAACCGGATCAGAGAATTCGAACTCATTGCCTTTTTCCTCAGGTTGGTCCTCAAAACCGATACTGAAGGTTTTAATTTTGCCGACACCTGCTTCATCTAATAGCGCGACCAGTAAACTCGAATCGAGCCCACCTGATAGCAATACACCCACCGGGACGTCCGCAATCTGAATGCGTTTTTTAACTGCTTTCAATAATGCCTGATGAATCGCTTCATTCCAGTCTTGCGATGATAGTTCTGGTTGCTGACGTTTAGACGACAAGGTCCAATAGCGATTTTGTGATAACACACCATCGACACCAATTTGCATTTGGCAGGCGGGTTTACATTTCCGAATGCCTTTAAATAAAGTTCGAGGTGCAGGAATGACCGCATGCAAGCTCAGTTGATGATGTAAACCGACCGCATCGATTGAGGTATCACACTGTCCAGTGGCAAGCAAAGCCTGCGGATTTGAGGCGAAGTAGAATGCAGTCGAAGTTTGTGCAAAATACAGCGGTTTAATGCCGAGACGATCTCGCGCCAGGAACAGGCTTTGGCGCTGCCGGTCCCAGATTGCGAACGCGAACATACCAGTTAACTTTTCGCTACATTGCTCGCCCCAACAGGCATAAGCGTTTAGGATCACTTCAGTATCACTATGCGATTGAAACTGATACCCCTTGTCTAGCAACTGCTCACGAAGTTCGGGGTAATTATAAATAGTGCCATTGAAGACAATGCTATAACGCTGCTGGATATCATGCATCGGCTGGTGTCCGGCAGCCGACAGATCGATAATCGATAATCGGCGGTGCCCAAGCATGACGGGGCCATCAAACCATTCCCCCTTATCATCGGGTCCACGGCGGGCCACTTTTTCTGACATGACCTGAGCCAGGTTTTTATCAATAACCTGGCTGGTAAAACTCAAAGCTCCAAACAAACCACACATATAATGTCACAACCTCTGGGTAAAATTCCTACTATTTCGATAAATTTTAACGGCTTAACTTGCTTAATAACACCGTACCATTAAAGCCCCTTTGCTCTTAACACAGGCAACAGTGAAAATACCACAGCATTCAATTAGAGCAGTTCAGGTGACATATTCTAAACAATAAATATCAGCTGTCATCAATGAATTCGTTAAAACCTATCATCCAACTCCATTGTGCCTGGTGCTGTCATCATCGATAGCTCAATACCGCATTCAAGGAATCAATAAAATAATCTTGCTCTCTTAATTTTACTTTTTGCCTCAGACAATCATAAATAGCTTGAATTCAATTTAAATAGGCGTATTTTAGATCGCTTTTTTCAAGCAGTAACTGTCATGTCTGAGCACTTAGTCAAGGCCTATAACTCGTTATGTACCAGCTTCACCCGAGGTGATGGTATTTACTTGTGGGACACACAAGGAAAACGCTATCTTGACGCATTGTGCGGCATATCAGTAACCAATCTCGGCCATAATTACCCAGCTGTGACAGAAGCGATTCAACAACAGGCTTCGATCCTGCTCCACACTTCAAATATTTACTGGATTGAATGGCAGCAAAAGCTGGCTGATTTGATCTGTAAACTATCGGCCATGGATCGAGTGTTCTTTTGCAATTCAGGCGCTGAGGCGAACGAAGCTGCAATCAAAATTGCTCGTCTATACAGCCATAATCAGGGTAATAGTGATCCTCATATAATTGTCATGGACCATAGTTTTCATGGTCGTACGATGGCTACTTTGAGCGCTACCGGTAATAGAAAGGTTCAGGCAGGGTTCGAGCCGCTGGTATCTGGTTTCGTGCGTGCTCCTTATAACGATATAGATGCGATTCGCTCTATTGCCGCAAACAACAAAAAAGTCGTCGCCATTCTAGTTGAGCCAGTGCAAGGCGAAGGTGGCATTATCGTGCCTGACAATGGATATATTGAAGCACTTCGACAAATTTGTGACGACAATAATTGGTTGCTGATGTTAGATGAAGTTCAGTCGGGCATTGCTAGAAGCGGCAAGATGTTTGCGTTTCAGCACAGCAATATCATCCCTGACGTCATGACTCTGGCTAAAGCACTGGGTAATGGCATGCCCATCGGCGCTTGCGTAACCCAGGGAAAAGCGGCCGAAGTTATTCAACCGGGTAATCATGGCTCTACTTTCGGCGGCAATCCTTTGGCCTGTCGTGTTGGTTGTGCGGTGCTGGAGAGCATTGAACAAAACAAGTTGTTAGATAATGTCACACGAACCAGCGCGCAGTTAGTATCACATTTAAAACGTGACTTAGTGCACCATGCCGATTTCCAGCAAATTAGAAGCATGGGTTTACTCATTGGCATCGAAATGAAACACAATTATCAGGCCTTTGTAGCGCATGCATTAGAGCAAGGTTTACTCGTTAATGTGACCGCAGAAAAGGTCATTCGCCTGCTACCACCACTCATATTAAACGAACAACAAACTGAAGATATGGCGCAGCAGATAATCGCCTGCATCAATTCTTTCGAACCCGCAACAAGGATCAACTAGTCATGAACCCGCGACACTTTTTAAGCCTGCTAGATTTCAGCACCGAAGAATTACACGCATTGTTACACCATGCCATTGATGTCAAACAACGACTTAAACAAGGTGTTTCACACACGCCCTTAACGGGTAAAGTGATGGCGATGATTTTTGAGAAATCGTCAACTCGGACCCGTGTTTCTTTCGAAGCCGGCATGAGCCAGCTCGGTGGACATGCCATGTTCCTGTCACCAAAAGACATTCAGTTAGGTCGAGGCGAGCCGATTGAAGATAGTGCCCGAGTGATTTCAAGCATGGTCGATATCATTATGATACGAACCTTTGGTCATGACAGGCTGCAAACGCTTGCTGCCCACTCGTCAAAGCCAGTGATCAATGGCTTAACCGACTATGTACATCCCTGCCAACTACTCGCTGATATGCAAACCTGGTTTGAACTGCGTGGTGATATTAAGGGTGCTACGGTGGCCTGGATTGGTGATGGCAATAATATGTGCCACTCCTATATCAATGCAGCGATTCGATTCGGCTTTACCTTAAATATTGGCTGCCCAGACGGTTATCAGCCTGATCATGACTTAGTCAACCTTGGCGGTAGTCAGCTTCGCATTTTTAATAGCGTAGACGAAGCCAGTAAAGACGCTGATTTGATTGTCACTGATGTCTGGGCAAGCATGGGGCAAGAACAGGAACAAAAAGATCGTGAATTGGCTTTTGCACCTTTCCAGGTATCGAAGCAAACAATGCAATGCGCCGATAAAGACGCTATATTCATGCATTGCCTGCCAGTGCACCGCGGAGAAGAAGTATCGGTTGAGGTTTTCGACGGTGAGCAAAGTGTCGTTTGGCAAGAGGCCGAAAATCGCTTACATGCTCAAAAGTCTCTAGTAGAAATATTACTGAGGTAAAGCAGCATTTAATTAATCAACTCTACTCGGTTACGGCCTTTTTGCTTGGCTACTTTAAGTGCCGCATTGGCATTCGCCAATAGAACCCGTGAAGAGGATTGGCTAGTGACTAGCTGACAACTCACACCAACACTCACTGTTAGACAAGGTGCTGTTCTCGACTTGGCGTGTTGTATTTTCTCTACATCCAACGCCTGGGTCACTTTCTTAATAAACCGCCGCGCATTTTGACTGCTGGTGTTCGGTAACACATAGGCGAACTCAGCACCATTTAACCTGGCTAGCAACTGATCTTTATGCGAAATTTCAGACATTAATATTTGAGCGACCTGGCACAGGACTATATCTCCCTGCTCGCTACCATAGTGAGCGTTATATTCGTGATAGTAATCGATATTCAGCCTGACTAGCGCAACTTGAATATTCGAGTCTTTATTTTGATTCCAAATTTCTTCGAGTCCAATCCGAAAAGCACGGTAGTTTGAAGCCCCCGTCAATTCATCGGTAATCGAAATCTTTTCTAATGCCTTATTGGTATTTGAGATTGAGGAAATTAGTCGCTGTAAATCGTCGACCAACATCGCATTATCAAACCGATAATAAAGCGCATCATTTATCAATATATTCATTCGCTTTACACTACTTGAATAGGCCACCATCATAAAAAGATAGAGTAAACCTAAGATATAACCATCCGGCGTATGCCGAAAAAATAGCCAGATCGTAATTGGCAGCATAATAGTGATTAGATAAGTAATGTAGATCATCAACGAAGTCGATAAGTAAGCGATTCCGCCAGCGCCCATTCCTAACAATAAGGAATGCAAAATAAATTGAACGTTAGTAGTTACATAAGGCATCAGTAACACGGCACCGCAGCCTTGCATAACTCCTGAAGCCGCCACACCAACAAAAAACCGATTGCGCCATTGCTGATGGGGAAAGTAGCTTTTGTTGTCTATCAGCAAATGTCGACGCAACAAAATGTATCTGCCGATCAATATTAGGCTAAACACTGCAAACCAAGCTAATACCCAATGCTGCCGTCCTTGAATTGATAGCTCGACATAAGCCAGAACAGAACCAACAGTCGAAATAAATAGCGTAATCAACATGCCAATCGTGGCACGATCATATAAAAAATTGACGGCTTCCTGATGCTGCAAGTGGTCGCTACTTATCTCATCATTTCCGTTGGGAGGGCTCATATTTAAATTCTTTTTTTATTGATATGTCCAACGAGTTATAACAACCATTGACAAAAGGATTCTATCTGACTTGGGTAATTGTGGCGAGGGCTAGTCATTTTGAATCCGATTTCATGATCGAATCAAGCGAAGCAACTGGTCCACGAGCGTATCGAATGCTTTGAATATAGCAGCTCTAGACAACGAGTTGGATCGTGAAATATGGCCAAAAGGATTTTTTGCAGTAGATTCCCCCTGATTTTAACAGACTCCTAAGGTGTAACTAGCCTGACAGAGACTGGCTAGATGGTATAAAATATTTATATCAAACCGTTAGTTGGAAACTTTTAGATAGATGAGTACTAGTCAGGATTACGTGCAATGGTTTAGGGGGGCGGCTCCCTATATTAAGGCCCATCGCAAGAAAACCTTTGTCATTCTTATTTCGGATGAATTTATCCAGTCTGATCATTTTATCGGGCTCATTCATGATATCGCGCTGCTCAATCACCTAGGGATAAAACTTGTTATTCTCCATGGAAGTCGCGGCACAATTGATCGGCATTTGGCAAAAAACAACATCACCTCGCAATTTAACCAGAACATTCGAATCAGCGACGTTGAATCCCTGCCTTATATTGTTCAGGCCATCAATGAAATAAAAACCCAACTTGAATCTCATTTATCTATGGGATTACCCAATACCCCAATGTCTGGGTCAGAGATATCACTGGTGAGTGGTAATTTTGTTACCGGTATGCCGCTCGGTGTTATTGATGGCATTGATATGCAACATTCCGGGAAAGTCCGGGAAGTAAAGCATCAAGTGATTGAAGCATTACTCGACCAGAATCATGTCATCTTGCTATCCAATATTGGTTACTCTCGTACCGGTGAAGTTTTTAATTTACCAGCAGAAGAACTCGCGAGCGAAGTAGCGAAGTCTATCAATGCCGATAAACTGATATTTATTCACCACCATCAGTGGCAAAAGCAGCTCGCTGATACATTATCAACCCGTGAGTGTGAAACCTTAATGCAGACAGCAGATACGCCTGATGATTTAAAGCACCTACTGAATCATGCTGTGCAAGCGGTTAAATCGAATGTAAAACGAGTACATCTCATCGACCAGTTAGTCGATGGCGGTCTGTTATTGGAACTCTTCACTCGAAACGGTTTTGGTACAATGGTAACCAATCTATTTTATGAAGGCATACGTGCAGCAAACATTGAAGATGTTGGTGGCATACTCAGCTTAATTGGTCCGTTAGAATCTTCTGGCATTTTAGTTGAAAGGTCACGAGAGCAACTCGAATTAGAAATTAGCTTTTTTCATGTAATCGAGAAAGACGGCATGATTATCGCCTGCGTTGCTTGTATCCCCAGCCCTGAACATCATGTGGCAGAAATTGCCTGCCTTGCTGTTCATGATGACTATCGGCGCTCAGGGTTAGGTGAGCAGTTATTGCAGGTCGCAGAGATCCAGGCTTCTAAACACGGTATTATTCAAATCTACACGCTAACAACGCGCACGTCACACTGGTTTATCGAACACGGTTATGAGGAAACTACCTCGTTCGAGTTGCCGCCCCATAAATTGACTCAGTACAATCAGCAACGACGCTCGAAAATTCTGCTTAAAACAGTATAACTGACCCTATAAATTTGCTATGCCATTTGATCTAACTAACTATCTTGTCATCGGTGTCTCTTCACGGGCACTATTTGATCTATCGAAAGAGAACAAAATCTATGAACGTGAGGGATTAGAAGCCTATTGCCGTTATCAGCTAGACCATGAAAACGATATCCTCGAAAAAGGCACTGGGTTTGCGCTCATCGAATCGATGCTTCGAATCAATCGAATCGACGATAACATCAGACGCACCGAAGTCGTAATCATCTCACGCAACTCTGCCGATACTAGCTTGCGTATTTCAAATTCAATCGACCATTATCAATTGGATATTACTCGCGCAGCATTTACCGGTGGAGAACCGGTTGCCAAATACCTCAACGCATTAGACGTTGACTTATTTCTGTCAGCGACAGAGGAAGATGTGCAGGCAGCTGTTGAATCTAACGTGGCTTCTGGCCTGATTTATGATGGGCCATCACAAAATCTGCCTGGTCCACTAGAGCAAATCCGAATTGCTTTTGATGGTGATGCTGTGCTGTTTTCAGAAGAGTCAGAAATGATTTATCAACAGCAAGGGCTCGAAGCCTTTATCGCACATGAAAAACTCAATGCACAAAAACCACTACCCGAGGGACCTTTCGCCAAATTATTGAAAACTCTCTCCTATCTTCAATTTGATCTCAATAGCGAGAGCCAAACCGACACACCGCCGATACGCACCGCCCTAGTCACAGCAAGAAATAGCCCTGCGCACGAAAGAGTGATCAGAACCCTACGGACCTGGAAAGTAAGGATAGACGAGACGTTTTTTTTAGGCGGTGTCGCAAAGGATAAAATACTGGGTGCTTTTTCACCGCATATTTTCTTTGATGACCAGCATCAACATTGCGATGCCGCGGCCAAAGTAGTGCCTACTGCAAGAGTACCCTATAAGGGCGGAGATAAAAGTATCGGTAAAAAAACAGCCTAAAGTTTTTGCTTTAGGCTTTTCGAAGAATATTCAGCGTAAAAGAACTGGCAAAATAGATAATACCCGTTCCTAGTGATTAATCGTCCCGACGTTGTTTTTCCAAACGCTCATGTTTTTCCTGCGCTTCAACTGTCAAGGTTGCAATCGGTCTGGCTTCTAGTCTCAAAAGACCAATTTCTTCGCCAGTCTCGTCGCAAAAACCATAAGATCCATCAACCACACGGCTGAGTGCTGAATCTATTTTATTAACCAGTTTGCGGTAACGATCGCGAGTGCGTAGCTCCAGAGCAGCATCGGTTTCTAAAGAGGCACGATCATTGATATCAGGCTCTTGCCAGTTTTCTTCCTTTAAATGAGAGATAGTGTCATTAGACTCTGCCAACAATTCTGCACGCCAGGTGAGTAATTTTTGACGAAAGTATTCTACTTGTGTGGCGGACATGTATTCTTCATCGATTGAAGGAGCGTATCCTTCAGGTATTTCAATTGTCATTGACCGGATCTCTGTTGTTGAACACCAATAATCAAAACGGTGCGCAGTATAGGCAGGTTTTTCGCGTTCATCAAGCGATCTTATAGCTAATTTATCAGGTGGCATCATTGATAATCAGTGGATCTACACCACTCAACTTATAATTCGACAAGCCTGCTCCATTTTATCCTGCAACCCTATCAATCAATAGGGTTATTGCATTAGATGATAATTGTTCTTTGAGTGATTTAAACATAAACTAAGGGCACAATTGAGCTCAACCACTGAGTGATAAACAAGGTTTAAAATTAAACACTATGATCATACGACTAGTTCTGCTTTTCCTTATTGTCGCGGCTGTTTTGTGGCTACTCAAAAGACTTTTTTCTGGTGAGGCTGAGTCGACTAAAGAGCCACAGACACTAAAAGACAAAAGTGAAAACATGATTCAATGTAAGTATTGTGGCATTCATTCGCCCGAGTCGATGACCATCAAACATGATGATCACAACTATTGCTGTCAGGACCATGCAGACCAGGACCAATAGCCAACAGTTGGGGGGAAACGAGTTTAAACCTCGCTCATCTAATTGGATTTCCGTTCGGCTACTCAATGTTTATCGCATTGGATTAGCCTCAATATTCTTCAGCCAGAGCTTTGTTGATCAATCCCCGCTGCTGAACATTGTTCATCTGGCACTCTATTCATGGGTTAGCTTGGCATTTCTAATTTTGTCTTTGATCTGGATCTTAGCGGCCAAAATTGAAAGGCGCGGATTTGAGCAACAAGTATCACTACAAATATACAGCGACACATTTCTGATCATATTGATCATGCATGCTTGTGGCGGTATTTCTAGCGGATTGGGTATGCTATTAATCATATCGATGGCGGTCACAAGCCTGCTGGGAAAACAGTCGCTTGCCCTTATATTCGCCTCACTGGCATCACTAGGTTTACTCGCAGAATATACTTACTCGCTAATCTATATTAACGGTTATTCAGGTAACTCAACTCAGGTTGGCATTTTGGGAGCAACACTATTTGCGACTGCAATTGTCACCCACAAACTCTCATTAGGATTAAAAAGCAGCGAACTACTCGTGCAACAAAAAGAGCGTGACGTCGCCCTGCTATCTGCACTTAACCAGGAAATTATCGAGAATTTACAAGCCGGTGTCATCATACTAACGAAACAGCATTTAGTTAGACACATTAATAACACAGCACTCCAAATGCTGAATACTAGTCCCGATTCAGATTTGCCGCTGGGGCGCAGTCAATCCAAAATTTTCACCGCGCTCGATCAATGGCTAAAATCGACAGAACCTGACGCGCCTTTTCTGCCATCTCAAACTGGACTTAATAATTTACAGATCAGTTTTCGACTGTTAAAAAGCAAAGGCCAGGCAAACATTTTGATATTTCTAAATGACGTATCATCGATAAAAACCAGCATGCAACAGGCAAAACTTGCGTCATTAGGACAGCTCACGGCTAGCATCGCTCATGAGATCCGAAATCCGCTGGGCGCCATTTCACATGCTGCTGAACTGCTGGCCGAAAATAAAGACCTACCCCAAGCTGAAAAGCGTATGACCGAAATAATTTATCAGCACACCGGTCGTATCAATCATATTATTGAAGATATTCTAAAAATCTCTCGCGGTACACCCACTGCCATGGAAGCCATCGACTTAAAACAATGGATGCCTGAATTCATCGAAGCTTTTTGTCTTAGCGGGGAGTCGAATGCAGATTGTTTTAACCTTGATATTCACATCGATGAATCGATTATCTCGTTTGATAACGGCCATTTAACCCAGGTTATGACTAACCTTTGCAGCAACGCCCGAACCCACGGAAACACTGAGAAACCAACTCATATAAAAATCTATCAGGACCAACGCCAGGTTCTCAATATAGAAATAGCAGATGAAGGTCCCGGTATCGATCAGTTCACCCTTGATAAAATCTTTGAACCTTTCTACACAACCAGCCATCAAGGCTCAGGGCTGGGGCTTTATATAGTCGATCAACTATGTGAGCTAAACAGTGCTAATATCATTGCTAGGAAAAACCTCTATGGCGGCACTAGCTTTTGTATTCTACCAAACACAGCGCTGCTTTCCCAAGAACTGTGAACCAATAAAGATAATTATTAACTAGAGCCAATAAACAGTGCCAATGACTAAACAACGCGTACTAATAGTTGATGACGAACCCGACATTCGTGAATTAATCGAAATCACATTGTTGCGAATGGGGTTAGAAACCCATTGTGCTGCCGATTACAGCGCAGCAACAAGGCTGTTAAAAGAAATCGTGTTCGACCTTTGCTTAACTGACATGAAATTACCCGACGGCGATGGCATTGCACTGGTAGAACATATCCAGCAGCACTGTCCCAACACACCAACCGCAGTTATTACCGCCCATGGCAGTATCGATCTAGCCATTAAATCGATGAAGGCTGGCGCATTCGATTTCGTCTCCAAACCCATTTCTCTTGAGACCTTGAGGAACCTGGTTGACAAAGCTCTGACACTGCCTAGTAGCACTCAACAAGCACAAAATTCGTCCGAAGCGACCTATCAAATCATAGGTAAATCGGCTGTGGTTGTTGATCTGCGTCGCTCGATTGCCAAGTTCGCTCGCAGCCAGGCACCAGTGTTTATTCAGGGCCAATCGGGTACAGGCAAAGAACTGGTAGCACGCCAAATTCACTTACAAGGATCTCGTGCCGAAGCACCGTTTATCGCAGTAAACTGTGGCGCAATTCCATCCGAACTGATGGAGAGTGAATTTTTTGGGCATATCAAAGGCAGCTTCACCGGCGCGGTGAACGATAATGCAGGCCTGTTTAAAGCCGCTCATGGTGGCACCCTATTCCTCGATGAAATAGCCGACCTGCCCTTGTCTATGCAGGTAAAACTATTACGCGTCATACAAGAAAAAACCATTCGCCCCGTCGGCAGCCAACAAGAAGAAACCACCGATGTACGTATTATTAGCGCCTCACACAAAGATCTTGAAGTCATGGTGCAACAAGGTTCTTTTAGACAGGACCTATATTACCGCGTCAATGTAATCGGCGTATTAGTACCTGCGCTAGCAGATCGAGAAAATGACATTATACAACTCACTCAACATATCCTGGATAAATACAATCAGCAAAATAACTGCCACTTACAATTAGATTCCGAGGCTATCAAAGCACTAGAGCACTATAGTTTCCCCGGTAACGTAAGGGAACTTGAAAACATACTGGAGCGAGCCACCGCACTATGCGACGAGAACACAATCACAATAAACGACTTACAACTGCCCAACTCCCCGGCTATAACAGAAGTGCCAGCTAGCGCTACCAGTTTGGGAGAGATAACCCAATCAGTCGAAAAGCAGCAAATTCTCCAGGCGCTATCCCAAAATCGCTGGAATCAATCAGCAACCGCCCGCACCATCGGCATTACCTTGCGCCAACTCAGATACAAAATGGAAAAGCTAGAACTTAACAAACCCTGACAAAAATTGTTAAAACTTGACAAAAATGTCAACTATTGGCGCTATTGTTCATGCTAAATAATCCCACCATTAATTCAAACCATTGTTTTATATAGAATTTATTAATAATAATAAATTTGGCACTCACATTGCTTTATTAATATCATGAAACGGCACAAGTCGATTTCTAATCCAGTTTTAAGCTATTAATCACAAAAGGAAATGAAATGAAAAAAGTACAAGCAGGTTTTACACTAATCGAACTCATGATCGTTGTCGCGATTATCGGTATTTTAGCAGCCATCGCAATTCCACAGTATGCGGATTATACGCAGCGGACTAAATTGACTGGTGCTCTCGCAGCCGTAGGTAGCATCAAAACACAAGTCGCTTTGTGCGCTCAAGAGACAGGTGTTCTTACTAACTGTACTGCAGGGTCAAACGGTGTATCCAGAAATATAACTGCCGCTGATGGTGTCACTTACTTAACTAGCACCACTACAGCTGGTGGCTCAATTACTCTTGTTAGTGAAGGCGTGAATGACCTTGCTGTCCCATTGCCTATGACACTTACACTGGTACCCACTACAACAGCCGGTGTTGGAGCTGTTTCTTGGGGATACCTCACAACTGCAAACGGGTGTCGAAATGTGGTAGGAGCAGAAGGCAGAGGAATTAACTGCACTCCATAAGATGACTTTTAGATAGACAAATACAAAAAGGGGTTCAATTGAACTCCTTTTTTTATAATAACAAAAAAGCTACAAACCAAGAAAACTATAATATACTGACCATTGACAAAGTTTACCTAACAATCAAGATAACAACTGTTTATGGCCTCAACAAACATGAATCTAACTGGGATAGCCAAGAAATTAGTACTCGATAAACATCTCGACGAAACTTTAGCTATCGAAGCCGTTCAAAACGCAAATAAAGAAAATATTCAAATTGGCAGCTACCTGCTTAAGCATAAATTAGTGCCATCAACGACCATTGCGATGATTTCATCTCAGGAGTTTGGTCTCCCAGTATTTGACTTATCGGTAATGGATATTGATCAGGCCGCAATAACGCTAGTAGAAGAAAAACTCATAACCAAGCTCCATGCTGTGCCAATTTTCAAAAGGGGCAATCGTTTATTTGTGGCTATATCAAATCCGACTAACACCCAAGCGCTCGACGAATTCAAATTTAATACCGGATTATCAACAGAAGCCATTTTGGTTCAGGAAGACCAGCTCGATAAGTTCATCGAAAAAGCAGTTAGCGCCATGGATACTGGCATGGGCGACATGATGCTTGACGATGATCTGGAAAACCTGGACATTGCAGAAGAAGAAACTGAGAAAACCGTCACTCGAGCTGAAACTGAAGACGCGCCTGTTGTTAAATACGTAAACAAAATTCTGGTCGACGCCATCAACAAAGGTGCGTCAGATATACATTTCGAACCCTATGAGAAACGATATCGAGTCCGATATAGAATTGACGGAATTTTGTCTGAGGTTGCCTCACCACCGATTACTATCGCCCAAAAATTAACGGCCCGAGTAAAGGTGATGTCGCGCATGGACATATCTGAAAAAAGAGTGCCGCAAGATGGTCGAATTAAACTCAAACTATCAAAAAAACGAGCGATTGATTTTCGTGTTAATACTTGTCCGACCTTATTTGGTGAAAAGGTGGTTTTACGCATCTTGGATCCTTCGAGTGCTCAGCTGGGTATTGATGCCCTCGGTTATGAACCAGAACAAAAAAAACTCTATATGGATGCACTATCCAATCCATATGGCATGATTCTAGTCACCGGTCCGACCGGTAGCGGCAAAACCGTTTCTTTATATACCGGTTTAAATATTTTAAATGTACCTGAAACCAATATTTCTACAGCCGAAGACCCGGCTGAAATTAACCTTGAAGGCATTAACCAGGTTAATGTGAATGATAAGGTTGGTCTCACTTTCGCCGAAGCGTTAAAAGCGTTCTTGAGACAAGATCCAGATGTCATCATGGTCGGTGAGATTCGTGACTTGGAAACGGCGAGCATTGCCATCAAGGCGGCACAAACAGGACACTTAGTCCTGTCAACCCTGCACACCAACGATGCACCACAAACCCTAACCCGTTTAATGAACATGGGTGTTCCTGCATTTAACATTGCCACCTCTGTTAACTTGATTATTGCACAACGACTGGGCAGAAGACTTTGCAGCCATTGCAAAGCCGTAGATGACTTACCAAAAGATGTTTTGTTAAGTGAAGGATTTACAGAAGAAGACTTATCAGAATCGCCTAAGATATATAAAGCGGTTGGTTGCGATCAATGCACCAATGGTTACAAAGGTCGGGTCGGCATTTATCAGGTAATGAGTATATCCGAAGAAATGACTCGATTAATTATGAACGGCGCCAACTCAATTGATCTCGCAGATCAGGCAAAAAAAGAAGGTATACCTGACTTACGTCGTTCGGCACTGAAAAAAATTATGGCCGGGTTAGTTAGCCTCGAAGAAGCTAATCGTGTAACCAAGGATTAGGCAAACAACCAGAGTGATATAATGGCAAAAAAAACGGCAGAAAAAATTGAGTTCACTTACGAAGGAACCAGCCGTGCTGGCACCAAAGTGAAGGGTGAAATATACGCACTGAGTGAAACCATAGCAAAAAGTGAACTGCGTAAGCAAGGGATTAATCCGATCAAGGTTCGCAAAAAGCCACAGCCATTATTTGGAGGTGCGGCCAAAATAACACCGGCAGATATAGCGATATTTGCGCGCCAAATTGCTACGATGATGAAGGCTGGTGTACCTTTAGTGCAATCATTCGAAATCATTGGCGAAGGCAATGAAAACAAATCAGTACAGAAAATGATTTTTGGCATAAAGTCTGAGGTTGAAGGCGGTGTTCCTTTCGCTGAAGCATTAGCGAAACAACCTTTATATTTTGATCAATTATTTGTCAACTTAGTATCCGCCGGCGAGCAGGCAGGTGCTTTAGAAACCATGCTCGATAAGCTCGCAACCTATAAAGAAAAAACCGAAGCGTTAAAAGCCAAAGTAAAGAAAGCCTTGTTTTACCCTATCGCCGTATTATGCGTCGCTTTCATCGTAACTGTAATTCTGCTCGTATTTGTCGTCCCTCAGTTTGAAGAGCTGTTCGATTCATTTGGTGCAGATTTACCAGCCTTAACTCAATTTGTCATCAACTTATCGGAGTTTATGCAGGCTTGGTGGTGGGTAATTGCAGGCGGCATTGCTAGCACTGTTTATACTGTTCTACGAATAAAAAAAACATCTCCAAGGTTACAAGAAGCCTTTGATAGAATTGCACTAAAGGCACCCGTCGTAGGTGAGATTACAACCAAATCGGCTATCGCCAGATTTGCTCGAACCTTGGAAACCATGTCAGCAGCCGGTGTGCCACTGGTTGAGGCAATGACTTCAGTGGCAGGGGCAACCGGTAATATTATCTATTACAAAGCCAGTATAAAAATTAGGGACGAAGTGTCTCAGGGCACTCAATTGCAAACTGCAATACGAAATACGGGACTATTCCCAAACATGGCGATTCAGATGATTTCTATTGGCGAGGAAGCGGGATCACTTGATGACATGCTAGCCAAAGTGGCCGATTTTTACGAAAATGAAGTCGACAATGCGGTTGACGCACTTACCTCTCTATTAGAGCCGATCATCATGGCTGTGTTAGGTGTTTTGGTTGGCGGATTAATCATCGCGATGTACTTACCCATCTTTAAACTAGGCGCTGTTGTATAGGGTATTGTCAATTGTCTACTGATCTTGTTTCGTTTTTTGAATTCCATTTTACGACCTATCTTACTGCCCTATTTATACTAGGGTTATTGATTGGTAGTTTTTTAAATGTGGTGATTTACCGACTACCTATCATGATGCAGCGCGAGTGGCGTCATGACTGCCTCGAGTTTTTAGAGCAGCCACCAGATGCCGCAACTGCTAAATTTAACCTGAGTGCTCCTCGTTCACGTTGTGGTGGCTGTGGCCATGCGATTAGCGCTTTGGAAAACATTCCCATTATTAGTTACCTCGTACTGAGAGGAAAATGCCGAGAATGTAAAACTCCAATTTCAATGCAATATCCTCTGGTTGAGTTATTTACTGGCCTCATTTCGGTAGCCATTGGTTGGCATTTTGGCGTTAGTCTGCAAGCCTTGGCTGGTTTATTTTTCAGTTGGTGCTTAATTGCGGCTAGCGGCATCGATTTAGGCCATAAGTTACTCCCAGACAACATTACGCTTCCTCTCATGTGGCTGGGCATTCTACTCTCTCTCTTTAATGTCTTTATTGACTTAGAAACCAGTGTTATTGGTGCTATGACTGGCTACCTGTGCCTCTGGAGTGTATTTATGCTTTTCAAGCTAGTCACTGGAAAGGAAGGAATGGGACATGGCGACTTTAAATTACTCGCCGCACTAGGCGCCTGGTGCGGCTGGAAAATGCTCTTAGTGATTGTGTTAACCTCTTCGCTGGTCGGTGCAATAGTGGGCATTTCGATGATCCTATTGAGCAAGACGGAACGAGGCACACAGATTCCATTCGGCCCTTACCTTGCTGCAGCAGGGTGGATTAGCTTTCTCTGGGGGGCAGTGTTACTCAATACCTATCTCAATATATTCTAAACGCTCTATGCTAAAAATAGGACTTACAGGTGGAATAGCATCGGGCAAAACCCGAATCAGTAATTTGTTTAATCAATTAGAAACACCCATTATTGATACTGATATCATTAGCAGAGACATTCTTAAACTTGGTCAACCGGGTTACCTGGAAATAGTCAATCACTTTGGCGGCAGCAACGTGCTCGATGACGATCAAATTGACCGGCGTAAACTCAGGCAACTTATATTTAATAATAGTACCGAAAAGCACTGGCTTGAATCTGTACTCCACCCCCTTATATTTGAACAATCGAAACAGCAGATCAGACAATATAGTCAGGCTAAATATGTCGTCGTTGTTATCCCTCTGCTCTTTGAGACTGATTTTGGTCAACTGGTTGATCGTGTATTAGCCGTCGACTGTAGTGCAGAAACCCAATTCAAAAGATTACTTCTTCGTGATAAAATCGATATGGCTTTGGCACAAAGAATGATCAGTCAACAATGGTCAAATCTGGATCGCATCAATCATGCGGATGACATTATTCATAATAACAGCAACGATGATTTGGATGCTCAGGTCACTGAATTACATCAACAATACCTGAGACTATCAAATTAACAGACTCTTTTGCTAGCTACCTAAATCGATCATCAGATATTCTGTCAAAAAACTACTGCTGACATTCATATTCATATCAAAACCGAGCGCGTAATTTTATTATTTTTTAGTTATAATCGATAAAATTTTATCTAAAAACTTACGGAATGTCACCAAAACACATTATTTTTGAACAACCTCTAAATGAACGAATTCGTACCTGCTTACGAGTCGAGACATTAATGAAGCGCTTCCACTACTTCACTTCGTTAAAGGGTGACTGGAGTGGCTATACTGCCTTGCTAGGAGTGCTGGAGATCACATCATTGCTAGAGCGAGGTGACCTGAAGCAAGAATTAATGAAGGAAATAGAGCGACAGCATACCGCTTTGAAGTCCCTATCAGCACATAAGGAAGTCGATAAATCAAAATTAATCCTCATATTAAGCCGACAAAAGCATGCACTTGAACGTTTACATCAATTAAACGGAAAACTCGGTGATCACCTTAAGCGTAATGACTTTCTGTTAGCCATAAAACAACGCACATCTATACCTGGCGGCAGTTGTGATTTTGATTTGCCAGAACTACGCTTTTGGCTGAATCAGGACCATGGCACAAGAGTAGAGGACCTTAAACGCTGGGCTGGGCCTTATCTTGAACTGGAATCAGTAATTGAATTGGTCCTGAGTGTTATCCGGGACAGCGCTATGCCGGAAAAAGTGATTGCAGAAAATGGTTTTTTTCATCAAACATTAGATCCTCAGCAATCAAATCAGCTTCTTCGGATCAGTATTCCTGGCAGTGAAGGTATCTACCCTGAAGTCAGTGCGGGTAAGCACCGTTATTCTGTGCGCTTCCTCAACCCACTGCCCATTGACGACCTTCCTTCACAGATAAAAGAGGACGTTACGTTTTTGCTAACTCGATGCTCGCTATAATTTCAATAAGGAAATATAGACGATAGCTAATTTGAAGCCTTTAATATCACGCATTAAATTCTTTAAGTGCTGACACAATAGCACTTACTTAATCGAAGATAGCAGCTTAAACCAAAGGTTCAGTATTTCCCGGGAATTCAGACAGCGATTCAATGGGTAACTCTCACCTCCACTAGATCCCAGCATGACAATAGATTTTCGGCTTAAGCAAGCATCATCCGACTTCCGCCCTTCAATCCGTCTTAACTAAGATAGTCTGCTTTAATTTTCACACGTTCGTACGACAAGTTAAAAGTCGAAATGAAGTCAAAGCATTTCTTTGCCCTTGAATCTCTTTTGAAACGGTAATTCGCGCGGCATAAAATTTATTGGTGGTTAAGGTTGATGCCTCGTTTTCTTTCTCAGAAACCGCGAAAAACACTAAGCCAGTGATTTCGGGCTTAGTGTTTGTACCACCATGAGCAGCGGCTAAAAGGAGCTCTGTTACAGTAACTAACTTCCCCGATCATCCTAAATCAACTAGCATGTATGATCAAAGTTAATCTAGGTTAGTTTTCCGTGGCACTGTTTGAATTTTTTCCCTGAGTCGCACCAACAAGGTTCATTTCGGCCAATTTTCTTTTCTTTTCGGATATAGGGTTGGTGCTCTTCTTCGGTTGACTCTTCTTTACGGCTTAATAAACTATTAGCCGAGGCATGCTCCATTTTGATGTTTTCATCTTCTGTTTTCCTGTTCTCTAAAGCATCAACTTCTGACTCACTTTTTATTTGAACTTGAGTCAAATACTGCACTGCTTCATATTTTATATTCTCGAGCATATCCGTGAACATTTCAAAAGACTCTCGCTTATATTCCTGTACTGGATTTTTCTGTGCATAACCTCTTAAACCAATGCCTTGACGCAAATAATCCATCGCCGCTAAATGCTCTTTCCATTGACGATCAGTTAAATGCAATACGAGTTCTTTTTCGTATCGAGTGAAAACACCGTCACCTAGTGCGTTAACCTTATCGTTATAGGCTTGCTCCATCTGTTCGATGATCCGATCGAGAATAACAGTATCAGTAATATGCTCATCATCATCAAACCATTTCTTTATAGGCATCTCAAGGCCAAATTCATTTTTTAGAGCCAGCTCTAAATCAGCCATATTCCACTGTTCATCTATGGCGTTAACGGCTATATGAGTTCGAAATACACCTTCGACAACATCCAAACGCATCAACTTTATCGCTTCGTCTATATTTTCGGCGTGTAGTAAATCATCTCTTTGCTGATAAACCACCTTACGCTGATCATTAGCGACATCGTCGTACTGCAGCAGCTGCTTTCGAATATCAAAGTTATGTGCTTCAACCTTACGCTGAGCATTTTCTATCGCCTTGCTCACCCACGGATGCTCAATGGCTTCTCCGTCTTCCATGCCTAGTTTTTGCATTAATCCCGCTACTTTTTCGGAAGCGAAGATACGCATTAAGGTGTCTTCCATCGACAAGTAAAACCGAGTAGAACCTGGGTCACCTTGTCGGCCAGAACGTCCACGCAACTGGTTATCAATACGTCTAGACTCATGTCGTTCTGTTCCGATGATATGCAATCCGCCCGCCGTGATTACTTCATCGTGACGCACACGCCATTGCGCGTTTAACTGCTCTCGCTTTTCAGTATCTTCTTCTGGGATTTCGCTCAACTGAATTTCAATATTACCACCAAGTACGATATCTGTACCTCGACCTGCCATATTGGTAGCGATTGTCACCTGACCCGGCAGGCCTGCATCGGCGATAATGCCTGCTTCACGTTCATGTTGTTTTGCGTTCAGAATTTCGTGTGTGATTTTTTCTTTTTTGAGTAAGTCAGCTAAATACTCAGATGTTTCTACCGAGGTCGTTCCTACTAAAACGGGCTGACTCTTTTTAGTACACTCTTTTATATCTTCAATTATGGCGTTGTATTTTTCTCTCGCCGTTAGATAGATCAAGTCGCCCATATCGTCGCGGACCATGCTTTTATTAGTTGGCACAACGACGACTTCAAGCCCATAGATCTGCTGAAATTCAAAAGCTTCAGTATCAGCGGTACCGGTCATACCCGATAATTTATCGTAAAGACGAAAGTAATTTTGAAAAGTTATTGAGGCGATGGTTTGATTTTCGTTCTGGATGTTAACACTTTCTTTGGCTTCGATTGCCTGATGTAACCCTTCCGACCATCGTCGTCCAGACATGGTGCGTCCGGTGAATTCATCTACAATGACTACCTGTCCATCTTTAATAATGTAATCGACATCTTTCACAAAAATAGCATGGGCGCGAAGTCCAGCGTTAAGATGATGAACCAATGTAATATTGGCTGCATCATACAAACTCTCACCCTCGGTTAACAGGGCCGCATTGACCATCAGCATTTCCGCCGAGTCGTGCCCTGCTTCGGTTAAAAATACTTGCTTAGACTTTTCATCGACTGTGTAGTCACCAGGACCTTCCTCTTCTTCTACTTTGGAAAGATCGGGAATAATTTTATTGATTTTGGTATATAGTTCGGAGCTATCACTAGCCTGCCCTGAAATAATAAGTGGGGTACGAGCCTCGTCAATTAATATCGAATCAACTTCATCCACGATTGCAAAATTGAGTTCGCGCTGAACTCGGTCTTCCAACGTAAAACTGAGGTTGTCATGCATATAATCAAAGCCGAACTGATTATTCGTGC
>CAXMOZ010000089.1:0-92217 GCA_964195315.1 uncultured Acidimicrobiia bacterium | reverse complement strand
AGGCAACCTAGCCCGTTCATCAAGAATACAATTATGTCTTCAAAATTCAAGCCTTTTTTTCTGTGTATATGATAACTGTCAGTTTTTCTAAGTTAATAGGACTCTGCTTAAATCATTGACGGCTATCGGCTGCAACTTCCTCAAAGAATTGAATGGGATCAAATAGCAATATCTCTGGATCATCAACATCACGTCTATTAGCCACGCTAGACACTGCTAGTCTGGTGTTATTTTCGAAGACAAAAGTTTCAATTGACTTAAACTCCACCTTGATTGCACTCTATAACTCTAACGATCTAATTTTTTTCTTCAATCTTAGTAATCGGCTTCAGTATCGCAAGCATTGCGTGCGGGCAATCGTTATAATTGGCAGCTTTGGTCTAAGCCTTACTAATTATGGATGCAATTACCATACGCGGCGCTCGTACGCACAATCTTAAAAATATCGACATAACTTTACCACGCGATAAATTAATCGTTATAACCGGTTTGTCAGGTTCGGGTAAGTCATCACTCGCTTTCGATACAATTTTTGCCGAAGGGCAAAGACGGTATGTTGAATCTTTATCAACCTACGCTCGACAGTTTTTATCGGTAATGGAAAAACCCGATATCGATCATATTGAAGGCCTGTCTCCAGCGATTTCAATCGAGCAAAAAACAACGTCGCATAATCCTCGCTCGACGGTTGGCACGATAACTGAAATCTATGATTACCTAAGGTTATTATTCGCTAGAGTCGGCACGCCTCGCTGTCCTACCCATGACATTGGATTAGAGGCTAGCACTATTAGCCAAATGGTCGACCAAGTGCTGGCTCTACCCGACGACTTGCGTTTAATGCTAATCGCACCCGTTGTTGTCAACCGTAAAGGCGAACATGTACAGTTGTTTAATAACTTACAAAAACAGGGTTTTATTCGCGCACGGATTAATGGCGAAATTTACGAGCTAGACGATCCACCGAAGCTTGACTTGCGTAAGAAACACAATATAGAGGTTATAGTTGATCGTTTTAAAGTAAGGCCCGATTTAAAACTTCGATTGTCGGAGTCTTTTGAAACAACCTTACTGCTGACCGACGGAATTGCGCGGATCGCAGCCATTGATCCTGAATCAGGTTTTAAAGAGATAAAGTTTTCTGCAAATTTTGCCTGTCCTGAATGTGGTTATTCGATCAGCGAACTCGAACCACGTCTGTTTTCCTTCAATAGCCCTGCTGGCGCCTGCCCAGAGTGCGATGGTATTGGCACCATGCAATTTTTTGATCCTAATTTGGTATTGAAATCACGCGATTTAAGTCTAGCTGGTGGTGCAATTCGGGGCTGGGATAGACGGAATGGATATTATTTTCAGATGCTTCAATCGTTAGCAAAGCATTTCAAATTTGATATCGAAAAACCATTCCAAGATTTGACACCTAAAATTCAAGATATTGTTCTCAATGGTTCCAGTGATATTGTTAAATTCACTTACTTGAATGAACGGGGTGACAAACGGCTTCAAAAACATGCCTTCGAAGGAATATTACCCAATTTAAAACGCCGTTATCGTGATACTGACTCGAGTGTAGTGCGCGAAGAGCTCTCAAAATTTTTATCAAACCAGTCATGCCAAGTTTGTTCTGGTGATCGGCTAAACGAGGCAGCAAGGCATGTTTTCATTGCCGATCAGACACTGGCAAAAATTACTCGAATGCCCATCGACGAAACTCTCGCTTTCTTCGATCAGCTTGAATTACCGGGTCAGAAAGGTGAGATTGCCTCAAAGATTAATAAGGAAATTCGTGAGCGCTTAAATTTTCTGGTCAATGTGGGTCTGGAATACCTGTCACTCAGCCGCAGTGCAGAAACCCTATCTGGAGGCGAAGCTCAGCGAATTAGGCTCGCCAGTCAAATTGGTGCGGGATTGGTCGGTGTTATGTATATACTTGACGAACCTTCTATCGGATTACATCAGCGAGATAATGACCGACTACTAAAAACATTGACCTTTTTACGAGATCTTGGCAATACGGTCATCGTCGTAGAACATGACGAAGATGCTATTGCTGCAGCTGATTTCATCGTCGACATTGGCCCTGGTGCTGGTGTACATGGAGGCAATATTATTGCAACAGGCACAGCCGCCGAAATATGCGCCAACCCCAATTCAGTGACTGGCCAATATTTGAGTGGTAAACGTCAAATTGAATTACCTAGCAAGCGCACACCGATAGACAAAAAGAAGATAGTACGCATAAACCAGGCAGCAGGAAACAACCTCAAAAATGTTAATATGGAATTGCCGGTAGGCTTGCTAACTTGCGTCACCGGGGTATCAGGGTCTGGTAAATCGACCTTAATTAACGAGACGCTTTATAAATTAGCAGCAATTGAAATTAATCAAAGCAATCTGCACGCCGGTGAACACCAGTCTTTTTCGGGTCTTGATTTTTTCGACAAAGTTATTGACATTAATCAAAGCCCAATCGGGCGGACACCTCGGTCAAATCCAGCCACATACACTGGCTTATTTACACCGATTCGAGAAATTTTTGCAGGCACTCAAGAATCCCGTTCACGCGGTTATAAACCAGGCCGTTTTAGCTTTAATGTAAAAGGGGGGCGCTGTGAAGCTTGCCGAGGTGATGGTTTGACAAAGGTCGAGATGCACTTCTTACCCGATGTTTACGTCACCTGCGACATCTGTAAAGGTAAACGCTACAACCGCGAGACACTCGACATTCATTACAAGGGAAAATCAATTCACCAAGTTTTGGAAATGACCGTTGAAGATGCCACTACTTTTTTTAGTGCCATTCCTGTACTAAAACGAAAGCTCGATACATTAATGGACGTCGGCTTAAGCTATATCACGCTTGGACAAAATGCGACCACTCTCTCTGGTGGTGAAGCTCAACGAATCAAGCTTTCTCGCGAGCTATCCAAGCGTGATACCGGTCGCACTCTATATATATTGGATGAACCTACAACGGGCCTACATTTTCACGATATCGGACAGCTACTCAAAGTACTTCATCGCTTAAGAGACCATGGCAATACCATTGCCGTCATCGAACACAATCTACATGTTATTAAAACCGCAGACTGGATTATCGACTTAGGTCCAGAGGGTGGAGACAAAGGTGGCGAGATTATCGCTAGTGGTACCCCAGAAGAAGTCGCCAAGGTTAAAAAATCTTACACTGGTCACTACTTAGCACCACTTTTAGAGGCATAGTACCTTCATCTCTAATAATCAGAATAATGATCCAAAGGAAATCACATGAGTAAAAAAATCACCTGTTTTAAAGCCTATGATGCACGTGGCAAAGTACCTAGCGAGCTGAATACCGATATAGCCTATCGAGTCGGTCGTGCCTATGCTCAATTTATAAAACCAAAACAAGTAGCCATTGGCCGTGATGCAAGGCTCACTAGTGAGCCTTTATTTGAAGCCCTGTCGAATGGATTGCTAGACAGTGGTGTTGATGTATTAGACCTCGGTCTGTGTGGAACTGAAGCAGTTTATTTTGCAGCTTTTCATTTACAACTTGATGGCGGCATCATGATTACCGCTAGTCACAACCCAGTTGATTACAACGGCTTTAAGTTTGTACAACACGCCGCTCGCCCCATCAGCGCAGACAGTGGTCTTGTAGAGATTCGCCAACTCGCTGAAGAGGATGATTTCCCATTAGTGTCAAAAAAAGGATCAATCTCCCTTCTAGACTTACGTTCTGAATACATCAGGCACCTATTGAGTTACCAATCAGATCCCAGTCAGCTTAAATCACTAAAAATAGTAGCCAATTCCGGCAATGGGGTTTCTGGCCCTATAATTGACTTACTTGAAAAACACTTGCCGTTCGAATTCATCAAAGTGCAACATGAACCTGATGGCACGTTTCCAAATGGAGTACCAAACCCACTATTACCGGAAGGTAGAACTACCACAATAGATGCTATTAAAGAACACAAAGCGGATCTTGGAATTGCATGGGATGGTGATTTTGACCGATGTTTCTTGTTCGACGAAAACGGCCGCTTCATTGAAGGTTATTATATTGTTGGACTATTGGCTGCTGCACTACTAAAAACAAACCCAGGTGCTCTCATAGTCCATGACCCACGGTTGACGTGGAACACAGTAGAGCTAGTTAAAGCTTGTGGTGGTGAACCGATACAAAGCAAATCTGGCCATGCCTTTATCAAAGAAACAATGCGTGAAGTTAATGCCGCCTATGGAGGTGAGATGAGCGCTCATCATTATTTCAGAGACTTTGGTTACTGTGATAGCGGCATGATTCCCTGGTTACTTCTAACGCAGATTATGTGCAGCCAAAATAAAACACTGTCTGAACTGGTAGACGAGCGAATTGAAAAATTCCCAGTCAGCGGAGAAATTAATATAGAGGTGGAAGACACTGCTAAAGTCATCTCTGCAGTTAAGTCCCATTTTGAAAAAGAACAACACGAATTAGACGAAATGGATGGTATTAGTATGGATCTTGGGGCCTGGCGCTTTAATTTAAGATCGTCTAACACGGAACCATTATTACGGTTAAACGTGGAATCTCGTGGCGATAACTCACTGATGGTACAAAAACGCGACGAACTATTAGAACTAATCAATCAGTCCTAGCTAATCTCCAAAAAAAACACAGGGCAAAAAAAAGCCAGCTATTAAGCTGGCTTTTTACTCTTGATCATTAAGTAGTTTACTCTTCTTCAGCAACTTCAGGACGATCAACCAATTCAACATAAGCCATGGGGGCTTTATCACCGGGACGAAAACCACATTTTAAGATTCTCATATATCCACCAGGACGTTCCTGGTAACGCGGACCAAGATCAGTAAATAACTTTCCTACCATTGCTTTATCACGGATACGACTAAAAGCAACACGACGATTAGCAACGCTATCCTTTTTTGCCAATGTAATCAAAGGCTCAGCAACGCGACGAAGTTCTTTTGCTTTTGGCAAGGTTGTCTTGATCACTTCATGATCAAACAAAGATATTGCCATATTACTAAACATCGCTTTCCGATGTGAGCTATTACGGTTAAGTTGTCTGCCGCTATTACGATGACGCATTTTTTAAACCTCTTTTTTCTGGCCTTTCTTATTAAGCCAATATTCTTGAATTAAAATTCTTAATCTAATTTGATTAAAGGATATTAACTGGCTAATTTACTGTCATTTTCGATACTAGCAGGCGGCCAGTTTTCAAGCCTCATACCAAGCGACAAGCTATAAGAGGCCAATACGTCTTTAATTTCGGTTAGAGATTTCTTACCCAAATTAGGTGTCTTTAACAACTCAACTTCTGTGCGTTGAATCAAATCACCAATGTAGTAGATATTCTCTGCTTTGAGACAGTTAGCCGAACGAACAGTTAACTCAAGATCATCAACAGGGCGCAATAGAATAGGATCAACATGAGACTCTGGTTCAGCTTCCTCAACTTCGTCCGAACCTTCAAGATTAACAAATACAGACAATTGATCTTTAAGAATACTACCAGCGATACGGATAGCCTCTTCAGGATCGATAGTACCATTTGTCTCGATATCGATAATCAGCTTATCTAAATTAGTGCGCTGTTCAACACGAGCCGCTTCAACGGTATAAGCAATTTTTCGTACCGGAGAAAAAGAAGCATCTAACTGCAAATGACCAAGCGCAGTTTCCTCTTCTGAAGAATTGCGAGTATTAGCAGCTTGATAACCACGTCCTTTCAAAATGTGAATTGACATGCTGAAATCAACATCTTTAGTTAATGTAGCAATCACATAATCAGGATCAACGACTTCGATGTCATGGTCAATTTGAATATCACCGGCAGTAACAACTCCAGGTCCTTTCTTACTAACGGTCAGCGTTGCTTCTTCTTTAGAGTGCATGATAATTCCAACACCCTTAAGATTAAGCATGATGTCAATAACATCTTCCTGAACACCATCAATAGTTGTGTATTCATGCAACACACCCTCGATTTTAAAATCGACGATTGCACAACCTTGCACTGAAGAGAGCAAAATTCTTCTTAGTGCGTTACCAAGTGTGTGACCAAATCCGCGCTCTAAAGGCTCAATAGAGACTTTCGCGTGATAGGTGCCCTGCTCTTCTACTTTGACTTGCTTAGGTTTCAGCAGGTCAGAAACTATTTTTGATGACATATCGACTCTTTAAATTTTAGAGTTAAGCTTACTTAGAGTAAAGTTCAACTACCAACTGTTCGTTGATATCTGATGGCAATTCACTTCGCATTGGAGAAGCTTTAAACGTCCCCTGGAATAAACCATGATTGACATCGACCCAGTCTGGGAAGCCAATTTGCTCTGCAAGTGACATAGATTCCATGATACGAGCCTGCTTACGAGACTTTTCACGAATACTGATAACGTCCGAAGGCTTAACAAAATAGGACGCAATATTTACCGACGCACCATTAACCAAAACACTTTTATGGCTAACTAATTGGCGAGCTTCTGCTCGTGTTGAACCAAAACCCATTCGATAAACAACGTTATCAAGTCGAGCTTCTAACAACTGCAATAAATTTTCTCCAGTAGAACCTTTCAAACGTGAAGCTTCAGTGTAGTAATTTTTAAATTGCTTTTCTAGAACGCCGTAGATTCTCTTCAGCTTTTGCTTTTCACGCAACTGTAATCCGTAATCCGACACGCGTGGTTTACGCGTTCCAGCGCCGTGTTGGCCCGGAGGATTATCAATCTTACATTTAGTATCAATTGCACGACGTGAAGACTTCAGGCCTAAATCAACGCCTTCTCGACGCATCAATTTACATTTTGGTCCAGTATATTTAGCCATTATAAATCCAGCCTAAACTCGGCGTTTCTTGGGTGGGCGACATCCATTATGAGGAATAGGTGTCACATCATCGATTCGTGAAATTTTGAATCCAATATTATTCAGCGCTCTAACTGCTGAGTCACGGCCTGGTCCAGGACCTTTTACCATAACTTCAAGATTCTTCATGCCCATTTCCTGAGCAACTTGACCCGCCTTCTCTGCCGCTACCTGAGCTGCAAAAGGTGTACTCTTACGAGAACCACGAAAACCGGATCCACCAGCAGTAGCCCATGAGAGCGCATTACCCTGACGGTCACTGATAGTTACGATTGTATTATTAAATGTTGCGTGAATATGGGCAACACCGTCAGATACTACGCGTTTAACTTTCTTCTTGGAGCGAGATGCTTTGTTATCAGCCATTTCTTAAGCCTATCTTTTTAGAGGACGACGAGGTCCTTTACGAGTACGAGCGTTAGTTTTAGTACGTTGACCACGTAGTGGTAAACCACGGCGATGACGAATGCCACGATTCGTACCCAAGTCCATCAAACGCTTAATGTTCATTGAGATTTCGCGTCTAAGATCACCTTCGGTAGGGTAACCCTCAACCTGAGCGCGAATAGCCTCAAGCTGATCTTCGCTTAGTTCACGAATCTTGGTTTCCGGACTGATTCCGGTCTCAGTACAGATCTTGGCAGAACGCGTAGCGCCAATACCAAAAATTGCCTGCAAGGCAATTACTGTATGCTTGTTATCCGGTATGTTGACACCTGCAATACGAGCCATAAAAACTGATACTCCTAAACTAAACGCAATTTCTTCGGGCGCGCAGTCTATCTGCGTAACCCGAAAAAATCAAACAATAAAAATCAATTACTACGATTAACCCTGACGCTGTTTATGGCGTGGGTCAGCAGCACAAATTACTCGAACCGCACCATTACGTCGAATGATCTTACAGTTCTTACAAAGCTTTTTAACGGAAGCTCTTACTTTCATAACAATACCCTTCTATAGAAATGAATTTGATGAGGTAATAGTTCTAACGAACACTACCAGCACCGCCACCATAACCCTTAAAATTAGACTTCTTCATTAACCCATCATACTGATGGCTCATTAAATGCGCCTGCACTTGGGACATAAAGTCCATTACCACAACAACGATAATCAACAGAGATGTACCACCAAAATAGAAAGGCACATTCCAGAACAAAATCAGGAACTCGGGTAATAAGCAGACCGATGTAATATAAATAGCACCCACCAAGGTCAATCTCGACATGACACCATCAATATACGAAGCAGTTTGTACGCCTGGACGTATGCCTGGTATAAAAGCACCCGACTTCTTCAAATTATCCGCAGTCTCTTTAGAGTTAAAAACTAAAGCGGTATAAAAGAAACAGAAAAACATGATCGCAGCAGCATAAAACAAAACATATAAGGGCTGACCGGGCGACAAGGTCGCTGATAGATCCTGAAGCCAGCGCATACCTTCTGCTTGCCCGAACCAGCTACCTAGGGTAGCAGGGAATAATATTATACTAGAGGCGAATATAGGAGGTATGACACCTGCCATATTTAACTTCAGAGGCAAATGACTACTTTGAGCAGCATACATCTTCCGGCCTTGTTGCCGTTTGGCATAGTTAACTGTAATTCTACGCTGACCACGCTCAACGAAAACAACGAAATAAGTCACCGCCAATACACCCACAAAGAGACCTAACAAAATCAGAGAGTTCAACTCACCAGACCTGACTAATTCAAATGTATTACCAATCGCAGATGGTAAACCAGCAACTATACCCCCGAAAATAAGAACAGAAATACCATTCCCAATACCACGTTCTGTAATTTGCTCACCTAGCCACATCAGAAACATAGTACCAGTGACTAGAGTGACAGCCGCAGTAAAGATAAACGAAGGGCCTGGATTAATAACAAGAGAAGCACCACCGCCACCACTTTGGCCAGACAATGCAACGGCAATACCGATCGATTGAAAAGTAGCCAATACAACAGTACCGTATCTAGTATACTGGGTGATTTTTCTACGCCCCGACTCACCTTCTTTCTTAAGTTGTTCGAGGTGAGGTACGGCAACAGTCATTAACTGCATAATGATTGAGGCCGAAATATAAGGCATAACACCCAGTGCAAAGATTGACATACGCTCTAACGCACCACCAGAAAACATATTGAACATACCAAGTATGCCTGTTTTCTGCTGTTCGAATATTTGGGACATAACACCCAAATCAACGCCAGGCACGGGTATAAAAGTTCCGATACGGAAAACGATTAACGCACCGATGACAAAAAATATACGACGCTTTAGCTCGCTCAGACTACCGCCCGACAAACTCTTACCTAGTTGTGATGCAGAAGGACTCGCCATGACTAAGCTTCTACTTTTCCGCCAGCAGCTTCAATTGCGGCTTTAGCACCTTTTGTGGCTAATACGCCAGCAGATACCGTTACCGCACGAGTCAACTCGCCAGACAAAATGATTTTAGCTTTCTTAGTTTGAGTCGGAACAATGTTCGCTTCAACTAAAGCTGAAACAGAAATAACTTCCAGACCTGATATCTCTATTTCACTTAAACGGACTTCAGCAGAATAGCGACCAACACGAGAAGTAAAACCAAATTTTGGAAGACGCATTTGCAAAGGCATTTGACCACCTTCGAAACCAACTCTTACTCCACCACCAGTACGAGAATTTTGTCCTTTATGTCCTCGACCACAAGTCTTACCTGAGCCAGAACCAATACCGCGACCAACGCGCTTTGACGCCTTGTTCGACCCTTTAGCGGGCTTCAATGTATTTAAAAACATTATACTTCCTCGACGTTCAATAAGTAGTGAACGCGATTGATCATGCCTCTGTTTTCTGGCGTATCAATCACTTCTACTGTTTGATGCATTCTTCTTAAACCAAGACCAGCAACACAGGCTTTATGGTTAGCCAATCTACCGTGTTTACTCTTAATCAAGGTTACGCTTAATTTTTTAGATGTCTTTTCTGCAGCAGCCATTACGATTAACCTGAGATTTCTTCAACTGTTTTGCCGCGTTTAGCAGCAATATCTTCAGGTGCTTTCATACTAGTTAAGCCCTGAATCGTGGCCCGAACCAAGTTAATTGGATTACGTGATCCATTACACTTAGCTAAAACATTGTGTACACCTACCGCTTCAAACACGGCGCGCATAGCGCCACCGGCGATTACACCGGTACCTTCTGATGCGGGTTGCATATAAACTTTAGCTGCTCCATGACGACCCTTTAAAGGATACTGGAGTGTGCCATTAGTCACAGCAACTTTGGTCAAGTTTGCCCTTGCCTTTTCCATTGCCTTTTGTATAGCTAAAGGAACTTCACGCGCCTTGCCATAACCAAAACCGACTCTGCCATTGCCATCACCAACTACTGTTAGAGCGGTAAAACCGAATTGACGGCCACCCTTAACAACTTTAGCTACGCGATTAACCGCAACCAATTTTTCGAGTAGATCGTCACCAGAATTTTGATTTCTAGGATCTGCCATTTGAATCTCCTACTAGTGCCGAACTAAAACTTTAAACCATGTTCACGGGCTGCTTCAGCTAATGCTTTAACTCTACCGTGATACTTGAAACCGGAACGGTCAAACGCAACAGATTCAATACCTGCTGCTTTTGCCTTTTCCGCGATAATCTTGCCAACTGTAGCAGCAGCATCTGAATTACCAGAATACTTAATCAATGCTTTCACATCGGCTGCCAATGTCGAAGCCGAAGCTACCACATTTCCAGTTTCACTAGAGAAAACCTGTGCATAAGTATGTCGCGGCGTGCGATGTACCGATAAACGGTGCACACCAAGGGACGCAATTTTTGCACGTGTACGACGCGAACGTCTAATACGTGATGATTTTTTATCCATGACTACCTACTTCTTCTTAGCTTCTTTTCTGATGATGGTTTCATCAGAATATTTAACACCCTTGCCCTTGTAAGGCTCAGGTGGCCGGAATGCACGAATTTCTGCACATACTTGACCCACTTGTTGCTTATCACAACCACGAACAATGATTTCAGTTTGAGTAGGTGTTTCTATTTCAAGACCTTCAGGTACTGGATAATCAATAGGATGTGAAAAACCTAAAGACAAGGTCAACTTTTTACCTTGAGCCTGTGCACGATAACCGACACCGACTAATATCAACTTCTTCTCGAAGCCTGTTGCAACACCATTAACAATGTTATTAACAACAGAGCGAGTAGTACCCGTAATAGCGGTTGCACTTTTACTGTTATTAGCTGGCGCGAATGTTAACACATTGTCTTCATGCGACACATCAACATTGGCATGAAGCGTGAATGTCAATGACCCTTTAGGACCCTTGGCAGCAAGCTCGCGACCTGTAATACTCAGCTCAACTCCACTAGGAATGTTGATTGGCTGTTTTGCGATTCTAGACATTCTAATTAACCTAAACGACTGAACAGATGACTTCGCCACCGTGTCCTGCTGCTCTGGCTTTCTTATCAGTCATCAAACCGTGTGAGGTTGAGATGATCGATATACCGAGCCCAGCATTCACTGTGGGTAGTTCGTCTTTCGATTTAAAAATTCGCAGACCTGGGCGGCTTATTCGCTTGATAGTCTCGATAACTGGTTGACCTTGATAATACTTTAACTCAATCGTGAGGGTCTTCTTAATATCGTCTGATACTGAGAATAAACCAATAAAGCCTTCTTCTTGAAGCACAGTTGCAATACCAACCTTTTGCTTTGACGACGGCATCTTCACGTTAACTTTACGCGCCTTTTGGGCATTACGTACGCGAGTCAACATATCTGAAATAGGATCTTGTAAGCTCATTATATTCTCTCTTACCAGCTAGCCATAACTAGACCAGGAATATCACCGCGCATAGCTGCTTCGCGGATCTTATTACGGCATAGTCCAAATTTACGGTACACACCATGAGGTCTACCAGTAATACGACAACGATTTTGCTGTCGAACAGGTGACGAATCTCTAGGTAATCTTGCCAACTGATCAGAGGCCGCCATCTTTTCTTCAAAGCTAACTGTGGTGCTCTTAATAATATCTTTAAGAGCTTTTCTCTTATCAGCGAATCGAGCAACCAACTTGGTACGCTTCAATTCACGTTGAATCATGGAATTCTTAGCCATTTTTTAAAATCTACCTATAACTCGATTATTTCTTGAAAGGAAACTGGAAAGCAGCAAGTAGAGCCTGGCCTTCTTCGTTAGTCTTCGCCGTGGTCGTGAAACAAATGTTCATGCCACGTAATTTGTCAATCTTGTCATAATCAATTTCTGGGAAAGCTATTTGCTCGGTAATACCAAGGTTATAGTTACCACGCCCATCAAAAGATTTTGCACTCAGGCCGCGAAAGTCACGGATCCGCGGAATAGCAAAGTTAACCAACCTATCCATGAATTCCCACATGTTGTCACGGCGTAAAGTTACTTTACAACCAATCGGCATGCCTTCACGTAATTTGAAACCAGCAATAGCTTTCTTAGCAATTGTAATAACAGGCTTTTGGCCAGCAATTAAGGTTAAATCGTTAACGGCATAATCGACAACTTTCTTATCCTGAGAGCCTTCGCCTACACCCATGTTAATACTAATCTTACTAATACGCGGAATCTGCATCGAAGAACTGTATGAAAACTGTTCCTGCAAGCTCTTAGTTACAGTATCGCGATAATATTGTTCTAATCTAGTCATCTCTAATATCCTAGCTGTCGATCACTTCGCCGTTCGACTTAAAATAGCGAACTTTACGATTGTCTTCCAACGTCTTAATACCGACTCGGTCACCCTTTTGAGTAACTGGGTTAAACAGCATAACGTTAGATTGCTGAATTGGCGCTTCTTGCTCAACAATACCACCAGCCTCACCTGAACGCGGGTTGCCTTTAACATGCTTTTTAACCATGTTGACATTTTCCACTAACAGACGGTTCTCGTCGAGTCTCTTTAATACGTTGCCACGCTTGCCCTTACTGCGACCAGCGATAACGATGACTTCGTCACCTTTCTTAATATTTTGCATCACTTTAATTCTCAGGTCTGGTTCTTTCTATCCAATAACTCAGTGCTACAGCACTTCAGGCGCTAAGGAGATAATTTTCATAAATTTCTCTCCACGAAGTTCACGTGTTACTGGGCCAAAAATGCGCGTACCGATTGGCTGTAAGTTATTATTTAAAATAACCGCTGCATTACCATCGAAACGAATTAAAGATCCATCAGGACGACGAACGCCGTTAGCCGTCCTTACAACAACTGCGTTGTAAACTTCACCTTTCTTTACCTTTCCACGAGGTATGGCATCTTTGATACTTACCTTGATGATATCTCCGATTGCCGCATAACGACGATGAGAACCACCCAAAACCTTAATGCACTGCATTCTACGAGCACCACTATTGTCTGCCGCACTCAAAACTGTTTGCATCTGTATCATGACTTATTCCTGCCTCGTGACTATTTGGCTGCTTTACTAACAACTTTCACCAATGTCCAAGACTTAGTCTTAGACATTGGGCGACATTCCGAAATTTGAACCGTATCGCCTATACCACAATCATTATTCTCATCGTGGATATGCAATTTGGTAGACTTTCTCATGAACTTACCGTAAATGGGATGCTTCACCTTGCGCTCAATCAAAACGGTCGCTGACTTGTCCATTTTGTCGCTTACAATCAAACCCATCTGGATTCTTAAAACTTTAGTTTCATTCACCTTGGTATCATCCACGATTACTTCGCTCATGATTGCTCACCCTTACGATTGGCGCTCATTACTGTCTTAACTCGCGCGATATTTCGGCGAACTTCCTTAAACTGATTAGGACGAACCCCTTCAGGGTTAACGCCTCGCTGCATGCGCAAGTTGAATTGCTCACGAAACAATGCAGTCAATTCGTCACGGAGCTCTTTTTCCGTTTTTGAACGTAACTCAGATGCTTTCATTACATAACCTGCCTGGAAACAAATGTTGTCTTAAATGGCAGTTTTGCAGAAGCAAGCTTGAAAGCTTCACGAGCAATCACTTCAGTAACACCTTCCATTTCATATAAAACGCGACCAGGTTGAATCTTACAAACCCAGTATTCGACGTTACCCTTACCCTTACCCATACGAACTTCAAGCGGCTTCTTTGATACCGGAACGTCTGGGAAAACACGGATCCAAATTTTACCACCTCGCTTGATATGACGAGTCATAGCACGACGAGCGGCTTCGATTTGACGGGCAGTAATCATTCCGCGCTCGATCGCTTTAAGACCAAATTCTCCAAAACTGACTTTACTACCAGTTGAAGCTAGGCCACGGTTACGACCTTTAAACTGCTTTCTAAATTTTGTTCTTTTAGGCTGTAACATAACTTAATCTCTACTTACCTGATTTCCGGCCTTTGCCCGAGTCTTTGTCTTTAGTCTCTAGGTCAAAAACTTCACCTTTGTAAATCCAAACCTTCACACCCAAAATGCCATAAGTAGTTAGCGCTTCAGCGAAACCATAATCAACATCAGCACGTAAAGTATGAAGCGGTACACGACCTTCTCGATACCATTCGTTTCTTGCTATTTCTGCGCCGTTTAAACGGCCAGAGACATTAATCTTAATTCCTTCTGCACCGATGCGCATGGCATTGGTGACAGAGCGTCGCATCGCACGGCGAAACATTACTCGACGCTCTAACTGCGAGGCAACGCCTTCAGCAACTAATTGAGCATCTAATTCTGGCTTACGAATCTCTTCTATATTGATCTTCACGTTATTAAGGTGTGCTTCAACGATAGAGGCTACTTCAACACGAAGCTTCTCAATATCTTCACCCTTCTTACCAATGATGATTCCTGGTCGACCAGAATGAATCGTTACCGATACAGATTTGGCCGGGCGAGAGATCTGGATTCTACTAACAGAAGCCTGAGCCAATTTTTTACGTAGAAATTGACGAATCTTTAGATCTTCCTCAAGGAAGTCTGCAAATTTCGCAGAGTCTGCGTACCACTTAGATGTCCAGTCGGTAGAAATACCGAGACGAAAACCCGTTGGATGAACTTTTTGTCCCATCAGTGCCTCTATTAACTATCTGCGACAGTCACAGTAATGTGACTAGTACGTTTCAAAATACGGTTACCACGACCTTTTGCTCGCGCTCTCATACGCTTTGCACTAGGACCTTGATCTACAAATATTGAAGCTACTTTCAGCTCATCAATATCAGCACCATCGTTGTGCTCAGCATTCGCTATGGCCGACTCGAGCACCGTACGAATTAATTCTGCTGCCTTTTTATTACTGAACTTAAGAGTAGTTAGCGCCTTATCAACAGCTAAGCCTCTAATCTGATCTGCCACCAAACGACACTTTTGTGCCGATATTTTAGCGTGGCGGTGCTTTGCACTAGTTTGCATAACTCTTACCTTTTCGCTTTCTTATCGACAATATGACCACGATAGGTGCGAGTCAGTGAGAATTCACCTAACTTGTGACCTACCATGTTCTCATTGATCAAAACAGGCACATGCTGTCGACCATTGTGAACTGCGATAGTTAAGCCAACCATTTCGGGTATGACCATTGACCGACGAGACCAAGTCTTGATCGGACGTTTATTTTTACTAGCAACCGCATCCAGCACTTTCTTAAACAAATGCTGATCAATGAACGGGCCTTTACGTAGTGAACGTGGCATGAATAATTACCTCTTATTCCGTCTACGCACGATCAACTTATCGGTGCGCTTGTTAGAACGTGTTTTAAATCCTTTGGCTGGAGTTCCCCAGGGAGACACTGGATGACGACCACCCGATGTACGACCTTCACCACCACCATGCGGGTGATCGACCGGGTTCATCGCAACACCACGAACGGTAGGGCGTACGCCCCTCCAACGTGATGCGCCTGCCTTACCTAATGATCTTAGGCTGTGCTCGCCATTCCCGACTTCGCCGATAACCGCACGACATTCAGCCAATACCTTACGCATTTCGCCAGAACGAAGACGCAATGTGACATAAGAACCATCACGGGCAACATACTGAGCAGATGTACCAGCAGAACGTGCAATTTGAGCGCCTTTACTTGGCTTCATCTCTACACAATGAACGATAGAACCAACTGGTATATTACGCAGTGGCAAACAATTACCTGGTTTAATACCGGCATCATCACCAGAGCGAACAACAGAGCCGACGACTATACCTTTTGGTGCGATTATATAACGCCGCTCTCCGTCCATATATTTCAATAGAGCGATGTGAGCAGTACGATTTGGATCATACTCAAGATGCTCGACTACCGCACTAATACCATCTTTATTGCGTTTGAAATCAATAATGCGATAGCGCTGTTTATGACCACCACCAATATGACGGGTAGTGATTCGGCCGGCGTTGTTACGACCACCAGTCTTTGACTTCTTTTCTACCAGCGCCGCAAATGGACCACCCTTATGAAGTCCCGGTGTCTTAACCGAAACGACAAAGCGGCGACCTGGTGACGTTGGTTTTGCTTTAATCAGTGCCATGGTTCTAAGCGCCTATGGATGCAAGGTCGATTTCATGACCTTGTTCAAGTGAAACATATGCCTTTTTCCAGTTGTTGCGCTGCCCTAATCGCTGACCCATACGCTTCGCTTTACCATTCTGGTTAAGCGTGCGAACGTCAGAAACCTTGACATTAAACAACTGCTCTACAGCAGTTTTGATCTCGCCTTTCTTTGCATCAGTAGCAACCTTAAAGACATGCTGATTAGAAGCATCGCCAAGCAATGCCGCTTTTTCAGAAATATGCGGCGCTAACAGTACCTGAAAAATTCTTTGTTCATTCATGACAAGCGCTCCTCAAGTTTTTGCAACGCAGCTTGATCAATAACCACATGCTCTTGACGAACCAGGCTCAAAGGATCAACTACCGCTATATCCATAACTTGGATATGCGGAATATTTCGCGCCGCAAGATAAACAGCAGAATCAAGACCATCAGTCAGGATTAGTGCGTTACTAACACCCAGCTCTTTCAGCTTGGCGATCATAACCTTTGTCTTTGCTTCACTAACACCCAACTCTTCAATCAGAATTAAACGCTGCTGACGAATTAGCTCAGAAATCAAGCTCCGCATTCCAACGCGATACATCTTCTTGTTCAACTTCTTCGAATAATCACGAGGACTAGCTGCAAAAGTAACACCACCAGAACGCCAAATAGGACTTCTAATAGTACCGGCACGAGCACGACCCGTACCTTTCTGACGCCAAGGCTTAGCACCACCACCACTGACTGCAGCGCGGTTTTTCTGAGCTACGGTGCCGGCACGAGCTGCGCTCATATACGACACCACCAACTGATGAACCAATGGCTCATTAAAACTAACGTCGAAGTTTGCATCTGATACAGACACTTTCTTCTTTGAATTATGAATGGTTATGTCCATTTCGTCTCTTCTCTACCTTTATGGCACTTATTGCAAGGTTTCTATTGCTTGGTCGCAGGAAGGATGATCACGTCACCACTTTTAGCGCCAGGAACCGCTCCACGAATCAACACCAGATTACGCTCTGCATCGATTCTTACAATCTGCAGATTTTGAGTAGTGACATTAGCCGCACCCATGTGTCCTGACATCTTTTTACCCTTAAACACTCGACCAGGTGTTTGGTTTTGACCTATCGAACCGTTTGAACGATGCGAAATCGAGTTACCATGTGTTGCGTCCTGCATGGTGAAATTATGACGCTTGATGCCGCCCTGGAATCCCTTACCCTTACTAACACCGGCAACGTCAACAATCTGACCCTGCTCGAAAATATCAACATGAATTTCCGAACCCAACTCAACACCGTCAACTGAATCAACACGAAATTCCCAAGAACCGCGACCTGGCTCTACACCCGCCTTACGATAATGACCAGCCAAAGGCTTTGTCACTCGACTTGCACGGCGCGTACCTGTTATAACCTGAACAGCGGTATAACCATCAGTCTCAACAGTTTTAATCTGTGAAACACGGTTGGGCTCTACTTCTATAACGGTAACTGGAGTTGATACACCGTCGTCAGAGAAAACCCGGGTCATTCCGACTTTACGTCCTACTAATCCGAGAGACATTTTTAACCTCAATCTGAAACCTAAACTACTGATTTACTCAGCTTTTATCGAAGTCGCGGCCCGAAACAAAATCTGCTTCGGGCCGCGAGGGCGCGCACTATAACAGAATAAATCTGATTAGTTAAGCTTAATTTGCACATCCACACCAGCTGCTAAATCGAGCTTCATAAGCGCGTCAACAGTCTTGTCTGTAGGATCTACAATATCCATTAAGCGCTTGTGAGTACGGATCTCATATTGATCACGAGCATCCTTATTAACGTGTGGAGATATCAAAATAGTGAAGCGCTCTTTACGTGTCGGCAAAGGAATAGGTCCTTTTACACGAGCACCGGTACGCTTTGCTGTTTCAACAATCTCTGCGGCTGACCGGTCGATTAATCGATGATCAAAAGCTTTAAGGCGAATACGTATCGTTTGATTAGTAGCCATGTCTATATTTCCAGTTTATTCGGTAATTTCTTAGTTTAAGAGTCTTACGCAAGAATCTTAGCAACAACACCCGCACCAACGGTACGACCACCTTCACGAATTGCGAAGCGAAGTCCATCGTCCATTGCGATTGGTGCTATTAAGGTAACTTCCATCTTTACGTTGTCGCCAGGCATGACCATTTCAATACCTTCTGGTAACTCACAAGCACCAGTAACGTCAGTCGTACGGAAGTAAAACTGTGGGCGATAGCCATTAAAGAATGGCGTGTGACGACCACCTTCGTCTTTCGACAGAATATACACTTCACATTCAAACTTTGTATGTGGCGTAATTGAACCTGGCTTCGCTAATACTTGACCGCGCTGAACGTCTTCACGTTTAGTACCTCGTAATAAGATACCAACATTGTCACCAGCTTGACCCTGGTCAAGCAATTTACGGAACATCTCAACACCAGTACAAGTGGTCTTGATGGTATCTGTAATACCGACAACAGCTATTTCTTCGCCAACTTTGACGATTCCACGCTCAATTCGACCGGTTACTACGGTTCCTCGACCTGAAATAGAGAATACATCCTCTACTGGCATCAGGTAGTCGCCTTCGATCGCTCGTTCTGGCTCAGGTACGTAAGTATCCAGCGCCTCAACTAACCTCATAATGGATGGAACACCAATTTCACTGGTATCGCCCTCTAATGCTTTTAATGCAGAACCTGTAATAACAGGTGTATCGTCGCCCGGGAAATCGTAAGCGTCTAGTAATTCACGAATTTCCATTTCAACTAGCTCCAATAGCTCTTCATCATCAACCATATCGGCTTTATTCATGAAAACTACAATGTAAGGAACACCAACCTGACGAGATAGCAAAATGTGCTCACGCGTCTGAGGCATTGGACCGTCTGCTGCTGAACAGACTAATATAGCGCCATCCATTTGAGCCGCACCAGTAATCATGTTCTTAACATAATCGGCGTGACCTGGGCAATCTACGTGTGCGTAATGACGATTAACTGATTCATACTCGACATGCGAAGTAGAAATAGTTATGCCACGCGCCTTTTCTTCCGGTGCATTATCGATTTCAGCGAACGCCTTAACTTCACCGCCTTGCTGCTCTGCCATTACCTTGGTCAGTGCTGCGGTTAGCGTAGTCTTGCCATGATCGACGTGACCAATCGTTCCCACGTTGACGTGGGGTTTGTTTCTTTCAAATTTTGCTTTTGACACGACCTTAATCCTCTATCACAAATTAGTTTGTCAGTTACGACCGATAATAAACCTAGTTACCACCATTAATGATTGCATCTGCAACACTTTTTGGCGCCTCATCGTACTTCTCAAACTCCATCGAGTAAGTAGCCCGACCCTGTGTTGCGGAACGCAAATCAGTTGCGTAACCAAACATCTGAGCCAACGGTACTGAGGCACGAATAATCTTTCCTGCTGGTGAGTCATCCATACCCACTACAATTCCACGACGACGATTCAAGTCTCCCATTACGTCACCCATGTAATCTTCTGGCGTTACCACCTCAACACCCATAACCGGCTCTAGTAACACCGGCTTAGCCGCCAAAGCTCCTTCTCGCATTGCTTGCGATCCAGCCAACTTAAACGCCATTTCATTTGAGTCAACATCATGATAAGACCCGTCGTACAAGGACACTTTAATATCAACCAACGGAAATCCAGCTAAAACACCGTTTTCCAACTGCTCTTGAATACCCTTATCGATTGCTGATATGTACTCCCTCGGAACAACACCACCAACAATCGAATTCTCGAATATATAACCAGTGCCAACATCTAGCGGCTCTAGCTTCAACCAAACATGGCCGTACATACCACGACCACCACTCTGGCGTATAAATTTACCTTCTTGCTGTATCGTGTCACGTATAGTCTCTCTGAACGCAACCTGAGGCTTACCAATATTGGCGCCTACATTAAACTCTCGCTTCATGCGATCGACTATAATGTCAAGATGCAATTCACCCATGCCTGAAATTATGGTCTGACCAGACTCTTCATCTGTACGCACCTGAAACGAAGGGTCTTCCTTTGCCAACTTTCCTAGCGCTATTCCCATTTTATCCTGATCGGAAAGAGTCTTAGGCTCTACAGCAACCGATATCACTGGATCTGGAAATATCATCCGCTCTAACATGATCTTACTATTTACGTCGCACAAGGTGTCACCTGTACCTACGTCTCTAAGCCCGACTGCCGCTGCAATATCGCCGGCACAAACTTCTTTAATTTCTTCTCGTGAGTTGGCATGCATTTGCAGTATGCGACCCACACGATCTTTCTTGCCTCGGATCGAATTGAAAACAGAATCACCTGATTTCAATGTACCCGAATAAACCCTAAAAAATGTTAAAGTACCCACGAAAGGGTCAGTCGCTATTTTAAATGCAAGCGCCGCGAAAGGCTGCTCGTCATCAGCCGTCCGACCTTCTTCTTTGCCAGACGCCTCACCGCCAACAACACCCCTGATAGCAGGGACATCTAATGGCGATGGCATATATCTAACAATGGCGTCAAGCATAGCTTGCACGCCCTTATTTTTAAAAGCACTGCCGCAGAGTGTCGGCACAATCTCACCACTTAGAGTACGAATCCTTAAACCCTGGTAGACCTCGTCTTCTGTCAAAACACCTTCATCGAGGTACTTTTCCATCAATTCGTCGTTGGCTTCTGCAGCTGCTTCGAGCATTGTTTCGCGCCACTCCAAAGCCTCTGATAACAAAGTCTCTGGTACTTCTTGCTCAATATAGGTTGTACCCATATTGGTTTCATCCCAGAAAATAGCCCTCATCCTTACTAGATCGACAACACCCTTAAACTGCTCTTCAGATCCAATATTGATTTGCACGGGAATCGGATTACTACCGAGCCGATCTCTTATCTGAGAAACTACACGCTCGAAATCTGCGCCCTGCCGATCCATCTTATTGACGAATGCTATCCTCGGCACTCCATATTTATTTGCTTGTCGCCAAACTGTTTCAGATTGTGGCTCTACACCACCAACTGCACAAAAAACAGCACAAGCACCATCCAAAACCCTTAGCGAACGCTCGACTTCAATCGTGAAATCGACATGCCCAGGCGTATCAATGATATTGATACGATGCTGCTCAAACTGATCATCCATGCCCTTCCAGAAACAAGTTGTAGCAGCCGAGGTAATAGTTATGCCTCGCTCCTGCTCTTGCTCCATCCAATCCATCACTGCAGCACCATCGTGCACCTCACCAATTTTATGAGAGACTCCGGTGTAGAACAAAATTCGTTCTGTAGTGGTCGTTTTTCCCGCATCTATATGGGCCATTATACCAATATTACGATACTGGGTAATCGGAGTCGTGCGAGCCACCGTCCTGCCTTCCTAAATGTCTTTTACTGAGTTACAACCACTACCAACGGAAGTGAGCAAACGCCTTATTAGCTTCAGCCATACGATGCGTATCTTCACGCTTCTTTACAGCAGAACCCTTGCTTTCAGAGGCATCAAGTAACTCACCAGCTAACTTCTGGGCCATTGTTTTTTCTCCACGCTTTTGAGCCGCATCGATCAACCAACGCATTGCCAGAGTGTTCCGACGCGAAGGACGAACTTCGATAGGCACCTGATAAGTAGCACCACCTACACGACGAGATTTAACCTCGACAACAGGCCGAACATTTTCAAGCGCCTTTTCCAATAACTCAACAGAATCCATAGGACTCTTGTTAGCAATGTTATCTAATGCAAAATACAAGATTCTTTCGGCGGTGGATTTTTTACCACTACGCATAATCATGTTAATGAACTTAGAAATTTGAAGATCACCAAACTTAGGGTCTGGTAATATTACTCTTTTCGGTACTTCTCTACGTCTTGGCATTTTACTTAAAACCTATGACTTGGGACGCTTAGCGCCATATTTTGAACGGCCTTGACGACGCGATGGAACACCCTGCGTATCCAAACTGCCACGAACAACGTGATAACGAACACCAGGTAAATCTTTAACTCGACCACCTCTAACTAGAACAACTGAGTGCTCCTGTAGATTATGACCTTCACCACCAATGTAAGAAGCAACTTCGTAGCCAGTTGTTAAACGGACACGAGCTACCTTTCTCAGAGCTGAGTTAGGCTTTTTTGGCGTCGTAGTATAGACGCGAGTACACACACCACGCTTTTGAGGTGATGCCTCAAGGGCTGGTACATTACTCTTTGACCGCTTTGATTGGCGCGGCTTGCGCACCAACTGGTTAACTGTTGCCATCTATTCGACTCTCCTTAGAGCAGACTGTTAATTTTATCTTCAATATCAAAACAACAGGCCACACCCGAAGGCGGCCTGATATTGGGAGGCAGAATTCTAGGGGCGAAACAGCTTGCTGTCAACTGCTGTTTTGGCATTTATACAGACTCTTTAAATGCTTACCTGCACAGGCCACTTGAACTTCGGTCAATTTATATCTAGATTTGTCTATATGGCTATCATTTGAACAGCCAGGAAAAACCTTAAAAGCACTCTTTTACTGATACTAACTGGATGTGATGCGGCTTTATATCTCCACATACTGTTAGACCTGAAATAAACAATCTAACCACCCTACCTCTATACAATGAACAACCACTACTGAGCTGAATTTTAAACCGATTTATTGCTGTCGTTGAAACACTTATTAGCTCTTTTTTTGGTGTTTAGAAAGTAGGACCCTGTATTTTCTAATTTTAACGTGTAGAAACTAAAATTACGAACACCTACAGGTCTGAATATACACACCCATAGAGACATTTTTTTTGAGCATATGAATCAAAAAGGCTTTGCGCCTATCACTACTGTGGCGGCCTGTAGTAGCTCGGCCATGATTATCAAGGAATTGATCCACCCCAGACTTTATACGCCCGCAAAAGCCAATTAGGCCAGTGCTGCGTTTAACTTATTAACAATAGGAGAGTATTGATCTGACTCGACGAAAGAGAAACAGAATAAACACCATCTCCGCAATTACAAAAAATACTGAAAGAATCAGTACAGTCTGTATTGATCATAGAGTTTATATTCAGAATTAATAATAAAGCACTTACCTATATTTAAGCATTAGTAGGAAACGCGAAAAAATAATTTCGACACCCATGGAGAAGCAATGCAAAGATTAACCGATTTATTGGCCTTAAAAGTAAAAAAACCAGCCAACAATGAAATATTGGTGACTGGTTCTTAGTTACAAAAACTACTTCTTTAGATTTCTATTCAGTAATAGTCACTGCGCCGATTGACGGATCAATGGGTGCATCTACGACCAACTCCAGAGTATCAGTTTCAACTATCGCTTCAGACATATCAGGCATTACGGGCATTATCTGCTTCATACGACGCTTACGACGTTCTTCATGATAGGTCTGACCTGTTCCAGCAGGAATCAAGCGTCCAACAATGACGTTCTCTTTCAGTCCACGTAAATCATCCTTGGCGCCTCTAACAGCTGCTTCGGTTAAGACTCGAGTAGTTTCCTGGAACGAAGCCGCAGAAATGAATGACTCTGTTACTAGAGATGCCTTGGTGATTCCCAAAAGATCCTGAGTAAAAGTAGCAGGCATTTTATTCAATGATACGGCCTTATCATTCAAGTCTAACACGCGTGATTTATCGACTTGATCACCACGAATAAGACGAGTATCACCACCGTTTACGATTGTAACCTTACGCAACATCTGACGAACGATTACTTCGATGTGCTTGTTGTTGATACCAACGCCCTGTAAACGATATACATCCTGGACTTCGTCAACCATGTAGGTTGTAAGATCCATCAAACCTTTGATCCGAACAATATCATGTGAATCTAATTCACCATCGACTAACACTTCACCTTTTTCTACATGCTCGCCTTCGAACACATTGATATGACGAAACTTAGGAATCAATGTTTCGATTGATTCATTGTCTTTATTGGTAATGACTAAACGTTTCTTACCTTTAGTCTCCTTACCATAAGAAACAACGCCCGTCATCTCAGATAGTACGGCTGGCTCTTTTGGCTTTCTCGCTTCGAACAGGTCGGCTACACGCGGCAAACCACCGGTTATATCTCGGTTTTTAGCAGATTCCTGTGGAATTCTCGCAATAACATCACCGACAGAAATTGAAGATCCATCCTCAACATTAACAAAAGCGCCACCTGGCAACATGTAATGCGCTGGTATATTAGTTCCCGCATAACACAAAGCCTCGCCCTTGCTGTCTATCAACTCGATAGTAGGACGTAGCTCCTTACCTGCATTAGATCGAATTGAATCATCCATTACTTCGATTGACGTTAGGCCTGTCGTGTCATCAACTTTATGCTGAACCGTGACTGCTTCCATAAAGTCTGAAAATTTAACCTTACCAGCAACCTCGGTGATAACTGGGTGCATGTGTGGATCCCAGTTAGCAACTGTCTGACCCGCTTTTACCTTTTGATTATCTTTAACAACGAACTCTGAACCATAAGGGATTTTATAACGTTCTTTTTCACGTCCGTTGACATCAGTAATACCAACTTCGCCAGAGCGTGATACAGCCACCAGCTTGCCAGACGAATTCTTAACCGTTTTAACATTATGGAATTTAACTGTACCCTGATTCTTGATCTCGATGCTGTTGACTGACGCAGAACTACTAGCAGCACCACCGATGTGGAAGGTACGCATGGTTAACTGAGTTCCTGGCTCACCGATAGACTGAGCTGCGATAACGCCGACAGCCTCACCTTTACCTACCTGATGTCCTCGAGCAAGCTCGCGTCCATAACACTTCACGCATAAACCATATCTGGCTTCACAGGTAACCGCAGATCGAACCGTTAGTTCGTCTACACCTAACTCATCGATAATATCAACTTCAGCTTCTTCGATCAGAGTACCTCTTTCAATTAATAGTTCGCCGTCGTTGCCCATTAAGTCTTGTTGCAATGTACGACCCAGAACTCGCTCACCTAGCTCGACAACAATATCACCGCCTTCGATAACTGGCTTTAATACTATGCCTTTCATCGTGCCACAGTCATCCTGGTTTACGACCAGATCCTGTGACACGTCGACCAAACGTCGTGTTAAGTAACCTGAGTTAGCTGTTTTCAGCGCAGTATCGGCAAGACCTTTACGAGCACCGTGAGTAGAAATAAAGTATTGTAAAACGTCCAATCCTTCTCGGAAGTTTGCTGTGATAGCATTCTCAATAATCGATCCATCTGGTTTAGCCATCAAACCACGCATTCCCGCTAACTGTCTGATCTGCGCGGCAGAACCACGAGCACCTGAATCAGCCATGACGAAGATTGAATTAAACGAGTCCTGAACGATCTTTTTACCTTTCGCATCGGTAACGGTTTCTTTACCAATTTCATGCATCATCGCGCGCGCTACTTTATCGTTAGTGTGCGACCAGATATCAACGACTTTATTGTAACGTTCGCCTGATGTAACCAAACCAGTTGACCATTGCTTTTCGATTTCCTTGATATCAGCTTTTGCTGCATTGATCAAACCAGCCTTATCATCAGGAATAATCATATCGTTAACACCGATTGATATGCCTGACTTAGTCGCATACTTATAACCGGTATACATTAATTGATCAGCCAATATAACGGTGTCTTTAAGACCAACATCGCGATAACAAGCGTCAATTAACTTAGACACATTTTTCTTATCCAATGTTTTATTGATTTGGTCGAAAGAAAGCCCTTTTGGTAGCAATTCGCTTAAGATCGCACGACCCACAGTCGTTTCAACAAGTCGTTTTTGAGCTATTTTGTTGCCCTCTTCATCTGTCGTATATTCAACCACTCGACAGCGAATTTTAGCTTGCAGCGCAACAACGTTAGTCTGGTAGGCTCGTAACGCTTCTTTAGCATCACTGAACACCATGCCTTCACCAACAGAATTAATCTTTTCACGAGTCATATAATAAAGACCAAGGATAATATCCTGAGTCGGTACGATAATAGGCTTACCATTTGCTGGTGAAAGAATGTTATTGGTCGACATCATCAGCGTACGCACTTCAAGCTGCGCTTCGATAGATAATGGTACGTGTACTGCCATCTGATCGCCGTCAAAGTCAGCGTTGAAAGCGGTACAAACCAAAGGATGCAACTGAATCGCTTTTCCTTCAATTAGGGTCGGCTCGAATGCCTGGATACCCAAACGGTGAAGTGTTGGCGCTCGGTTTAGCATGATTGGATGCTCACGAATAACTTCTTCGAGAATATCCCAAACTTCTGCGACTTCGCGTTCTACCAATTTCTTGGCAGCTTTAATGGTTGTCGCTAGACCCCGTAGTTGTAACTTGCTAAAAATAAATGGCTTGAATAATTCAAGTGCCATTTTTTTCGGTAAACCACATTGGTGCAGCTTAAGGGTCGGACCAACCACAATAACCGAACGACCTGAATAATCGACTCGCTTGCCCAGTAGATTTTGACGGAAACGGCCTTGCTTACCTTTGATCATGTCAGACAAAGATTTCAACGGACGTTTGTTGGTGCCTGTAATGGCGCGACCACGTCGTCCATTGTCTAGCAAGGCATCCACAGATTCTTGCAACATGCGTTTTTCGTTACGCACGATAATGTCAGGTGCATTTAATTCAAGCAGACGCTTTAAACGATTATTTCGGTTGATGACACGACGATATAAATCATTCAAATCAGAGGTTGCAAAACGTCCGCCGTCTAGTGGCACTAACGGACGAAGATCAGGTGGTAAAACGGGCAATACCGTCATTACCATCCATTCAGGCTTATTGCCCGAATCGATAAAAGCTTCGACCAACTTTAATCGCTTAGATAAGCGCTTAAATTTAGTTTCCGATTTTGTGCTCTCGATTTCTTCACGTAAGGTTAGCGTATCACTTTTCAGATCAACTTCTTTTAACAACTCGTAGATCGCCTCAGCACCCATTTTGGCATTGAAATCGTCACCAAATTCTTCGGTCGCTTCAAGGTACATCTCGTCGTTTAATAACTGACCTTTTTCTAGCGTCGTCATGCCAGGATCGATTACAACAAATCCTTCAAAATAAAGTACGCGTTCGATATCACGTAAGGTCATATCCAACAACAAACCAATGCGTGAAGGTAAAGACTTCAGGAACCAGATATGTGCAATAGGACAGGCCAGCTCGATATGTCCCATACGGTCACGACGAACTTTAGTCTGAGTGACTTCAACACCACATTTCTCACAGACAACGCCGCGATGCTTAAGACGCTTGTACTTTCCACACAAACATTCGAAGTCTTTTACGGGACCGAAAACTTTGGCGCAAAACAAACCATCACGTTCTGGTTTAAAAGTACGGTAGTTAATCGTCTCAGGCTTTTTTACTTCGCCATAAGACCACGAACGAACCATATCAGGAGATGCTAAGCCAACTTTGATATGGTCGAAATCATCAACCTGGCCCTGCTTCTTTAATAAATTAAGTAAGTCTTTCATGATTACTCCTGCTCAAGCTCTATGTTAAGGCTCAAAGAACGAATCTCTTTAAGTAATACGTTAAATGACTCAGGCATGCCTGGTTCCATACGGAAGTCGCCATCAACGATATTCTTGTACATCTTATTACGACCATTCACGTCGTCCGACTTTACGGTCAACATTTCCTGAAGCGTATAGGCTGCGCCATAAGACTCTAGTGCCCATACTTCCATCTCTCCAAAGCGCTGACCACCAAACTGAGCTTTACCGCCCAATGGCTGCTGTGTAACGAGACTGTATGGACCAGTTGAACGAGCATGCATCTTATCGTCAACCAGATGGTTGAGCTTAAGCATGTACATGTAACCAACAGTGACTGGGCGATCAAATTCTTCACCCGTACGTCCGTCAATCAATGTTGTCTGACCTGTTTCTGGCAAATCAGCTAACGCAAGCATAGTACGAATTTCGTCTTCGTCGGCACCGTCAAAAACAGGCGTCGCCATAGGCACGCCGCGTCTTAGATTCTTACAAAGCTCGAGGACTTCAGCGTCATTTAATTTGGAGAAATCGACCTTCTCACTAGTGCTGTTGTATATCTTCTTCAAGAAACCACGCATTTCTTCAGCTTTAGTATGAGCATCTAACATGCCACCAATCTTTAAACCAAGTCCATTTGCAGCCCAACCAAGATGCGCTTCGAGTACCTGCCCAACATTCATGCGTGATGGAACACCTAGGGGATTTAAAACAACATCTACTGGCGTGCCATCAGCACGATAAGGCATGTCTTCTTCAGGTACGATCATCGACACAACACCTTTGTTGCCATGACGTCCCGCCATTTTATCACCAGGCTGCATGCGACGCTTAACTGCAACATACACCTTAACCATTTTTAACACGCCTGGTTTAAGGTCATCGCCTGCAGTTACTTTGCGTTTCTTTTCTTCGAACAAACTATCAAATTCAGAGCGTTGACCTGCTAGCTGATCACTCAAAGACTCGAGTTCCTTACTAACACCGTCATCACTCATTCGAATACTTGACCATTGGTCGCGACTAATCGAAGTAAGATACTCTTGAGTTATTACTGCGCCACGCTTTAGTCCTTCTGGCCCGCCACTGGCTGGTTGGCCGGTAATTAAGCGTGCTACTCTTTGGTAAATATTACCTTCGATGATACGGAACTGATCGTCGAGATCCTTCTTTAAAGAAATAATTTCTGCGCGTTCATTTTCGAGCGCACGAGCATCTTTATCGACCCCATCACGAGTAAATACTCGAACATCAACCACGGTTCCAACAACGCCTGACTTCATTCGAAGTGACGTGTCTTTTACATCAGACGCTTTCTCACCAAAAATGGCTCGAAGCAGTTTTTCTTCTGGTGTCAGCTGGGTTTCGCCTTTGGGCGTTACCTTTCCGACAAGAATGTCGCCAGCCTTTACTTCAGCACCAACATACACCACACCAGATTCATCTAGCTTGGATAGTAGGCCTTCACTAACATTAGGAATATCAGCGGTAATTTCCTCTGATCCTAATTTAGTGTCCCTTGCTAAACAGCTTAACTCTTCGATATGAATAGTTGTAAAACGATCTTCTTTAACCACACGCTCTGATAACAAAATCGAGTCTTCGAAGTTGTATCCGTTCCAAGGCATGAATGCGACTTGCATGTTTTGACCAAGTGCCAATTCACCCAAATCGGTTGAAGCGCCGTCGGCCAGTACATCACCTTTTTCAACTTTATCGCCTGGTTTAACCAACGGTTTTTGGTTAATACAGGTATTTTGGTTAGATCGTGTATATTTTGTAAAGTTGTAGATATCAACACCTGGATCACCAGCTGTTGTCTCTTTATCATTGACCCGAATAACCACTCGGCTTGCGTCAACTGAGTCGACAACACCACCGCGCTCTGCCTTAACGATAGTACCTGAATCGATCGCAACAACGCGCTCCATTCCAGTTCCTACAATAGGCTTTTCTGCACGTAGACATGGAACGGCCTGGCGCTGCATGTTTGATCCCATCAATGCTCGGTTAGCATCGTCGTGCTCAAGAAAAGGTATCAATGAAGCCGCGACAGAAACTATTTGTTTAGGCGACACATCCATGAATTGAATTTTATCAACTGTTGATAAAATCGCTTCATTTTGAAAACGACAGGGAATTAATTCGTCCGTCATTAAACCTTTTTTGTTGATTGTGACATTGGCCTGTGCAATTTGATACTGACCTTCGTCTATCGCTGACAGGTATTCGACATCGTCGGTTACTTTGCCATTAATTACTTTTCGATAAGGCGTTTCAAGAAAGCCATAATGATTAGTACGAGCATAAACAGACAGTGAGTTAATTAGACCGATGTTTGGTCCCTCAGGTGTCTCGATTGGACAAACTCTTCCGTAATGCGTTGGATGCACGTCACGTACTTCAAAACCTGCACGCTCTCGCGTCAAACCGCCTGGGCCTAAGGCTGAAACACGACGTTTGTGTGTTACTTCTGACAACGGATTATTTTGATCCATGAACTGCGATAACTGACTTGAACCAAAAAATTCTTTTACAGCTGCCGCAACTGGCTTGGCATTGATAATATCCTGCGGCATCAAACCTTCAGATTCAACAAGACCAAGACGATCACGAACCGCACGCTCGACACGAACAATACCAGTACGAAATGCGTTTTCTGCCATTTCACCAACACTACGAATGCGACGGTTACCGAGGTGATCGATATCATCCACTTGACCATTACCATTACGAATGTCGATCAACACCTTCATTGCATCGACAATATCATCGGTAGACAGAGTGCCTTCACCAATAATCTCTTCACGCCCAAGGCGACGATTGAATTTCATTCGTCCCACTTCAGACAGGTCATAACGTTCGCTGTTAAAGAATAGGTTCTGGAACAGGTTCTCAGCAGAGTCCTTAGTAGGTGGCTCACCAGGACGCATCATGCGATAAATTTCAACTTTCGCTTCGAGATCATTGGTTGTTGGATCAAGTGCGAGTGCATTTGAGATATAAGCACCATGATCAATTTCATTGGTGAAAATCGTCTTGATTTGCTTAATGCCTTTTTCACGAATTAAGACGATTAACTCTTCAGTAATCTCGTCATTTGCGTTGGCGAATACTTCACCTGTTTCGACATCAACTAAATTATCAGCGAGGATCTTGCCGAGGATAAAATCTTCAGGAACGGCTAATGACTTAATGGCTGACTTTTTCAAATCTTTGACGTGCTTAGCAGTAATACGACGCCCTTGTGGCACCATTACTTCGCCTTTAACTACGATGTCGAATGTTGCAGTATCACCTTTAAGTCTATCGGCGACTAAAACCATATCGACATCTGCTTTTTTGATTTTGAATATGTCATGTTCAAAAAACATATCAAGCATCTGAACGCTATCAAAGCCAAGAGCTCGCAAAAGAATAGTGGCTGGTAATTTACGGCGACGATCGATACGAACAAAAAGCGAATCTTTTGGATCAAATTCAAAATCAAGCCATGAACCGCGGTAAGGAATAACGCGAGCTGAATATAATAATTTTCCAGATGAGTGTGACTTGCCTCGATCGTGATCAAAAAACACGCCGGGAGAACGATGCAACTGGGAAACGATAACACGCTCTGTGCCATTAATTACAAAGGTGCCGTTGTCAGTCATCAAGGGCATTTCGCCCATATAAACTTCTTGCTCTTTAACATCTTTTACCGAGCGATTTTTAGCAGAAGCTTCTTTGTCATAAATTACAAGTCTTACCAGCACTCGCAATGGCGCGGCATAAGTGAGGCCACGGATTTGACATTCTTTAACGTCAAATACTGGTGGGTTGACTCGGTAGCTGACATATTCCAGCTCAACATTGCCCGAAAAACTAACAATCGGAAAGATAGATTCAAAAGCGCGCTGTAAGCCAGTGCCTTTTTGAATGCCGTCAGGATTTAGAAAACGTTTATACGAATCCGTTTGAATAGCCAGTAGATAAGGTTCATCGATCACTGCGGGTCGTTTACCAAAATCCCTGCGAATACGTTTTTTCTCAGTAAAAGAGTAAGCCATTTATAGTCCTCGTAAAAAAACCGTTTTCATGTCACATTTGATGACGCGGTGCTTATTGGGCGGCTATGAAAAATTCATAAAAGCCATAAACACGCGCGGGCCGATGACGTTTTCCGCCATCAGCCCTTGCTTGTAAGTGTTGGGTAAAGCTACCCGACAACTGTTTCAATACTTAAATTACTTAAGTTCTACAGTTGCGCCAGCTTCTTCAAGCTGCTTTTTAAGATCTTCAGCTTCTGTCTTAGATGCTGCTTCCTTAACAGTAGTTGGTGCGCTTTCTACCATGTCCTTAGCTTCTTTCAAGCCAAGACCTGTAATAGCACGAACTGCTTTAATTACGCCAACTTTCTTTTCACCAAAACTAGCTAGAACTACGTCGAACTCGTCTTTTTCAGCTTCAGCTGCGCCACCAGCATCGCCGCCAGCAGGTGCTGCCGCGACTGCTGCCGCTGCCGATACGCCGAATTTCTCTTCCATTGCTGAAATTAAATCGACCACTTCCATTATTGTCATACTTGATAAAGTTTCAAGAATGTCGTCTTTAGAAACTGCCATTGTTCTTCTCCTGATACAGAAATAATAAAATAGTTAAGCTTGTTTTTGATCGCGAATCGCAGCAACTGTTCGAGTTAGCTTGCCCGGTACTTCGTTCATAGTACGCGCAAGTTTTTCGACAGGTGCTTTCATAACGGCCATCAGCAAACTAATTGCTTGATCGTATGTTGGCAACAAAGCCAGTCGTTTAATTTCGGACGGATCCAATAACTCACCGCCAAAGGCGATTAGCTTAACGACTAGTTTATCATTGGCATCTGCAAATTTTTTCAGAACACGGGCAGCACTGCCTGGCTCGTCCATAGAAAATGCATAAACCATCTGACCCTGTAACGCATTGCTCATGCAATCGCAATCCGTACCTTCAAATGCGCGACGTGCCAAGGTATTCTTGACTACACGTAAATGAACGTTGGACTCGCGTGCCTGAACACGTAACTGGGTCATCTCACCAACTGACAAGCCCTGATACTCAGCCGCAATAACAGAATGTGCATCGGCAGCAACCTGCGCTACTTCGCTCACCACTGCTTGCTTTTGCTCGAGTGTTAAAGGCATATAAGTTCTCCTGATTAATAAACCATACTGAACAAATGTTCAGCCCTTCAGTCCCTTCTGATATTGCCAGCCTGACATCACTATCAGGACTACACTACCTACTCCTTCACGACCTCTTAACCAGGTATTCCTGTCTCAGAAGATCGTCTACGCAGGAAATTAAGACTCACTACCTAACCCTTAAGTAAGCGGCTAATCACAAGACACCCACGGTCTTTGACGAGTCGTCGGTGATCACTAATTAATACTAATGATACCGACGTTCTCAAAGATTCATAAAAACCAGTCTATTTAAGCTCTAGACTCGCTTGATCAACCACAACACCCGCACCCATGGTGGTTGAGATCGAAATTTTCTTTAGATAAACACCTTTTGCAGTACTTGGCTTAGCTTTTTTCAAGTCAGCCAGCAGGAACTCTAAGTTCTCGCGCAATTTTTCTACTTCAAAACTAGACTTTCCAATGGTGCAGTGAATAATACCACCCTTATCAGTTCTGTAACGAACCTGGCCAGCCTTAGCGTTTTTAACGGCAGTTGCTACGTCTGGTGAAACCGTACCAACTTTAGGGTTAGGCATCAAACCACGAGGGCCTAACAGCTGACCTAACTGACCTACGACACCCATGGCGTCTGGGCTCGCAATAACAACACCGTAGTCGATATCACCTGCTTTCATTGACTCAGCCAAGTCCTGCATACCAACAACGTCAGCACCAGCAGCTAAAGCTTTTTCAGCATTTTCACCTTGAGTAAAAACGGCCACTCGTACAGTTTTTCCAGTACCGTTGGGTAATACACTAGAACCACGAACATTTTGATCGGACTTACGTGGATCAACCCCCAAGTTGATTGCCGCATCTACTGCTTCATCAAATTTAGCGGTGCTTAATTCTTTCAGTAACTGCAAACCTTCATCGATTGCATACTGTTTTGTTGGGTCAACTTTCTCATTGATTGCGGCAAAGCGCTTTGATGTTTTAGCCATGTTACACACCCTCCACGTCGAGGCCCATACTACGAGCACTACCAGCAATAATATTAACAGCAGCGTCCATATCGTTGGCGTTCAGGTCAGCCATTTTAGTTGTCGCTATTTCTTCTAATTGAGCACGAGTTACCTTACCCACTTTATTAGTATTTGGCGTACCACTTCCTTTAGTTAGACCAGCAGCCTTCATCAGTAAGACTGACGCAGGCGGTGTCTTGATTTCGAATGTAAAGCTCTTATCACTGTAAACAGCAATAACAACTGGTAGTGGCATGCCCTTTTCAACTTCCTGGGTTTGTGCGTTGAACGCCTTACAAAACTCCATGATGTTAAGACCATGTTGACCCAGAGCTGGACCAACCGGTGGACTTGGATTTGCAGCACCAGCAGGTACCTGTAACTTAATATAATTGACTATCTTCTTAGCCATAATGACTTTCTCCCGGGTTCAAACGGACTACTTAATTCGCCCTCCCCAAACTTGTTTTAAGAAACTTAAAAAATTGACTAAACTTTTATCAACCCTTTTCAACCTGACCGAAGCCAAGTTCAACTGGAGTTGAACGACCAAAGATTTGAACCGAGACTAGCATTTTACTTTTCTCGTAATTCACTTCTTCAACAACGCCATTAAAGTCATTGAAAGGCCCGTCGTTAACGCGAACAACTTCACCAACTTCGAATAAGACTTTAGGTTTCGGCTTATCGACACCTGCTTCAACTCTATTCAAAATAGAATTAGCTTCCGCTTCGGTAATCGCAGCCGGGGTAGAACTGGTTCCACCAATAAAACCAAGCACCTTAGGTACCTGCTTAACCATATGCCAGGTGTCATTATTCATTTCCATCTGAACCAATACATAACCGGGGAAAAATTTGCGCTCACTCTTTCGACGAACACCATCTCTCATCTCCACAACTTCTTCAGTCGGGATAAGTATTTTTCCAAAACACGGCTGAAATTCTGAGGCCAGAACCCGGCTTTCCAGAACTTTCTTCACATAAGCTTCAAAGCCAGAATAAGCATGCACAACATACCAACGCCATGCATCATTAACCACCTGCTCGACTTCAGAATCTTCTGCAGAGGCCTGTTCTTGCCCTTCAACTTCTTCGTTCGACATATCACTCATTTAACCAGCTCACCAAAGCGTTCATCTTAAGTACGTTCATAAAGCCAATATACTACGAACACCCCAACCAAGAGCAGAATCAACAGCCCAAAGCATCAGCGCCACAATAAACACCATGATTATAACCATCAGTGTTGTTTGAATCGTTTCCTGCCGTGTAGGCCAGACCACCTTACGGACTTCAACCCGGGCATCCTTAAAAAACCCAAGCGCTCTTTTCCCAATACTGGTAATCGAAACCAGAAAAACTGCAACTCCAGCCACCACCAACAAACCGAGGACTCGAAATAACTGAGACTCACCTTCAAAATAGTAGTAACCAGCAATAGCACCAATCAACATCAATAAAGCTACTACAAGCTTTAATGTATCAAAACTTGACGCCGGCTGTTCATCCTTTGCTACCACGAAAATACCTCGACCTTTAGCGAATATGGCAGGACAGGAGGGAATCGAACCCCCAACCTGCGGTTTTGGAGACCGCTGCTCTGCCAGTTGAGCTACTGTCCTAAACTTGGCGACGGAACTAAATCTCCGCCTTTACTTGCATAAGATAATTATCGCCTTCAAACGAAGGGCGGGGATGGTAGCCCATCTCCCGCCCTGATGCAATAATATATCTACTTACTTACTCGAGTATTTTACCCGACCTTCCTAATCAATATTCTCACTCAATAATTCTATACAGAATCTTACGCAAGAATCTTAGCAACAACACCCGCACCAACAGTACGACCACCTTCACGAATTGCGAAGCGAAGTCCATCGTCCATTGCGATTGGTGCTATTAAGGTAACTTCCATCTTAACGTTGTCACCAGGCATGACCATTTCAATACCTTCTGGTAATTCACAAGCACCAGTAACGTCAGTCGTACGGAAGTAAAACTGAGGGCGATAGCCATTAAAGAATGGTGTGTGACGACCACCTTCGTCTTTCGACAGGATATACACTTCACATTCAAACTTTGTGTGTGGCGTAATTGAACCCGGCTTCGCTAATACTTGACCACGCTGAACGTCTTCCCGTTTAGTACCACGTAATAAGATACCAACGTTGTCACCAGCCTGACCTTGGTCAAGCAATTTACGAAACATCTCAACACCAGTACAAGTGGTCTTGATAGTATCGGTAATACCGACAACAGCTATTTCTTCGCCAACTTTGACGATTCCACGCTCAATTCGACCTGTTACTACTGTTCCTCGACCTGAAATAGAGAACACATCTTCTACTGGCATCAGGTAGTCGCCTTCGATTGCTCGTTCTGGCTCTGGTACGTAAGTATCTAATGCCTCGACTAGCCTCATGATCGATGGAACACCAATTTCACTAGTATCGCCTTCTAATGCTTTTAGGGCAGAACCTGTGATGATTGGCGTATCGTCGCCCGGGAAATCGTAAGCGTCTAGTAGTTCACGAATTTCCATTTCTACTAGCTCTAATAGCTCTTCATCATCAACCATGTCGGCTTTATTCATGAAGACTACGATATAAGGAACACCAACCTGACGTGATAGCAAGATGTGCTCACGTGTTTGAGGCATTGGACCGTCTGCTGCTGAACAGACTAAAATAGCGCCGTCCATTTGGGCTGCACCAGTAATCATGTTTTTAACATAATCTGCGTGACCTGGGCAATCGACGTGTGCGTAGTGACGATTAACTGATTCATACTCGACATGCGAAGTCGAGATAGTTATACCACGCGCCTTTTCTTCGGGTGCATTATCGATTTCAGCGAATGCTTTAACTTCACCACCTTGCTGCTCTGCCATTACTTTGGTCAGTGCTGCGGTTAGCGTGGTCTTGCCATGATCGACGTGACCAATCGTTCCCACATTGACGTGGGGCTTGTTTCTTTCAAATTTTGCTTTTGCCATAACAGTTCTCTCAGCGCTACTTATCTAATTACAATTCGGCTAAAACTAGCCCTAGCCAATAAAAATCTAGGCTTAAAATTAAAGCTCATCATTTAACATCAAACATTCCATATTAAACAATGGAGCTCATGACCGGAATCGAACCGGTGACCTCTTCCTTACCAAGGAAGTGCTCTACCGACTGAGCTACATGAGCCTAATTCAATAACAACTCCAACCTTTAATCTATACCCTATAAAGTATGGAGCGGGTGGCGGGAATCGGACCCGCGTCATCAGCTTGGAAGGCTGAGGTAATACCATTATACGACACCCGCAAGCTTTACATTTCTGGCTTAGACCAGCCAATCGTATCGGCCTTACCAGTACGCGCTTCTGCGCGATTTCTACCACTGAGTGACAAACGAATAATCAACGATGGTTACAAGTCGCTGATTACTTTTCTAGCCAATGCCGCTCTTAACTTAATAATGGTGGAGGGAGGTGGATTCGAACCACCGAAGGCTGAGCCAGCAGATTTACAGTCTGCCCCCTTTGGCCGCTCGGGAACCCCTCCAAACAAGGTGCGTATTCTCTACATGGCGTATGGTTCTGTCAATAGCAATAACGCATAATTTAACAATTAATCAACGCCTTATTGAAAAAGGCCTCTATTAGTTCGAGGCCTTTCAATATCGAGCTTAAATTGCCCGATGTAAGAGACTACTTTTTAGCTTCTTTACGCTCTTTAACTTCTTTAATAACTTGCTCAGATACATTCTTTGGACAAGGCAGGTAGTGCTCAAACTCCATTGAGAACTGACCACGACCAGAAGTCATGGTCCGCAAGTCACCGATGTAGCCAAACATTTCTGACAGGGGTACATTCGCTTTTACCCGAACGCCACTGGCTGCAGCTTCCTGCGCCTTAATCATGCCACGACGCCGGTTCAAGTCGCCGATAACATCACCTACGTGATCCTCGGGCACGAAAACGTCAACCTTCATGATTGGCTCCATTAACTGCGGACTCGCTTTTGGTATCGACTGACGATAACCGCCTTTTGCCGCTGTCTCAAACGCAATAGCCGATGAATCGACCGCATGGAAAGCACCATCAACCAACGTTATCTTAACGTCCAGCAACGGGAAGCCTGCAAGCACGCCTTCCACCATACAAACACGAAAACCCTTTTCGACTGCAGTCCAAAATTCGCGCGGAACATTACCGCCAGTCACTTTCGACTCGAACTCATAACCACTACCTGGCTCACCTGGCTCGATAACATAGTCGATCTTACCGAACTGACCAGAACCACCGGTTTGCTTCTTGTGCGTGTAGCTGTCCTCAATACGCTGCGTAATTGTTTCACGGTAGGCCACCTGCGGCTTACCAACAGTAACATCAACCATGTGTGTGCGACGTAAAATATCTACTTTGATATCTAGGTGTAATTCACCCATACCTTTGATGATAGTTTCCCCACTCTCTTCGTCAGTTTCGACATGAAAAGATGGATCTTCTTTAATCATCTTACCCAGTGCTACACCCATTTTTTCTGACGCACTTTGATCTTTAGGCGTAATCGATATAGAGATAACTGGATCAGGAAACACCATAGGCTCTAGCGTTGCGGGAAACTTAGGATCACAAAGCGTGTGGCCTGTCTGAACATTCTTCATACCAACGATCGCGACAATATCGCCTGCTTGCGCAGAATCTAGCTCGATTCGATCATCCGCATGCATTTCAACAATACGCCCGATTCGTTCAGTCTTACCGGTAAAGGTATTTAATACGCTCGAGCCTTTTTCCAGCTTACCAGAGTATATTCGAGTAAAAGTTAATGCGCCAAAACGGTCATCCATGATCTTGAATGCCAATGCGCGCAAAGGCTTCTCTGGATCAACAATAGCAAACTCACCGGTAGCATTTCCTTCCAGATCAACTTCCGGCTGAGGTATTACCTCAGTTGGGCTTGGCAAGTAATCAACAACACCATTCAAAACTAACTGAATGCCTTTGTTCTTGAACGCCGAACCACAAAAAGTTGGAAAGAAATCGAGTGCGATCGTACCTTTTCGTATACAACGCTTAATATCGGCCATTGATGGCTCTTCGCCTTCAAGGTACTTCTCAAGTAGATCGTCATCTTGCTCTAACGCCAATTCGATTAATTTTTCGCGATACTCTTCAACCAGATCCGCCATGTCAGCTGGTGGCTCTTGAATTTCGTATTTGGTAGGATCACCTGAACCGTCCCACACCCATGCTTTGCGAGTCAGTAAATCAACACAACCGGTAAAATCTTCTTCAGTGCCAATTGGCAACACCATCAACATTGGGTTTGCGCCCAAAACTTCTTCAACTTGCTTTACAACGCGGTAGTAGTCAGCACCAAGCCGATCTAACTTGTTAACGAAAATAACACGAGCAACGCCCGATTCATTCGCATAACGCCAGTTGGTTTCTGATTGAGGCTCTACGCCGCCAGAACCACAGAATACACCAACACCACCATCCAGCACTTTCAGTGAACGATAAACTTCAATTGTGAAATCAACGTGACCCGGTGTATCAATGATATTGAAACGATGCCCGTCCCACTCACAACTAGTTGCAGCTGATTGAATGGTAATACCACGCTCTTGCTCCTGATCCATGAAATCAGTGGTAGCTGCACCATCGTGCACTTCACCGATTTTGTGGATTTTTCCGGTGAGCTTCAGTATGCGTTCAGTGGTCGTTGTTTTACCGGCATCGACATGGGCAAAAATGCCTATATTTCGATACTTATCAAGGTCTGCCATGGTTATTCTCAAATAAAATGGTTATAAAATACTGTTAACTGCCCACTTATCGCCGGCATGTTGCTAAGGAATAGCGTTCCTTCTTCATGAATCAAAGGAGCTAAACTAACGCAAGCTATTGATTTACAAAGTAATTTACATCGAACAGGGTTTCTATCGGCGCACATTCTAACACACAATCACAAAACTAAAATCGATCTTATCGAATTGGATAAAAAATAATCACTATCTTCTATAAAAATACTAGATTTAGAATGAATAGGCCACGAATAAGAAAGGCTTTTTCATCAGGTAACACTATTCGTCTGGCTCAATCAGGTTTAATGACTTCTATATCAAACACAGCATCTCTGGCAGCTAACGGTACCGCTTTTTTTTGGTTCAATGCAAAATCAAACCACACACAAACGGCTTTTGATATCACTACCACAGCACCATTTTCGTCATAAATATTAGCCGATATATCGAAACTGGTATTACCGATTCGACTGACACGCGTGGCGACTTCGAGATTTGCCGGGTGATGTACCTGACTTAAGTAGGAAACGTGCATATCTGCCACCAAGATACCCTGCGCTATCGGTTGCTTGAATTTAAGGCCAAGCACTCGATCTAAATAATCTAACCGTCCTGACTCAAGATAACGGACGAAAATCGCATTATTAATATGCCCCAACATATCCGCATCGCCCCAGCGTGTAGGCACCGAGGTGAAAAAATTAAAGTCTACCCTTTCAAGATCATCGACTCTGGACATGACTAATGCAAACCAGCGACAGTAATGCTTGGTAATGGAGCTGAGATAAGATCAGCACTCTTACGTGGCGGCATAACCTTTGCTTCTCCATTCACAACAACTTCATTATTTTGATTTGTCACCACACAATTAATAATTAGTAATTTTTTTGCATCGATCTTTTGATCAATAGTGACTACAGCCGTTAAGGTATCGCCCAAACGAACCGGCAGTTTAAAATCTAGTGTTTGCCCCAGGTAAATACTGCCAGGGCCCGGCATGACAGTGCCAATGCAGGTCGATATTAAACTGGCGGACCACATGCCGTGTGCAATACGGCCTTTAAAAATCGTCTTCGAGGCATAGGCTTCATCGAAATGGACCGGATTAACATCACCCGAGGTTTCACCAAACAGAATAATGTCACGCTCCGTCACCGTTTTCGAGAATCGTCCTTGATCTCCGGTTTCGAGCTCTTTGTAGGTTCTCGATTTAAGCTGACTCATAAATCTTTCCCCTTAGTCTTTCTCTATCAGTAAAGGCTCACTAAAATTCTAATGGCTTGAAAAATCATCAACATCGATACCCATGACACTACCCGAACCAGCCTGAACCGATATTTTCAAGGCCTCACTACGCGGCAAAATATGCTCGGCAAAAAATAACGCAGTACTTATCTTATTGCGATAAAAAACCTCACTCGCACCAGCATCAATATGCTGTTGGGCAGAAACCGCTGATCGAGCCATTAACCATCCAGCAATCACATTACCCGCTTGCATCATATAATTTACACCAATTGAGCCTGCCAGATAAGGATCGTCGCTAGCTTGCGCCAGAAACCATTGCGTTGTTTCTTTCAAGCCAATCAATGCTCGGCCAAGTTCACGTTTAATACGAACAAACGCATCCGCTTGGTCCTCACCCGATTGATAGGGCATAGCAGCTTCGAAAGCTTCCATTTCGGCCATTAACTCGCCCATGCCCAGCCCTTTATCACGCCACATTTTACGCCCCATCAAGTCAATCGCCTGAATCCCAGTTGTACCTTCATAAATAGTCAAGATTCGTGCATCACGCATATATTGAGCCGCACCCGTTTCTTCGATAAAACCCATTCCACCATACACTTGCACGCCCAAATAAGTGACTTCCTGAGCCATCTCTGTACACCAGGCTTTGATAATAGGAATATATAAATCGAGCCTACGCTGATAGCGAGACCGGTCATCGCCTGAAACAGAATGATGCGCCAGATCAGTCATACTCGCGGTGACGTAGCCAAAGGCACGGCTGGCTTCCGTCAGCGCTCGCATTTGCATCAATACTCGCCGGACATCCGGGTGATGAATAATAGTGACGCGATCACTAGACCCATGAGCATAACCCTGCACGCGTTCCTGGGCGTACCACAAAGCAGCCTGATAAGCTCTTTCCGATAACCCAACGCCCTGCATTCCAACTTCATGACGAGCGTTATTCATCATCGTAAACATACAGGCCAGTCCATTATTTTCTTCGCCAATCAAATAACCCACTGCGCCATCGTTATCACCATAGCTCATGACACAAGTGGGCGAGGCATGTATGCCCAGCTTATGCTCTACAGAGACGACTTTTAAATCGTTTCGATCACCCAAACTGCCATCTTCATTCACCATAAATTTGGGAACCAAAAATAATGAAATCCCCTTAACGCCTTCAGGCGCATCGGGTAGACGAGCCAACACGAGATGAATAATATTCTCCGACATCTCGTGCTCACCCCAGGTGATGTATATTTTTTGTCCACTAATGCGGTAATTCTCGCCATCACGGTCTGCCCGCGTACGAATAGCAGCGAGGTCAGTACCCGCATGAGACTCGGTAAGGTTCATCGTACCAGTCCACTCGCCTGCAATCATTTTGGTAAGATATTGCTGCTTTAACGCATCGCTGGCATGCACATAAATTGACTCGATGGCGCCCGATGTTAATAAAGGGCATAGCGCCAAAGCAATATTCGACGAATTCCACATTTCAGTGACCGCAGAATGCAAAAGATAAGGCATGCCCTGCCCATCGTACTCTGTGGGTTGTTTGAGACTCAACCAACCATTTTCAGCAAACTGCTGGAAGGCTTCAGTAAAACCAGGTGGACTAACGACCTGACCATTTTCGATAAACGTACCGTGCTCATCACCTGGTTTATTCAACGGCGAGACGACTTCTTCTGCAAACTTTCCAGCCTGCTCAAGAATAGCTTCAACAAGATCATTGTCGGCATCTTCATACCCTGGCAACTTCGCCAGTGCTGACAACTCTGACAGCTCCTCAATAACGAACTGCATTTCCTTTAACGGCGCTTTATAATAGGACATAGTGCTACCTTTTAATTTAAATTGAGAAGCGTATAAATTTCAAACATTTTACAGGCTTAAGCATAAGCCAATAAAGATCATGATCGAACGAGCTACTTTAATACGCCTTGCTCTGTCAACTTCAATCGCAATTGCTCTGCTCGTTTTCGGTTAACGCCAAAATCAGAATGCCCCAGACGTGACGCAGACCGAATCGCAATAATCCCAGCAGCAGGCCTTAAGTGCAGCTCTAGATCATCCACAAATCCAAATACGGTGCTACGGCATTCTGCATGCAGGTATCCATCAGACTCATTCACAATTTTAGTGCCTGGCAGCTTTAACACCGCTTCTCGAACAGCCTGCCAAGCCTCGTCTGGCGCCAAAGCTAACCTGTAATTCGATATTTGGTGCTTTGTGTCTTTAGCGTCGCTTGAGACACAGTTGGGAGTATCCGGACAGGGCGCAAGAGTCCCGTCAGAAACACCTAGATTAAGGGGTTGTTTACCCGAACAAGAAAACATTAAAATACAGCCAATTTAAGAGTAAAACGCCTCGTATGATTTTTTTGATAAAGCCTCAAAGCTCCAGCCAACGCGTTAAAGTTTAAAGGAAAATTCTAAATTGTATACTGAAACTAGCTGTTCGATAAAGGGCTAGTTAAAATACTGGCACAGAGCTGCCTAGGCCAGAAAAGCTAAACGCCTTCCGGCAAGCTTCTAACAACTATGAGTTCTTACGATTATTTTTTATCGTCTGTTTGCTGGCATCGACAAGTTATTCACGCCTGATGGCGCTCAGGCTTATATAGCCTACGTCGTATATCGGACGGCGCCATGATGGTAGCTGGAAACTCATACGCTTATGTAGAGCCTTCATTTTTATGAAACACTGTTGCATATAACGCTGTTAGATACTAGACTACCGTTTATGAACTCTCTTACCGATATTCAGCAAGCCGTTTATGATTTTACGACGCAGGTTCAGGCACAAGGTTTGCCTTTTCCATCGCTGCGCGAAATAGCCAATCACTTTGGCTTTAAACATACTACTGCTCGATTCCACCTCAAGGCGTTGCAGAAGAAGGGATACATTAAACAACGTTCGCAGCGTGTATCAGATTACATGCTAGCGAGTGATTCGGTAGAGCACAGCAGCGAGTTTAACCTGGCCGCCAGAATTCCAGCTGGTGCGCCATCGGCTATGTTTGATGAGAGCAGCGAAACCTTCTCGGTGAACCGTGATTTTTTCGGTGGTGGTGACATCCAGGGAATTCGTGTCGCGGGCGAAAGCATGTCGGGAGACTCGATTACCGAAGGCGATATTGCGATGATTAAATTGCAGCAGGACTACAACAAAAATGACATTCTTGCCGTGCGCATAGATGATGAAATTACACTAAAACGTATCAAGCTGGTAGGAGATCAATTTCTGCTATTGCCATCGAATCCTGAAATTGCGATACGTGAAGTACCTGCACAAAAACTGCAGATTATCGGCAAGCTTGTCGGCATTATCCGCAAGACTTAGCAGGACGCTTGAATTTATGATGGCGTCAATCCCCCCAAAGTTTACTGATTCGCCCCTCTCTAGCCATCTAATATCAGCCAGATCGCTTTCGCCTTCAGTCGATCAGCATCAATTATTACGTTCTGGTATCGACGCGCTTGATGATTGTTTCACCGCAGTGAAGCCAGGTGATTTGGTTGAATGGGGTATTCCACCAGGTTTGAACGGACGCCTGATTCCATTACAGTTTTTGAAAAAAAATATTCCCGTGAGTATCTGGATATACCACCATCATGGCCTGGGTATTTTTGCTTCAAGCTGGATTAGCCATGGCGTTGATCTTCGGCGTTTGTTCTTTATCTGTTCGGCACAGCCTGCCAAAGAACTTCGCCCTCTGTTTCTGGAGGATACATTCAAACGCATTATCATCGACGCACCAAAAAAGTTCTCGACGGGTGACTTGGCTTTCGTCAGTCAGCAGGCCCGTAAAAATCAGCAGGTGGTATTTTTAATTCGTCATTACTTCCTGAGCCAAAAGCGAGGTAATCCCTACGCCAGTTTGCGAATAAATAGCTGGCAAAACGAGAACAGTGGATTTTCTCTGCAAGTGATTAAGGGGCATAACACCGGACGCATCAACATTGCTGCTCAGGATGTGTATGAACAACCATAAAATGAAAGGCGCCACTAAAGCTGTTATACGACTAAACCAACTGACAGCCGCTGATAGCTTTCCCGCTTATGTTGCTATTCACTCACCTCAGGTAACAGCTAACCCATTTGCCTTATCACCTAACGTGATGCTTTGGAGTGATGACATTCTGTTATGCAAAGTGGATGACTGCGAACAGTTTTGGCTGGCGCAACAACAAAAATACCAATGCGATCTAAATCAATTTTTTGATCGGATATTAAACTACTCTTTTGGTGCAAAATACATCGCAGTTTTTGCCAACCACCCCTGGCAATACCTGGTTTATCTGAGCTATCAGGTGAATCAGCAGGCTCAAGGTGTTTACTTTTTACAGAGTTTGCTGAATCGTAATATATATATAAAATTGGGCTGGCGATTCTGGTTTGCACCCCAACAAACGCTGACCCATCACCCGAACAGATCAACGCCAAGCAGTTTAATATGGCATCTTTCCGAAGCAAACAGGCGCAGCTGAAACGTTTTATAAATCGAATCAGTCTCACGGGGCCTTTTGCTTTACAACAGGCGGATGCTCATGCAATCAGCCGGCGTTTTGATGTTTGGGCCGGTAAGATTTGGCGATGGACATTTGCCCAATCAAGCAATACGCGATCATCCGACCTGCAAGGTTTCCCCTGGATACCCTTTGCTGAGCCATTGCGGCCATCGGTAAGCCGAGACCTCGAATATCCGCTGAATCAATGGTCACATATAAAAGCTCTACTATGTGAGGACTTCAAAAAACTCTGCCTGCAATTCAAAGGTAATGAAAATGAGCATATCAATCGTATGCTCTGGAAGATCACATTATTTAATGATCAGGTTATCGATGTCGAATTATCGTTTCGACATCCTTACTCGCTACACCGCGAATCACCCGAATTTAAAACAGCAATGTATCAGGCCTGGTATGTTTATGATGATTTAATGCGGCAATTAAAAAATCGTGATGAAGATCTCGACCTGCCAGAAACAATGCCTTTGCTCAGCTGGTCTGTTGAAGTTTGTGAGCGCATTCAATTGCCGCCTGTTCTCTGGGATTTATTTAGACATGAAGGTTTGGAGAACGAAAGTTCCGATATCAAATTAGAGGATATACGCGAACTGCAAAACAAGTTACCGACGCTGATTGAGGCTTATCATTGCGAGGCAAACTTTTGCCCAGAACAGTCATTCGAAACATCCCCTATTGGGAGTACTCCAGAAATCTCTTTTGATCATCTTCAATGGTCTATCAGTTCGAACCAACGACCACTTTTCTACCATTCTGAATCACAGCCAATAGATACCCCATCAACCAAACCACATCAATTTTTAGAGCGTTGTGGCAGTCGTTGGTGGCTACGGGATGAATCGATCAATCAGAACAAGGATTATTATGTTCTGAAAAATAATCAGGGGCACGCAAGCTGGGTATATCGTGATGGTGAAGGGAGGTGGTTTAAACAAGGTGAATACACCTAGGACACCTCAAAAAAATGCACTTTTTCGATGATTGCCGCGTTAGCTCCTTAGCTGGTGTGCCACCCGCTGGCTGATGCCACCGCTGGGCACCGGCTTCTGGCATTCACGAAAAAATACTATTTTAAGAGACGTTCTAAGGCCAATTTGGAATATTTATCATGCTTTCAAATAAAAACTCTTTTTCAAATTTTAATGAATGGTTATGCAAAACCAACTTTAGTTTTTTGCAGGGCGCTTCGCATCCTGCTGATTTAATTTCGCGTGCCAATAATTTGGGTTATAACTCTTTGTGTATCAACGACTTTGATGGCAGCTATGGACTGGCACGTTGTTATAGAGAGCTCGATTATTTAAAAAAACAGGGCCAGCATAAAAATTTAAAACTAAATTATGGTGCCGAAATTCACTTTAAAAAAGATCATCACTTACCCGTTTTGTTACAGGACACGCTAGTGCTGATAGCGAAAGATTTAGCAGGTTATGCCAATATGAATAAACTGCTGAGTTACGCCCATCGGGCGGGTAAAGATTATGCCAATATTCCTCTTGAATATTTGCTCAATAGCGATGTATCTGGCGTGATTGCTATTCAACCAATGCGCGGCAATATTCGCTGCCAAAACTCACCACAATATTACGCTGAATTAGGGGCACTATTTCAGGGCAGTTTTTATCTAGCGATCAGTCGACACCTCCACCCAGCAGAAGACCGTTGGATAAAGCCCACACTGGAAATCGCTAAAAAAAATCAGCTAGAAATACTGCTTAGCCAGGATGTTTTTTTTCACCAGCGTAGCGAAAAAATTATGAGCGACTTGATGCAGGCAATCCGCAATAACACTACCTTCGATGGTTGCCCTCAACATTATTTCCCGAACAGTGAACGATGCTTACATCATCAGGCCGAACTACACCGCCTATTTTCCACCATACCGAATTATCAGCAGGCTCTATCCTTGTCGGCTAGGTTAAATGATGCCTGTGTATTTGATCTCAGCCAGTTGAGTTATCAATACCCGAAGGAAATGCTACCTGCCGGCAGAGATGCACAGTCCTACCTGACCGAACTGGTGAACCAGGGCACACAACAATATTTTAATCAAAGTCCGTCCGACAAAGTATTGGGTTTGATCAAGCACGAGCTGGGGCTAATTCAACAGCTCAATTTTGCCGATTACTTTTTAACCGTTTGGGACATTGTTCAATGGGCAAGACAGCAAAATATCCTATGCCAGGGTCGTGGTTCGGCAGCGAATTCTACGGTGTGTTATGTGCTAGGTATTACCTCGGTAAACCCTGACCAGTTTGATCTGCTGTTTGAACGCTTTATTAGTATGGAACGTGGAGACCCTCCCGATATTGATGTCGACTTTGAACATGAGCGGCGTGAAGAAGTGATTCAATATATCTACGCACGTTATGGTCGTGACCGAGCAGCGATGGTGGCCAACATCATCACCTTTCGTGCCAAGGGCACATTGCGTGCGGTGGGCAAAACACTGGGGGCCAGCGAAGTGATGCTCAAGCAAATATCAAAAATAGCCACTAGTCGATATTTTCGCGGCAGTGGTATGGAAAATATAGTAAAGGCATTAAAAGATGACTATGAAGATAAGAATATGGATACACCAAAAATAAGCTGGAAGCTATGGACCCAACTCAGCAATAAGCTACAGGGTTTCCCCAGACATATCGGCATACATTCAGGTGGTTTCATGTTGGCCGACAAAACACTTAATTGCCTGTTACCGCAAGAGCCTGCAACCATGCAAGGCAGAACCGTGATTCAGTGGTGTAAGGAGGATATAGAAGCACTTGGCTTTTTTAAAATCGACATACTCAGTTTAGGCATGTTGAGCGCAATCCGAAAATGCTTCGACACTATCGAACAGTTTTATGGTCGCAAGTTAAGTTTTCACAGCATTCCAGATGATGATAAAGCAACCTATCAAATGATACAGAAGGCCGAAACCGTGGGCACCTTCCAGATCGAATCACGGGCACAGATGTCTATGTTGCCGCGTCTCAAACCCGCCTGTTTTTACGACCTGGTAATCGAAATCGCAATCATTCGTCCCGGCCCTATTCAAGGCAAGGTCATACACCCTTTTCTCGCCAGGCGTGAAGGACTGGAACCAATAACTTACCCAGATAAGCGTCTCGAGCCAATACTGAAACGCACATTGGGCATTGCCATTTTTCAGGAACAGGCCATGCGAATTGCCATTGAGGTCGGTAATTTTAGCGGTGGCGAAGCTGATGAGTTACGTAAAAAAATTGGTTCCTGGGGCATTAAGGATTTCGATCGAGAAATAAACCCTCTACTCAAAAAACTCGAACAAGGTATGCAGGAGAATGGTATCGCAGCAGAGTTCGCCAAGCAGATTATCGCTCAAATGAAAGGTTTCTCAGACTATGGTTTTCCTGAATCACATGCTGTGTCATTTTCATTGATCGCTTATGTCTCCTGTTATTTGAAATGCCATTACCCTGCCGCTTTTTATACTTCGGTTTTAAACTCACAGCCGATGGGTTTTTATTCCCCGCATGCCTTGTTGCAAAGCGCACAACGTGAAGGCGTCAGCGTACTGCCATTGTCACTCAATATTTCGAACTGGGATCATGCCCTGGAAAGGCTAGGCGATAATGAAAAATGTGGCATCCGTTTGGGATTTCGTATTGTCAATGGCTTGTCTCAATCTGCAGTAGATAGCCTGTTGAATGTTCGAGGAACAGTGGGTAGCTGGAACAATTTTGAGCACTTCGTACAAACCAATCAATTGCCACGCGATGACCTCACCACGCTAGCCGCAACCAATGTTTTTCGTGAACTCGGACAGGCCCGTTCACAAGCATTATGGAAAGCCGAAGCAGTCCCTTATCAATCAATAATGGATGATCAGGAACGCCCGATTGAATGGAAACCAGAGCAAGCCATGGAGCGAATTCAAAAAGACTTTAAGGCTTTTAAAACTAGTCTGGCCGACCACCCTGTGCGCGTCATTAAGCAACAGCAATGGCCGTTTACAGTCGCATTGGAAAAGTTTACTCAGTCGAGCGAATTAATTTCATTGACAGCCAATTGCGATGTCTTTGTATTTGGCATGGTGCTCACAAAGCAATCTCCTGGTTCAGCCAAAGGCATGGTGTTCGTCACTACGGAAGATGAAAAAGGTTTTTTTAACCTCGCCTTTACTCCGCAAGTTTATATGCGATTCCATCAACAGGTTGATCAAGAGGCGTATCTTTGTGTCGTGGGCAAGTTACAGCGAGTGAATGAATCACATTCGATTTTGGTTAAACGAGTTTTCGAACCTGTCAAAACAGCCAGTTTATTGCCAATGCGAAAACGCCATCAGAAAGAACAAGCTGATGTAATAGAAACTGTAGAGCTGGTTAAACCGCGGGCGTTTCGTTGATTGAAATTAGAGATCGAAGCATTGCTAATATTTATCCAAAAGTTTCCCATTGGACAACGGCTTTACGGTATTGACTAACACAGCCTCGAAGATAAAGATTGATTAGACTCTGAGAGGGCACCCCTTGTTGGGTTTCATACTTCAACCCAACCTTCTACTGTCTAAAGAAATTAATCTACAGACTCATTAAATTTAGGCAAGTGATCATTAACTTCATGCCACGATGCTTTTGATGCAACGAACTGATGGTATTCTGGACTGATCTCATTGTTGGTATCAACACCACCTAAACTGAGGTAAACCGTATTAGGCTCTGAGCTATCTATCGACATCAGTAACGAGCTGCAATTACCACAAAAATATCGCGCTACATTATTTGGTGATTGATATTTATTTAATGTTGATGTGTCACCAATCCATTTAAACTTATCCTGTAAGACACCGCCGTAAGTCGCGAAGGCTGACCCATGTAATTTTCTGCAAATTGAGCAATGACAATGCAAAACATCAAATAGTTCGCCCCCTGCTTCGTACCTACATTGCTGGCATAAACAACTTCCTTTAATCATAGAAGGCTCGTGTCATCGTTTCAAAAAGTGACCTGGATACTGAATATCTTAACTCATGAAGACCAGTAATTGTCAGGGATCTATTTGTTTACAAAAACTAGCCTCATCTCTAATACCGATTCGGTTTCCATCAGGGTCAAATATATTTATCGTTGAACCCCAGTCGTTTGTAATAATGGTAGCTTCAATATTAAGTTTTTTGAGGTGTACCAATGCGTCATCAATATTTGGAACATTGAAACAAAACTTAGTCGGGCACTCGGCTATTGATTTTTCTTTTGAACTTGCAACACCTTCGGTTTCGATCATCAGGTAGCAATCGCCATACTCGAGACAACAGAGTTTAAAAGAACCCTCATTTTTTTCAAACATCAGCGGAAGGTCAAAAACACTCCGATAAAACTTTACACATGATTCAAAGTTTTCGACGTTCAAAATAATGCCGTGCCTGATGGTATTCATTGATATCTCTCAGGTTAAGTAACAACCTAATAATATTAGTAGGTATGAATCGCTTTCATTTTCATTACCTATGCAGATTCCCTCGAAATACAATGCACAGTGACACAAAATTGTAAAGATGCTTCTCTTTTGTTGTTTAGCCGCCCTCCACTATTTTTTGAGCGACACCAATGAGCGCTCCTCTTAATGGCTGGCTCAGGGATGCACTTGATCAACCTTTGCTGATGTTACCCTACAAAACCAGCACGCCATACGCTAGGGCTACTACCCATACGGCGGCTAAAATCGCGATTAAAGTTAGACTTGGTTATAAACCCTGACTGTAACATGACTCGAGTGACGGATAAGTTGGTTTCTCTCAGTAACTGGCAAGCTTCATCAATTCGTAAGCCATTAATGAATTGCGAAACATTGACAGAGCGCTGTCGATTGATTGCTACAGATATCTGTCTGCTCGGTACACCCAACTTTCGCGCCATTCGGTTCAGGTTTAAATCAGGGTCTAAATAAAGTTGAGTGGCAGCTATCAGATTATCAAGCTGTGCTAGCAATTTGACTTCTGCGTTACTGTCGACCGGTTTCATGCGGACATCGGTCGCGACTTCTGGCCGATTTTCACTGCGTTTCTGCCAAACAATAAAGGAGGTAAATAATAGTGCTGCGATAATTGATGTCCAACCGACGATGCCCGGGATATTAGCGCCCTGAGTCTGCTGGTCATCGACGGCAATGACAAAATCGGTAATTGCCGACATAAACGCCAGTGCAACCACGCACCACAATGCTCGACGCACATATTCGCGCCGGTTGAAATCAACCCAGGGAAATGTATCGCGTTCACGTAAACCCAGTAGTGTCAGTGCTACCGCATAAAAAAAGGTAAACAAGCCCTGTGCGAGATCGATGAAGTTAGGTGCAAATAGTGTTAACAGCAAAGCAACACTCAATGGCACAAGATGCAGTAAAGCAGGCCACAGTGGATTTTCATTTAGATTAGCTGGGTTTTGAAAGCTCAAAAAAGCCAACAGCCCAATCAATGCTGCCGTCATCGGAAATATTTCGCCAAACACTTCGACACCGTAGCCAAAACGTATACCAACAATGGTGAACTGCACCATCACTAAAATTAAAAACACACAGGCAAAACGATTACGTGGAGATGGCCGCGTCAATTCGATCAACAAAAAATATCCCAGCATCAAGGCCAGGACGATGGACAAAGGAATCATTGGCATTGAACGCCACCTCACTGAAATTTGGCGAAAGTATGTACTGGATCGTGATTAGAGACGACCTCAATCGCGTTTGAGGTCGTTGGCCTTAACAAAAGACAACACAATAGAGCCTCTAACCTGATGAGGATAAATGATGACTACTCACTTTTCAAAACCTATGAACCCATTTTTGATTTCTTTTTTATTGACCATTATTTCCGTTGCTGAGGCAGGGCAAGCAATAGCCGCCGACCTGATTATTCAAAACACAACTGTAGTGTCACCTGAACGCTCGACACCACTGCATCACGCGTCGGTTCTCATTCGAGATGGCAAAATTGAAGCCGTGAGCGAGCAGCCTATTCGGCCTAAGGCCAATACGCAGGTGTTAGATGGCAGTAACCTTTTCCTTAAACCTAGCCTGATGGACAGTCACTTGCATACGTTGGTTATTCCTGGTCTCGGATCCAAGGGCGGACAGCGCTCTCAGAAATTTGCTCGAATGACTGAGCTATACGAACAACAATTTGAGCGTAGCCTGCTCTATTTTGGCGTGACTCAAATTTTAGATCCAGCTGCGCATCCTGCAACTTTAGCCCTGTCCCAAAATCGGGCGTTAACCCCAGATATATTCCACTGTGGTGCTGCTCCATTGGCCACCGGTTATCCAACTAACTTCATGGACACAGATGCAATCGACAATACCCTGCCCTATCGTATTTACGAAAACACTCCGACTGAATCCAGCCCACACAACCTGGATCTTTCGCAACATAAGCCTGAAGCGGTCGTCAGACGAATGAATGATGGTGGTGCTATCTGCCTAAAGCTGTTTTTTGAAGACGGCTGGGATTTGATCAACGACTGGCCAATGCTGAGCGATGAAAGTATCGAGCGAGTTATCCATGCTGCACATGCTAAAAATCTTAAAGTTATCGGGCATGCGAATGCACTCGACATGTAACAACTTGCCGTAAAGGCAGGCGTGGATGTTTTAGGACACGGCCTGTGGAATTGGAATCAATACCGGAAGCATAACGGCATGCCGGAAGAAATTCGCCAACACCTCGATACAGTACATGCCAATGGCATCGGCTACCAACCAACACTCCAGGTGATGGACAGCATGCAATCACTATTTATTCCTGATCATTTAGACGACCCAATATTGAAGAAAGTAGTGCCAGCCGAACTGCTCGAATGGTATCGAACATCTGCTGCACACCAGTTCAAAAGAGAACTGGCACAAGAGGGTTTCGATAAGCTACCCGATGACCGCATCGCTACATTAATGAATATCCCCATCAGTCGCAGCGAGCGAAGTGTGCGCTACTTGTCTGAGGTCGGCCATGACCTGTTACTCGCCAGTGATCATCCTGCGACACCCGGTCATGCCAATCTCCCAGGGTTAAGCAGCTATCAAGAAATGGTTCACATGGCAGCCTTGGGCATACCTTTAAGAAAATTATTGGAATCGGCAACCATCAACAATGCCAGGATGTTTGGACTAGAAGATCGCTACGGCAGCGTCGAACCAGGTAAAACCGCAAACCTGCTGTTGCTAGAATCAAACCCGCTCGACTCGGTTGAAGCTTATGATCAAATTCGTTGGCTTGTTTTGGGGGGACGCGTCATTGATCGTAACTCACTGGCAGCAGATCGATCCAGGTAATAACAGTAACGAATTCAGGAAAGCACTGCTGATGCTTATTGATAGCAACAAAATTTTTGTGATCTGCTGCCGCATGAATTGATCCTGTTCTGCTCCAGTCGCAGGCTATTTGATGTTCAGTCACTAGCCTTTCGACCTCGGCAACACCCGCACTGTCGATGGTGTGGCGTGCCATCTAACCTTCACGTCCGGCTTTAGTCTGTATTTGAGCATGTCATATGCGACAGCGAAACCAGAGTTTCGAGCGCTAGAGCCCTGCCCTTGTTGTTTGCCATCAATCTGTAATACTCGTTTATTGGGGTCAAGTTGGGAGAGGCGTCTCGCGGCGGCAATCCCGGTGAAACCAGCACCAATAGCGACCCAGTCGACTAGTTGGTGATTGCTTAGCCTTGGGTATTGCTGCCATTGACCGGTTTGTTCGGTACAGCCACAAGTATCTATGATTGACATGTCATTAGCCGTTTGGGTATTTCTAAAAATGTGCTTTTTACTATTGGTCATTATTGTAACTTTAGCGAAGTCTAGTGGCTCAGGCTTGAATCAGCTTTAGCCATGAAAAGCATTTGCTATAGCATGAATCGAATTCAAATCATCCTGTAATCGCGGCGCCGAAACAAACTCGGGACAACTCGACAGCTTCACCACGACCATGTCGTGGGCAGGATCAATGTATATCAATTGGCCAAAAACACCCCTCGCCATAAATGCTTTTTGGGCAACATCTTCGATCCAAAACTGATTTTTATAAGCACCATTAGGGGTGCTAAAAGTATAGGGCTCACCAAACAATTGAGGGTTAGCATTGTGAATATCATGGATCCAACGCATGGGTACGATTTGCTTATCGTCCACACTACCTTGTTCTAGTAACATTTGGCCGAAGCGTGCGTAGTCTCGCAAGGTCGCATTAAAGCCACCGTTAGCCAGCGCATAGCCAGCTGAGTCAACAGTGAAACTAGCGCTTTCTTCGCAGCCTAATGGTTGCCAAAGCTCGTTGCTCACCAGGTCAGCGAGGCGGGTTTGAGTCACACGCTCCATGCAATGCGCGAGCACATCAGTTTCAATAGAACGGTAATTAAATAGCTCACCATGCGCTCGAGTGGTTTCGGTCAGGGTTAAAATTTGATCCCACAGGCAGGTTGGTGTGGCACTGCCAGGAGGGGGTAGCTTCCAACCTGAAGCAAAGTCTGTCACCGCAATGTCGGAGTCGAGTGCTTCGTAGTCTTCGATATAGCGCACACCAGTCGTCATGTCCATTACTTGCTGTAAGGTTGACCCTTTCCATCCAGTGGCTTCCAGTTCAGGCAGGTAGGTGGTGACCTGTTCGGTTGGGCTCAATAAACCTCGGCCCATTAATATACCCGCGACTGAAGCCACGATTGATTTCGCCATCGACTGCGACAGATGTAATGTTCGCTCTGACATGCCGTTGTGATATTGCTCGAATACTATCGCCCCATGATGCAAAACAACGATGCCATCGGTGTAGCTGGAGTCTATCCAGGTTTGTATGGTTGAAGGTCTCGCGTCCGATGTAACGACTGGAAGATAACTAATATCTTGCGCCTTATTGAGTATTTGGCGTGGTATTTCGCGCACTTTCCCATTGCCACGCCAAACTTCGGTGGTCGGTAAAATCTGGCGTATATTTTGAAAACTCCAACGATTCCACGGGGCTCGATCCCAGTCTTGTCGAGGCACTCTATTTTCGATCAACATTGGTTGACCCTGCATTATTTCGATCACTGAATATTTCCAACTAATAAATTTATAAAGCCTTTGAGCGTAACAACATCATCTTTTCGATTTGCATGTCTTCATAGGTATAGGGAATGCCGCCAACGCCCAGGCCTGATTGTTTCAAACCAGCAAAAGGCATCCAGTCGACACGATAGGCTGTGTGGTCGTTGACCATCACCGCCGATGCATTAAGCTGAGTATAACAATGCATTGCGGTATCGATGCTACTGGTTAATACCGATGCCTGAAAGGCGACATCGAGACTATTGGCGCGAGCAATTGCTTCATCGATATCGTCATAGGCATACACACAAATCACAGGACCAAAGATTTCTAACTGACTGACTTTGCTTTGAGGCGAAGGCTCAAATAATACAGTCGATTGATAGCTGGTGTCTGAATTTAATTCGCCACCGACCAGGCACTCGGCACCTTCGGCAATAGCGTCCGTTACCCAGTTATGAACTCTCATGACTTCTCTGGGCCGTATTAATGGACCTATCAAACTTGACTCAAGTATTGGATCACCGATGCTCATTTTCGAACCAAGCTCAGCTAGTTTTTCAGCGACCTGACGCGCGATGCTTCGATGCGCAAAAACTCGCTGAACTGACACGCAAACTTGACCGGCATGATAGAAACCACCCTTGGCTATCAAAGGTAGCGTATCATCAAGATCTGCATCTTGAGCGATAATGACTGGCGCTGCACCGCCATGTTCTAAAGCACAACGAGTGCCTGAGGCTAATTGTGAGCGCAACATCCAGCCGACCTTGGCACTGCCGATAAATGAAAAGAAGGCAACACGCCGGTCTGTCACTAATTGTGATGCGACATCGAGATCACTCGTCATCACCGCCTGACAATGTGAAGCCGGCAAACCAGCCTCACGTAGTATTTGTACAAAGCGAAAACAGGATAAAGGTGTATCTTCTGCTGGTTTGATAATAACCGGACAACCACTAGCGATGGCGGGTGCAACTTGATGGACAATTAAATTCAGTGGGTGATTAAACGCACTGACCGACATCACCACACCTATCGGTTCTCGTCTCGTGAACGCGAGTCGATTAGCCGAAGCTGCATTCAAGTTCATCGGAATTTCACGACCACTTTCAGTGCGCAGGCATTCCACTGAATTACGTACGCCATCAATAGCGCGAGCGACTTCAACACGTGAATCGAGTAATGGCTTACCGCCTTCGCTAGCCGCCAGAATGGCTAAGGCTTCGAACTGTTCGCTCATTATTTGTGCTGTTCTTTCCAGTATCTGGATTCGCTGCTCGGGCTTTAGCCATCGAGATTTATCCCGAAATACCGCTTGTGCAGTTTTCATCGCGATATCAGCACCAGTCGAGTTGATGGTTGGCACCATGCCGATATCGGATAAATCCCAGGGTGATGATACTCTGTGTTCTTTATCCGCTGTCGCGCCAGGAACCATTAGTTGAAATTCAGCAGTCATGGTTGCTCCCTATTTTTGTTTGTCTATTAATAAAGAATCTCTGGCCTTAAATAGGGCAAACTAGATTTCCAAGTTTCTCGGTGAGTTTCATGTTCTCTGAGTAATCCACGGGACAATCGATGATTACCACCGTATCGTCGGCAATGGCCTTTTTAATGGTCGGTAATAAGTCATCAGCAGATTCAACACGATATCCTTTTGCGCCAAAACTCTCGGCATACATCACAAAGTCAGGGTTATTAAATTGAATTTGAGTGTCACGGCCAAAGCGACGGTCCTGATGCCATTTTATCAAACCATATTTGCTATCGTTCCAGATCAATATAATAATTGCGGTGCCAATTCTCATGGCAGTTTCGATCTCTTGTGAATTCATTAGAAATCCGGCATCACCTGTTACTGTTAATGCGGTTCTATCTGGATAAACCAATTTGGCCGCTATCGCACCTGGCACACCGATGCCCATCGATGCAAAACCATTTGAGATAATACAAGTATTCGGACGCTCAGCCTGATACATACGCGCCATCCACATCTTATGAGCACCCACATCGGATACCACGATATCGTCATGTGCTAAGGCTTTTCGGATATCGAGCACAATGCGTTGAGGCACTAATGGGAATGAGCTGTCGTCTTCGTGGGTATTCAGTTCTTCGACAATGGTTTCGCGTAAGTTTTGCGCCTGTGAACCTGTCTTCGGGGTTGCCAATGCTGCAATGCCTTCTAATGCAGCGGTGATATCACCGATAACACCACATTCAAGTATATAGTGTTCATCCACTTCGGCCGGATTCAAATCAATGTGAATAATCTTGTTGTTCTTTTCCTGATTCCAAAGATGAGGATGATATTCGATCATATCGTAGCCGATACAAATCACGACGTCGGCTCGATCAAAACCACAGGCAACATAATCATGTGCCTGTAAACCAACCGTGCCAAGCGACAGGTCGTGAGAAAATGGAATACTGCCCTTGGCCATAAAGGTAGTGGCTACCGGTATATTGAGTTTTTCGGCAAAGGCGACTAATGCATAATCGGCTTTCGCTCTTACGACACCGTTGCCAGCCATCACCAGAGGATATTTGGCATTCGAAATCAACTCCGCTGCCTGTAAAATTTTATCCTGCGGTGGTACGGGTGGCTTAGCACTTTGTACCTTGAGTGGCTCTTTACCTTCGACTGTCATCTCCGCTACATTTTCAGGAAATGAAATGAAGCTGCCGCCTGGTTTTTCGGCTTCTGCGGCTTTAAACGCTTTACGTACAATTTCGCCAACAATTTCAGGTTCCCGAATCTCAACGCTATATTTAGATATCGGTGCAAACAAACTCACCAAATCAAGTACCTGGTGACTTTCTTTATGCATTCTTGTGGTCGCACCCTGCCCGGCTATTCCAACAATGGGCGCTCTATCCATATTGGCATCGGCAAACCCAGTGACCAGATTGGTAGCACCAGGGCCGAGCGTTGCTAGACATACACCCGCTCTGCCGGTTAAACGTCCATAAACATCAGCCATAAACGCGGCCCCCTGTTCATGCCGAGTGGTTATAAACTTAATATCGCTACCAATCATCGAATCCATGACATCGAGATTCTCTTCTCCAGGGATGCCAAAAATATATTCAACGCCTTCATTTTCTAGACAACGTACAAACAGATCACTCGCTTTCATTGGGATTCCTTGGGGTTAGAGCTTTCGCTTATTGAGTTGGTTTTTTCAGACCTTTTTTTAATTAATGTTTTCAGACAACCTCAACATCTAGCCGTTTCCGCGCCGGCTCAAATAACCGACAGTTGACCTATCAGGATATATATCATTTAAGGGTATCGAAATGCCATTCTCTTGTACCACTCTGCAATGAAATCGACGTAATTGGCGTGGCTCTGTCACACCACAAGCATGCGCGATAAGACCAACTTCGTATTCAATTTGATCTTGAAACTTGGCTACTCGGACTGCTTTATTGGTAGGGTCAAGGCCACGCTGCAATTTAATGTCGTGGGTTGTTATTCCAGTTGGGCAAGTATTTTTATTGCACTGCAAGGCTTGTATACATCCAAGTGAAAACATAAAGCCTCGAGCTGAAGTACAAAAGTCAGCACCCATGCATAAAGCCCAGGCAACATTTGACGGATTGATTAATTTTCCAGAAGCGATCACTTTGACCCGATCACGCAGACCATGAATATCCAATTTATCTACCACTAGTGGCAAGCTCTCGCGCAGCGGAAGCCCGACTTCGTCGATCAATGCCATAGGTGCTGCACCTGTCCCCCCTTCCGCACCGTCGACCGTAATAAAATCAGGCGCGCATTCTTTACCCCGTTTATTGATGCTATCAAACCAATCATCTAGCCACCCACTAGCACCTACAACACATTTAACTCCAACAGGACGACCAGTCACCTCACGAATATGGTTGATCATATCAGTAAGGTCATCAACTGAATTAATATCGGGGTGACGATTAGGACTGATAGAGCTGGTACCAATTTCAATGCCTCGGATTTCAGCGATTTCAGCAGATACTTTTTCGCCAGGCAGAATGCCACCTTTACCGGGCTTTGCACCTTGACTCAATTTAATCTCAAACATTTTAATCTGTTCGTATTCAGCCAGCGCTTTCAGCTTATCATCACTCAGATTACCTTCAAGGTCACGCACACCATATTTGGCGGTGCCAATTTGCACGATCAGATCGCAACCTGGAGCGAGGTGATAGGGAGAGACGCCCCCTTCGCCTGTATTCATCCAACACTTGGTTTCCTTGGCACCGCGTGCCAGTGCCGTTACAGCGGGGGCCGAAAGCGCTCCAAAACTCATACCCGATATATTGTACAACGAGCGTGTGGCGTAGGGCTTTCTTGCCTGTGGCCCTATCACTATCTCACCTGGATCAACCCCATCCGTACCCAGCGTCGGAAATGGGCAATTCAGAAATATGTTTGTCCCTGCGGGCCTTAAGTCTTTAGTCGATCCAAATGCTACCGTGGTGTCCACCTGTTTGGCTGCTCGATACACCCATGATCGCTGGGCTCGATTAAACGGTAGTTCCTCTCTATCCATCGAAAAGAAATACTGCCGAAAAAACTCACCCAGATGTTCAAAAAAGTATCGAAATCGTCCAACAACCGGATAGTTACGCCGGATCGCCTGCTTAGTTTGAGTTATATCAATGATGTAAATGACAACTACCGCAACAGCCCCAAAACAGATCGATAACACAATAAGCGTTGTTGTGACTGATACAAATCCAGCAACAAATTTATCAACACCGTCGCCCACGAATGGTAAATCCATACCCCTTCCTCATTATTTTAATTTGTTGTTAACCAATAATATAACTTTATACCAAGCGTACAGAATAGGTTAAAAGTTTACTTTTATCCAAAATCTTATTGTCTAAGCGCTATTAACCTGATTGAGTAACACAACAGGTTTCATTTATAGTACTCGTGATAATCGCATTCAGGTAGATTAAGATCGGTATAACTTTCATGTTTACCATCGGTCTAAGCATTCGCTATAATAGATGTGGACAAGGGCTCGCGGGGATTCTTTATCGATAAACTCAGTTTGATTAGAAAAAGTATGACCCGTTACTTTATTATTCTAAAAACAGATAAACAATGGAACTAAAAATGGACAACGTAACAAATTGGATCGCCAATAACGGGGTTGACTGGGGCATTAAGATCGTCATTGCGATTGCGATATTTATTATCGGTAAAATAGTTGCCAGAATCGTTAGTAATCTTCTAAAAAAAGCTCTGCAAAAATCTGGCATCGATTCGATGCTAGTGGATTTTATGGGTAGCATTTCATACGGTGTATTGATAGTCGCCGTTGTACTTGCCGCCGTAGACTCTCTCGGTGTAAACGTTACCTCACTGATGGCAATTGTAGCTGCCGCCGGTCTTGCTGTTGGCTTAGCGCTGAAGGACTCGCTATCTAACTTTGCGTCTGGCGTTATGATCATCATTTTTCGCCCATTCAAAATTGGTGACTTTGTTACCGCTGGCGGCGCGGCAGGTGTGATTGATGAAATTGGTTTGTTCGCAACTCTGATGCATACCGCTGACAACCAACGTATCATTATTCCTAACTCGGCCATTTTGGGGGGCAATATTATTAATACCAGTGCTTTACCAACGCGCCGTATCGACCTTGTCATTGGCATCGGCTATGACGACAACATTGGTCAAGCTCGAGACATTATTATGAGGATTATAGAATCGAACGAGCTTATTTTAAAAGACCCTGCACCGGGTGTTGCCGTTGCAGAATTAGGTGACAGCAGTGTTAATTTGAATGTTCGCCCCTGGGTGAATTCAGCTGATTACTGGGGCGTTCGTGCTGAGTTGCTCGAGGGCATTAAGGTTAAGCTAGATGAAGCAGGTATTAGCATTCCGTACCCACAGCAAGATGTTCACATGCACGAAGTTAAAGCAGCATAAATAACGAAACAGAATCACGGCAGAGATGTCGTGCTTCTGCTTTTCAGTCTACTGTCCTCGGTCAGTTAGGATAATTGAGAGAAGTAAGCTATCTTCTCGTTCAAGACCCCCTCTTCTCCAACTTTAACTAAGGCGCACCCTTGCAGATCAGTACCATTGGCCTGCCACCAACACCAAACAGTTACTGGGCTAATATTATAGTCAATCACAACATCACTATAAATTAAAAACGGATTGGCATTCTCTTCCGCCCCCATGTCTACCGCAGCGCTTTTAAAATCATTTACAAATTGAACCAACTCATGCCGTTGAATTCTACCCGTATTAGGATCGTCATAGTAGAAACTGTCAGCAGTGGCGGTAAGGCTCAATGCTCCATCACCTAGCTGCCAGCCTTTAAGATAGGTTTCTATTATCTTGGGGATGGACATGGTAAAAAACCTGTTAAATTGCCCTCTCCAAAACGAAGAGGACTGGCACTGGGTTAGTCCTTGTATGGTGTAGGCATTTCATCTGAATCGATGCCAGGCACATGGGTAATACCGGCACGCTGTTTCCAATCAACAGGATAAGCCGAATAAAAAATAACGCACTTATCATCGCATTCATAAACAACATGATTATCCTTAGGTACAAACATCATATCACCTGGGTTTAGCTCATAACCAATGTCCTCAACAACCAAACGGAATGTACCCTCAAGGCAATAAATTAACTCATCACAGGTTAAGTCCCATGGCACTGAAATTTTATTCAGTGCGTTGATACCACCGCACATGCTAGTACTGGTTTCAATAGTAACGAATGGCTTAATGAAAGTACCATTCTCAGGCAGATTATCGATACGATCCTGAATATCGGCGATTCTATATACGCTTGGTGCTGTCATTTTCTTCTCCGGTTAAAGTTCACTGAATTAATATTCAAGGTAATAATTCTGAAATGGATTGATCCAGAAATTTTTCAAATTTAGGGTCATTGCCAGGTGATGCAACACAATGCCCCCAGGGTGATGAATAGACACGAAGTTCAGCATTGTTAATTTGTGCCGCCTCAATTTGATTATCTTCAACTCGAAAGTACATATCATCATCACAGCCGATAATGATCGTTTTCGCTTTAATGGCATTTAACGCTTTCACAAAGTCACCATCGTAGGCAGGTTGCTGACTTATATCAGCTTGCTGCCAGGTCTTTAATTTGCACAATAAGTCATTTGCATCCCAATCAAGATGATCTTGTTCCCAGTCTTGCAATAAGGCTTCAAAGCTGTCAAAACCTTGCAACCGGTACATTTTCTTACGATAATAAGTCTGCGAAAATGCCCAGCCAGCATAATTTCTGCCAAACGCTTTTAACCCTCTAACGGGTGGTGTCTGATAATTGCCTTCGTCATAAACTGCATCTGCCTGAAGTGCCGATTTGATGCCTTCAAGGAAGACAATGTTATGTTCAGATGTCTTCGACGAAGCGCAAAAAGGTAGGATAGCTCTTACCATATTGGGGTATTGAGCAGCCCATTGAAAAGCCTGGCAACCGGCCATCGACCAGCCTGTTACCAACGCAATTTCAGTCACACCAAGCACCTCGGTGAGTAGTTTGTGCTGCGCTCGGACATTGTCGAACAAAGTAATCGCTGGAAAGTTACCTGCATTAAAGGGTGGTGGAGTATTGCTCGGTGACGAAGAAATTCCGTTACCAAACAAGTTCACTGAAATAATAAAATGCAAAGCTGTATTTATAGCGCGCTTTGCACCAAAAAACCCTTCGTTGCGTTGGTGACTGCCCGTATAAAAAGTGGGCAATACCACAACATTATCTTTCGCTGCATTCAGCTCGCCATAGGTTTTATAAACCAGACAGGCACATGGCAACACAACACCCGACTGAAGTTCGAAATCGGGTATTTCATATGTTTGGGCACATTTCTGTGCATTTTTTGGAGCACTTGTCATTTGGCTTTAAACTGGTTTGAGCGAGGGTGAGATCAAAACTTTCACCCTCTACAGATTAGAAGAGTCGTAGGTATTCTTCTACTTCCCAGTCGGTCACTGTTTGGTGGTAGCGCTCCCACTCGTCATCCTTGTAAGCCAAGTATGACTTAAGCATCACTGGCCCCATCACTTGAACAGCCAATTCATCGTTACGCAATGCTTCCAGTGCAATCATCAAATTACGTGGCAACCTGCGAATTCCGGCTGCTTCGAACTGTTCATCCGTCATCTCATAAAGATTAAGATTACAAGGCTCGCCTGGTTCCATCTTGTTCTGGATACCTTTAACAGCACCACCAATTGACATGCCAAGTCCTAGATAGATATTCATGCACATATCAGCAGCGCGGTTTTCAATACAGTAACGGCTTTGTGGCAAACGGAACTGTGCTGCACGATTGTTGTAGCCATAGGTAATGTTAGTCGGGGCCCAGGTAACCGTACCACCTTCGAAACCACCCACTCGCGGTACAAGCCCGTTGTAAGAGTTAACAATTGGGCAGGCAATAGCTGTAATGGCTTCTGAGTGTTTAATTAAACCACCAACGGCCCAAAGAGACTCGTCACTCCAACCATCTTCATCATTGCCAAATATATTTACGCCAGGCGCATCAGCCTTTTGTAAAGACAAGTTGATATGAGCGCCTGAACGCCAATCACCACTGGTTGGCTTAGGCATAAAAGTAATAAACATGCCGTGTTCCTTGGCAACTTCCTTTAATAGGATACGCAGGAAGGTATATCGATCGGCCATTTCTAATAAATCGGTATAGTGAAAATCTAGTTCAAACTGTGAGTAGGCGCCTTCGGCGACTACGTCATGCATGTTCCAACCCATATCTTCTAGAATATCAATCAGGTCCTTGAGGAAGGGCATCGAGTCGATAGATTGCTCGACATCGTAACCAAAGGCCTGTCGGCGTGAGCGTAAGCCTTTTTCAGGGTCACTATCGAAGGCTTTGACTGGCTGCCCTTCATCGTTAAAACGCATCGCAATGAATTCTGGCTCGATCCCGGCATAACCGACATAACCAGCGTCTTTAGCATCGCGAATTTGACGCTTTAGTGACTGGCGCGGACAAACATTGTAGGGTTTGTCTTCCCAGAACAAGTCCGCGAAAATAATCGCCATTGATTTGTCCCAGGGACAGATATAAACCGCATCTAAATCAGGCACCATCACCTGATCTGAATCGGCAGGCGATAACTCAGGCACAAATGAAATAGAGTGAACTGCAAATTGAGGCCCTTTTCCCAGACACAATTGCTCGAAATCACTCATCGGTACTGGCTTAGTTTTTGGGATACCAAATAAATCTATCCAGCTCGAAAGTACATATTCAACACCCGCATCTTCTAGCTCCTTTCGAACTTCGGCAATACGCTCTTTCGAGGGTATGGCTTCGGCAAAGGTTTCGACATAAACGGTCATATCATTCTCCTAGATCTTGATTCTATAAGGTAAAAACTAACTTTTGATCGCTACTAACAGTGCAATTTTCAGCTCCAATTTTGTTTTAGCAGAAACTGATTTTTGAAATTTTTAAGTCCAGACATGGTTTCGCTGGATACAATATCTAACTGCTGATGAATTTCTTCATCGAGAAAGGTGAGAAATCCATCACGATCATTGCTCACCACTTCAACTAATAAGTCATAACGCCCGCTCACCCAAAGTATGTAAACCACATCAGCAGAAGCAGCGAGCCTCTCTGATAGGGCTTGGACGGTATGTCCAGCGGCTACCTTAATCCCAAGCATCGCATCGCTTTTGTATTCAGCGGCGACTGGGTCAGCAATTGCGACAATGCGTAACATGCCGGCCTGTTTCATACTATTCACACGGTTACGAATCGTGCCTTCAGAGACTGACAGGCTTTTCGCAATCTCTGAAAAAGCCATACGCCCATCACTTTGCAGCATGCTAACTATTTCTCGATTTAACTTGTCTTCGCTAAAAAATTTACCATCCACTCCGGAGCCGGCTGACGCCAACTCTGATTCATCTAACGGTCCAACTACCCTGATACCCCGAGCCATATAATTCCTCAATCCTGCCATCAATTCATCTAAAGTCCTAGCAATCATAAATATGCATTACGCATTAATCAAGAATTTATTTACTTATACCGTAACAATAGTATGGATTTATTACGAATTAAGGAATAAATTACGTAGATATTAATGTTAAGGCAATTCAGCGGGACTATTACGCCATGAACCAAGTTTTGAGTACGGACCTACTGGACGAGTTTGATAGCGATAGCGCACCCAAGCACGGGCTGCCCAGCGCAGCCTATATCAGCGACGCATTTAAACAGTTAGAAGACGAATACCTGTTTGCCAAATCATGGACCTTTAGCGGGTTCGCCCATCAACTTCCCAAGCCAGGTGATATTCAACCGCTAACAATTGCGGGGCAGCCCATCTTTTTAATTCGCAATGAAAACCATGAGATCAAAGCCTTTCACAATGTGTGTCGGCATCGAAACCTGCAATTAGTGTCTGAAGCCTCAAACTGCGGTCGCATGATTCGCTGTCCTTACCATAGCTGGAGTTACGATCTCGCTGGTAATCTTAAAAACGCCCCTTTCTTTGGTGGCGAAGCTACGCAACCCTGCGAAGGGTTTGATCTAAAAGACAATGGTTTAGCAACAATTGATTGCGAGGTTTGGCACGACTGGGTTTTCATCAACCTTGACTCAAATGCAGAGCCATTTGACGACTTTGTGAAACCGCTCAAAAAAATACTTGGTGATAACGATGTTACTCAATACAGACCAGTCGCCATGGTTGAATTTGGTGAAGTTGCCTGTAACTGGAAGTTGTTAATGGAAAACTTCATAGAGCCATACCATGTGCAGTTCGTCCATAAAGCCACGACAAGTCAGCCGCTCAAAAATCATTATGCGATTGTTGAAGGTAATTGCCTTGGCAGCGCAGTCGACTTATCTGATGAACAAGTGGCCAGAGCCGGGCAAGGCACTCTGGGCGTCACATCGAGATACCTGTCACTCTTCCCAAACTTTGTGATGGGCACCTATCAGCCTGATCAACTTGGTATCCATTTAAATGTTCCGATTAATGCTGGCACTACTGTTCAATATCGGGTGATCTATGTCCACAAAGATTCCCAATATAGTGACGACCAAATTCAGGGGCTTAAAAAATTATGGCATAGTGTGCACCTCGAAGATCACGAGATGGGTGAGCGCTTACAAATAGGGCGTCACTCACATTTGGCAGCATCAGGTGGCGTATTATCTCCCTACTGGGAAATCAGTGTCAGGAAATTTCAGGAACTGGTAGCGAATGCAATCCGCCCTGGCCTGACCTGACAAAATAACCCTCCAATTATATTAAAGAGAGCAAAATGAATCCAATTACAAAACCAGACTTTCGTCTCGACCATACAATGATCCGCGTGTTTGACCAGGATAAGACCATGGACTTTTATACTCGGGTTCTCGGTATGAAAATCCTGCGCCAAAACGAATATCCTGATGGCCAATTCACGAATACCTTTGTAGGTTATCAAGGAGAAGATGAGGGCACATCGATAGAAATGACCTACAATTGGGATCAGACAGAACCTTATGATATGGGTAACGCATGGGGGCATTTCGCGCTGAAGGTATCCGATGTTTACGCAACAGCTGAGTATCTTAAATCGGAAGGCGTTGAATGTATCAGAGAGCCCGGCCCTATGAATGCGGGGACAAGGGTAATTGCTTTTTTTAAAGATCCAAATGGTTATGTGATTGAATTGAATGAGCCGACGTCGGTATAAGTTTGTCGATGCGGTACTAATATTCACTAAACCGACAAAACAAAAATCACCAAGTTTGAAGAGATGGTCCTGAGCTAAAGCCAGCTAAAAAAGCAGTACTATTTATGATACTCAGTTGATTTTTATCAACACTTGGCTGCTAGATCTTTGTTATTATCAGTTAATGTTTAAACTAAAACGTTTAACAACTACCTATAAGCCATCAAAAGGAAGCGCCTCGTGTTATCAAAGCCAGGTGATGATTCGCTGATCGATTGGCAATCATTACTAAAATCCGGTAATCGAATCTTCATTGGTTCAAATGCCGCCGTTCCAAATGCACTCATCGAAGACCTAATTGATAACCATCAAAACCTGCGCGATATTGAAGTCGTCCATATTTTAACGCTATCAGACAATATTTGGGCTAAGCCAGAACATCAAGAGCTGTTCAAGGTGAATACCCTCTTCATTGGCGGAAAAAATGTGCGCGAAGCCATTGCGGAGGGACGTGCCGATTACACCCCCTGCTTCCTGTCTGAAATTTCCAGCTTATTCGAGGATAATGTTTTACCGCTCGATGTGGCTTTGGTAATGGTGAGCCCGGCAGATGAATATGGCTACTGTTCGCTCGGCGTTAGTGTCGATATCGTGTCGGCGGCGGTGAAACATGCTAAATATGTTGTGGCACAGGTCAACACGAAAATGCCGCGGACTAATGGTCAATCGTTTATTCACGTCAATCAAATTACTGCCTGGATACAACAGGAGCAAGTTTTACCTGAGTTACCACCAGCACAATACGACAAGGTTACTGAGCAAATCGGACAGTATGTTTCAATGCTAGTCGATAATGGCTCCACCTTACAGTTGGGTATTGGCAAAATTCCTGACGCTGCTTTGCGTTATCTTTGTAACCATAAAGATTTAGGTATTCACAGCGAAATGATATCTGATGGCATTATCGATTTGATGAAAAAGGGTGTGATTAATAATCGCCGTAAAACCTATAATCCCGGTAAAACAGTTACCACGTTTTGCATGGGATCAAAACAATTGTATGACTTTGTTGATGGCAACCCTCACATTGAATTCCATCCTTCACAAGTGGTTAACTCCCCTGTCAATATCGCCCGTAATGACAACATGGTTTCAATTAACAGCGCAATTGAAATTGACCTGTCGGGCCAGGTGGTGGCAGATTCTATAGGCTATCAATTTTTTAGTGGTATTGGCGGTCAGGTTGACTTTATTCGAGGCGCCTCATTAAGTCGTGGTGGCAAACCTATTATCGCGTTGCAATCGACCACTCACAATGGCAGCATTTCAAAGATTGTTACGCACTTAACCGAAGGTGCGGGTGTTGTCACATCAAGAGGACACGTCCACTACGTTGTCACCGAATACGGCATTGCCAACCTGCGGGGTAAGTCTATCCGTGAACGAGCACTCGAGCTCATTCGAGTCGCGCACCCAAAGTTCAGGTCACAGCTATTGAACGATGTTAGAAAACACTACTGGGTACCCGAATACCAGGAAGACTCACCAACATCAGTACCCGAACTGGGTGCAGTTGAATTCAAAAAATATACCTTCGGAGATGTCGAATATACACTCAGACCATTACACCCCGCTGATGAACGCAAGCTACAGGAGTTTTTCTATTCACATAGCAAGGAAACCTTACTGCTGCGTTACAATTATAACATCACCCAAATGAGTCGAGAGAAGTCATGCAGCCTGGTCAGTGTCGATCAACATAAAGACCTTGCACTTTGTTTTACCGATCAAGACTATGATGAAGAAACCATCCAGGCCGTCGGGCGCTACTACTTCATCCCTGCCGACAATTGCTGCGAAGTTGCCTTTGTAATCAAAGAAAGCAAACGCGGGATGGGGATGGCAAAAACGTTGTTATCGGAAATGATTCGAATCGCTCGGATCCGCAAGCTTGATAAAGTATTGGCCTTTGTCCGCAGTGATAATCTACCCATGATTGCTGTATTTAAACATAACGGATTCGAACGTATACCGAGTGACGACTTTCAGGAAGTGAATCTCGAACTTTTGCTATCAGAAAGCATTTGAGATAACCGAGCAAACACTATGTCAGTTGGAATTATTAGCCATTTTGCGTGTCAGGCCCATGACATGGGAGAGCACCACCCCGAATCACCTGATCGTTTGCCTGCGATTCAAAATCAATTAATTAGCTCTGGGCTTGATTTTGTGACCCGACAATACGACGCCATTCCGATTGACCGAAAGTTGCTAGGTTTAGTGCATGACCCTGCCTATATCGCATATATTTTTGACAATGCCCCCAGCGAAGGCTATGCCCAAATTGGCGAAGACGCAGTTATGAATCCCCATACTTTATCGGCTGCACTGCACGCAGCCGGGGCTGCCGTGCAGGCCGTTGACCTGGTAATGAAAGAGGAACTAAAAGTCGCATTTTGTGCCACTCGTCCACCCGGACATCACGCTGAAAGAAAAAGCGCGATGGGCTTTTGTTTTTTTAATAATATTGCTATCGCAGCTGCCTATGCACGTCAACATTATCAATTGTCTCGGGTTGCGATTGTCGATTTTGATGTCCACCACGGCAATGGCACCGAAGATATATTTACCGATGAGCCGAATGTTTTATTTTGCTCAAGTTTTCAACACCCGTTTTATCCCTTCTCCGGCACAGAACCAACATCAGCTAATATTATTAATACACCGCTTGATGCTAGCGCCAGTAGCAATGAGTTTCGTCAAGTAATAACCGACCGATGGCTGCCAGCACTCAATGCGTTTAAACCTGAAATGATTTTCATATCCGCTGGCTTTGATGCACACGCCGAAGATGATATGTCACAAGTCCGCCTTTACGATAATGACTATCGATGGGTAAGTGAACAACTGCGCGCAGTCGCAAAACAACATAGTAAGGGCCGCATCGTATCTGTGCTCGAAGGTGGCTACGATTTAAGCTCACTCGGACGCAGTGTTGCAGCTCATATTAATGGCCTGATTGGCTATTGAGCTTTAGGCAACTGCCGATTCTCGTGTGGTGTTCACCGATCTCTTACAAAGGTTTACCCGCTTAGCTATTCAGCCTTGATAGCGATGTATCAATGCAGGTCTGATAAGCCATAGGCGCCATCAGGCGTTACCAACTTGCCAACACCCACCTAGTTAAACTATAGGACAATACTCGTAATAGTCGATTGCATACAACGTTGATGAGCGCCTGTCGGAAGGCGCTTCGCTTTTCCGGCCTACATAACTGATCGATAAGTTTGAAGGATGACCTGCTTTTCATCTATTGTGAAATACAAAAATGAATCGTTATTAGAAAGACCTATAAGTTTTAAAATACCTCTGGTCAGAGACGATATAAGTGTGAATACTGATCGTGTTTAGTTAAAGGTTTTCTGGCAATGTTCAAATCTATTAGTGCAACCCTACTCACAGGATTAATCACTTTATTACCCGTGGTTTTGACGGTATACCTACTGTATTGGTTAGCCGTTTCAGCAGAGAAAATCATGGGTGGCGCTTTACAATGGGCGTTCCCCTGGGCGATTTATTTTCCAGGTCTGGGCACCATTGTGGGACTGGCTATCATATTTCTGGTTGGTCTAATGATGAGAGCTATTTTTGTGCGACAGGTTTTTGCATTTGGTGAGCGAATTCTCTACAAACTACCATTAGTGAATACCATTTATCGTATCATGCATGATCTGTCTGACTTCTTTTCACCAAAGAAAAAGGGCTTTGGTCAGGTTGTAATCGTCAACATTGATGGTTTGGAAGTGATCGGTTTTATCACTCAGGAAGATATTAATCGGTTACCAGATGCTTTCCAAAAACCAGAAACTGCGTTGGTCTATATACCGATGAGTTACATGGTTGGTGGCTTTACATTACTAGTACCGCTCGACAGGATTAGCCCCTGTAAAATGAGTATGAATGAAGCAATGCGATTTGTATTAACCGCAGGTATTACGGGTAAAAAAACGCCCTGATTTAATCACAGTGATGCACAACGATTCCCTCATTGCTAATCTCTCGCCGAGACAAGATCGAGGGGTTAGAAAACCTAAGGACAGACCTTTACAAATAACAAGTCACTAGTCCCCGCTATTTAAAGGAACAACAAAATCAAGATACCCTAATTAATTCAATCACTTCGTCGCGCTCATCTAAGACTAGAAACAACCCCAAGTCCTGCTCAGCCATCTCAGACAAAGCAAAGGAAACCCCAGCTAATGGAGACTTGGCAAAGTGAATCTGTGAATCACTTAGCCCACTCTCCAGACAGACCTGCTTCATAATATCGCCAACTTCACCCGGCACCCGACCGCGTAAGTAATCTTCAACCTCAGCGATAATGACGTGATCCGGTTGCACCGAACAAACGCCCTGCGCTATAGCTTGAATATCCGAATCAGACCGATCGCCAGCCGAACCACACAATACCCATTTATGCTTTGCCGGTAGACGTTTAATCGTATCAGTCACTGCCTGAACACTATGCGCATTGTGTGCAAAATCTACAATCACTCGAGCCCCATTTTTCAACTCAAAACTATTGAGTCGCCCTGGGTTATCGCTCGCATCACTTTGAAATTCAGTTAACCCTTGACGAATATTGTCGATAGAAAACCCCATGAAGATTGAAACACCGATCGCACCCAATGCATTACGCACATTATGTACGGCCGCACCATTCATCGTCATGGGAATACTATCAATGCGGCAGACCGACGAAATGGTATCCCCATCAAAGTAAAACAATTCATCTTTATCGGCAAAACTGCAACATCCATTGCTTTCAAATTGTTGCTGTATTTTGGTGTTGTTTTTGTCAAGGCTAAACCAGCAAACGTTGTTACGCGGGTGACTGCTCATGTAGTCAACAATACCACCATCATCGGCGTTCACTACCAGCATAGCGTGATCCGTAATCGAATGCCTTACTGCAAATTTAGTTTCGATTAAAGCTTCAAGCGTATTGACGCCATACTGACCGAGATGATCGGAACTGACATTGGTAATTAAAGCGGCACTCGCTCGTTGTAATGGCAAACCACGCCGTAATATACCACCACGGGCTACTTCCAAAAATGCGACCTGTAAACGTCTATCGCGTAACAGTAAACGCGCGCCGCCTGGCCCAGAGTAATCGCCTCGGTCTAACACGTCATCACCAACACGCACAAAATCGGTTGAAGTAACACCCGACACTCGACCTGCCGCTCGTGCAATTTCATCTAGAATACGCACGCTCGTCGACTTTCCATTGGTACCAGTCACTAGCGCAACAGGGACATCATGAACCGCAGTCCAGTCAACTTGATTTGGTTCGGGTAACTCATCCACTGACCATTGAATACAACCTTCGCCATGGCCTACTGAAATCAATTCGTCATCAATCAAAAAATCAACACATTGTTCTTTAGCAGCTTGTTGTAACTGAATCGACTCGGGGAATTGTTCAGATTGCATGCTATCTCGAACTGCCTGAATTAATTGCGCCTGACTATCCACAGGCTTCACAAGCACTTCACAGCTACAAAAATACCAGGCTGTTTCGAGCACGATCGTTGCCGAGTAAAGCTGGTCGATTGGCGCGGCTAAAAGTAAATTAAAACCGTTCTCATAACGTCGATGCGTCAAATTGGGCTCTGCCCAGTTAATCGACACGAGCAAATTATTAATATGACGATACCAACATGTCAGCACGTCATCCATATCCCTGCCCTCGATTAAAACATCGAGTATGGCACCAGTTTTATCCCATACTAACGACGGGCCAGTGAGTCGGCGACAATCATCGATGGTTAACTGGGTCGATTCAAGGTGTGGAATATCCATAGTTCAAACTCATTCAAAGTCTAATTGTTTGCAATAAGTTTCACGTAGTAGAAATGTCGCGATAAACGCCATAAAGGTTACTACAAGCAAACTGGTTAATGCGGTTGTGAAGGCCTGATCGGAATAAACCCTGGCACCATTAGCCAGTACTCCATCCCAATGCTTATCGAGTAACCAGCCAATAAGCGGCTGCATCACTGCACCTGCACCAACAATGAACATATTCATTAAGCCCAGTGCAGTACTGCTAAAGCTGGGGTGATTTAGTTCTCGTACTGAGCTAAAACCTGCGGTCATGGCACTACCACCAGCACCTGTCAGAAAAATAAGCCACATAATCATAGCAGTGTTATCAGGGGTGTAAAATATGAGACTGGCAAATGCGGTCAGACACAATAAAGAACCCATCATCATAATTGGGTTACGTCGACCAATCTTATCGGACAGCCAACCAACAATGGGTGAAAATATTGCCCAACCAACAAATATCATCGAGGTTATACCAGCCGCTTCAACCGTCGAATAACCGTGAACGGTGGTCAACCAGGGCACAGACCAAAGTCCGCCAAAGCCGAGCATAATGGAGGCCATTCCGAAACCGATGAGCGCGCAAATCCAGGTTTGTTTATTGCCTGCTATCAATTTTAAACCCTCGAGTATTTTACTTTGTCCCGAGACACCGAGTTGATCGGCCGAACGACGAGGCACCAATAAAAATAGCAAAATTGACAGCAGTATAGCGGCCCCCGCGAGCACCATCATAGAACCCCGCCAACCAACTGACTCAACTAGGTGGCGCAATGGTGCCTGGCCAAATATAGCACCGCACATACCGACTGATTGTAGTAAGCCTGCCAATAGCGCATAACGTCTGGCACTAAACCAGTAACTCGCGATAGACAAAGTACCGACGAAGGCAAAGGCGACAGTGCCACCGATTAATGCTCGTCCAATCGAGGCGCTAATAATTGAATCACTTAAAGCAAAACCAAGTGAAGCAAAAGCGCATAACCCAGCCGCAAAGCTCATTAACTTACGAGGGCCAAAGCGATCGGTGAGCATTCCAACCGGTAATTGAATGGATGCGTAGGTATAAAAATAAAAGGCTGATAACGAACCTAAAGCCGTCGCACCCACCGCAAACTCACTCATCAACTCGGCTGTCATCACACTTGGTGAGACGCGCTGAATAAAGGCATAGCCGAAAAAAAGGGCACCGAGCACAAAAGCAACGACTGCACCCGGTTGACTCGCCCCGAGCTTTATATTTGGTGTCATTAATAATGGACTCTCGGAGCTATATCGCTGGATTTAAAGCTTCACCATCGATTGTTATTCGATGCATCAGACGACGTTCGCCGTGATAATCGTTCAGCGCACAATGATGCGTCGCTCGGTTATCCCAAATTGCTATTGAGCCTCCCCTCCATTGAAAGCGGCAGGTGAATTCATTCTGGCTGGCGTGTTGGTATAAATAGTCGAGCAATGGTTGTGATTCGGACTGGCTCCAACCTTCGAATTTAACCGTAAAATCGCCATTAACATATAACGCCGGTTTACCCGACAAAGGATGTTTAATAATAACTGGGTGTGTTGCATCCTGAGTGGCTTTCGCTTTATTCCCTAACCTGTCATTGATGTCTTCCTGGTCCGTATAGGCATAAGCTGCCTCGCCAAATACATGCCGACTGGAGTGCTCAGCTCGCATACCGAGAAGGGTGTTTTTCATACCCTCCGATAAATGGTCATAAGCTGCATACATGCTCGCAAACAAAGTATCGCCTCCTAGCTTAGGCACAGTACGAGCATACAAAATAGAACCCATCGCTGGAATCTGATCATAACTATGGTCTGTGTGCCAGGATGACCCTATATTAGTTGTTTGATTAACTTCTTTGCGTACTTCGGCAATTATTGGATGAGTTTTAACCGCCTGAAAAAAACGATTAACATTAATCTCACCCCAACGCCTGGCAAACTCGATATGTTGATCAGGTGTTAAATTCTGGTCGCGCATAAAAATGACACCGTGTGCCACAAAAGCACGGCGCATTTCTAAAAACTGCTCGTCACTTAATCCTGCGCCAATATCGATATTGCCAATTTCTGCACCAATGAAACGACTGATTCGGGTAACGGTTATTGTGTTGTAATTTTCTGTCATGTTATATCAATCCTCTGCTGTGACCTTCAATCATAAACCGCAATGGTTCACCCAACACTGTCATACTTGGCGTCACGCCTAGCCCTGGTACGCTGGGTGCACCTGATAGGTGATAAACGCCACCGGCATAAGGCAAATCCTGTTGATAAACTTCGATCCTTTTAATCTTCATTAACGTCTAATTTTCATTAGTCACTGCCTGAGGTAGTACCAACACCAGTTTGCCCGTATATTTTTTGCTCAGAAAATCCTGTTGAGCCTGAGCAATATCTTTCAGTGGGTAAGACTTCGCCACGACGGGTCGTATTTCTTTTCGTTCAATATAAGCAATGATCTTTTCGAAGATACCAGCATCCTGAAAAGTACTGCCAAACAAAGACAAATCCTTGAGATAAAGCGTTCGCACGTCTAACTCGACTATCGGGCCTGCTATAGCGCCTGCGGTGACATATCTGTCGCCTCGCTTTAATACATCCAATAAATGGGGCCATTGTGATCCAGCGACTAAATCGACTACCACATCAATAGAGCTTTCACCCAAAGCAACAACGATATCGCTATCACGATCAATCACTTTATCGGCAGCCTTCGAACTCGAAGCCATCGCGATTACTGTAGCCCCTCGACATTTAGCCAACTGTACAGCGGCTGACCCGACGCCACCCGATGCACCGGTTACCAAAACACTTTCGGCGCCGATGCTGGCTATGTCTAACATACCTTCAGCCGTGGTATAGGCGCATGGAAAAGAAGCCAATTCGACATCACTCATGTCGCTTTGTACCGACAACGCATCAGCCGAGAAAGCGATTGCGTACTGTGCAAAACCACCATCACATTCTGAACCATAGGTACGGCAGTCGAAGTTACCCGTTGCAAGGTCCGCTGCGGTGGCTTGAATCGGTCGCACCATCACTCTTTCACCAATTCTACCTGCAATCACGTTCTCACCTACGGCTGCAATAATTCCACAACAATCTGCACCTTGAATGCGAAGAAAAGCTAAAGGCACACCAGACCAGCTTCCATCGGTATCATCTACTGATTCAAAACTAGACTCACCCACCGCATTGGTATCAGACGTCACGGACTTTGAATACCAGGCAGTTCGCGTATTGATATCAGTGTTGTTGATGTCTGCCGCTGCAACACGGATCAAAACCTCGTTTACCGCGGGTGTCGGTACCGCCACATCAAACCGGTATTCCAGCTTTTCGAGGCCACCGTGACCGGTTAATAAAACGGCTTCCATCGTGTTCGGGATGTTATTAGGCATCGTTATCAATCACCGTTATTTGTCATCGCAATCTATCTTGATAAATACTCACTATATAAGACATCAAACGAACTTTTCTCGCAAGCCTCAGCGCCGAGAATATCGGGGGTTTATTGTATCTATTTCATTATTTTCAGACTCAAATATCTACTATATCGATTTATTGCCGAAGAAAATTGAACTCATTGCTTGGCAACAAACAATCTGGCTTGATAGGCAGACCGTCTGGTCTGCTTGAGTTTCAATGGTGATTTCAGAAATCGAATAAGCCCTGCCATTAGAATTCTAGCCTTCGGTTCAGGTAATTCTGCCACCTCTTCCTTCACGGCTAATGCCAACTTTAACCAATGCACCGAGACGATATATTCATCCTGCCCATGATCCATGACTGTTTCAAATATCGAGTCGAATTCTGTTTCGATCCATTTTTCGTTGGCACTGCATTTACTACCACGGCTATCACCGATCCATTTATCGAGTTCATATTCTGTTTTTGTAAAAGCAACATGACGACCACTAAAACAGGCCATCTGCAGCAAGCCTTGAGGCCAGAGCTGAGGAAATTTTCGACATTGTTTTCGTACTGCATTAAAAAGGTAATCGCATGAGTAAAACTGAGCCAGCCGACATTACCCGATATCGAAACATTCACTTTGTCTTGTTGGGCGATATCGAAACTAAGCAGGTTTAGTGCATTCACTGTCAGCCATTTTTCGTACAAATCATCAGCTGCCACGTGTCGGCACTTCAATGTTGCCTGCAACGCTTTAGCAATGCCAAACTTTCGCCAATGTTGCAGACTAAAGCCTGAGTCTGGATCATCGGGCATGTCACTACAGTCCTCCCGATTCCAGGCTTCTAATGTTGGTGCATAAGCTTGAAATTCGGGTATTTTATCTTCTCGTGCTGCAAAGATTAAACTCCGAACCAGTGAGATTAAAACAGGTCCAGCAATCGTCATGCCGAGTCGCCTGATCAATGCACCTGCCTTGGTCACGTAAATGAGTGAGTGTCCGAAGTCATTGTAGTGCGCCAGTGCGGCCTGGCTTAGTGCTTGCTCAAAGTCTTCGAATTGAAGCCCTGATTGCAACCCACCCCAAATCATTGCCACTGCGTTGCTTTCATCTTCTGATTCGATAGCCTTTATGAAACTTTCTTCGTCAAAGTTGCATGACTCTTCAGTATAGGGGTACTCCATTTCGCGTAATACGTCATAGGCAATATGGCCCACAGATTCAAGCAAGCAAACGAGTTGCAGCTCTGACTCTTTTTTGCCTACCTCCAATCTATTGTCATCAAATAGAACCAGCCAATCAGCCATACCGGCATAGGCATGTGTCCAGCCAAACTCGAGCCGACGCCATGACCAGGTAATCGCGAGCCGCAGTGCATCCAGTGGATCGTCACCGAGCTGAATGAGCCTGGCTATTTCGCGCGCCATTCGGTCATATTCATGATCGTCGAAGGCTTCATGCAAGCTATTTTCTATTATCTCTCGTTGCTCGGCATAGGGACGCTCTGTGATATCAACCCAAATTTCCTGATCACGAACTTCGAGCGGGTAAGTGCGCAGCTGATCCCCGCCGAACAAGTTATCGCCACTATTCAGATCGAACTTCCAGTTGTGCCAGTTGCAAGTCAAAATACATTCGCCCGCAACACTGCCTTGAGACAGAGGATAACCTTCGTGTGGACAGCGATTATCACAGGCTCGATAACCCTGTGCTGTTTTAAACAATGCTATCTGCTTTCCTTCGGCCCGAAATTGAAGCGACACAGATTGCTCTAGTTCATCGACAGACGTTGCGAACACCCAGTGCTTTTCACTGATGGATTGACTCATTGAAGAAGGTTTCATTCGAACGCTCATTTTAATAATTAATGGTTCCGTTAATATAAAACTTAAAGTAAACTTTAAGTCAATGATAAATTTTAAAACTATCTAATGCCAGCCAAAGACAACCTACTATCCATCGGTGAAACTGCCAAACGATGCGGAGTAGCAACCTCGACTCTACGTTTTTATGAGTCTGAAAAATTGATTCAATCCTCTCGAGGACCAGGAAACCAACGACGTTACCATCGATCAATGTTGCGTAGAATATCACTGGTCAAAGTCGCCCAGACACTTGGGTTAAGTTTGAAAGAAATAGGCGCAGCTCTCGACACGTTACCTGACAAACGGGCCCCGACAAAAAGAGACTGGGAAAAACTATCCCGACATTGGCGAGATCAGCTTGATCAGCGTATTGTCAGCCTGCAGAAGATGCGAGAGCAATTATCGGGCTGTATTGGCTGTGGTTGCCTGTCACTAAAAAACTGCGCTTTGTACAACCCTAACGATATCGTCGCCAAACAAGGTGTTGGGCCGAGATTTTTGCTCGGTGATGAGCCGATAGAACAATGACAACACGCCACAACGCCACCGCAGGGCTAGGCAATAACCGAAGGAAAACCAATGCGTGATTATCTAGACCTGGATACCTACCCGATTGATGAGCCGGGTAGCGAACTCTATCTGGCGCTGGTAAAACGATGCCAGGATCATCTTGTCAACAAAGGCATGTTTAACCTAGATGGTTTATTACTGCCTAATGCCTGCCAAAAAGCAGTCGACGAAATAAACCCGGTGATGCAAAACGCATCATTTACCCATCGTCGCGAGCACAATATTTATTTTCTCAAAGATATTCCCGAACTCGACCCAGACCATCCAGCGCTGCGTAAAGTGGAAACGATTAATCACACCGTTTGTGCCGATCAAATACTCGACAGTATCGTGGTCAAGGTTTACGAGTATGAACCACTCATTCGATTTATCGCAAACACTATGAAAAAGCCTCGATTATTTACCATGCCCGATCCGCTTGCTCGCGTGAATGTGATGGCTTACCGCGACGGTGAAGCACTTAATTGGCACTTTGATCGGTCTGAGTTCACGACCACTTTGCTGCTGCAAAACCCAAAGGCTGGCGGCTTGTTCGAGTACCGCAGTGATCTTCGATCAGAATCAAACCCCAATTATGAGGGTGTTGCGCGGTTACTCAATAACGGCGATTCACAGCGCCAAAGTATTCAAGCATGCGCAGGAACTCTTACTGTTTTTCGTGGTAAAAATACGGCGCATCGTGTCACCCCCATTGAAGGCAACAAAGAACGAATCGTAACTGTTTACTCCTATTACGAACAACCCGATCGATATTTTTCAGAAGACGAATTATTTGGTTTTTTTGGCCGCAGCCATTAGCCTTGGCACTTATGTTTATATCACCCTATTTTTACAAACCTGGCTTAGTTAAAGAGAAACTGAATTGATTCAATTGATTCGAGGCGAGTGGCGATTGCTACTATTCGGTTTTTTAATGACATTTTTCTCGGCGCCAGGGCAAACCTACTTCATTTCATTATTTAGTGGTGAGATACGGTATGCCACCAATTTAAGCGATGGTGAATTCGCTGCCGTCTACTCACTGGCTACTTTATGCAGTGCGATAGCGATGATCTGGAGTGGCAGTTTGATCGACAAGATCGACCTCAGAAAACTGTCTATTGCGCTCGTGGTCGGACTGGCGGTGGGTTGCAGCATTTTGTCGATTAGCACCGGTATCGTTAGTTTAGTATTAGGTTTGTTTTTGTTAAGGCAGTTTGGACAAGGGTTGATGTACCTTACTAGCACAACCACAATGGTGAGATATCTCGAACACAATCGCGGCAAGTCTACCGCCTTAGCTGGCTTGGGTTATGCTATTTCTGAGGCGATCATGCCCAGTATTCTAGTGGCTTTATTGCTATGGGTGGGATGGCGCAATAGCTGGCTAGTGACGGCTGCTTTTCTGATTGCGTTTATGGTGCCGGCTATTTTATACCTGTTACAAGCGCACCAAAAAAGACACAATAAATACCTGGATGAATTATCCGAACTCGATAATCAGTCTCAGCGCAATCATCTAAAAAAACAATGGACTCGGTCTGAAGTCATACGTGACAAGTTCTTTTACTTGCTGATTCCTGGGCTCCTGTCACAACCTCTCATGTTTACTGGTTTTATCTTTCACCAAGTACACCTGGTCGAATCTAAAGGCTGGTCCTTAACTGTTTGGGCATCGTTATTTTTTATGTATGCACTGGTTTCAGTCGGCACAAAAATTGTTAGTGGTTTTCTAGTCGACCGTTATGGTGCAATTTGGATGGTACCATTACTGTCACTACCTATGGGGGTCGGACTGGTTATTCTGGCAGTGACATCAGACATTATCTGGGGAGGTATATTTCTGCTATTAACCGGCATTACTGTCGGCTTCCAATCAACTGTATCAGCACCATTTTGGTCTGAAATGTATGGCAGCAAACACCTTGGATCGATTAAGTCACTTGCAACGTCGGTCATGGTATTTAGCACGGCCCTATCACCCGTAATTTTAGGTTGGTATATCGATCGGGCCACCAGTATGGAAACATTGGCTATGGTAAGCGCTATATTTGTATTCCTAACCTCAGCCTTGGCCTGGTACGCCTGCCACCTCAGACAGCAGTCTGGTATTATTGACAAACTTTAAGATTCTGGCGGAAACATTTACTGTAACGATTAGCCCGCTCTATACGCAAGGAAGTGACTGGGTGTGATGAAATATAGTCAAGCAAACTGTCGTCTTTGTTGCTGCTTTTTTTAGTCATGTCTGGTTCGACATAAGCAGGTTTAGAACCCTCTATTGAATCGTCATATTTTTCGAAGTAACGAGTCATCGCAGTCATAATATTTGAGAAGGCTATCGGGTCAATTCCTGCCTGAAGCATGGTTTCAAACGCATACAAGTCAGCCTCCGATTCATGGTCCCGGGCATACTCGCTGCTTACCAATAACGAGCCAAGGCCTAAACCGATATCGGCAATACTACTGATATCACCGGTGATCATCATCACAACCGTCGTTATCAAGGTACCTTGAATTACCCGCTGCAAACTATGGCGATGAACGACATGGCCAATTTCATGTAAAAGCACCGCATCAATTTCATTTTGGTTTTGACTGAGCTCGACGAATTTATCAGTAAGGATAATATCGCCCGAAGGCAGTGCCAGTGCATTCGGTATATCCTGACCATCCTGCTGCCAACGCCTAAAGTGTAGTGTGAATTTTAGTCCACGTTGATGCTTTGCAATCGGCAGTAATGTGTCGTTAAAGTGAGCGTTGATACTTGTTCTTTTTTCCTCATTAAGCTCGCTCTCTTCGAATACATACTCGTCTAAAAAATCAAACGCTTGCACTGCAATTAGCTCATTGGTTTTATGCGGTAAGGCATGTGCTACCGCAACACTTATCCAGGGTATGCCCCACTTGATAGAACCAAACGAAAAAGCAATAGTGAGCACCAAGGCTATCGCAACCCAACCTATTCGAGATTCTAATCGATGCACGAAATGAAGAAAGGGTTGGCTCTGTTTGAATAGGAGGTCGATACCGTCATTGTCACTGGTGGCAAATATAGAGTCATCTAACAGAGTCAATTTTCGTTCGACGTTTCCAATACGAGCACTCGCTTTTAAGTCGCTGATGACACCAGAGAAAAGTAGTCCGGCGTCTGACTCAATAGTGACTTTGTCGTCAGCCGCTCGCAGAATTGCCTTAATTTTGGCGGCACGACCCTCAGCGCGCCAATCTCCCTGAATTAGCAATTGGGTGCCTCTAAAAATAGTGATTTTTCGATGAGTGCAAGGAAGCACCGCGATGAGAACCGGAGTGTAGGGTTAGTACATGAGGGTTCGAGCACGGAGCTAACGCCGCAATCGCGGAAAAGTGATTTTGGGGGGAGACAATTAAATACCTATGCCCATATCAACATCAAAAGCATCGCCAATTTGCTCACCTAACGATGACTGCTGTTCCTGCTTTTCGGTGAAATATTTGTCAAATCCAGCTTCAGAATGGAGCTGAGTATTTTCGATAACGACACGCGCGAGCCTGACTGAGGCCCAGGGTGTTGCCAGTCCGATGGTAACGATAATCAGAAGAAAGTTACTCAGCAGCACCCAAACGTAAGATCGCACGGTGAGCGTCGAGACGAATGTAATGTGTCGATCCAATGACAAATTTTCTATCAGGTAAGTTCGTTGCCTCGTATAGAAATAGGCGCGAACAAATAGGCCAATCCCGATTAATCCGATATAGACAGGAAAAATCATGACCAAAAGCGCACTACCGAGTCCACTGCTCATTTGCTCTGGATTACTCATGCCCTGCAGTACCGCAAAGGCGCTACTCAAGCCTATGGTTGCACTGATGATCGCGGCTAGGATAAGCATAAAAACTATACTCGAAGAAATCGCAATACCGATCGTCTTTAATATAATTTTGGCAAATGCTTCGGTTTCAACCCAAGTACTAAATTGACCTTGTCCATAGCGGCTATTATTAACACTATAGTGACTATTCCTCATTTTTATATAAGCAAACAGTAACAATGCGAATACGGGTATGAAAACCAAACAAAAACCAATTAACATGCCCACTATGGTCGACATTCCGTCACTTGCAATCGATGGCATAACGATGGCAGCAGCAATGGGGATACCATATAGAATCAAAAAGAATAGAACCGGTAACACCATAAAATTGATGTAAGCATTGCCAAGCCCACCCACAAAACTAAACCGCACATTGCTAAAGCTCGTCATGCGGAGGTTAAACTTTAAGCTACGCCAGATAATCCAAGGCAAAGCGAAAATAAAAAGGACGAAGCCAACACCACTGGCGATTGGTGATATTTGTTGTGCTACTACAAATGCGATGAATAGAGCCATCGCGATCAAATAACCTATAAACAGTTGTTTGCCTGTCGCATGGTATTCAAAACTGCGGTCTTCGAAACGGGTATTGGCATAAAAGTAACGCCTATTGCGAACCTTGGCCCAGGGGTAATAAAGACCAACCGTAATCACTGTTAGCAATATATTAACAATCCATATTTTAAAATATTCAAACCCTGACCCTTCAAAACTCATTGCTTTCATTTAATGATCCCTCAATTTTTTCTATAATTCCAATAAACGGTTTGACCTGTAAGTCCAAATACCACCACTAATAAAAGTAGGCTATGGCTATAAATTTTGCTGAAACATTAAAACTAAAAATACACACTAGATTTATGAATTAGGTTGCAATGACTAACGAACTAACCATGACACTCTAAAAATATCGAGCAAAGCAACCACCCAAACAGTGACTAATGCCGCTGTCACGTAGCCCATGAGATTCGCACCATCCCCTGTTGATGAGTCGGATGCCAATTGGGTGATGCCTATCAAATCTGGCTGTATTTCACCCTTTATTATTTTATCCGAGATCACTAATGCTCGTTCAATCACCGTCGAAATGAGTATGTATGACAAAGTCAAAGAGGCGCCAATTAGGATAACGGCGGAAATATACCGCTTTAATAAATAATGACCTAGCCCAGGTAATACAAAGGCCGTCACTAAGACTGCTTTAGATGTTTTCTTCATAATTCTATTTCATAGTCAACATAGCTAACAAGGCTATCACTTGTTGCGTGGGCTCTCAGTATCAATCTTGGTTAATCATAATTCAAACACATAATCGTATAACCCCAACCTTTAGTGGCCATGCCTATTCTAAGTTAATTGCAGAGCTAATACTTCGCAGCGCCTTAAACTGCTCAATCGAATAATTCAAACGGGCCTGACTAAAACAGAAGGATATGGGCTCTTTACCTTATAGGTCATAAGTGTGACGTAAGTCACGCTTTTTTATTTCAATCCTGCTAGCGTTGCAAAAAAGAATATGGAAATTAGGGTTTTTAAATGATGGATGCCACTGCCTCTACCCGCAGTATCAGACTTATTTCGACACTGATTAGATCAGGAATTATCAGTCTTGCCTTTCTTTGTGTCGGCGCTCAGGCAGCCAACCCACAACTATTAAAGGAAGCTCAAACGCTTCTATCAGAAGGAAAGCCCCTCGAAACTTTCGACCTGCTATCGCCCTTCGAACTCAAATATGCGGGTGAAGTTGAATTTGACTATTTGCTCGGTTTATCGCTACTGGATAGTGGAGAACCAGCCAAGTCAGTTTTTGCTTTTGAGCGAGTTCTGGCGGTCGACCCAAACTTTGCAGGTGCTCGAATTGAACTAGCAAGGGCATATTTTGATATGTCTCAGTTCGATCGGTCACGGGCCGAATTCATAACACTGCAAAATCAGTCACCTCCTGAAAACGTACAGCTTGCTATTACGCAATACCTGGCTGCTATTCAGAATCGAACCCTCAGCAAGAAAGAAGGTTGGAGTGGTTACGTTCAGCTAGGCTTGGGCAGTGATAGCAACGCTAACAATGCAACTAATGTAAACTCATTTCTTGGATTCTCGTTGACCGAACAAAGTCGTGAGATTAGCTCGTCTCTCGTATCAACCATTGGTGGTGTGTCTTATGACATTCCCGTGAGCTATTTTCGCACCTACTACATACGGTCGAATATCAATAATCGCAATTATAGCGATGCCTCTTTTGCGAGCTCACTTAGCTACGATATTTCTACCGGCATTAAACAGTCGCTTGAGAACGGTGATAGTTTAGGTCTTTCATTGCAGGCCTATTCGGCCGAAGTAAATGGCTCTTCAAATAGCAAAGGACTCAATTTAAATAGCCAATACAACTTCAACTTTTCAGCCTCGAACCAGTTGGGGGTTTTTATTCGGCTCGGTGAAATCGATTATGTTGAAACTTTCGATGTTAAGGATATCACCCAGACCGTGCTTGGACTGAGTTGGGCTCATGTTTTCAGTTCTGACTTAAGGCCTTCGCTCATTACCACCCTGATTGGGGGACAAGATGACGCTGACCTAAGCACGTCACCTTATAGTCGAAGTTACAACGGCCTGCGAGTTACCGTCGCCGTTGCTCTCTCTCATCGAACCAATCTATTTACTTCTATCGGCAGCAGTAGCTCAACTTTCGATGGTCAGTTTTTTGGTATTACGGGTGATCGAGATGACGAGTTCAATGATTTCAGTGTAGGCACCAGCTGGCGTTTTAATAAAACCTGGACGCTCAAAGCGCTAGTGAATGTTGTTGAAAACAAATCTAATATCGACATATTTACCTATGACAAAACAGAAGTACTATTCATCGCAAGGAGTGATTTTCTACCATGAGATTTCTCATCTGTTTAGCCATATGCTTATTACCCACTCAACTATTCGCAGAGGCTGGTCGTGCTATTTTCGTAGCAGGCACGGTCCACGTTACCGATGAAGATGGTAATCGTCGATTCTTACGCAAAAACGGTGCCGTTAACCCAGGTGATTTAATTGTAACCAGCGTCAATGGACTAGTGCAAATTCGAATGATTGACAAGGGGTTTATTTCTATTCGAAGAAACAGCCATTTCAAGATAGAAGCATTCAAGTTAGGGGCAAAAAAAGAAGAGGACTCCGGAATTTTTTCTCTTCTTAAGGGCGGGTTTAGAGCAATTACTGGCGCGATTGGCAAACGATTAAGATCGGTTTATCAAGTAAGAACCGTCACTGCAACCATAGGCATACGGGGTACAGACTACACGGCAAGGTTATGTAACCAGGACTGTAGTCGTAATTTCGGCACTGCCAGTAGTCGATCTGCCAATATAAAAGATGGCCTGTATGTCGGTGTGATCGATGGTGGCGTTTTACTCAGGAATGACCTCGGTACACTGGATTTGGACGCTTTGCAATATGGCTATGTCAAAGATGCGGGCAGTGCCCCAGTAGCATTGCTGAATGCACCCGAGTTCCTATTTTTCAAAAGTCGCCAACCCAATATTGACGATGAGGACAATGCCGAAGGTGATGGCGACATCAGGCCAGAGACAGTTGCTACACGCCAGAGAATTACACCTAAGTCTGGCGATATTAAAAACAATTCTAGCATCCAGCAAGATGCCAACATTATTGATACTGGATTGTCTCAAGACGACATTGATAATGCTGCAAGCTTTAACCAATCAGTCACTACTGAATCTGGCTCAGTAATCAGCCTCGACGATACAACACTCGGCAGCAGTCGAGTGGTTGCTATGGCAGTGGGTGGTTCAGCTGCATTGTCGACTGTTTCAAATAACCTAGCAGGGGCTAGTACGGCAGTTAATCAGGAGTTGACCCAATTTGGAAATAAAGACCTGAACGGTACTCCAGGGCAATACAATATTGGCAATGCTAGTAATCTCGACGTCGGTTTTGATCCTGTATCGGGTATTTCATGGGGTCGATGGGCAGGTGGTAGCGCTGGCTTTAGTGGTTCTGGTAGCAACACGAATATCCCTGTTGACCTGTCAAATAGCAGTTTGCACTGGGTGGCTGGCCCCGATGGTGGGAATATTAGCCTGCCATCGTCTGGTGTCGCTAACTACAGGCTCATCGGCAATACCAGCCCTACCGACAACCTGGGCAACACCGGAGTATTGGGGGCCGCTTCTATCACCGCTAACTTTTCCAATATGTCCACCGCAACTAGCGTCGATATCGGCATTAACAATCAAATCTGGAACGCTAGCGGTACCGGCGCCATTCAACCCAATGGACACTTTGCCAATAACCTCTCAGTAACCGGTAGCGATACCTCTCATGGATCATTTTCAGGACAAGGAAGCAGCACTGGATTCTTTACTAATAATGGCACTGCGGCTGGCATGGGCTACGCGCTAGAAGCCAACATTAATAACACGCCAACAAACGTAACTGGCACCGCTACTTTTCAACAGTAATCACTTCAACAGCAATAAATAAGGAGAAACTTATGCTTAGTTTTAAAACTCTTTCCTTTGCTATCGCAAGCCTCATATTCATTACTGCCTGTGATCAGCAAACAGGAACAAATACCGAAAACACAACAGGAATAGCAGTCGAGTCGACGAATACCTCAGTCATTAGTGGTGTTTCAAGTAAGGGCCCAATATCCAGTGCACTAATCGAAATTTACGCCTTTGATGCAAACGATGGTAACGAGTCAGGCACGCCAATAGCATCTACCACGACGGATACCAATGGCAGATGGTCTGTTTCTATTCCAACTGCCAATCATACAACTGCATTGCTTATTAAGTCATCGGGTGGCTCTTACCTTGATGAGTCTGACCCTGAGCCTGATCCGCCTAAAAAAAGAGTCATTACATTCGGACCCACTGATTCAATTCTAGGCGCCTTATTCCCAGGCTTCAATACCGCCTCAGTTACCATGATGACTGGCGCTCTGATCGGAAAAAGTCGCACCGAGGCCAATGGCGCTAACTTTTTAAGTGTGCTCAATAACAACCGTAATATAGCGGCCTCAGCACTAGGTTTTGACCCTTTCACTGTTGCATCGGCCAATCCATTGGCACCATCCACTGCATCCAGTGTCGACTCTATCGAGTACGCAATGTATCTGGGCGGCATGGCAACAGCGCTCAATAGTGCCGCTATTTTAATGGGAAAGCCTATCCCTGACTTTGCCGTTGTCGAAGGGTTTATCAAGGACATGGCGGATGGACGACTAAATGGGTCAAATCAGTCAGGCACCGTCAGTGTTATTGTCAATGGCACGCCAACACTCTTCCCCACAACGTTAGATCTAAATCAGGCCATTACCCGATTTAGAAACAATAACTTCGCGGCCTACTCTGTAACGCCAGTGACCAGTATTGTTAGGGTTGATGAAACTATGCTTGCTACCTCTGGCGTTAATAGTGCTCCTAATGCACAAGACGACATTGTAACGACTATCGAAAACACCGCGGTGGTGACACCCAACCTTCTTGCGAATGATACTGACCCCGATGGAGACGCCTTAAGCATTAGTGGATTTAGCCAATCTGCTAATGGTCTGGTTACGGATAATAATGGCAGTTTTACCTATACGCCAAACAACGGCTTTGCTGGGTCTGATATATTTAGCTATACCGTTGATGATGGGCGTGGTGGTAATGATACTGCTCAAGTCATCATAACGGTCAATGCAACTAGCACCAATAGCAACCCTATTGCTGTCACAGATACCGTTTCAACGATTCCAGATGTCCCGACTACAACGCCTAACTTGCTCACTAATGATAGTGACCCAGATGGCGATGTAATAACCATAGCCAGTTTTACTCAACCCGCTAATGGTGCTGTTATCCGTAACAACGACGGTACTTTCAATTTCACGCCAGCAAGCGGCTTTAGTGGTGGTGATAGCTTTACTTATACTTTAAGTGACGGGGCTGGTGGTAGTGCAATTGGAACAGTAATCATCACGGTTAATGCGGTTACCACCGGTAATGTATCCCCTATAGCCAACGCCGGCAGCGATCAGTCAGTGAATGAACTGATTACGATCAACCTGAGTGGATCAGGGACTGACAGCGATGGCACAATCTCAGCCTACCAGTGGTTTCAGGTCGGCGGTACCACGGTTACTATTAATAATGCGAATACCAGCACGACAGACTTTACCAGTCCCGCAGTCTTGATCGGTAATATTGACGTACTGGTATTTCAGCTGACTGTTACCGATAACGATGGTGGCACAGATTCAGACTTCATCACGATCATCATCAACCCGGTTGTGATAGCACCGATTGCCAATGCGGGAACTGACCAAACTTTGAATGAATTGCAGGCGATAAGTCTCGACGGATCGGCCAGTAGCGACGGTACGGATGGAACCATCACTGGTTTTTCATGGACTCAGACTTCACCGGTTTCACCAATCGCGACATTGTCCGACCCCAACATTGTAAACCCTGCCTTTACAGGCCCTGATATTATTAATAATACCACTTTCTCCTTCCAGTTAGAGGTGACAGATAACGAAGGAGGGACGGCAACTGATCTCGTTGATATCAATCTGGTATCACTCAACTCAGGGCCCAATGTAGTCGATGACAGCGCTACAGCGGATGAAGATGTATTACTGGTCATCACCAACTTGCTGGCTAACGATACCGATCCAGAAAATGATACCCCGTTAGCGATTAACTCAGTAACTCAGCCTACAAACGGTACTGTAGTAATCGACGCTGGTAATATCTCTGTGACCTATGCGCCTAACTTAAATTTCAATGGGTCAGATACCTTTAGCTATACCGCGAATGATTCGTTTGGTGCTACCGGTATTACCGCTGGTCAGGTCAGTATCACTGTCAATCCAGTGAATGATGATCCAGTGGCTAATGCTGATACTGGTTCCGTGGTGCAGGGTTTTCCACTAATTTTGAGTGGCCTGACTCTGAATGATACCGATTTGGAAGGTGATACCTTATCGATTACCGGTGTGACACAACCAGTCAATGGAGTATCGGTAAATAATATTAATGGTACGGTTACCTACACGCCGGGTTTAACCTTCAATGGTACTGACAGTTTTACTTATAGTATTGTGGATGGAAATGGTGGATCAGCAGTCGGTACCATTAATATAACGGTTATTGCCGATACCGATGGGGATGGTGTTATCGATACGGTAGAGGCGACTGATAGTACCGATCCTACTCTGGCCGATTCTGATTTCGATGGCTTTTTCGATGGGCATGAAAAAATAGTAGGTACGAATCCAAATTTGAATACAGTTTTCCCGACGACAACCGTGATTAGCGGTATCGATGCTAACGCAACGGGTGGTGTAGCTAATAACTTAATCAATACAAATACAACCTGGACATTGGCAAGCTCACCCTATCTGGTGCAAACCGATGTGGCCGTATCAAATGCAACCTTGACTATCGAACCGGGTGTTGTGATTAAGTTAATGAATGGAATTGATTTTATTGTTAATGCAGGAGGTATTCTTTATGCACTAGGTAATGCGCCAGTACCTCAACATGTCACTTTTACATCCGATCACGACGATACGATTAATGGTGATACCAATGGTGATGGTGTTGCCACTAATCCCTCAGCTGGCGACTGGAATGGCATCGATTTCAACCAGAATGCTGACGGAACTATTCGTTTTTCCACAGTAAAAAATGCAGCTACCTGCATATCAATAAATAACAGTTCACCCGTTATCGATAGCGTTGATATTGGAGACTGCAACGGCTATGGCATCAATATTTTTACCAGCTCAGGTACCCGAAATTCGAATATGTCGTCGGTTAATATTATTGATTATAACGGCGACGGGACAAGCACGTTTAGTCATGGCATATACATTCAATCGAATAGTGCAGCAACGACGTTTTTGAATATCAATAATATCAGTATTTCTGAACCCGGAAATTCGACGAACGAATATGGTCTGTATCTATTAGGCAGCGGTGGTCATTTCAATGGAACAATTGACAACGTAACGGTTACTAATCCGTCCGGTGATGGCTTCAACCTATTGAACCAGAGCTCAGGCGATATGACAGTAACCTTATCCAATCTGACTGTCAGTGGGGCCGCTGTGAACTCACTGGACGTGCGCGACACATCCACATCTTCCGGTATTTTGGACCTTGTCTTTGATGGAACCAATAGCTTTACCAACAGTGGTGCTGCAGCATCGGCGGTTTATTTTCAAAATAATGCCCCGGATTGGCTGTCTACAGGTAGTTTGACGATTGATACTGCTGGGTATGGTTTGCAGTTAAATAATAGCGCGGGAAGTTTCCACAACATCACGATAAACAATGCCACCATTGCAGGCCTTTTTTTACAGCAGTCCTCAATACCGACTGCATTTAGCAATGTTACTTTGACAAATTCACCTACGCCTTATGAGTTGAATGGACAGAATATTGCTTCGATTACTGCAATTAATGTCGGTTACGATTATTCAGACCTTACTGTTGCGAAAAGCTATGTTCGAATTGGAGGCGCGCTGACGGCGAATCAGACTTTAGCTCCTGATCCATTGGATTCGATTCTGACCCATGGATTAAGTGAACCAAGTGTTTACCGGGTCATATCGAGTATGACGGTGCCTTCTGCAGTCACCATGACGGTGAATGACGGCGCAATATTAAAATTCAATGCCGGATTACTGCTCTACGTCAGTGGCAGCCTAATCGTAGGCGATGGAGATGGCTTGGGAGCCAAAGCCGTATTTACCTCGATTCTGGATGATAGCGTAGGTGGAGACACTAACGGGGATACCACTACGACAAGTCCTGCGTGGAATAACTGGAGTTCCATTCGGGCCAACACCGGCAGTGTGATCGATATTGATAATGCCACCATCAGTTATAACAGCTATGGGGTTTATCACTACAACGTCCAGTCCACTAGTCTTGATATCAGTAACACAGATTTTCATGACATTTATTACTATGGATTACAACTACAGTTATTCAGCGCTCAAAGTCTGACGATGAATCTGGATAACGTGTCCTTTACCGATACCGGGGTAAATACCAGTTATCACGGTATTTATGCCGATATTGATACCACAGCCTCGCTTGGTGGAACCTGGAACAACGTCACATTGAATAATATCGGTGGTAGCGGTATTTATATCAACGACAGCAGTACGAGTGCAGTCGATCCGACGATCAGTGGCTTGACCATTGCCGACTCAGGAACAGTGGGTG
>CAXMOZ010000088.1:0-92669 GCA_964195315.1 uncultured Acidimicrobiia bacterium | reverse complement strand
AGTTTTTAATCAAAACAGAAAGCATCAGACCTTGAAGGCAAAGCCCGATCAGGTTTACTATGAATCCATCAAGCTGCCAGAAGCGGCCTGATATCGTGGAAAAAACTCCTAAGGGCGTTGTCCGAAAAATGGGGACCACTTCTGAGGTCACCACATAATTTAATACACATAACCCATAACGCCTCTTTGACTCGAATAACCAGCCAAGCCAGCATTCACGATCACGAGCAAATTTGAGTAGAAACTCTTTTTTGTGACAGCGGTGTGTAATGTGCCATAGAAAGCCAGGTAAAAAGTATCGATTTGCACGAGGCATAATCTTCTTCCTTAAAGAGGCTATTTTCCCTATGAAATGGGCAGTTTAAGCGCCAAATCATAGGGTTATATTGACAATAAGTTTATAGTATCAATGGATTAGGCTGGTCCGACCCCATACGCCCCATACGCGTCCCATACGCATGTTCTTACTGACGAGAACTCAGCGAATAAGTGGTCGGAGGTACATTGAGAATAATTTGCAAGTACCACCGACCCCATAATCCGTTAAAGAATGTTGGTATCATCCCGTAAGAGCTTGATATCGTCAATGACGGGTCCGCATGAGCTGCCACTGAGACTTCCAAAACCGATTCGGGTCATTACTTCCGTTGCATTAAACTTGGCCTCTATGGTCTGCCACTTTTTGATTCCTGTGAATTTAACCCCTCCGTCAGAATCCGTTCCTATTTTATAGTAGCCCTTCCCGTTTCCACAGGTGTTGGAACTCAATGCAAATGTTAGAACATAATCCTGCCCGATAACCAACTCAACAGTTTGATGGAGGAAGGAGTTTTTATTAGGGCTCAAATCAACGGACACGCGTCCTTCAAACGCTGGCCAAACAGTAACATCAAGCTCGATCTGACCTTGAGTTGCTTCCCAGCTAGGAACTTCATTCTGGCCGACAATGCACCAAGATTTATGTCCGGTTCTGGCACATAAATTCCCTTCCTCGAAACTTGGATTCTTGATCAAGTTTTCGTTTGGCAGCGACATTCCAGGAGGAACTGCAGCAGTTTCTGAAACTCGAGCCGATGTGACTGGTACTAACGTTTTTGTTACGCAATCCTTTGAACCAACTACGCTATCTGCGCCTATCGAGACGTACGAGGTTGCTGAAAAAATACCACCACAAGAATCAACGCCTGTTACCGTAGAACCCGCGCCAGTGCTGACATAAGTATGCGCAAGAATAGCACCTTTGATTTGCGCGCCCGCGCCTACCGATGTGTACCCACCTGAATTCCAGATAATACGGTTGGTACCCTCTGGATCTGGATTGATCAATTCAATCTTCGTTTTCGCGCCAAAGGATAGTATATCGGTGATGTTGAAAATCCAATTACCAGGCTGGTCATGCGCATTAAGCTGGATGGTTATGCCCGCCGTCGTCGCTAGACTAGCGGCACTATAGAAGCCAGGATCGAGATCCCTACTAGTGGTTATCGTCGGAGCGAGTGGTATCACTCCCTCACCTTTCCCCATAGCTTTATACTCAGACTGTGCGCGGATAACTTCTTGATAACGAAATTTTGACGGTTCAGTATAAAAGGCAGTGCCACTTAAATATGCATTGGCACCAAAGGTTACAGCTGCGTCATCCGAGATATCCCCGACGCTCGCATTTGCGCCGAGCGTTACAGCGGCTCCGGTCTCAATTAAACCAGTAACACTTGATTTTGAACCGGTGGTTACATAATTATTGGCTTGAATATCGCCGACGACCTTCGCGCCAGCGCCGGTGCTTACGTAATCATTGGCAAAGACCAGCGGTGTGATGTCAGGCGATGCTGCGTAAGCTGACGACATGGCAAATGCGAGCAAGCCGCTATAAAGCAGCACTCTCTTTTTTGAAAAACGACTATTCATAAATTCTTCTCTATAAAGGGTGTAACGATTAATTGTGATTTTATACGGCTCAAAGAAGAACCGACTCAACATACACGTGTCTAGAAAAGTAAACGGTAAATCTTGCAACGGGAAACTAAATGCAAGGCCAACTCTAAATAAACAATATGTAAAAATACCCAGCGTTTATCAAATCACGTCATGGTGCCTTAAGACTAGGTCATTAAAATATTTATTCAGTTCGATTAATGTAAAACCAGCTTGTTGCTTCTTCATGTGTATTACCTCTTGGATTAATAGATTAAATCTGTATCTGAAATCAACCTAAGTTTTTTCATGTTGTAATATGTTGTGGTATGTTGCAATGCCGAGGCCAATTTCATATGTATTCAATATATGATTACAAATCAATAAGTTACATCGTTTTGCTTTGCAGCTAGCCTGGAGTTGATAATTTTATTAGACAGGAATGTCAAATTTTGACGCATTTTGTCAGGTTTTACGCAAACCCAGTTGACGCCGAGTTGGACTTTGTAGAAAATCACCATCGGTAGCGTGCTCGATCCCGGGCTCGAGACAAAACTAGCAATTACCAGATCGTCTATCGACAGGGTAAAGGCAAGCAACAAGCCCGAAATCAATAACCGGGACAGATTTATTTAATTGGGAGCTAAAAGGGCTGGAGATACATGGGAATAATTCGCAATAGTGGCATCACTCAATTAACCCTGTTTAGGCCTGCCTCGTGCGAGGTAACCAACTGATTTACCTAATGTCGCCTCAATCGGCTCTTTAAAAAGGCTGTTTCCGAGCGGTACAGAAAACGCCACTACTTTTCGCACATCATGGACATCTCTAGCATCCAGGCCTGTACGAAATAGCGCTCGATAACGATACATTCGTTTAATCGGTAAATATGATTAGTCATCAATACATAGGCATGAATAGCGCCGTCCTTAGCTATGCCGACTAGTGACCTGATTTAGTCACTTACCCTCAGGTTCACATTATCCTCGCAAAGTATGTTCTCCCTCAAACAAGCGAGCAAAGCACCTCAGCTCCTTTATGCAATTGCGCATCTGGCACGGTATAACAAATCCTAAAGTGGCTACTACGCTCACTGAAGACTGAACCCGGAATAATCAGCACGTTGTTCTTAATAGCCAACTCGGTAAACGTGTCGCCGTCATGACCATCGGGTGCTTTTACAAATAGATAGAAAGCGCCATCAGGTGAGCTGACTTCAAAACTGGATGACAGGGCTTCCGACATTAAATTGCGTTTTTGGGCGTAGTCGGCGAGCTGCTGGCTCATGTCAGTTTTCGGCGCGGCTAGTGCGGCGTACTGCGCGACACTGGGAGCGCAGACGAAGCTGTATTGTTGAAGCGTGGCCATAGCATCGATGACTTCGATAGGGCCTGCGGCATAGCCGAGTCGCCAGCCGGTCATGGCAAAGGATTTGCTGTGTCCAGCGAGTAGCAGGCAGTTGTCGGTGAATTCTGCGATGGAGCGCATCGGCGCATAGGCGAACTCACGGTAAATTTCATCGGTGATGATTAACACGCCATGTTTGTCACAAATTTTTGCAATGGCTTTTAATTGGTCTGCGGGGAAGATGCAGCCTGTCGGATTGCCTGGGCTGTTGAGTAACAGTAGTTTTGTTTTACTGGTGATTAGTGCTTCGAGTTTGTCGGGGTTGATCGTAAAGCCATCATCATAGGTGTCGAGATAAATCGGTGTGCCTTCGTTCAAATTAACCAAATGTTTGTACATGACAAAATAAGGGTCGGGGATAATCACTTCGTCACCGGCCTCAACTAATGCCAGTAGAGCCAGAAATAAGCCGCCGCTGACGCCCGAGGTGATTAGCATTTGGCTGAGCGAGTAATCACGTCCAGTAAATGCTTTTTCTTCAGCGATTAGTTGTTCACGCAACGGCACAATGCCCTGGGTTGGGGTGTAACTGTTATGGCCTTGTTGAATCGCATCGATTGCGGCTGATTTGATTGGATCTGGCACATCAAAGTCGGGCTGTCCAATGCTGAGGTTAATCGGGTCTTTCATGCTTCGAGCGAGTTCGAATATTCGACGGATTCCGCTGGAATCAATTCGTTGGGTGCGTTTGGCCAATAACGACATGTTTTCTTCCTGTTCGATTGTTGTTCTGGTAGTGGGTCGATTGTATAGGATGCTTTGCTTCTGTCATCATGAATCGTCATTAGTTGTCGCTTTCCTTGGAATGAAAAAGGTCAAGAAAAAGGTGTTGGGGGGTGCTTCCGAATATTGGGATATGCTCAGGCATGCTGAAGAATAACGACTAAAAAGTCGGACTCGTAGGGCGTCAATAGCTGTCTTGTAGCGTATTGCGCGGCATGTCTCAAAAGGCTGATACTGAGTTTTAACCAGTTCCAATTTGAAGCCTAAGTCCAAGGGGTAAACAAGTTTCCTGAATAAAAATAGAGTTGTTGAAATGATTAACGTTGAGGATGGCCTATAGTCGGCTCTTTAATGGGTGTTTTCATTCGGTGCAATACGCCTCGCTATTGACACCCTACGGTTTCGTGGGGGTATTGGTCGTCGTTGATTTTGCTTTATCAAGTTGATGAATTGGTGTTAAAAAAAGCGCTAATGAATAGCGCCTTTAGTTTAATGCTTTATCAATGACCTGGCGTTAAGACCGTGGCAACTTGTTCTCAGGGTCATACATTGGCTTGTAACCAACCGATTCAACTCTCATCGGAAATTGCTCTCCTAGATATTCCATCACCATTTCACGACCCACTTCACAATACTCGAACGGTAGGTAGCCAAGGCCTATGTTTTTGCCAATAGTTGGGCCATAAGCGATGCTGGTGAGGTACGAACGCCGACCTTTAGCGTCAATCGGTACTTCGCCTGTTTTGGCGTCCATCAATGGGCAAGAACCAACTGGATAACGGGCTATGCCGTTGGAATCGATATTGTCGGTCATCGACAGCGTACATAAATAGGCAACCTGGTTTTCAAGTGCGCGTTGTTCAAGATAAGGCGCCTTGCCGTGGAAGTCAGCCTGTTTAACCACTGGGCGAGACAGTCCGGCTTCGTACAAGTTGTATTCTGTTAACAGGTCGGCATTTTGTAGGCGCAGACTTTTTTCCATACGACGGCTATTGGCATAGGTTTCGATTCCAACCGGGCAGGCGCCTTGTTCAAAGATTAAGTCCCATAGTGATAGGCCGTAGCTAAATGGTACGTGCAACTCCCAGCCTTGCTCACCGACATAAGAGATACGGAAAGCCTCTACCGGAATACCTTTTAATGACAACTTTCGAGTGGCCGCAAATGGGAAGCGATCGTCGTCCCAGGCGGCTGGGTCGTCAGCGACAGCCTTGATGAGCTTACGCGCGTTCGGCCCCCAGACACCGAGACAAGCCATTTGATCTGAGCGATCATCAATGTAGACATGCCAGTTATTGTCTTCTGCCATACGCTTGAGCCAAATATAGTCGCGATGACCCGCATCGGCACCGTCGATCAATCTATAACGATCTTTCGCGTGTCGAATGACCGTAAGGTCAGAGCGCACTCCGCCTCGTTTATCGAGGAAGTGAGTGTAAACTCCTTTACCAATGGCAGTGTCACCACCAACTTTTGCAGTGCAGGCAAATTCCATCAGGGTCTCGGCGTCTGGGCCAATAATATCGTACACAGCGAAGTGCGACAGGTTGATCATGCCAACGTTTTCTGACATCTCAAGATGCTCCGCATTGGAGACTCGACAGAAGTGACGGTTGTCCCATTCGTGCTCGCGTATAGGTGCTCGGTCGCCATACTTTTCTAGCAAGTGTTCGTTTGCGGCGTAACCGTGGGCGCGTTCCCAGCCCGCTAACTCCATGAAGTAACCACCTAGCTCTTGCTCGCGAGACCAGAACGGGCTGCGTCGCAGACCCCGGCCTTTAGTATAAGGTTCACGATTATGAACAGCAGGATTATAGATTTTGAATGCAGATTCATAACAACGATCGTGAATATAAGTCGGTGTTTTTTGAATCGGGTAGTGACGAGCAGTATCAATACCATTGAAGTCCATTTCGGCATAGCCGTCGGTCATCCAGTCGACCAACACCTTGGCGATGCCAGGGGCGTCTTTAACCCACACACCGATTGCATACCATAGTCCGCGAGTCAGTACCGATTCACCTACAGATGGGTTGCCGTCGGTAGTGACTTGCAACAAGCCGTTAAACGAATGCTTTTCGTTGTAGCCGATTTCGCCCAAAATTGGGGTTAGCTCCATGGCGCGTTCGAGTGGCTCCATGATTTGCTCGAGTTCTAAATCGCGCTGCGATGGCGACCAATGAGTTTCACCTTTTTCAGGCAGGTCACGCGGGTGTACCAGACGAGGTTCTTTTTCTTCATAGTAACCCCATTCAATTTGACCGCCTTCTGGTGTTGATGGGTCGCCCGTGTCACGCATGTAGGCTGAGTTACCCTGGTCGCGCATGAGTGGGTAGCCAATATCTTTCCCAGTGCCTTCAAACTCAGTGTATGGGCCAAAGAATGCGAGTGGGTGATCGACGGGCATAACGGGAAGGTCTTCACCCGCCATTTCTGCGATGGTTCGACCCCAGAGTCCAGCACAGACGATGACGTGTTTAGCGGCAATATAACCCCGACTTGTGTCAACACCGACAATACGACCATCCTGGATATCGAGGCCGATGGCGTTGGTGTTGGCCCAGGATTGTGCCTTGCCAGTTTTGACTGCGTTGTCGACCAGAACACCAGCGACTGTTTGCGAGCGTGGCTTTACCAGACCCGCGTCTGGGTCCCACATCGCACCCTGGATCATGTCTTCTTCAAGCAGTGGGAACAGCGCTTTGGCTTCAGCAGCGCTAACCATTTTGACGTTGGTGCCGAAGGCTTTTCCTGAAGCGACCTTACGCTGGAGCTCCATCATGCGGTCATCGTCACCGACGCGTGCGACTTCGAGGCCACCAATACGAGAGTAGTGGCCCATTTTGTCGAAGAAATTAATGCTGTAGCCCGTGGTATAACAAACGAATTTGCTGTGATCGGTGGCATAACAAAAGTCGGATGCGTGAGAGGTGGATCCGATGTCGGTGGGAACTGATGTCTTGTCAATGCCGACGATATCATCCCAACCACTTTCGACCAGGTGGTGCATCATCGAGGCGCCGACGATACCACCGAGCCCGATAATAACGACATTGGCTTTTTCTGGAAACTGTGCCATGACTATTCTCCAATAGCGGCCGGCAGATACCGGCTAAACTTCAAAATATAATTAAAATAAACAATCATTATTAGCTGTCGTTTTAGGTGTTAATCGATAGCTTGAGATGTGCGAAAAAAGGTATAGTTCAATAGAAACGTCGTGCATACCTGTCGACAGAACTAACGTTGCTCGTGCATGTTCGTTGTTAGTCTAACGGAATAATTAATTGAGTATAAACAGGCAAAATTGACTTCTACAAGCATTTTAATCGAGAAGGTCGCGAGGCTGACTAATGGTGTCGCATCTGGGAATTATTGGGTTTGAGTGAGAGACCAGAATCCATTCTTGCACAGCTTCGTACTTTCACTTGATACTTGTCGAAATGTGGATAAACTAGCTGACTGGTTAGTCAGGCATTTATTCGCTTATGGAGAGGCTGGCTTAGCTTGATCTGCACATTAAAGGTCTGTTATTAGAGTTTAAAAAACGATACAAAGCAAAGCGAAAGATCTATATTTAGCAACGATAGTCGAAGCATTATCCTTCGATCCTGAAAATGAAAAGTTGAGAACGTAATGAAAATATTGGTATGTGTTAAGCGCGTGCTAGACCCGCAGGTCAAAGCTCGAGTGAAAGCGGATGGTTCGGGCGTTGATCTGGCGAATGCCAAGATGACGATGAACCCTTTTTGCGAAAATGCTTTGGAAGAAGCGTTGCGTCTGCGTGAAGCGGGTTCGGCTACCGAGGTTATCGTGGTTTCTGTTGGTGGTGGTAAGACTCCGGAAACACTTCGCCATGGTTTGGCGATGGGTGCTGATCGTGCGGTTAATGTCGTTACTGAAGAGTCTTTAGAGCCATTGGCGATTGCCAAGGTATTGAAAGCTATTGTAGTTAAAGAAGCTGCTGGCCTTGTGTTGGCAGGCAAGCAGGCTATCGACGATGACTCTAATCAGACCGCTCAAATGCTATCAGCCCTGTTGGGTTGGTCTCAAAGCACCTTTATTTCTAACTTTACGCTTGACGGTGAGACAGCCACAACGATTCGTGAAGTCGATGCTGGACTGGAAACAATCACGGTTAAAATGCCGGCGGTAATTAGTGTTGATTTACGCCTTAATGATCCGCGCTATGTAAAACTACCGGACGTCATGAAAGCCAAGCGTAAGCCAATGGAAAACATCGAATTAGATAGTTTAGGGTTAGATACGGCAAACCGCTTAACAACACTTGAAGTGGTTGAACCTGAAGGCCGTGCTGCTGGCGTTATTGTCGCTAATGTAGCAGAACTGGTAGATAAGTTACGTAACGAAGCAAAGGTGATTTAGACATGACTAATTTAGTAATCGTTGAACACGATAATAATGAAATCGCTATAGCTACCTTGAACGCGATTACCGCCGCACAACAAATTGGTGGTGATATCGACTTGTTAGTGGCGGGTGAGAGCTGTCAGGCTGTTGCCGATAGTGCGGCGCAAATTGCGGGAATCAATAAAGTTAAAGTAGCCGACAATCCTATGTTTGGACATCACATGGCGGAAAATCTGGCTGCATTGGTTGTTGATGTTGCGAAAAGCTATAGTCATATATTAGTTGCAGCAACTACCTTTGGCAAAAATATGATGCCACGTGCTTCAGCTTTGCTTGATGTGGCGCAGATTTCAGAAATCGTCGAAGTCAAATCGGCTGATACCTTTGTTCGTCCTATTTATGCAGGCAATGCTTTGGCGACAGTTCAGTCAGCTGATGCCATTAAGGTCATCACTGTGCGCACTATCAAGTTTGAAGCCGCGGCTGCAACTGGTGGTTCGGCTGAAATAGAAGCCATCGATAGTGGGGTTGATACTGGGCTTTCTAGTTGGATCTCGCAGGCGGTTTCTGGTGGTGATAAGGTTGAATTAACGTCAGCTAACATCGTTGTCTCAGGTGGACGAGGCATGCAAAACGGTGAAAATTTCAGCATGTTGCAGTCTATAGCCGACAAGCTTGGTGCCGCGGTTGGCGCATCTCGTGCAGCAGTCGACTCTGGATTCGTAGCGAATGAACTCCAGGTGGGCCAGACTGGTAAAGTTATCGCCCCTGATCTCTACATCGCGGTGGGAATCTCCGGTGCTATACAGCATTTGGCGGGCATGAAAGAAAGTAAGGTGATTGTCGCGATTAATAATGACAGCGAAGCGCCAATTTTTCAGGTGGCAGATTATGGGTTGGTTGCCGACTTGTTTGAGGCAGTGCCTGAGTTGGACGCCGCATTATAAGTTTAACGAGCAAAGTAAAAACGCAAATCAATAAACGGCCATGCAATAGGCCGTTTATCTAGGAATGAAGGCCTGCTAGTGGATAATGACACTAGTGGGCCTTTTTACTTATTCGCCTTTATACCTATCTGCAGTGTCTATAGAAACTGAGAGTCGCTAAATTGTTGTTTTGCTTCCAGCATTCGAGTTTTTAAACAGCTAATAAACGATTGGCCGACGATCGAAACTGGCTTATCTGTCGCCCAAATAATAGCAAGATCAAAAGTAACAATAGGTTCAAATTTTCTGGCTATTACATTACCCATCGACTGTGAAGAAATAGTGAACGGGTCAACAAGACCAATGCCTAGTCCGCTTTGAACAAATCTCAGCGCGGTGTGAAATAACCTGGTTTGACAGCGACTATTCCACACGCAATTTTTTGCGCCAAATATTTCTCTCAACCGGTGATAAGTCATATGTTCTGATCCGAGAGTGACAAGAGGCTCGCCGTCTAAGTCCTCTGGGGTAATGATGGTTTTTTTTGCGAGAGGATGATCTTCAGGCAAAATACAGAGGCACTCATAAGAGAATATTTCACCCGCAAGGTTGTCATGCCCGATGGGTGCCTCTGCAACGCCGATTTCCGCCAGATGGCCAGATACCATTTCCTGGGTCATGATAGAAGAGCGGGTCTGAAAAGAGATGCTGATGTCTTTCTTATCCTGAATAAAATTATGAATTTCATCGGGTAGGAAAACCATTGATAATTCAGGCAGAGCCGAAATATCTAATTTACCCGCATCTTGGCTTCGGATAGCTCTAGCTTTACGGTTTAGCTTTTCAAAACTTGATATGACGGTAGCGGTCGAGCCCATTAAGTGATGGGCTTCGGCTGTTGGTTGGAGTCGACCACTGATCCGCGTGAAGAGAGCAAAACCAAGCTCATGTTCGAGGCTGCTGATTAAGTTACTCACGCCTGGCTGCGAAATTCCAAGTCTCTTAGCTGCCTGAGTGACGGTGCCAGTATCCATAATAGTATGGAATGCCTGAATTTGTTTGAACTGTAACATAGGTGAATGCTATCACTTTTTGTGATGTTGGATGAAGAAATCTGTATTATTTTGAATGACCGACTAGGAATATAATCGCGCAAAACCAGATACCACTGTCGATATTGGCTGCCTACATTATCACTAAGAACTATGAGTAAGGACTATGAGTAAATACTCGATATTTTCGTTAGCGCGAAACGCGATGAGCTTCCACCAGAATTGGGAGAAGGTTTGGCGTAGCCCTGAGCCTAAAAAACAATACGATGTGATCATCGTTGGTGGCGGTGGGCATGGTCTTGCTACCGCTTATTATCTCGCAAAAGAACATGGCATTAAAAACATTGCAGTGCTTGAAAAGGGCTGGATAGGCGGTGGTAACACGGGTCGTAACACCACAATCGTCCGATCAAACTACCTGTGGGATGAGTCTGCACACCTTTACGAAAAAGCTATGAAGCTATGGGAAGGTCTAAGCCAGGACTTGAACTACAACGTTATGTTCAGCCAGCGTGGTGTTTATAATCTGGGTCACAATTTACAGGACATGAGAGACATCGAACGTCGTGTTAATGCCAATCGGCTCAATGGCATCGACGGTTATGTGGTCGGTCCGGAAGAAATTAAACGTGCTATTCCAGCTCTAAATGTTGATGCCGGCTGTCGATATCCTGTGTTGGGAGCTTCATTCCAGCCACGTGCGGGTGTTGCCCGCCACGATGCGGTTGCCTGGGGCTTTGCTCGGGGCGCGGATCAACTTGGCGTCGATATTATTCAAAACTGTGAAGTGACTGCAATTCGTCAGGAAAATGGCGAAGTCACCGGCGTTGAAACAAGTAAAGGAGCGATATCGGCCAAGAAAGTCGGAGTCGTTGTCGCCGGTCATTGTTCGATTTTAGCTGATATGGCGGGTTTTCGTATGCCTATCGAAAGTCATCCACTGCAAGCCCTGGTATCGGAGCCAATCAAGCCAGTACTCGATACCGTTGTTATGTCGAACGCAGTGCATGGTTATGTCAGTCAGTCTGATAAAGGTGACCTGGTGATCGGTGCAGGTATCGATAGTTATACTGGTTATGGTCAGCGCGGTAGCTTCTCGAATATTGAGCATACCGTTGCAGCTATCATTGAAATGTTCCCAATCTTTAGCCGTGTCCGAATGAATAGGCAATGGGGCGGCATCGTTGATACCACCCCTGATGCCTGTCCAATTATCGGTAATACACCCGTCAAAGGTCTGTACTTTAACTGTGGTTGGGGCACGGGTGGATTTAAAGCGACCCCAGGCTCAGGTTGGGTATTTGCGCACAATGTGGCTACAGGCACACCTCACGAACTGAATGCAGCCTTTGGTCTGGATCGTTTCAGCTCTGGCTTTTTAATAGACGAACACGGCGCTGCTGGCGTTGCTCATTAGGAGATTTTGCAATGTTACTAATTGAATGTCCATGGTGCGGCGAGCGCGATGAATCTGAGTTTTCTTATGCGGGTGAAGCGCATATTGCGCGTCCGCTAGAAACCCAAAACCTGACTGATGAAGAATGGGCTAACTATCTGTTCTTGCGAAAAAACACCAAAGGTTTGCATCGAGAACAGTGGAATCATGCCGCGGGTTGTCGGCGTTATTTTAATGTTGAGCGTAATACGGTCAGTTACAAAATAAGCGGTTCTTACAAAATCGGCGAGCAAGGCCCTGCAGGAGATGAGACATGAGTCAGTCATTTCGTATAGCGCACGGTGGTCGAATTGATCGTGATAACCAGCTCAAATTTAGTTTTAATGGCAAAATTTATACTGGACAGGCGGGTGATACGCTAGCATCGGCATTGCTTGCCAATGGCATCCACATGGTTGGGCGTAGCTGGAAGTACCATCGACCACGCGGTATTTTAAGTGCCGGTGCCGAAGAGCCGAATGCAATTTTTCAGCTCGAGAAAGGCGCTAAAACAATACCAAATGCTCGAGCCACACAAGTTGAATTATATGATGATCTCGATGCGAGCAGTGTCAATTGTTGGCCGAGCCTTGATTACGACTTGCTATCGATCAATAGTAAAGTCAGCCGCATGATGCCAGCGGGCTTCTACTACAAAACATTCATGTGGCCAAAATCCATGTGGATGAAATACGAGCACATCATCCGCAAGGCGAGTGGCCTAGGTAAATCACCCGAAGAAAATGATCCTGATCGTTACGAGCATAGTCATCGTCACTGTGATGTACTTGTTGCAGGTGGCGGTGTTGCCGGATTAACCTCCGCATTAGCCGCAGGCCGAGCCGGAGCACGAGTTATATTGGTTGATGAGCAATCTGAATTTGGTGGCATGGCGCTATCAAGCCACGACAAAATAGATGGTCAGCCAGTGAGTGACTGGATCAAAGCCGCTGTTGCCGAATTACAGGCAATGCCTGAGGTAATGTTGTTACCGCGAAGTACTGCTTATGGTTATCACGATTACAATTTTCTCACTGTAAATCAGCGTTTAACGGATCACCTGTCGCTCAATAAGCGCAAAGGTGGTCGTGAAAAGCTATGGCAAATTCGGGCTCATCAGGTGGTATTGGCGACTGGCGCAATGGAGCGACCTTTGGTGCATTCTAACAATGATCGCCCTGGCATCATGTTAGCGTCGTCTGTTTCGACTTATGTCAATCGTTACGCGGTAAAGCCAGGCGAGAGAACCGTCATATTCACTAACAACGATAGTGCTTATCAAACTGCACTGGATCTGAAGGCCGCGGGTGCTCAGGTGGTTGCAGTGGTTGATGCGCGCAGTCAGTCATCAAGCGAATTGGCAAATAGTGTTCGTAGTGCTGGCATTGAAGTGATGAATAGTAGTGCTGTGGTCGATACCTCGGGTAGTAAGCGAATTCAGTCGGTTCGGGTAATGAGCTTATCTAGTGATGGACAGTCTGTCAGCGGCCAAAGTAAAACACTGAGTTGCGACCTGCTTGCGGTATCTGGCGGTTGGAGCCCAGTTGTGCACTTAAGCTCTCAGTCAGGTGCAAAAGCGGTTTGGAATGAAGAGGCTGCGATGTTTATGCCTGGCGAACCAGTCCAGCAGCAAGCGTCAGTCGGTGCAGCCAATGGCACGCTTGACTTAACAACCTCACTAATCGAAGCTGTCAATGCGGGCAATGAGGCGGCTAAAGCTTGTGGTTTTGACGCCAACATGACAGCACCGCAGTCCGACGCAATCGATAGCGACCCTATTATGGCGCTATGGTTAGTACCTTCAGATAAAAAGAAGGGGCGAGAACCTAAGGCATTCATCGATTTGCAAAATGATGTGGGTTCTTCGGATATCGAACTAGCCGCCCGTGAAGGATTTCATTCGGTCGAACACGTCAAACGTTATACCGCGATGGGCTTTGGTACTGACCAGGGTAAAACTGGCAATATCAATGGTATGGGGATTTTAGCTAAAACCCTGAACCAAACGATTGCGGAAACAGGTACAACGACTTATCGACCTAATTACACGCCGGTGACTTTTGGTTCAATGGCGGGTCAGAATTTGGGTCATCAGTTATTTGATCCGGCACGCAAAACTGCCATGCATGGTTGGCATGAAGAGCACGGTGCCGAGTTCGAAAATGTCGGCCAGTGGAAGCGTCCCTGGTATTATCCTAAAGAAGGCGAAAGCATTCATGATGCCGTCAATCGGGAATGTTTAGCAACACGTAAGAGTGTTGGAATCTTAGACGCCTCAACCCTTGGCAAGATCGAAGTTAAAGGTAAAGATTCGGCTCAATTCCTCGAAATGATGTACGCCAACAACTGGATGAAGCTGCCGGTTGGAATGGCCCGCTACGGTTTCATGCTGGGCGAAGATGGCATGGTAATGGACGATGGCGTCACCATCCGTTTGGCTGAAGATCATTTTTATATGCATACCACAACCGGTGGTGCCGCAGGCGTACTGGGTTGGATGGAGCGTTGGCTGCAAACTGAATGGCCCGAGATGGAAGTGTTCCTCACATCGGTCACTGATCACTGGGCCACCGCCGCTGTTGTTGGTCCAAATAGCCGAAAAGTGATTTCCGCCATTTGCGATGGTATTGACTTTAGTGCCGAAGCTTTTCCGTTTATGGCATCACGCACCGGTAAAATAGGCGAGCTGGAATGTCGTGTTAATCGCATCAGCTTCTCAGGTGAATTGGCCTATGAAGTCAACGTACCCGCTAACTACGGACGTTTCATGTGGGAAAAGCTCATGGACGCTGGCGAACAATATGGCATCACACCATATGGTACAGAGACGATGCATGTATTACGCGCTGAAAAGGGTTACGTGATTGTCGGTCAGGACACCGACGGTTCGGTGACAGTTCAAGATTTGGGAATGAATTGGGCTGTGTCCAAAACCAAAGCTGACTTTATTGGCAAACGATCGTTAACGCGGCCAGACACCGTGCGTACCGATCGAAAGCAATTGGTTGGCTTATTGACCGAACAGCCCGACAGTGTTTTGCCTGAAGGTGCTCAACTAGTCAACGATCCTGGTGCAGCGACGCCAGTGCCGATGGTAGGTCATGTCAGCTCTAGTTATTACAGTGCTTGTTGTGGTCACTCAATCGCGATGGCGCTTGTGAAAAATGGGCATCACCGAATGGGTGAAACTGTTTATGCACCTCTGTCCGATGGACGGATCCTCAAAGCCACCATTACCCAGCCATTGTTTTACGATAAAGAAGGAGCTAAATCTAATGTCTGATTTATTCCAGCAACAAAGTCCCATCGTGCAAATTAAGTTGACCGAAGCAAAGGCCAATCAACCCTCAATACGAGAGATCGCTTTTCAGGGATTCTTGAATCTTCGTGGCAAGTCTGAAAATGCAGACTTCCTCGCAGCGGTTAAAAAAGTGCTTAGTTGTTCGTTGCCAATCGAAGCGAATACTGTTGTCGTATCCGGTGATTATAAAATCTATTGGCTAGGGCCAGACGAATGGTTAGTAATAACGCCGACCGAGCAGCAAGCAAAGCTTCAAGCTGAATTGCACTTGGCATTAGGTGACGTCTTTTCTTCCGTGGTTGATAATAGCAGTGGTTTCACCCTTTTAAATATTACGGGTGACAATGCTGCTAATCTAATCGCTAGAGACTGTCCGTTAGACTTACATCCCAGCGTATTTAAAGCGGGTCAATGTGCACAAACCAGGCTTGCAAAATCTGGGGCGCTGATAGCGCCCTTACTGGATGAGTCAGGATTTGAATTGATTATCCGTCGTAGTTTTTCTGACTATCTACTGTTGTGGATGCAGGATGCCTTGATAGAGTTTGAAAAGTAGATTATGACCGGGCTAATGGGTTACTTTTTCAAGCACCCTTTAGCTCGGCTCGTTTATTTGAAAAGCAGATAAGTTCGATTTAACTATAATCCATGTGTTCGAGAATAATCGCTAGGCTCAGGCGATTGCCAGTCAGTCAATGTCGATTCATCGGCTTTATAAATCTCTACTAATAATGGGTAGCAAGCTGTGCTGTCATCCGAATGGCTGCTGCCACAGTTGCCACCAGGGCAGGTGGATAGTGCGCCAATCAAATCAATCTCGGCAAAAAATTCGATAAAGTCGCCTGGGCGAACCGGGCTCGCTTTCATGAAATACTGGTGAGTATCAAGCGTAAAACCAGTACACATAAAGACATTTAGAACGTCGTGGACATGAGTCTCGGCTTCATCCGGGCTGATGTTTTTTGTCGATGCCAGAGCGCGTGTCAAATTAGAGTGGCAGCAATGGTGGTAGTCAACACCGTTGAGTAATAAATTGGTGTAAGGATCACACCGAGTGCCAATCACGTCGTGAACACCTGCACCATCCTTATCCCAGCCATACCAGTCTAATGTATCGTGGGTAATCGTTGCGAGTGGACGAAGATTAGGTAAGTTGCTCCAAAGCCTATCCCCTGTGCTGACGTGGCTAGCGTGCAGTTGTCTGGTCTTGCCGCTGAAAAAACGTTCGGATAAATTATTCGCATTCCATAAGTTAAGGTCACCGACCTGTGAGCCTTCAATACTGACGATGCGAAAGAAGTGCCCCGCAGGCACTGTGAAAGTAGATGCGTCTCGTGGAGCCACGATGATCTCATCATATTTTTCCATCGACGTGCGAGCCCGCTCGTATAAAGCTTGATCATAGGCAGGCAGCTTGTCTACGCCATAGCAGATGATGGGTGTTTCAGAGCGACGTTGCTCGGCATCTACTGGTGGTTGGTTTAATTTAGACATAGTAATCAGATACTGTTTAAGCACATCCACCGAGTATGGCTTGAACTGGAATAAACTCAAAGCATTGTTACGGTACTGGCATGTCGCTAAGCAGTAAGCTGGGTTAAGGAACTCATATATCCGATCTAAACAAAACCAATGCAATTATTTAAACCTGAAGGCTGGATTTCCTTCGTCAGTCCAGCCTTCAGGTTCTGACAATCCAATGGGGACTGGCTGAATTGAAAAAATCGTGGCTCGTCCATGAATGTGTTGGTTACGCTATAAAGCGGCTAACCTAACCTATGAGCTTAGCCGCTAACGGCTGACATGGACACCCCAAGCCTGACTGTTTCTGGTGGTAGACAAATTTTATCATTACAGGCCTGAATACCGAGTTGCAAAGGCATTAGTGGGATTGGGTTATCATCTTTGCTGACTTCTATTTCAATCCGAACCTTGCCCTGATAAAGCGATAGCGCTTCAGTTTGAAACCCAAGGTTAGCAATGATTGGTTCGGGATATATCACCTCTTTGATGCCCCATTCGCTGTTAGAATCCACTAACGAAACAGACGTCGCTATCAAGCCTTTTTGTCGAGGCTGATTAGAGTTCACATGCCAACCTTCCGGAATGACAAGCTCGATGACTATTTTACTGGAAGAAACTTGGCTTGCTTTTGCTCGAACTCCACCTCTTGCGATGTATTGTTGATGGCGCAGCTCTCCGTGCCTATAATTATTGGCGGCCATTAGCATATAGCCAAAACTGGTCGGGCGCCGATTAATGGTATTGGCGAATGCAGCCAAAATTGAATTGGCATGTTGGCTATATTCGAAATTAGCTTTACGCCGATCAAGCATTTGCAGCACGCGAAGCGCCACCGAATTACCCGATGGAATGGCGGCATCAGCTCCTCCATCTTTTTGACGAGCCATACTAGTCAGCTGGTTTTTTGCTGGGCTCATGAAAAAATCACCAACCGCTTTATCTTGAAAAATTGCGAGCATACTATCGGTTATCTCAATGGCTTTATCGAGCCAGTGTTGTTCATTGGTTGCATCGTAGAGGTGAATTAAACTTTCTGCAAAATAAGCGTAATCTTCCTGTTGTGCATTGATAGATGAACTGCCTTCTAAATGGACGCGTGTTAGCTCACCCAAACCTTTTCGATTGTGTTGCCAAATAAATTGAGCGGCATCTGTGGCAGCCTTTGTGTAACGAGGTTCATCTAGCAATACGCCTGCCTGAGCAAAACTGGTGATCATCATGCCATTCCAGGCAGTCAGTATTTTTTGGTCGCGCAGCGGATGCACTCTTTTCTCACGGGCCTGGTAAAGCGTTTCACGAATTCGGTTAATTCTAATAGAAAGCTCATCAACTGAAACGCCTTCTTTCTTTGCGACTTGTGTCAGTGGCTCGGGAAGATTAAGAATATTGCTGTGCTCAAAATTACCTTCTTCACTGACTCCAAATAGCATCATCGCAAAAGCTGCATCCTGTTTTGAAAGACTGGCGCGAATTTGATCAGGGGTCCACAAAAAGAATGTGCCTTCTTCACCTTCACTATCAGCATCGGTTGCTGAGTAGAACCCGCCATCAGGGTCGGTCATATCTCTTAGTACATAGTCGAAGGTTTGAGTTGCTATACGACGAAAATCGCGGTTGCCAGTGAGCCGCCAGGCCTGCAGGAAGACTCGACTTAAATGGGCCTGGTTATATAGCATTTTTTCAAAATGGGGTACGAGCCATTCACTATCTGTCGAGTAACGATGAAAGCCGCCACCAATTTGATCGTAAATACCACCTCTGCCCATCGCATCCAGCGTTGTCTCGACAGCTTTCAGGACATCATTGTCATGATGACGTTCAGCCTCATCAAGTAGTAAAAACAACAATGGTTCCTGAGGGAACTTGGGCGCATGACCAAAACCACCTTGCAATTCATCGTGCGTGTATAGTGCTTCGATCACCGCATTCTTGGCAGCTTGCGCACTTAGTTTACCAGCTGCATGTTGATTGCTGGTCATTTGAGCGATGGCTTTGGATAACTGCTCGCCCTGCGCCACTAGTTGTTCTCGTTGATCAGCCCAGGCATTAGCTACCCGAAGTGTTAAATCCGCAAACGCAACCGGTGGATAATAAGTGCCGCCAAAAAATGGTTTGCCATCTGAGGTTAGAAAACTAGACATGGGCCAACCGCCATTTCCCGCAATTAACTGGATTGCCTGCATGTAGGTTTTATCCACATCGGGCCGACGTTCTCTATCGACTTTGATCGAAATGAAATATTGATTAAGAATTTTTGCAATATCAGGGTTTTCGAAGCTTTCGCGCTCCATTACATGGCACCAATGGCAAGTTGAATATCCAATTGACAGAAAAATAGGTTTGCTCTCACGCTGAGCCGTCTCGAATGCTTCTGGCCCCCAAGCGAACCAGTCGACGGGGTTGTGTGCATGTTGAATTAAATAGGGTGAATCTTCGAGAATCAAACGATTGGTATATTTAGGGTTGCCATTTGAGTCTAAATGTTCTGTTCTGGCGTTGTAGTCAGTTCCCATTGCTGCGAGCGCTTGATTCATTGTTTTTTGCAAACTTTGTGCTCGGGGTGAAAAAACAAGCGTCGCAGTCTCACTGTCGTGTTCTGCACCGTGTGTTGTAAAAGCGATGAATAAAGAAAAAATTATGGTGGCAACGGATAAGTTTCGTTTCATAGTTTTGGTTAGCTGAATACAATATTATAGGTTTATAAACAAACGATCTAACCATGATTTTATTCGCGACAATCACTCTGTAGACGAATAAAGTGAATTTTTTTTATAAAATGTGTCGAACCTGAGAATAACATTCACCTCCGATCGTATTAACTCTCATGACACTTGATTTAACATCCATGTTCGGCAAAAAGCTAGCCCGCAAAAAATTCGAACAGCAGGTCGAAGCGCATTTGCCAATGCTAATTCGAATTGCCAGAGGGTTTGTAGACCAGCAAGCCGAGGCTGAAGATCTGGTGCATGATACTTGTGTAAAAGCGTTGGCTTATAAGAAGTTTGAAACGCTAGTCGATGAGTCGCATCTCAAAGCCTGGTTAAATCGAATATTGATCAATACCTATCGTGACCTTTATCGTCGTAAAAAGCGATCACCGGTAAAGCCCGACTCCAGCAGCTACCCTAATAGTCACGACTCTGTTTCTGAAGATGGTCAAAACGTCGTTGAAATGGTACCCAGTACAGATCTATCCCCTCTGGAAAGTATGCAGAATCGTGATTCCTCTGAAGCGATTCAGCAGGCTTTTTGGGCCTTGCCGCCTGAGGTGCGCGTGGTATCTGTACTTTTTCTAGTGAATGGATTGTCTTACAAAGACATCGCTAGCATTGCCGACTGCCCAATCGGGACGGTTATGTCTCGATTGTCCCGCGGTCGGAAAATACTCAAAGAACGCTTATCACCTTTCTGGTCGAATGAAGAGCCAGATGAGATTAGCAATAGCGCTGGGAGTGATGTCTGATGATTGATTGCAAGTCTTTTGAAGCTGATTTTGACGACTATCGTGACAATCAACTAGACGAACACCGACACCAACAAATAGCGAACCATTTGAGCGGTTGCTCTACTTGCCGTAGGCGGGTTGATCAGGACGCAATGATCGAGCAGCGCATCAGGGCTGAAGCGGACAGCTGGACGGTGCCTGAGCAGCTGTGGGAGCGTATTAAGGCTAGCGCCGATGGTGCGACTGCTCCGGTTGAAAAGCGCTTAAAACCTCGGTCTTGGGTGGCCGCGGCAGTTCTGGTATGTGCACTTGTTATCGTCGGTATGAATTTTGACCGCCAATCGAATGTCAGTTCAACGGATGTTGTGGCATCAGTGTTGGTAAGTGAGTTCCATACCTTCGTGGTTAGTCAGCGTCAGCTTGATTACACCAATAATCAACCAACTGCGATACGCCAATGGTTTGGTAACAAGGTCGATTTTCGCATGCCTATGCCCGAGCAGGCGGCTCAGTTATCTTTAGTTGGCGGACGGTTGTGCAACATGCTTGATCAACCAGTTGCTTCGTATATGTACCAAAGTGGAGGCGCCTGGGTGTCGTTATATATTATGAAATCAGCCGCTGACAATATTGCGGGTGGTATTGAAAAAGACTCAATACATCAAGGTTACGGCTATATCGACTGGGAAAGGGGAGGGCTGCGTTATTCGTTAGTTGGCGATATACCCGTCGAGCAATTGCGTCAAATTGCAAAATCATTTTTTTCGACGCAAGAAGCTAGCAGATTTCTTCAATTGAGCTTAGCAGGAGTGACAGGTTCGTGAGTAAACGTAAACAAAAAAGTCAAACATCTTCAAAAAAATCACCCGCTATATCATCTGCAACCGCTTCCAAAAAGAAGTCTAAGCGCCGTATTGGAAGCATTATTCGTTCCGTGGTGGCATTAGTTGTTCTGGTCATGGCGGCTGGTGCCGGCATTACCGCGTTAAATAATAATTATGATACCAACCATGACCTTTCAGTGATTGGGCAGGGGTTACCAACCATAGTGCAAATCCATGATCCTTCATGTCAGCTATGCATTCGGTTACGTAGCAATGCTAAATCGGCGCTAGGTCGTATAGCAGGCGAAGATGTTTTATTTCGGGTTGCAGACATCACAACACCGAAGGGTCGGCTATTGCAAAGCAAACACAACGTACCTCATGTGACATTACTTTTGTTTGATAGAGATGGCAAATTGAGCCGAACCCTAAATGGCGTCAAGACAGATGACTTTCTACATCAAGCATTCCTGGCTCATATTAATAGCAGAGCCAACAGAGCAAGGTTAGAAGCAAAACCCGATGATGCTTAAACATTCAGGGTCTAAATAGTTAGGAATAGAAGCAATGATAACAAGACGAAAGCTACTTAAAACAGGACTGTTGACTGCTGGAGCTATGGCACTGGGACAGTCATCGTTACTCTGCGCTGCGCCAGATGGTTACGGCATCAAAGGAGCGTTTGCTCCAGAATTGGAAGTCGATCATTGGATAGATCAAGATGGTAAGCCGACTAGCATCTTTAAGTTGGCTGATCATAAAGGTAAGTGGGTATTCTTGAAGTGCTTTCAAAATTGGTGCCCCGGCTGTCATTCGCATGGCCTGCCCGCAGCAAAAAAAATATCAGAAGCGATGGCAGGAAACGATCAAATCGTATTTGCCGGTATTCAAACTACGTTTGAAGGACATGGTTTTAATACGGCTGATAAAATCAGAGATATCCAGCTGCAATACGACCTAAAAATGCCCATGGGCCATGATCCTGGAGAAAAAAATGGTGGTCGCCCAAAGACTATGACTTCTTATCGTACTGGTGGTACGCCATGGATGATTCTGATTAGTCCCGACAGGCAAGTTGTCTACAACGATTTTGGTATCAATGCAGATAGAGCAATCGAATTTTTACAGAAAGCCACTGTTTAATAAAAAGTATATCTGGCAGAGATTATGCCGGAAGGCGCTACGCTTTTCCGGCCCACGCAGCTCAGAAATGTACGTCTTACTCACGCAATCTCGGCATTAACTCAACCAAATTACAGGGGCGCGTTCTATAGTCCAACTGAGCGTTAATCAATTTCGTCCAGCCGTCCTTGCAAGCTCCTGGTGATCCGGGCATACAAAACAGGTAGGTGCCATTAGCAACACCTGCCAGCGCTCGAGACTGTAATGTCGAGGTTCCGATCGTGTCATAAGACAAGTTACGAAACATTTCACCAAAACCGTCAATTGTTTTATCGAGCAGCGGGCTTACCGCTTCGGGTGTGCCATCACGACCTGTAACGCCGGTTCCACCAGTAGTGAGAACAACCTGAATTGATTCATCCGCTATCCATCGCGATATCACTTCTCGAATCTGATATTTATCATCGCGCACTATCGATTTCTGAGCGAGGTGATGACCATCTTCGGTTAAATGTCGTACTAACAAATCGCCAGATTTGTCGTTCGATGCCTCGCGTGAATCGGATATCGTTAATACAGCAATATTTAAAGCGATGAACTCGCGTGTTTCACTCATTAGTATTTTCCTCGATCGAAGGTAGTATGACTATTTACTCAATTCCATGCCGTCAGTTTATCTTTATTTTGCATTCCCAGAAAGCATCCGATGTTAATAAGCCTTGCCCGATAAACGCTCTATCCTTATTCTTCCGTCAGTTCTAAACCCTAAACTTTAAATGCGGCCTATCAATGAACACGCTCGAAAAAATAATTCAGCAAGCCCAATCGAAACAGAAAACCATTGTGTTAGCCGAAGGTGACGATATTCGAGTCATAAAAGCAGCGGTGCGCGCGGCTAATGACGGTATTGCAAACTGTATATTGGTCGGTAATGAGGTTGACATCAAAAAAGCGGCCGCTAGTGAGCAACTCTCACTGAATGATATTCGCATAGAAGATCCACAAACTTCTCAACACACCGATAGCTACGCCAACACTCTATTTGCATTGCGCCAGAAAAAAGGAATGACACAGGAAGCTGCATCACAGTTGGCACAAGATCCGCTGTATTTCGCCGATCTAATGCTACAGGCTAACCAAGCGGATGGCTCAATCGCGGGTGCTCGTTATTCAACCGGTGACCGAGTGCGATCAGCATTACAAATCATCGGTGTCGCGTCAGGGTTCAAAACGGTTTCAAGCTTTTTCCTGATGTTATTTGAAGCCCCACACCATGACCCAAAAAGGGCAATGGTATTTTCCGACTGTGCCATGGTAGTTGACCCTAGTGCCGAACAACTCGCAGAAATTGCTCTCGCGGCAGCCGGCAATATTAAACGTTTTCTTGCAATAGAGGCTCATGTTGCGATGCTGTCATTTTCGACCAACGGTAGCGCAAAACATCCTTTTGTAGATAAAGTCCGAGAAGCCACCGCATTTATCAGGCAGCACAATCCAACACTATCAGTTGATGGCGATATTCAGCTCGATGCTGCCATCGTGCCTTCGGTAGCAGCGCAGAAACTGCCTGATTCAAATAATAAAGGAGATTCAAACGTACTCATTTTTCCTGACCTGAATGCAGCCAACATAGGCTATAAAATTGCTCAGCGTTTAGGCGGGGCTACAGCTATCGGGCCGATTATGCAGGGGTTGAATAAACCGGCAAACGATTTATCGCGTGGTTGTTCGGCTGATGATGTTTATTATCTGATTGCGCTGACTGCAGTGCAAGCTCAGTAATTCAACAAACGAGGTGACCAGCACAACGCGTCATCTAGTCACAGTGCAAGGCGTTAAAAGTCCTAAAACCTAAATCAGAAAACACTCTTATGAAGATAAAGTTCGTATTATTACTCATCCTGTCCCACGCAGCCGTTGGGGTCGCTGGTTTTGCCGCTGGAATCTATACATTACCTATTCTTATTGCACCTCTGGCACCGACCGTCGATGAAGTTTCTGCAATCGCTTCGGATGCGATCTACTCGGCTGAGTTTCAGCGCGACCTGAAGGACAGTGATAGATTCCATTGGGGTGAGGGAAAGGTATCTATCGGAATGGGTTCAATTTCGCTAATGGGTATGTTAGCACCAGGACCTGACTACAAGCTCTACCTGTCTCCCGAGTATGTAGAAACGGAAGTCGACTTCAATCGACTGAAATCTCGCATGGCACTGGTTGGTGACGTTAAGACCTTCGACAACTTCCTTGTCAAAGTGCCTTCTGAAATTAACCCGTCCCAGTACACGAGTGTCATAGTTTGGTGTGAAACCTTCGGTGAATTCATTACTTCGGCGAAGTATAAGTAGCCATAATAATACCCCAAAAAACGATTCAAAAAGGCCTCGCAACTCTTGGCGTAAACGGCAGATTTTCATCGCTCATCTCAAACACATGCCGGTGATACCATTAAGTGGGTCTCAAGCTGGAAAGTGGATGATTGCTGCCAGTTCATGCGGTTTGATGATTGATCAAAACACGACCCAACAAAATATGATCTGGATTAATCAATTAAACGTATAAATGTATGTCAGAACACTTAAAAAACAGTATTCAATGCATTCATTAATTGCCCTTTATTAATCACCATAGGAATTCATTTTGAACTCACTAGTACCAAAGTCTGCTCTAAAATTGGGATGGCGCAGTTTGGTTGTTGCTACCCTAGTATTAACTCAAAGCGCCTGTTCGGTATTCGGTATCCGTAGTGCGGAAGAAGCCCACTATAATGTTGTTGATGATCAAGGTGAGTTTCAATTACGCGAATATGCAGGGCTCGTGGTGGTCGAAACAACTGTAAAAGCCGAATTCGACGAGGCAGGCAGTCAGGCCTTCAAACGGCTTTTTGGCTATATTTCGGGTAATAACGAGGGTAGCCGAGAAATTGCGATGACAGCTCCTGTGATGGTTAGTGATGATAAGCCAGTCGAAGGTGAGTCGATCGATATGATGGCACCCGTCATCGTCAACCAGAACGCCGATGGTTGGCGTTATGCTTTTGTGCTGCCGGCGAGTTACAGCCTAGACAGCGCACCCCTGCCGACTAACCCAGACGTCAAATTGCTTGAAATTAAACCTAAGCGAGTGGCAACACTTCGCTATAGCGGTTTGTTGAACGAATCTGATTTTCGCGATAATACCCAGAGGCTGCAATTGTGGATGGCGAGCAATGGTCTCAAACCCGCTTCTTCGGCCCGAGTCGCTGGTTTCGATCCGCCCTGGGCATTGCCTTTTGTGCGGCGTAATGAGGTGATGATCGATGTGGAATGATAAGACAATCACAGATGCAGCTATGCTAACCCCAGACTATAAGCACCAAACAAACAAGCTTATCTATAACCACGGTATATTTTGGTTTATTGCCATCTGCCTGACGATTTTTCTTGCCAGTAATGTGGCAATAGCACAAACAGTTGAACCAGTAAAACCAAATGGAGAAGATCGAAAGAGCACCCAGCCAGTGGGTTTCCTGTATGGTATTGCGCTTACTTATAGCGATGATATCTATAAGGGTGTCGATAACAGTATCATTTTTTGGCCCATAATTGGTTACCTTGGTGAGAGGCTCAAAGTATACGGACCTTTGGTGAGTTATACGCTAACTAAGACTGGACCCGTCGAGATATCGGCGCTGTTAAGGCCGCGCTTCGATGGGTTTGACGCCTCAGATAGTATTTTTTTTCAGGGTATGGCGAAGCGACAGTCTTCGGTTGATATCGGCCTCGGTTTGGACTACAAAAGAGATGACTGGAAATTCAAGGTCTCGGGAACTCGCGACTTATTAAATCGGTCGGATAGCTCAGAAATCATTACCACAGCGGGTAAGGTTTTTCGGGTTGGACCCGTGTCTATCGAACCCAGCATTGGCTTGAATTTTCTCGATAGCAATCATGTTGATTATTACTATGGTGTGAAATCATCGGAGGCAGCGATTAACCGCCCGCAATATCTTGGTACTTCGGCCACCAATACCACGCTTGGGATCGACTTCGCCACACCGATCTTTTTGGGTGGTTTTAGCCGTCTCGGTATCGAGCACGTATGGTTCGATACTAGCATTGTCGACAGCCCTTTAACCGATGCTAATAGCAACCTAAAGTTTACATATTCCTTTACCAGGTTCTTCTAGCCATCAATCCATGGTTAGAGGTTAAAGTCATATAAGGGTAGCGAATTTGGGTTTGATTCTACAGGTCTAAATGGTCTGCCTGTGCCATCAAAATGTATGGTTTACACTATGAGAACATACTATTTTTAATGCTATGAAATCACCTATTGTACTAATAACAGTAACGCTTGCAATCGGAATTACACTCGGTTTCTTCTTGCAAAATGAACCCGACAAGGTTAATGCAACTACAGTTCAGAATATAGCGGCTGTGCCTTCTAATACGTTTGCTTTTGATCCGTCAGCTGCGGACATCATTACACTCAATCGTCTATTGCAAGACGAAATCAAAGCTAGGCAATTGTTAGCAAAAAAACTTGATGTACTAAGTCGTCAGGTGGCTGAATTCAAGCGTAATTCTCAGTCTCAAGGCAGTGCTCTATCCGACCAGACTGAGCGCGCAGAATCATTGGATTCCGAGCCTGATAGCGACTTGTTTAATGAGCGGGCGTTGGTCGATAGCGGTATGACGGGTAATCAGGCCCGAGAACTTAAAGTTTTCTTCGAGCAACAGGAAATGCAACAGCTGTATCTGCGCGATCAGTCTATTCGAGAAGGCTGGGATCGGAAAAAATATCGTGAAGAGATTCAGGCGCTTAATAATGAAGAGGATTCGCTAAAAAATAGGATAGGTGATTCCGCTTATGATGCCTATTTATACGCTTCGGGGCAGTCTAATGGTGTAGCAGTGACTAGTGTTCTCGCCTCTGCCCCGGCGGGTGCAGCGGGCATTCAGGCTGGCGATCATATTCTGCGTTATGACAATCAGCGCATCTATAGTGGCTTCGAATTGCGTCAGGCGACGACAGGTGGCAATGGCAGCGCTACTGATTCAGTTCCGATACAAGTCGAGCGAGACGGAGAAATCTTCGAAGTTTATATTGCCCGTGGGCCTTTAGGAATACGCATGAATTCGGTTAGCATTGCACCTTGATAGTGCTGAACCTTGAATCGAGAATGGTGGCTGAGTGATGTGCATATTCCAGGTTAAGCATTTTTCGACAGGCTGATCTCAATTACCTATCGGTATCATTCAAGCTAATTTTATCTAGCCCCGACAAAAGCCCTTAAATGAAAAATATGTTGTGCATCGACATAGCGATGAGTCTTGCCAACGGGACAAGCGATTCGTGCCTGGCAGCCCTTTTGGTTGCAATCTGAATCTGGGTTTGTTTTTAGAAAGCTGGCGCATTTTTGAACATTATAGCCGTCACTGGTAAAGGCATCGACTGGGCATGTTTTCAAACAGGGTTGCGACACACAGCTGATACATGGTGAGTCAGCTGAAGGTGCTGACTGTGGCTGGATCTGATCGGTTGAAGGTCTATTGTTCGATAGTACCAAGGCAAATCGATAAGCATGCCAAAGTCCGTACTGCGGGTGTATCAATATACCTAATGGGGACGCGGACAGCCCCTCCGCTCTTTTTGCCCATTGCTGAAAAGGAAAATAGGGCGGTCCATCGGAAGGAAACAGAGGGTAAATATCCAGTTCATTGGTTAATTGTAAGGCTACTTTTTTACTCCACCTATCGAGGGGATCGGGCAACCCATCGCTAAACTCTGGCGTACTAGTAAAATGGGGCCATATTGAAGATCCAATATTACCAACTAATGCTATAGCCAGATTATGTTGATTGGCTAGGGTTGAAATTGGCTGGGTCAGAGTGGACTTGTCAATTTCATCTAGTGCAAATAGTCCACGTAAATATAAACCGTATGGTTTTAGCGCTAGCTCTAAATCTACGGGTTTCAATTCTAAACTCCAGACCGCCAATCACAGGCTGGCCCTATGGCCGTGGCAATAATGACCGACTCTAGAAAAAGCTCGCCATCGACGTCATCTTTCACATGAGTATTCTCATAACTCAAAGTTACTTCTGGGTGTTTGGTGCCAGCACTGATGGCTTTGCCTTTGGCTTCTTCTAAAACAATAGCTTCGGCGCATTGTTTGGCTTCACCCAGTGTATCAAAGGTTTGTGGTTGATCATTATGAAATAACCGAAAGATGCCATGCATTGGTTGAGTGACAGTTACTTGCGAACGCTGCACGATACTACCCATTACTGCACCAAAAGCATTTGCGACATCGGCATGCTCGGGCAAGTGCAAATCAATATGTAAGCTATCAGCCACCTCTCGATAATAGCCAGATGCGGGAGCGCCAACGGCAACAATAGGATAGCCTTTGGCAAATTCGAGTTTGAATAGAGGATTGTCTTTTTCATGCTGACTTTGATCAAGCACCATTCTTGTCAGTAGCTCAGTGACGGATTGTGTTCTACCGATTCGGGTCAAATCTGATTCATTCAAACCGACTTCAATCAATAGGCGACAGATGGTTGCATTAACCAGGTCATATACCTGATTGCAGGCGTGCTGAACGTCGTCTGCAGGCCAATTTCCAAAGCCATAAAGATAACGCATTTGACGCATCCAGATTCGAGCAGATAACTCGGCACCTTGACTACTCCAATGGGAATTAATACCGAGCACATGGACAGCATCGGTTGGCGTAAAGCCGCTATAAATGGCCAGCCCTAATCGTTTCAAACGAGCAAGAGCACGAGCAAACTCTCGGTTTTCGACCACAATTGAATCGAGCTCAATGGGTCCATCGGCTAATAAGTCCCAGGCCTCTAGCTCGATTGCGCTTAACTGATTTAGTAGCGCCCGATTATTTTCCAGGCGCATCACAAACCGGTTACTGCGAGCGCTCACCATGCCAGATAACTGAGTTTCTAATTTGGGTATTACCTCTGGATATAAATGCGCAAGTAGGCTGGTTGGTACTACCCGTCTTGGCCCGATGCTTAAGCCTTTGTGGCCACCAAAGCGAACTTCGCTATCGCCACCCAACCCGATAGAGCTAACTCGAACTGCTTCCACCATTGGCTGCCAGTCACCAATCATTGCACCATCTGCACAGAGTTCTGGCCGACCATTGGTGACAATAGCAATGTCAGTCGTTGTGCCGCCCATATCTGCCACAATGGCATTTTTTAATCCGCTTAACTGACAGGCACCGATGACACTCGCAGCTGGACCAGAGAGAACAGTGCCGATAGGCTTTTCTATCGCATTCTCTAAACTGGCTAGCGAGCCATCGCCTTTTACAATCATTAGTGGAGCGTCAATTTTATGCTGCTCCATCACCTTTAGAACTGACCCTATTAATTCTTTTATCGGAGGTACCATGCGCGCATTGAGTGCTGCTGTTAAGGCGCGTCTGGGTGCACCCAGGCTGGAGGCAAGTTCATTACCACAAATTACCGGCATATCAGTTAACTCGGTAACTAAAGCTTTCAAGCGAACTTCATGACTCGAATTGCGAGTGCCAAACATGCTTGAAATAGCAAATGCCGACACTTGACTCTGCAGTTTAAAAATAGCAGCACGCGCTGCATCTTCATCTAAGTTATGTTGCTCAACGCCAACAGCGTCATAGCCGCCTTCAAGAATAACAACAAACTGTGCAGGTAATATGTCAAGCAGACCGCTTTTTTTTACTTGAGCCTCGTTATAGCCGGGTAGTAAAACACAAACGGGTGCGCCCAAATCTTCCACTACTGAATTAGTCGTGAGCGTAGTAGATAGCGACACCATCGATACCTGCTCAAGTTTGTCAGCAGGTAAGCTAGCGATTACCTTACCAATACCAACGACCAGGTCAAAGCGGGTGGTCAGGCTTTTCTCGGCAGCAACGATAGCCTTATTATCATCGACCAGTACTGCATCAGTAAAAGTGCCGCCGGTATCAATACCCAAACGCAGCGACATACGCTAATCCTCGGTTAGTTTCATAAGTGACATGTGATCAAACATAGAATCTATAGAAATCAGAGTGGTAAGGGGTTGGTAATCACGACTTAGAAATACTGTGTGGCGACATTATCAAACAAACAATTATTGAAATTTTTACGAGAATCACACCAGGTGATCCCGTCTTGATGCTGCTGTTTTGGTGGCTATATCAAAGTGGCATATACAGTCATGCAGCAATTCAGGCAAGAAAAAAGCCACCCCAGACGAGATGGCTTGTTGTTTAGGTTAAAAGTAGGAAATACCTTTAGTGTTTATGGCTCAAATGGAAAACCTTCAAAATCGAACAATTTACCGGAATCATCCTTTTCTAAAACGCTCATTACTTTAATAAGATTTTTAGCGGTAAATTCAGGCGTTTGCAATTGAGCTGCAGATAAGTTTTTTTGAAATGGCGCTGATAGAGCTGTATCGGTAGTGCCAGGTTGTAAACCTACAATAATAATAGGCTTTCGGGTGTTGTTACACTCAATCGCAATATTCTTGATCAGCATATGGAGTGCTGATTTACTGGCGCGATAAGAATGCCAACCACCTAAGCGGTTGTCACTAACGCTTCCAACTCTGGCTGATAAAACCCCAATTTTAATCGGATTTTTCTTATCGACTTTACTCAATAAGCGACTGATAAATAGAGCGGGCCCTGCAGCATTTACATTATACGAATGCAGCAATTGCTGGCGGGTCAAACTCCGGTAGGTTTTTTCAGGCTTCATATTCTCATCATGTAACCAGCCCGAAGCAACAAAGATCCAATCGATAGCGATGTTATTGGGTAACGCTGAAATAGCATCATCAATGCTACCGTCATTACAGAGGTCAACTTCAATGTCTAAGACATTGGAACCCAATGACGATAATTTTTTTGTACTACGAGACATTCTAATTAACTGAGCATCTGGGTATTGTGTAACAATATTCTCGCAGTAAGAGGCTCCGATTCCACCACTCGCCGCTATGACTAGCACGCATTTGGGGTCAGCATTAGGTGTTAATCGACTTTCACTGATTGATAATGAAGACCCATCATCGCGATTTAATAAGGTAGTTTCTTTTTCTGGTTTCGCATAGCTGAGGCTAGCAAGCGTGTTGGTTGAATGATAAGTATCCAAACTACTAACTGCCACTGTGCCTGCTTTTTCGAGGGAAACGAAGCCATCTTTTGCAACATATTCATCAGCCATTTCGATACTAACTATTTCACCAATGATAAATTCAGTGCCGTTGATATCTAAAGTGTGCCTCTCACGAAACGCCATGCCTATTTTAATGCGGCTTTCCTTAACAAATGGCGCGGTAAAATTATCTTCCCATTGCTCTGTAAAACCAACCTCATCGAATTCAGAAACGTCTTCAGGGTATCGTGCAGACGTTTGATGGGCTTGTTGGTAGATATCTTCGTGTACATGGTTAAGTGTATAAACGCCAGTATCTATGATATTTTCTAGGGTTCCTCTCGGTACTGTGTGTGGTCGCATTACCATGGCTAATAATGGAGGGTTTGCGCCTAAATGCACAACAGAGGAAACTATGGCTATATTACTAAGCCGATTAGAATTAGCTGTGCCCACTAAATTAGCGCTTTTAAAACCAGAGAGAGAGTTAATAAAAAGTGCTCTTTGGTTGCTATCTAATGCTGTGATGTTGTCTTTCGTTAGTTTCATTCTTTTGTAATATATTCTGTTAATCGATGATTAATAAATTTTAATAGCTAACGTTTTATCGGAGTTTTTGAGTGGGACAAACATGGCGGCCAACCTTAAATGTACGTTGGCTAAGGTGTTTCGTTTTTCTGCCACTAACACGCTTACGCCACATCCTAAAACTTGAAGCTTTCATATGGTTGCGCATTATAACGATGACTTGCGGTTCTGTTAGTTTATATTGTCCTAGTATCGCTTCAAATGGGGTTCGGTCTTCCCACGCCATTTCAATAATTCTACTAATATCAGATCCTGCAAGATCTTTATTTTTCATGAGTATTTTGAATATATAAAATAATTTTAACTGTAACACATAGTTGTAAATAACTGATGGATGTTTCGGGAAATAGTGAATATTTCGGGCTAGTTTTTACTAATTAATTGCAGCCTTATAACGATATAACAGCCAGTAGGGTTCATGAGAGAGGGATAGTTAATACTAAAAAAATGCAATATTAGAGATCCCCTTATATATAATGGTTGGATGACAAGCACACCCACAGAATCAATAGCCATTGTTTGGTATAAACGTGATCTACGAATCCATGATCATGCACCTTTTTCAATGGCGGTGAATAACCAAAGTAGCGGGGTTAAAGTGCTTCCTTTATATGTGGTAGAGCCAGACTATTGGAAACTGCCGGACAGTTCAGCTCGCCATTGGCGTTTCATCAGCCACTCTCTTCTGGAGCTAAACCAATCATTATCTAAGCTCGGCCAAGGCTTGTTGGTTGAGCATGGGCATATGATTGAGGTCTTAGATAAGCTCTCCAAAAAATTTGATATTGTTGGGCTTTACTCACATCAAGAAAGCGGGAACTTGTGGACTTATCAGCGCGATAAAGATGTCACTATTTGGTGCATAAGAAATAAAATAAAATGGCATGAACACGAAGCGTATGGAGTATTTAGGCGTTTCAATGATCGAGACCACTGGTCATATTATTGGGAAAAATATATGGCTCGTGAAAAATCTATCGCACCTAGTGCATTAACTAAAATTGAATCAATTGATATTGAGTTCACTCTTCCAGAGCTTGATTTAATGTCACTTGAAGAGGATGAAAACGAGCACCTACAAAATGGTGGGCGCAGCCAAGCATTGTACTTTTTTAGTAGTTTTATTAAGGAGCGAGGAAAACAATATTCCTATCGTATGTCATCGCCTTTAACGGCTTTTACGAGCTGCTCTCGTCTCAGCCCGCATATAGCTTTTGGCACGCTATCGTTAAGAGAGATTGTACAAAAGTTAAGAAAGCAGGTTAAAAATCCAGAATTAGATGCGACCTGGAAAAAGTCGCTACGCTCTTTCGAAAGCCGCCTGCATTGGCATTGTCACTTTATCCAAAAGCTTGAAACGGAAGCGCTTTTTGAAACCAATAATATGTTGCCGGTCTTCGATGGTTTGCGTGAAGATGAATTTAACGAAAATTTCTTCGAAGCTTGGAAAACTGGCAATACGGGTTATCCATTTATTGATGCCTGTATGCGTTGTTTGCGTCATACAGGCTGGCTAAACTTTAGAATGAGGGCTATGTTAGTGTCGTTTTCATCGTACCAGCTATGGTTACATTGGAAGCGACCAGCCTGGCATTTAGCTCAGTGTTTTACTGATTACGAACCTGGCATACATTATAGCCAAATACAAATGCAATCTGGCACAACCGGTATAAATACGATGCGAATCTATAACCCTGTAAAGCAATCCCAGGATCAAGACCCACAAGGCATCTTCATTAAACGTTGGGTACCAGAGCTGTCTGCATACTTTGATAATTTCATACATGAGCCATGGACAATGCCTGTCAATATGCAACAACAAAAAGGCTGTGTTATTGGTGAGGATTATGCCGAACCTATCGTTAATCATATCGTCGCTTTACGAGAAGCTCGCGCAAGGTTTACTGAGTTTAAAAAGCGACACCCTGATTATTGGGAACAGGCCAAGGCATTAAATACCAAGCATGGAAGCAGGCGTAAACCTAGAGCTATTAAGACCAGGGTTACAGCTAAACCTGAAACCAACCAGTTGTCTTTATTTTAGTTAAGTTAAGTTTTAAAAGTAAATGGCGAAATAGGCTAAATAAAAATCTAGTCGTTATCTGCGATTAAATTTGTCGTTTCACCTGAATCATCAGCTCGCTTATGAAAATTTTAAAAATAATTGGATTTTGGCTCATATTGACGGCTTCCAGTGCTCAGGAATCGAGCCTGGATTCGATCACTATCAATGCTACTCGAGTTGATAAGAATACGGCTGAAATTCCAGCAGCGATTAGCGTCATAGGGCAGGATGAAATTCAACTCGGCTCAGAACAGCTCAGCCTGGGTGAATCACTTGGGCGGGTCCCTGGTCTGTTCTTGCTCAATCGATACAATTTTGCCCAGGATTTACGTGCTTCTATTAGAGGTTTTGGTGCACGCTCAAGTTTTGGTATTCGCGGCATTAAAATTATCGTCGATGGAATTCCAGAAACCCTACCAGATGGACAAGGCTCGGTAGATGGTATCGATATCGGTTCGGCTCGCCAAATCAATGTGATTCGGGGGCCTGCCTCTTCGCTCTATGGCAACGCCTCCGGTGGTGCTATTTTGATCGAGACTGAGCGAGGTCCGGCAATACCTTTCGTCGAGATGCGATCGACTGTGGGCGAATTCAACTTTGATAAGCTTCAGTTAAAAGCAGGCGGTGAGGTCGATGATCTGAATTACTTGCTGAATCTGTCGGATACATCGATCGACGGATTTCGAGAACATAGTGAATTTGAAAACACCCAACTCAACGGTCGTTTCGAATACAAGGTTTCAAATGCATCTAGTCTTCTAGCCTCGGTTCATCATACCGATCAGCCAATAGCCAATGATCCGGGAGGCATAACGGCTCAAGACAGTAATGATTACCCTACTCAGGCGAGGCAGCAAAATCTGACTTTCGATGCCGGAGAGGCGCTGACTCAAACCCGAGTCGGGCTATTGTACAAGACTGAATTAAATCAGGGACGTAATCTCGAGGCCCGAATTTATAATACCGTCCGGGGCTTTGAGAATAGGCTCCCATTCGAAAGTGGGGGCGCCGTTAAACTCGACCGAAGTTTTTTCGGCGGTGGTATCAAGACTATTATTGATGGTCATTTAAGTGACAAAAAAAATCGCCTACTGCTTGGTTTTGATTACGATCGACAAGATGATAATCGACGCCGTTTTGACAACATATCTGGAACTGTTGGTCGCAAGGTTTTTGATCAAAATGAACGGGTTACTGCAACGGGTATTTATTTGCAAAACGAGACTCGGCTTAGCAGAACTGTCGAGGTAACATTTGGTATTCGCTACGACGAAGTGTTATTCGATGTAAGTGATAAATTTTTATCTGATGGTGATGATTCCGGCAAGATCACGTTGGACGAAGTCAGCCCTATGCTGGGAGTCAGTATCAAACATGGTCAGAATACTCATCTGTATGCGACCATCTCAAGTGCATTCGAAACCCCGACTACCACAGAATTCGCCGATCCAGGTGGTGGTGGATTTAATCAGAGCCTGAATCCCCAGCAGTCAACGAACTACGAAATCGGTATTAAAAAATTGACTGCTAGCTATCGTTTCGAAGCGGCGTTGTTTCATATTAAGGTCGACAACGAGTTGACTTCATTCGAGCAGGTAGCCCAGCCTGGGAGAACTTTTTTTGAAAATACGGGGTCATCGACCCGTGACGGTTTGGAGCTTTCATATTCTAGAGCGGTTATCGAAGGGGTTGGGTTTTCTGCGGCTTATACCTACTCAGACTTTACATTTGATCGTTTTACCAACGGCAATGACGATAAGTTTGATGGCAAGCGAATACCGGGTATTCCAGAGGACCTGCTGCACTTTGGACTGACCTGGTTCGGCCGCTCAGGTTTTTATGCCCGCTGGGATACGGCCTATACTGGCGAGCTATTCGCTGACAATGTGAACGTGACTAGGGTCGGATCCAGCACTGTGTCTCATATACGGTTTGGACATAATGGATTTTACCAGGACTGGGAAATCTCGACGTTTGTGGGTGCCAACAATCTGTTTGACGAATACTACTATAGCAATATTCGAATCAATGCCTTTGGTGGTCGCTATTTTGAATCAGCCCCCGAACAAAATGCCTTTATTGGCATAACCATTCGGAAGCGATTTCTACGCTAATTACCCTTTAGCTGGCGTAACGCGAGTTAATCCAAATGGCAAAATCATCTTTAGCTTCTAGCATGCCATGTACAAAACTCTGATCGATTTTAACCACGAGTGCTGATAGGTGCCTGAGGTGGGGGAGTGATGAATAATCAGTACCAAAATCATCTAAGGCAAATCGTACGCCCAGCTTAAGACAGTCAGCCATGGTCGCAGTCACTTCTTTAATCTCACTTAAAGCACTGGTTTCCAGTATTTTCAATTCTAAACAGAGCACTCTCACTTCAGGGTGGGCTGCCAACAACGTGGCTAAGCGAGCAGTGAAATTAGCTTGTTGTAATTGATAGGCACTAATGTTGACACTGACAGGCAGATTTACGCCCATGCTTCGCCATTGGCTTATTTGTCACAATGTAGCCTCTATCACCCATTCACTCACTTCCAGGCCAATCACATCACCAGTGTGCATATTCACCTTAGGTTGATAGTGCAGCACAAAATCACGTCGCTCCAAAGCCGAACGAACATCATCGATACTTTTGCGCTGAGTATTGATCGCATGGTCTATTATCGTATCCTACATATCAGTATAAAAGCCCTGTTCCCAAATACCCGGCGAGGAAGGTTGTTTGCTTTTAACGCCTGGCACGCTAGCCGAAACAAGAGAGCTTCCACTATTTACACTGTTTTACTGAGCACTTTTAGTATATGTTGTAATTTCTGGTGTAGTTACTGATAACTAGCCTGGGCATTGCTCTAAGCTTCTAAGGATAAATTCTGGGCTGGGTTGCGCAGATTGATATCAGTGGATAGGTTTTTTCTAAGCAAGCTTATCTTTCTATTCAGTAAACGATGATTGTTTGTTATCTAGATGAAAAGTTAGTTGTCTAGGCTGTCGGTGGATATGCCGAAGCGTTTGCAATTCTCTAGGTACAAGGGGCGCAATTCGTCCTCTCCTCGTAGCCCAGGGTCTTCATCGCGGTAGGTTAGATTATTTTTAACTATTTGACCCTGCCATTTGCGCTCTAGTTGTTCTCGTTCCGGCTGCGTTTTATACCAGGCTATAAACTGATTTATTTTACGCACTAATCGATAACTAGCCGCATTGTCAGCTACACCTACGGTGTAGAAATACGGATTGGAAGCCAAATTTCCCGGCACTATTTCGAGCTTGCCATACCAGGGGCTAGCGGGGTTGTTGCATGCCCAATGGTAAATGGGCTGATCGACACAAAAGGCATCGACGATACCATCGGCTAAACAATCGTGAATTCGGGACTGATCCGAATAAGCGATCAAATTAGCAATATTTATCCGTCCCCCTGGCTTTTGCATATTCGACGTCCAGCGAAGGCCTGCTTGCTCAAGTACAACAAAGGCACCGGGGTCATTAATAATGCCGACAGTTTTCCCCTCAAGATCAGAAAGGCTTTTAATGCTGTCATCGCCCACGCGCTTCGCGAGCACAAAGTTAAGATAGGTATAGGTTTCGGAATAGGCGGTATCGAGAAATTCGGTTGATGGTGGTAATGCGCTAATGACAACATCAGCCGTTGGATCGCCTGGGCGTTTGCCAGCGGTTAATAATTCGGTACAGATATCCCAGGGTGTTTCGATAAACTCACAGTCGACACCCATATACTTCGCTAGAGCTTTGGCGTAATCGACATCCATGCCTTTGAGTGAGCTTCCGTTTTTTTCGCGAAAGGATAGCCCAACAAATGAAGGCTCTATTGCGACTCGCAATACCTTGCGCTGCATAACATCGTCGAGTAAGTCATGCGTTGGATCAGCGTTTAAATATAAACGGTCGAAGGATTTTTTAAAGTATGTTTCGGTCTTAGATAGATCATCTCCATCGACTTTATTCAGGCCCTTGTCAAATTCGGATGTCAATTCAGTGATCCAATTTTTCTTATCATTAATTCGGACTATTGAATCATTGCTCATATCTAATGATTCAAAAATAATGCCGCTATTTTCTCCGACACCTTCCATTTCTTCACTCATGTTCTGAAATAACTCATTGAGCTGAGTCGTCGATGATTGAATATTAGTTTCGAGCAGTTTCAAAGCGTCAGCATTTTTCTCTTGTATGCCAGTCAGTTGATGCTGAATACTAGAGAAATCTAATTGATCAGAAGCTTGCTTTGCTCTTTCCATTGTAATAGTTGCCAAACTACGGACTTCTTCGGCAACGACAGCAAACCCACGGCCTTGTTCACCAGCTCTAGCGGCTTCGATGGCGGCGTTAAGCGCTAATAGGTTGATACCTTTGCCGATTTCCTGAATACCATTTAATACTGCAACGGCCGTAGTGGCTTTTTCATTTAAACTAGTATTAATGCTATCGAGAGATTCAACCACACATTCATGCACGGTAGCGACCTCGGTACTAATGTGATCCCTCAATGAGTTCACGGTTTTAACCGAAACATTCAAATTGTGAACGGCGCCATTCAGATCATCCCCCAATATTGTCGCACGACCTCTTATTTCATTTAGCAAGTTTTGCTGCACATCGACAGAGCGCGAAATATGCTCGGCCAGTTTACTGGTTTGGCTTCCTACCAGTTGCATCGACCGAAACAGGATTGAGTGTTTGTCTGGGTCAGTTTGTCTCTCAGACAAATGCTGACCAAGCTCTCTAATGGCACAACTTAATTCGTCGTCACCTTCAAGTCCGCATTCATAACTTTCAGCCATATAGCCACGCAAGGTTGCTACTAGGTCTGTAGTTTTTACTTTATTTCCAAACAGACGATTCTTGAAAATAGACTTGTTGTCTAACCCTGACATTGGTAACCTCAAAATACATATTGCGAATGTTTGTACCCTAGCACTATCGGCGAAATTACGCTTAACTTAAATAGTTATAGTCGAAAATTAGCGAAAGATTGTAATCATATAGAGTAGTGATGGTGGGTATGAAAGATGCTATAAATTCGACATTCCATGAAAACTAGGAATTAACGCCAAAAATCAAATATGGGTCGTACCCTAATGATATCAACTCTAAGCAATACCCCTCTGACGCCACTTTAAGTTTTCAACTCGATGAAAAGTAAACAATAATTTCACGGTGCAAGGGCGTTTTTCAGCTCATGGCATTTATTGTTATTGTGGTGGTATAGTGGCTATATGATTTCACGGAGGATAGATTGTGCAACCTTTGATTTTACGATTAAGCCAAAGTGGTCAGCCGCTGGGGTGGATCGATTGGCAAGACGCCGCATTGCTTTATACAAAGCAGCGCGTAGCTTGGACACTGGGTGACAATTCATATCGATTCTATGGTGGTATTAATCGGCAGAAAAAGTCGCGCTCGTATCTTGATATCGATTCAATTGTTGCTGCCAAAGGCATAGTAAAAGATAAAAACTATCGTATAACACCGCTGTTAACGAATCGAGAATTATTTCGACGTGATCAACATACTTGCTTGTATTGTCTCGCAGAGTTCCCTGACAGTGAATTAACACGTGATCACCTGATTCCGATTTCGCGGGGAGGTAGGGATGTCTGGACCAATGTTGTCACTGCCTGCCGACGTTGCAACCAGCATAAGGCTGATAATTTATTGCAGGAAACAAATTTGAAATTATACGCTGTGCCCTATACACCCAATTATGCGGAGTGGTTGATTTTGCGAAACCGAAATTTAACAGCCGATCAAATGGAATTTCTGAAAGCAAGATGCCCAAAGGAACGCCAACACCTTTTTAGTTAGACGTTAGCAATATTATGTAAGGCATGCCACTCAAAGAATGTCCTCTTATAAATGATGAAGTCTATGACCTTGGCAAGACCTTTTTTTTCAGATTAGTTAAGACATAAGGTCTGTCGCTGCGCATACGTTAGGTATCTGAATTCATCGCATCGAGTGAAGCGCCAACATAGGGTTCGATGTCAATTTTTTTTATCACTAACAAATCGGACTACCAATGCCCAGTTTCAAGGGAGATTATTGGGCATAATTTTACCACTGCTGTCCCGTTAACTTTCAAATTAAAGCCACTGAATAAAAGTTGACACTAATGTCGCGAGGTAGCCCTTCTCGAAGTAATGCCATCAAGTCTCTTTTTTCAAATAAATTAAGTTATAGCAAGCGTAGCAATTACTGCAAACTCTTCGTCAACTTTGACTGGAACGAGAAAGGCAAGTAACAAATCTACGCATAGTGAAATCCATACTTGTAATTTTGTTGGTGCCAATAAATGATTTTATTTTAAGGTTTTGCTTGATCCATTTGAAAAATAATTCAACTGGTAATCGGGTCTTATAGATGTCAGCAAAGGTACGAGCAGGTAATTTGAAATTGTTGCTTAGGAAGATATATTCGCATCATCGTTGATGGCGAAAAAAGTGCTGCCATTATGCCGATATTACCGAATTTTTTAATATGATAAATAATGCTTTCTTGAGTCATTAACTTGCATGCTACTTCTACAAAAAAGGGCCTGTTAGAAGCTTAGTTCATCACACCATTTAGAAATGGATAGAAGAAAGTGGATTGACTTGTTAAAGCATATTTTTATTGCTGATAGATTCGATGAGCTAAAAAGTTACCACTGTTTTTTTACTGAAACTTAGTGATGATGCCGATAATGGTATATATATCATGCGCGGTTTTAGGCCTTTTAAAAGAATTTAGCCTGAGATTGGGTAGAGAAAAAGAGACTAGATAACCGCATCTTAACTCACGGATAAGAATTATTCGTTTGTTATATGTGGATCACTTTCCTATTATTTATTGGGTCTGGGCAATGAAAATTATCTCAAGCCTGGTGTAATAATCTCCTCTATTAACTAATTGAAAAGTACATATGAAATTTTCTATCAGTACAAAAAAATCAAAAATCAGCCTTATAGAAATGATGAAAAAAGCTAAGGTGAAACTAACACCCTCGAACTTGACTATTGGCTGGGCTGAAGATGATGGATATTCCTTCGAGGCAATAATAGCAGATGAAACATTCTTACAAATACGAAAAAAACTTAATTAGTATGAGTATAAAACCGAAATATTATCGCTCTACCAGAGAAAGTTAGTTATGAATTTCTACAATATTCCTGCTATTGAATGGTTAGCGCTAATGCTATTTATTCTGCAATGGGCTGTCTACACCTGGTTTGCAGACTTTAGTCGCTGGTCGGAAAATAGTTTGCCCAAAGTGATGAATTTTCATCGTATCCGCTGGATGCGGGAAATGGTCAAACGACAATTGCGTATGCCAGATGTCATTATGATGGGCAATTTTTTGCATAGTTCTGTTTTTTTCGCATCGACAGCGATCTTGATTATTGGTGGGTTGGTTGCCGCGCTTGGCGCGTCAGATAAAACAATGCAGGCAATTACCGCGTTGCCGTTTGTAACTACAGTAGGGCAGGGGTTATGGGAGTTAAAAATAGTGGCGCTCATTTGTGTATTTATCTACGCATTTGTGAAATTTATCTGGGCGATGCGGTTGGCGGATTACAGCTCGATTTTGTTTAATGCCGCACCCTTTAATAATAATGAAATTGGCCAGCAATATGCTACCGAGTTGGGGAAAATAGCAGGATTATTTGCTTGGCACTTTAATCAAGGCTTACGTGCGAACCTTTTTGCCCTAGCGTTGCTTGGATGGTGGGTTAATGCTTGGTTCTTTATCGCATGCACCAGTGTTATTGTAATGGTTCTCTATCGACGTGAATTTTGTTCTAAGTCATTAGTCATCGCTAACAATATTAAAGAGCTCACTGAGTCATCGCTGGACAATGAAGTAAAGTCGCCAGAGATGGCTGAAACCAACCACAGCAACGGACTATATCCAGTGGCTTCAGCGCATCTCGAATAATGCACTTTTTCCCGTGATTGCCGTAAAGTTAAACTGCAGATTATATGGGCGTTAAATAGACAGCAATTTAGAGCTATTAAAACCAGGGCTGGTAATCCATCCAAAAATCCATTGTCCGATCAAGCAAAGATTCCTTCTGATAATCAACCGTCTCCAGTTCTGCAGCTGGCAACGCACCTCAAAGAAAAATCGTAGCCTTCTCGTAATCAACCGTGATGCTCACCTCTACGAATGAAAGAGTGCAGACGTCACTATTAACACCTAAATAAAGGCAGTCTAGGCGTAGGCCATAATTTTTGGGGGCTCTGGTCTCCGACCACACTACCAGTTAAGTCGAATGTGAATAATGCCGCGTTTGCTGTACCAGTAAGGATACGGGGCCTAAGCCTAAGCGGACTAAGGAATATTGAAATTGTCTTTTTAAAGAGAGGGCTTGTAAATATAGTCTTACTGCCTGAAAAATCGTTGCCTTTATGATAAGTCTAGAAATAGTTATTCTTAAATAAAGGTGCAATATTACCTTAACGGCATACATCAAATTTGGTTTTTGTCCCTACATACCATTACTTTATCGCCTGTGGCGACTATTGTTCTATTCGTCTTCCAGGCTGGCCTCCTGTATTAACCAGTTTCGAAATGAAGAAGTATTGGGTTGGTCTGCATATTCTTCGAGGGTAATAACGTAATAAGCATATTCAAGTGGTAAGGACAGATCAAAAGGGGTAACTAGGCGACCTGCAGCAATGTCACCCGATGCGAGCGCTTTCATACTAAGCACAACACCCTGTCCATCAACAGCCGCATTAATGGCCAAATTTCCATGATTGAAACGTAAGCCTCTTTTCGCAGCAACCCCACTTACCTTTGCTGCTTTGAGCCAGGTCGGCCAGTCAGGTCGACCTTCATATTTAGTGTCATCATGAAGTAATGTATGGAATTTGAGGTCTTCTGGTGTTCTTAAAGGGTGGTCTCCAAGCATTAATTCGGGGCTACATAGCGGAATCGCTGATACCGAGAATAGTTTGTCTACACGACAACCGGGATACTTCCCTTTACCAAAGCGTATTGCTATATCCACATTATTACGTCGAAAATTTTCTGCTGGAATTGAATTTTTGGATGTAGTCGAATCTACCAGGTCACGATTCGCAGATATATCCAGATCAATATCTGGATAGCTTTCAGAAAACCGATTGAGTCGAGGAATTAGCCATTTTGAAGCAAACGAAGGTGCCATCCAGACCGTAACCTTCTTATCCTTTTGGGTGTTTCGAATAAGGCTGACAGATTGGCTTAATTGATCAAACCCTTGAGTCAGTTTTGGTAGGCCTTGTATCGCTTCCTGAGTTAGGGACAGGCCGCGATTCTGACGATTAAATAACTTCACTCCTAACTGATGTTCAAGAGACTTTATTTGCTGACTAACAGCCGCTGGAGTAATAGAAAGCTCCGCAGCAGCCAATTTGAAGCTTAGATGCCTTGCTGCACTTTCGAATACGCGTAATGCGCCGAATGGTAGGTTTTCAATCATTAGGTGGGATAACTTTTCCTTATCTGACAGGTAATAAATATTCGTTTGATACAACCATTCGATCTTACTAGTATTGGATGTATCAAAAAGCAGTTCAACTGAGTTGTATTAACGAGACTATTTTGCATAAAGGAAATCCAGTGATGAAATTATTGTCAATAATTCATGAATTAACAGATTTATTATGCGTCAATTGCCAAAGTAAAATCGCAATTAACACCGCTAACTATGGATTTAAACGTTGCAGACTTGAGAATGAATCCAGATATTCAAGTTATCATCTTGACAGAAGGGCCTTATAAGCATGGATACCAAATCTAATCTAAACCAACGTATTAAGCGAGTTGACAGTAGTGTAGCTTACTTTGACGATTCCTCAGAGTCGACGCAATCACCAAAAGTGGATAAATACCTATCAAATCGTCTCAGTCAAATTAAATATTGGCTAATTAAGCAACTAAGAGCGCATAACGACAGGGCTTCTGCCCTTCGAGTGTACCAATGTGACAGGCTAGATAAACATTAGTTTTTGTTTGAGAAGGTTGGTTGTCATGCACCAAGTTAGTGCCTAATAAGTTTGAATTAGACTCGATAAATAGTGTGCAGTAAAAATAATATATTTGTGACAGTTGACACCAAACTCAAGAAGACAAATATCAACGAAAGAGATCATTCCTTTCATCAACAAATAAACAATTTTCAATGGATATAAAATGAATAAACCAACGCCCAAATACATTATGGTAGAAAATAGAATTAAAGAATCTATCAAACGACAGGAAATTATAGATAAGCTCCCGGGCGAAAGGGTGCTAGCGAAAGAGTTTGGAGTTTCTTATATGACGATGCGTAAAGCGATAGAAAATCTTGTTAGACAAAATATTCTATACAAAATCCCGGCCAGAGGTACCTATGTAGAGCATCCTAAAGGTCTCGAACGCATTATGACAAATATTGGATTTTTATTTAAAAATACGGTCAGGTAATCATTTTTAATGCTAAAAAAGGGTGCGACTAATGAATTTTAAGATGCAAAGTGCCAGTAGTACTGAGCAATATAGCACAGCAAAATACGGTAGCGTCTCTGATTCTAACCTGGCCTTAATCAGTGAGCTGGAACAAGAAAATCTCGAATTAAGGCGGGCAAATAAAATATTACGAGAGTTGGCTACTTTTCTGGCCCGGGAGAATTCTGATCGAAAAGCAAAGCCTACTGTGATTAATTCAGTTTAGTTTTTTAGGGTAGTTAACATATTTCCTTCGAACTAATATTAGGCCATAATTTTTCGTTTTTTCGTTTTTTTGATGTTCCTTTGATCGGACCCCGCCGACTTATAAACAACCACGAATCAGGTTTCATCACTCACAAAAATTTGCACCTCTGTTCCTTCGCATTGCAGGGAAATACTGTAAGCGAAGCACTAACCCAATCAAATGGTCTTTATGCCGAACTAAGGAAGTTGAAGTCGGTCAGGTTTATTCATTAGGTTTTTTGATTTGACAGTAATCATGAACTTGAGATACTGCCACCGAGTCTTTTCCATTCGCTACATAATTTGAGTTGTCGCTATGCTGCCAATACTTGATTTCAACTGTTTCTTAAAATCACCTAATAGCTTGGACGCTAAGAAATTTTGTAACAATTTGGTTCAAACCTGTCATGAAACCGGGTTCTTTTATTTGACTGGGCACGGAGTCGATACCAGACAAAATCAAACTGTCATCGCAATGGCACGACAATTTTTTGCTCTGCCCGAGGAAGATCGGCGTGCGATTGCCATTGGCAAGTCACCACATTTCCGAGGTTATACCATTCTCGGTGACGAACTGACCCAGGGTAAGAGTGATTGGCGCGACCAAATCGACATTGGACCAGAACAACAAGCCCAGGAAGTGAATGCTAAAGACCCTGCCTGGCTAAGGCTAATTGGTCCTAATCAATGGCCTGTAGCAATACCGGAAATGCCAGCGACGGTTTCAAAATGGGCAGAGAGCATGAACCATGTCTCTATGGAACTATTTCGAGCTTTGGCCATAGGGCTTGGACATTCCTATGACTATTTCGATTATCTCATGACACCGAACCCCTATTTTAGAATCAAAATGTCCCGATACCCTGTTCAGCATAACGCAGCAAACGCCCGGCAAGGTTTAGGACTCCATCACGACTCAGGACTATTCACCTTCATCATGCAGAACGAAGTGAGTGGGTTGCAGGTTGAGCGCAACGGAAAGCTGCAAACCATTGAGCCGATTCCCGGCGCTTTTATTGTTAATTTGGGCGAGATGTTCCAAATTGCCACCAGCGGATATCTCAAAGCAACCAAACATCAAGTGATCAGCCCTGCTGTTGGTAGAGAGCGAATATCAATTGCCTATTTCATGAATCCACGCCTCGACGCTGCGTTCAAACCAATACCTTTACCAGTCGGCATAACCGCCAAAACTGATAGTGGCCAGAATGCTGATCTGAATGACCCTGTCTATTCAGTATTTGGTGAAAATACTTTGAAAATTAGAATGCGCTCTCACCCGGATGTGGTTTCCGCTCACTATCCTGAGATGCAAAAAAAATAATGAGCTGATTTAAGAGTTTAAGAGTTTTTTTGGCCTTTCTTAAATGCAAAGGAAGCTCGTTTGGTTGTACAACAATAAAAAAATTGGTTGGGTTTCATGCTTCAACCCAACCTATCGGGCTAAAAGTTTATTTAGCCATGGAATAGCACGGGAAAAATAACAAAATATTGGTTGATTTAAAGTTTCACAGTGACCACTGTATTTCACTCAGCCCGTTTCTCCGTCCGTTATAGAGCGTGGCTAATAACTTTCGCAGGCCATTATCTATTTTAAAGAAAGTAGTTTTTATGTTCATCACGAAGAATATTTTTTAATACTTTTCCCATGGTATTTCGTGGCAACTCATTGACAAAGAATATCTTCTTCGGTTGTTTATAAGAGGCCAGAATTATCTTAAGGGTTTTTTTCAAGTCCTTTTCTTCAAGACTCTTTCCTGATTCCATAACCACCACAGCCAAAACCCCCTCACCGAAATCAGGGTGTGATACGCCTATAACTGCTGATTCATAAATGCCATCAATATCATCTAAAACTATTTCTACTTCCTTGGGGTACACATTGTAACCACCAGAAATAATGAGGTCTTTGGAACGCCCGACAATTGATAGATAATTATCCTCATCTTTCATGCCCATATCCCCAGTGATAAAAAAACCATCATCACGGAATTCAGACTTTGTTTTTTCTGGCATTTGCCAATAGCCTTTAAAAACATTCGGTCCGCGTATTTCTACTGACCCAATTTCACCCTGGGTAAGATTTTTTCCGGTATCGGGGTCTGCTATACGAACTTCAACCCCCGGAAGTGCAAGCCCCACCGTACCTGCTCGACGTTCACCATGGTAGGGATTAGACGCATTCATATTAGTTTCGGTCATACCATAGCGTTCTAAAATTGCAGTGCCAGTAACGTCTGACCACCGCTTATGTGTCTCTGCCAATAGTGGTGCAGAACCTGACACAAATAATCGCATATGAGCCGTGGCTTCTTGAGAAAGGTTAGGTGATTCTAGCAATCTGACATAAAAAGTAGGAACGCCCATTAGCACTGTCGCTTTTTCCATCTGCTGTAAAATCAGCTCGCTATCAAAACGAGGATCAAACAGCAATGAAGACCCAGCGCACAAAGTGATATTGATAGCGACAAATAAGCCATGTATATGGAAAATGGGTAATGCGTGAATCAATACATCGTCTTTACTGAAATGCCAATATTGGCTTAATGTCTCTGCATTGGAAGCCAAATTTTCGTGACTGAGCATCGCTCCTTTAGAGCGACCTGTTGTGCCGGACGTGTACAAAAACGAAGCAAGGTCATGTTTGCTTCGCGGGACGGCCTTAAAGTTGTCATGACGTTCAGTAAGGGCATCTATTAATGAGCCTGACCCATCGGCAGCGAGTGTCAGCAAGATGGTAACACCCGCGTCGTCAGACAAAGGTTGTAGAGACAATTTTTTTACAGGGTCACATACAAATATCTTAGGTTTGGCATCCCCAAGGAAATAGGCCATTTCTGTGGGTGTATAGGCAGTATTGAGTGGCAGGAAAACGCCACCTGCTAACACTGTTCCTATGTACAGCTGTATTGACTCAATCGATTTTTCTACCTGCGTGGCTACGCAGTCACCTGGTTTTAAACCAGCTGAGATTAGCGCTAGCGCATTTTTTTCTGCAATTGCAAACATTTCGCCGTAGCAGATTTTCCTGCCATCTAGAAGCTCAGCAAACAGCGAGTCATCATGTCCAACTGAAGCCGCTCTCAATCGATTAGCAAGATAATTATTGTCGTACATTTATAAATTCCTCGTTTGTATCGATACCAAAGCCACAATAAATAATTGATATATTTTTATCAATACTCATTCAGTAGAGCACCCCCTCCTGGTGCCACTGGCTTAAGTTTCAAAGCATTTAATATGCTGTAGGTTGTTGCTACCGATGCTGAAATAGTAGGAATGCCTGAGGCTTTTTCGATTGATTCTATTGATGACAGCGACGGCATTTGAACACAGGCAGAGGCAACAATGACATCGACGCCGGTTACGTCCAGTTTCTTCCAAAGCTCGGCAGGCGCATTAGGGTCCTGAGCCGCGACTTCCAGATTATCCTGAATTTCAAGTGCCATAAAATCTTTAACTTCAATACCCTCACTTTCGATATAGTCAACTACCATTTTTGTCAGTGGTTTCATATAAGGGCAGATAATTGAAACTTTTTTAGCACCCATAATATGTAATGAATCTATCAGGGCACCAGCCGAGCTTACAATAGGCGTCGGCATTGCGTTTTTTACAGTGGCTTCGTAAAGTCGCTGCTGTGAGATTTTGTGATAGCCTTTTCCACGGCTCATAATAGCGACTAGACAAGCATAAGCCTGAACTTCGACAGCAGCATCTGACAGCTCAGCTGCACAGCGCAAACTATCGTCATCCATGCGCTCCAATTCTTCTTTGGATACACTTTTCATACGCATTCTTGACGAGTGAAAAGTGAATCGATCCGGCAAAATTCGCTCACGAGCATGCAATAGAGCTGGAATTTCTGTCTCCATTGTTACATTTGAGCTAGGGACAATGAGTCCAACACGGCGGTTCACATTCGGTATATTCATAAGTTTAGTTCCAGCATAAAATTATATCGACGATCCCATCAAAGTGTCTGGAAGCCAGGTAGCCAAGCCAGGGAATATGCTCAGTAATATAATCGCAATGACCATGCAGCCAACAAAAGGCAAGGATCCCAGCAAGATTGTTTTGAGTGGTATCTGCGGTGCAATACCATTGATTACATAAAGATTTAGGCCAACAGGGGGTGAAATTAGACCAATTTCCATATTGATTGTCAGTATCACGGCAAACCAAATAGGATCAAAGCCCGCACTCACTATAACTGGCAGTAATACAGGAGCTGCCATTAAAATCACTGCAACAGGTGGTAGGAAAAAGCCAGCAACGAGTAAAAACAAGTTGATGATGATCATCAAATACCAACGATTAATGTCGAGTGTACTGATCCATTCGGCAATAGACTGGGTAATAAATAGACTCGATAGCATGTAGGAAAAAACACCCGCTGCGGCGATGATAAATAAAATCATAACGCTTTCTTTAGTGCTATCTCGCAACACAAGCCATAGGTCTTTTGGATTGGTTAACCGATATATAACCATTGCAATAATAAGACAAAGCATCGCACCCACAGCGGCAGTTTCGGAGGGTGTTGCAATACCGCCATACATGGCATAAAGCACACCAATAATAATGGCGATAAACGGTAAAACACGCGGAAGAATTTCAAATTTCTCTCGCCAGCTATAAGTGTTTTTAACCATTAATTTTTGACTGCCGGACTTCCAGGTCGCATAGATGGACCATGCCATAAACAAGCTCACTAACAATAGGCCAGGAATTACACCGGCTAAGAATAAGCGTCCAATCGATGTTTCGGTCGCTATACCGTAAACAATCATAGTGATCGAAGGGGGGATTAAAATGCCTAACGTGCCTCCTGCCGCAATAGAACCTGCAGCAATACCTTCGGGATAACCACGCTTGAGCATTTCAGGGATACCCATTTTTCCGATAGCGGCGCAAGTCGCAGGACTAGAACCAGACATTGCAGCAAACATGGCACAGGCTCCAAGGTTCGATATCACCAAGCCACCGGGAACCCGGGTTAACCATCGCTCTAATGCTTCATAAAGATCAGCGCCTGCTTTTGTCGAAGAAATTGATGCGCCCATAATGATAAACATAGGGATCGATAACAAAGCGAAGCTATCTAGCTTAGAAAAAAATATCTCCGGCATTAATGCTAATGACGGTGCACCATCAAAGATCAAGATAAATAAACAAGAGACCATCAATAGGCCAATGGCGACAGATACTCCAGAGAAAAGAATTAATATTGTACAGACACCAACCAGTGCACCTAAAAATAACGGATCCATTACTCTTCTCCCAAATCAAAAGGGGATTCAATTTTTAATATGACCGCTGTTAAATCGGCAATTAGCTGAAGTATGAGCAATCCAAATCCAATGGGTAAAGATGAGTAAACTATCCACAAAGACGGTGCCCAAACGGTATCTGAGGTCCAGCCACGAGTGAACGCTAAATGCCAATATTCGTAGCTAAACCAGAACATGACGGCAATCATAACGATGGACATTACGGTGGTGAATATGAATAGATAAAACCGTGCCCACAGAGGCATCATTAGAGGAATTAATTTGACGTTAACATGTCCTTTCATTTGCTGGACGAAAGGCAGACCGATAACGGTGGCGGCAATGATTAAAAATACCACAGCTTCCGTTTGCCAAACGGTAGAACCATTTAGCACAAAACGAACAAATATCATCTGGCAGGTAATTCCGATTGCCAACAAGGTCATTGCTGCAGAAAACCAGCCAGAGATTGTTGACAAGAATGACACTACCTTTAAGAAAATGGGCTTTTGGCTATTGTCGATCGCTCGATCGATACTTATATTTCCGCTCATGTAATTACCTTCGTGGTTTTTACTGGGTTTAACTTAGCGCGCTAGACCGTTTCTTAGGGTGAGTGCTTTAAGTGGACTTTATAACTTATAACGAATGATAACCGCATACCGATAATTTTCAGTTAGAAATTAAATTGGCAGCAACTGCAATCTGATACTCTCAAGGGTAGCTTTTTGAAACCGCTGTCGAATGAGATTTATCAGTTTTCGTGTTTGAGTGAGACGAGCCGTCACCTAAGAACCGAATGCAGTTGTGTATTATGGTTTGCTATAACAGTGAAAGCATTCAGTTGCTTAAGAGCCTCTGTTCTAGTCAGAGGCCCTTAAGACATTAGAAAATGCTCGCTAGATCAATTACTCAACTGCTAGAGCCATATCAAGTAACTTTTGACCGTCTTTTACAGAACTGACAAAGTTTTTGTAAGATGTTTCCTGTGCGATAGCACGCCATGCGTCAAAATTAGCCTGTGTCATTTCAGCAATTTCAACACCAGCTTCACGAAAAACTTCCGTTGATTTAGCGTCTTGTAGTTTAGCTTCTGCCAAGTAAAAAGCTTCAGCTTTTTTTGATGCGGCTAATAAAGCAGCCTGTTGATCTGCGTTTAAATCATCAAATTTATCTTTGCTCATAATCAACGGCTGATACAAAAACCAAAGCGCTATATTTTCAGAAGCGGGGGTGTAACATTTAACCTGCTCATAGATACGATATGATACAAAAGATGATGATGAGGTGTTAGCCGCATCAATAACACCAGTTTGCATCGCGCTATAAATTTCAGATGAACTCATAGAGGTGATAGAAGCGCCTGCACCAATTAGCATTTGCTCGAATGATTTTCCTGCAGCACGTGTCTGTAATCCCTTAACGTCTTCAGGTTTAACAATACATTTGTCCTTTCCAACAAAACCACCTGCAAGATAACCGTGCACCAGAACCATGACATTATCTTCTGCCATTTTTTCCTGCAAAGCGTCCATAAATGGGGATTTAGTCAGTCTCGCAGCATGATCATGGTTCTTTACCAAACCTGGCATTAGGGTCAGGCTAACGGCTGGTTGCTGTCCTGCTGCATAACTTAGTGGAAACACCGACATATCTAATAGATTGCGGCTCATCATGTTGTATTGTTCTTTTGGTTTAACCAATGACTTTGATGGGAAAATTTTGATATTAAGGTCAACACCGGCTGCAGCAACTTCATCAGCAACTATTTGAGCTACTTTGTGGCGAACGTCTTTTGTAGACCACTGATGTGAAAGCTTTAAATCAGTGGCATATGAAGCCCCAGATGCGACTAGCATTGCGGCGAATGTTACTGTTGTAATTGTTTTTGATTTAAACATTTGTCTACTCCCCCTATTTATTAAGTGCTGGATAGTACATTTTTATAAATACATATACAATCTATAAATATACATATGGGGTCCATATGTAGATATTGCATATTTAAATACAAACGTGATAGCTTTGCCTTTTTTGGGTTAAAGGGAATGTATGGCAAGTACGGCGGATAAGTTAATATCACAAATCACCCAAGAAATTTCGACGGGTAGATTACGTCCTGGCGATCAATTAGAAGAAGCTGTTTTGGCAGAAAAGTTTGGTGTTTCACGTACCCCTGTTCGTGAGGCCATCAGAGCAATGGTGGGTTTCGGATTACTAGAAAAAAGGCCCAGAAAGGGATCAATAGTCCGGGTCTTAAAGCCAAAGGAACTGCTAGATTTATTTGAGGTAGCTGCCGGTCTGGAAGGTATGGCTTGCCGACTAGCCGCTGCCTCATTGACAGAAGAGCATGCTCAAGCAATTCAGAACAGGCTGGAAGTATGCTGCTCAGTGGCTAAAGCTAATGACAAGATTCAGTACAGTATTGCAAATCTTGAATTTCATGCTGCAATTCATGCTGCAACTGATAACCACTGGCTAATCGAACAACTTCAAAACATTGGCTTACATATCAATCCTTACCGTACGCTACCTTATGACATTCGTGGACGTCTTGCGAAATCAACAGAAGAACATTCTATTATTTGCCAGGCCATTCTTTCAGGCGAAGGCAATAAAGCAAGTGAGCTAATGCGTGACCATATATTACTCCAGGGCAAACGCTTACCGAGTGTAATTAAGCTTTTATAATGCAGTTAGGAGTATGGGTGAGAATGGACTGCATACCCCGAGAGTCCGTTAGATTGTCTGTTTCAGATTTAAGGAGGCTGTTGCAGTTGACAAAACCGATGACCCGACGACTTCATTTGACGTAGCGATTCAGGAATAGATTGTAAGTTTGCTCGGTGCTGTTTGGTGACAGCAAAGATATATCGGGAAAGCCCTCATGATATGCTCAAATTATTGGCTTATAGTGTCCAACCATAGTTTTAATATTAGGTGCCCAGAAAAGTGACTTTCAATGTACTTACCGCTGAAGTTTCTCATGAGACAAATACATTCAGCATACATCCAACCGACCAACATGCCTTTCGTAACAGCTTCTTTTATCGCGGCGAAACAGCACTGGAAGAAAGAGGGAATGCCAATACTGAACTGGCTGGGTTTCTAGATGCTAGTCATGCCCATGACTGGAACATGACGCATGTTTTAAGTGTTAATGCAGGACCGAGTGGTATGGTAACGCGGGCTGCCTTTGACTGGTTTTGCGATCCAATCGTTGAATGGGTTGCGGATGGCGATTATGACGGAATTTTGCTGGCACTGCATGGCGCGATGGTGCCAGTTTTTTGTGACGATGGCGAAGGTGAACTATTACGCCGTATTCGCACTGTCATTGACCGATCTATTCCTATCGCCATCACGCTTGACCTTCACGCTAATGTGAGCAGCCAAATGATTGAACTGGCTGATATCATCGTCTCATACAAAACCTATCCCCATGTCGATATGCATCAAATCGGTCGTCAGGCTGGTGATATTCTCGAACAAACCATGTCTGGCAAGATATCGCCACGAACTGTTATGGCGCGAGTTTCGATGCTAGAAGAAGTGAATGGTGGGCGCACGGATACTGGTCCAATGCTTGCGCGTATCGAACAGGCGCTGGCCTACGAAACTGATGAGAATGTCTTCGCAGTAAGCATCAATGCAGGTTTTGCCAGTGCGGATATCAGCGAGGTTGGACCAACAGTTCTGGTCACCGGGCAGGGTGATTTTGATGCCCATCAAGGCTTCGCACAATCGATTGCTGATGACATCTGGGACCAGCGCCACCTTGTGCTCAATCACTATTGCAGCGTGGAAGAGGCCGCAAGCCACGCCGCTACTTTCGATTACAGTGATGGCCCGCTTGTCATTGCGGATTATGCGGATAATCCTGGGGCCGGTGGCTACGGTGACTCGACTGCACTGCTTAAAGCTTTGTTGGATGCTAATGTAACCAATGCCTGTTTTGGCCCCATAGTCGATGGCGGTACGGTAGAGAAACTCCAGCATTGCGAGATTGGATCTTCGGTTCAAATTGCGCTTGGTGGCAAGACGAATCCAGCCTTTGGCGGAGGTCCATTGGTACTCAACGCGACGTTGTTATTGCTGTCCAGTGGTGATTTTGTCGGTGACGGACCGATGGTTGGTGGCCTGAAGGAAAGTTTTGGTGCGTTGGCAGTGATTCGTGTTGGCGAGATTGATATTTTGGTTTCCACGCTAGCTCGGCAGATGCTTGATCTTCAGCAATTTAAGGCATTTGGGATCGAGCCTGAGCAAAAAAGAGTCGTTGCTATCAAATCCATGCAGCACTTTCGAGCCGCTTTTGAACCAATAGCGGGTCAGGTCATAGTCTGCGACAGCGGGGCACTTTGTACACCGCAATATGATCGCATGCCTTATAAGAATGTGCCTAGGCCAATATTTCCATTGGATGACAAATAGATGGCGTTAACCTGGAAAAATCCATTGAGGCCAACGTCATGCACATCCACAATGACCGAATTCTATACCGGATTGGCAATCCCAGGATTATTGCTGCCTCGCTCAATAACTTCTCCGGCTAGCAACAGAGCATTCTCCTGATAGCGGCCTGCAATTAATTGAACACCAACAGGTATATTGCCAATCATGTCTGTACTGACAACCAGCCCTGGCAAGCCCATTAATGGCAAGCCTACTTGAGTCAATTGCGCGTCAAGTACCCGTTTGAATCCCTCAGCTGATTGAATATCGAGTAAATCAGGGAACGGTAATTCGGATGAAACGGGGCAAATCACAATGGGATATTCATCGAGAAATAATTGCCAAATTCGCGTCCAGGTAGCTCGGCCTTGCAACACCGTCATGAATCCGTCCAAATCAGTCGGTGGGCTTAGTTTTTTCATTTGCTCATAGACGAACAATGCATCTGGGTCATTTTCCTGTTCAATAACTGACTCTGCCTTGCGCATTTCTGCTAACCACAAAACTGCCTGTAACTCAGCAGGCTGTCGAAATGAAGGGCAATCAACTTCGTCGACTTGCCAACCACCTGCCAATAATATTTTAGCTGACTCTCGTAGTGCCTTTTCAACTTCAGGGGCAACCTCGAGTCCGTCTGGGTTGATACAAAGTGCAGCACGTTTTTGTTTTAACGGTAAGTTTAGTGGTACCGGTGTCCACCAGGGGTCGCGTAAATCCTCCGCTGCCATGGCTTCAAATCCCAGTCGAATATCGGCTATCGTTCGTGCCAAAGGTCCAGACACCGCCATTAGCTGTCCACCGATATAGCGTTCAGCCCCACTGTCATTCAAAGCCGGCACTCTGCCGAGGGTCGGACGTAAACCATGAATACCACAGGCATAGGCTGGATAACGAATTGAACCACCGATATCGGTGCCATGAGCAATCGCGCCAATACCGCTAGAAACCGCGGCAGCGGATCCACCGGATGATCCGCCTGGGGTTATGTCGGGGTTATGAGGGTTTAGTGTGTGCCCATGCAAGCTATTGCGGGTAAACCAACGGAGTGAAAATGCAGGGGTATTGGTTCGGCCAATAATAATGGCACCAGCTTTACGCAGGTTAGAGACGACTGGACTATCTTTTTGTGCCACTAATTGGGCTTGCAATTGTAGGCCGTTCGTCGTTCGACAATTGGTTTGGTCGACATTCGCCTTAACCGTCACTGGCACCCCGCAAAGCAAACCCGGCTCTTTGCCATTTGCGATCATTTGATCAACTGCCTTTGCTGCGGTTATCGCCTGCTCGGGCATTTCGTCCACCACGGCATTAATGGCCGGGTTAACCTGACTTAACCGGGCCAACGCGCTGTTAGTCACTTCTAGTGCAGTCACGTTGCGAGCTCTAATTAGGTTCGCCAGTTCGGTGGCAGACTTGCTCCAGAGGTCATTCATATTGGGCTGCTCATGTTGGGTAGTTCATGGTTGATTTTTCTTGTAAGAAAGTCGAGTTAATTTCAGCGTTATTTCCCTGCATCACCCAATCACGAAATGTCTCGATTGCGGTTTGATTCTGCGTCGCTCTCGGGTACAACAAATAGTAACCATATTCTGACAGCTTAACCCCGGTATATTGGCACAGTTGATAATTTGATATCTCCCCTGCTAGCCATTCATGGTTAGGTGCTATGCTATAAAAGTCATTCGTTGAGGTGAAAGCCAGCGTGAGGCTAAATAAGCGGCAACGTGCTTACGAGCGCTGGAATAAAGTGCTTGCTGAATATCAAATGCGCGCCATCGATCCCGCCGTTGATGAGGTCTTTAAAGAATGTATCCATAAACGAAAAGCATCTATGCCGGACGCCAGGTATTCAGGCATGTCGTTTTTGTTAGCGGTTTTTTTGCTGTCGCTTTGATTTGATCTGGTTTAGTTGTTTCAGCTTAATTGATTTGGCTCAACTAGGGCCGGCTCTTGATTGCTATATTACTAACCTTTGACAACTTATGACACAGGGACGTTATGTCAAACCCAGTCTCTCTTTACAATCTAATTGGCGGCGAAGCAGCTATACGCGAGCTGGTTGAATCATTTTACGACCTGGTCGAAATCGACCCGGATGGAGAACCTGTGCATGTTTTGCACTTGCGTGGACACGGCATCAATCATTTGCGCCGAGCCCAATTTGAGTTTCTATCAGGCTTCTTTGGCGGGCCGAAACTCTATATTGCACGCACTGGTCACTCTAATATGCGCATGATGCATGAGCATGTGCCTATCTCACAGGTAGAAGTTGACTCATGGTTGCTCATCATGATGAGAAATCTCGAGAACCTTGGATACGAAGCAGCTCTTAAAGCTAAGCTAATGGATCATTTTAAACGCGCAGCATTGATGATTAAAAATCTTCACGATTAAACGTATGTGCTTTAAAAGCATTGTCGATTGATATTTATATTAATATATATGATCTTAATTGAGGAGCTGGCTAAGCATTGAATATAGAGGTCATGGGCTTGTATGTTACTGAGTGCACTGGTTTATTATAAGTTTAAAGCGTAGGTGCAAATACATAGTTCAAGTGAAATATGTAAATCTAATCAGTAAAAGGGCTAAGAAGAGCCACAAAGGATATCCTGCTGCCTCGAATGATTTCTATTCAAGAGAATGATGCTCAGACAGTTGTTATGGTAGGTTAATTAATGAGCTACTGGACACATTTAAAAAAATAACTGGTTGTGGTTTTCATTCGCGAAGAATAATTTTTTATGCCGCTAATACTCGATCGTTATGAAATCCTGAGTCCTATCAAGCAGTATTCCATTCATCAAGGTAAAAAAATCTTGAAGCAACCGCCAGTCAGTTTTTCATTATTTTTTAAAACGATGTCACCAGACCTCTTTTGCCGAATATGATTTTTAGCAATAATCGACGCGAAATATAAACCCAGACCGGTACTGCCAGTATCAACATCCATAGATTTAGAAAACTGTTCGACTGAGTCGATCATCTGTTCTGGATAACCTTGGCCATCATCGTCAATTTGTATGCACAATTGATGATCAACAACAAATGCTGAAATTATGACTTGTGACTTTGTATAGCGAATGCTATTTCCAACAATATTATTAATAACAATATGCAAAAAAACAGGGTCGAAAAACCAAATCAACGAATCATCACATTCAAAATGTAATTGCACATCGCGATTTTTTGCTACAAAAGAATGAGCGGCAACATAATCTTCTAAAACATCAGCTACCGCCACTTCTTCTATTTGAATGCTTATTTGCTTTTTTTCTAGCTTATAAAGCGCTAATAATTCCATTAGTGAAATATTTATTCGGCTAGCTTCATAGCGCAAGCTCGAGACTGTTTGACGGTTTTCATTACTTCTCTCAAGTTTAGAACCCATTACTTCAAGCTCATTCATTAATAAGCTTAAAGAGTTTTTCATGTCATGTACGGTCGATGCCAACAAGGTGTCAAACATATTCGTATTATCATTCATCAGGTAAATAGCCTATAAGCTCTTTATATAATTTCCAGTGAGCCCCGCTGTTTTCAAACGAGAGGGTATCAAGATATGAGCGCGCTTCATTGATCAACTGAGGATCATTTTTAAACTCATCCTGCATTAAAATTAATTGAGCAGCATTTAGAGCAAAGTTTTGGTTTTTAGGGCTTAGCTTGTATGCCTCTCTAAATTTATCAAGGGCTTCTTTTAGTTGCTTCTTTTTTGCATACGCCATGCCTATTCTATTAATGCCTATAGCTAAGGCCTCATTATCTTGCCATTCCTTAATTTTTTCCTTCATAGTTTTCATGCGATTGGAAATTTTTCCTAATACCCTTTTGTTCGCCTTTTTATCTCCAAGTTTATTTAAGTTTTGCTGAATATGCTCAAAGTCAGCGACAGATATTAAACAACCGGGCTTTTCTAAAGCACTCGACAGCTTGCTTAAATAAGCATCAGACTGATTCGCTCTCCCCACAGAAGAAAAAAGAACCGACAAAGAGCTGAGATTTACAGCCAGCGCCGTTGGGTCTCCTTGATACTTAGATTCCATCCGCTTAGCCGCTGCCTCACAGGTTGCAAGTATTCTACTTTTTTCTCTGGGACCTAAACCAGGGGAGACTGCTTGCGTTGCGTTAAAATAACTTTTGTAATGTTCAGGCTTAAGCAAGCATGAGTGATGACCCTGCGAGATCGTTTTTTCAAATGCTTTTTGCGCAATATCATGATGTTCTAACTATTGAGCCACCCTACCTAATTCGACTTGCCGCCTGACCGACTTTGGCGAAATTTTCACAGCATCTAAGAGTGCTTCTTCGGCTTCAGAAATTTTCACTAATGCCGCATAACATTTTGCTACCCAGTCTAAAATATTGACCTGTTGCGGGAAATCTTTGCGCATTTGTAAAAAGTGTTCTAGGGCATTCTCATAGTCCTGTTTAATAAAGTAGATTTGACCTATACCTAAAACAGCCCACAACAAGGGCTGTTGTTGAACAACATCACTGAGCAACTCGAAGGCCTGGTCATATTTTTTTTGCTGCTTTAAAATTTCTGACTTTAAACGCAAGCAAGAAAACCGTGTAACCGATTCAGCGGCCATGACTAAATCACAAAGTAATAGCGCTTTATCCATTTTTCCCGCATTTATCGCATCGTGGATAGGTTGTAATTTTTCGTTTCTAAGGATTAATCGTTTGAGCCTCTGCGCTAACTCTTCGGCCGTAAATGGTTTGGTAAGATAAGTATCTGGACTATATTCAATAGCCCCCATCACCTGCGCGCTAGTTGTTTCAACGGTCACCATTAAAAACAAGCTGCCTTTTCTTAAAATAGAGCGTTCATGAAGCTCTTCGAGAAGTTGTTGCCCATCTTGTCCCTCACCTAAATTATAATCACAAAGAAAGATATCGTATTCATTTCCCATGCAAAGCGTTAAAGCTTGGGCTGCATTGCTTGCTTGATCTACTGCAGTAGCACCCAGACGCACAAGCATGGTTTTAATTGTCTGTCTAAACTGAGCAAAATCATCAACGACCAAAATTTTAGATTTTGATAAAAGTGAGTGCATTCTTTAACCTGAAACTTGTCAATAAAATCAATAGTATAGGCAAATCCCACCAAATTTCACATTAACCTACTTAGAGATAGCCTTCTTTGGGTCGTTAAGAGCAATCTCCCTGGAAGTCTTGAATGAAGGCTAATTTGACTACAGCACAAGCTCAGTGTTGGATTTACAAAAAAAGCGAGAATTGTTGTGTCCTGAAGGTCGGCTGTATTGACCGGTAGTATGAATTGTGGGTGATAAAAGTTAACCAATGTCGGAATTAACGGTGCCAACTGAGTTGGATTTGAAAACGCTGGGGTTCGTTTCTCATCCTGACTTACCTTGCTGATATACACAAAAAGTGGCTGTCTATCATTAGGGGAGAGAGGTGGTGGTTTTTGATGGTGGGTGGCTTGCTCAAAGGCGGCCGAGTATGTGTAAGCCAGCGGGCTAATAATAATTCACATATCCCATAAGCATGTAGATCAAGGGTTGAGCTGTATTGGGTGCGATCATTGAACATTTATTGACATGCGGACTTTCTATTCCAGCGATAAGTGACTGTCACAACTAAAGTGCCGAGGATGCCCCGTCACTGGGTCAATAAACTGAAGCTGTTTTGCTAATAACTGCAACGGTGCTGAATAGTTATCCGCTGATAGCGTCTGTAGTTGAGGGTAGTATTTATCATTCAGTATGGGCCAGCCCAGTGCCTGCATGTGAATGCGTAATTGATGCGTTTTACCCGTAATGGGGTTTAATTCAAATAACGCCTGCTGAGTTGATTGTTGTAAGCATCGAATCACGGAGTGACTATTGGCTTCACCTTCGGTCACACGCATGAGAAAGCGCGGTTCGGATTGCACGATGCGGTTTTTAATGACCCACTCCTGACCTATAATTTCTTCGTTATTATTAATTTGGGCAATTGCCTGGTAAGTTTTGTGTATTTGTCGTGTTTCAAATAGGCCATGGTAACGATGACGGGTGTCTGGGTTAACAGAGAACATGACTAAGCCGGCCGTCACTCTATCCAATCGGTGTAAGGCTTGTAAGGCGCCAATGCCTGTGCTGCGGCGTAAGCGATTTTGCAGGCATTCATTGACATAATTACCACCAGGAATTACGGCCAGAAAATGAGGTTTATAGGCCACCAAAATATTCTCGTCCTGAAATAGTATGGTTTCCTTAAAGGGGATGTGGGGCTCGCGCTCGACCTCCCTGTAATAGTAGATCCGTTGCTGTGGTTGAAACAGCGATTGTGTCGTTACTAGTGAGCCGTCGTTGTAGTGTACCTTGCCATCGGCGATACGTTGCCGCCAAATCTGAGCACCAATATAGGGGAATTTAATAATCAGGTATTCCAGCACTGTGGCGACGCCGGGATTAGTCTGCGGTAGGCTCAGCTTAGAAGGGTGCTCGGAAATTGCCATTGAAGGGCCTAAATATTTGACTATAACATGTGCTTAATGACGTTAGCCTTTGGTGTCATTTATTACAGTCCTATTGACTCTTCCTGATGGACTTTAAAAATGGGGTCGGTTAAAAATAAGAGCAAAAATAATAATTTATTGCCATCGCCACTTTTCTGCGAAGCTTAGCTAACTACTTTGCTATGTTAATTTTGGGACAAAGCAAAACAAATGGTTAACGAGACAAGAGGTCTTGACCATACCTCTGTTAGGCGAGAACCAGATTTCGTCAGCCCTCGCTAAAAGGTCGAGTTGTAATCGGGCATAAAAAAGCACCACTCGGGGGTGATGCTTTTTTACGCACTAAATTTATTTCAGTTTTTACATGTTCGGATAGTTTGGCCCGCCGCCACCTTCGGGTACAGTCCAGTGGATGTTTTGGCTTGGATCTTTGATATCGCAGGTTTTACAATGTACGCAGTTTTGAGCGTTGATTTGTAAATGCGGCTTTTCATCAATTTGCACAATTTCATATACGCCGGCAGGGCAGTAACGTTGCTCTGGCGCGTCGTATTCGGCTAAATTTAATTCAATCGGCACACTATCGTTGAGCAGTTGTAAATGGGCTGGCTGATTCTCTTCGTGGTAGGTGTTCGATAAGAATACCGATGACAATTTATCGAAGGAAATCTTACCATCAGGTTTCGGGTAGTCTATTTTGGCATAATCATTTTTGTTACCGATTTGCTCATGGTCTTTGTGATGACCCATCGTCCAGGGCGCTTTACCTCTGAAAATATAGGTTTCCAATGCACCATTGATTAAACCGAGTAAAAGACCTTTGTTAAACCCGGGACGAATATTGCGTACTTGATGCAATTCAGTCCATAACCAGGTTTTCTTTAATCGGTCGGGGTAGGCCGTAGCTTCGAGTGCAGAGCCTGGGGCTTCTTCATCGTACTCAACGGGTAATAATTCAAATACGGCTTCAGCCGCTACCATCGCGCTTTTCATCGAGGTATGCGTGCCTTTTATTTTTGGTACATTGAGGAAACCAGCGGTATCACCTACCAGCATGCCGCCTGGGAAGGTCAATTTGGGAATCGACTGAAAACCGCCTTCGGAAATTGCCCTAGCACCATAAGAGATACGTTTGGCACCTTCAAAAATGGTTCGAATAGCGGGGTGAGTTTTGAAACGCTGAAATTCGTCGAATGGACTGAGGTGTGGGTTTTTATAATCGAGACCGACCACAAATCCGACCGATATTTGGTTGTCGGCGATATGATAGAGGAAAGAGCCGCCATAGGTGTCTGACTTTAGAGGCCAACCGATGGTGTGCAAGGTGCTGCCTTCGCTATGCTTTTGCGGTTCGATTTCCCATAGCTCTTTGATGCCAATGCCATAGGTTTGTGGCTCGACGCCATCGCGCAAACCAAAGGTGTTCATCAACTCACCTGTGAGTGATCCGCGACAGCCTTCGGCAAAAATTGTCTGGCGGCCGATTAATTCCATACCGGGTTCGAAATTATCGGTCGGCTCTCCGTCTTTGCCAATACCCATGTCACCTGTCGCGACGCCTCGTACTGCACCAGCTTTATCGTAGAGTACTTCAGCGGCTGCAAAACCTGGGAATATTTCGACACCAAGCTCTTCTGCCTGCTCTGCAAGCCACCGACAAAAGTTACCCAGGCTGATGATGTAGTTGCCATCGTTATGCATTTGCGGCGGGGTTGGCATCTTGACTGAGCCAGATGTCGTTAGATAACGAAATTCATCGGAGGTAACCGGCGTATTGAGCGGTGCACCTTTTTCTTTCCAGTCGGGAATGAGTTCGTTTAAGGTGCGTGGCTCGAGCACGGCACCGGATAAAATATGAGCACCCACTTCGGAGCCTTTTTCAAGGATACAAATGGTTAGCTCACGTTCCTGCTCTTGTGCAAGCTGTGCCAGGCGGATACCAGCGGTTAGCCCTGAGGGACCGGCACCGACGATGACCACGTCAAAACTCATTGATTCTCTTTCCACTACTGGCCTCTCTAATCTTAATTTTAAAATTTAATCAATGCCGGCTCCCAAACTCATTAGTGGGACTGACTAACGGAGCGCCGGTACAGGTCGAGTATTATAGAGTAGTTAAATCTAGTTTCATTAGTAATATTCGACCTTTAAGGTCGCTTTCTTTATAGGGTATATCTTAAATTGCACTTTTTCCTCGATTGCGGCGTTAGCTCCAGCTCCGTGCTGGCGTGACAGCCCAGTCGATCCTAATGAACTTAACGTGCACTGCGGTTCTCTGCTTTACAAGAGTAAAAACAGATCATGAAAAAGCACTACTTTTAGAGGCAACCTACAGATTTCAATTTGTTTTCTTATAGGTAATGACCAAAACGTCTCGATATGCTTCCTGTGCAGTATCTTGCTGGATAATTGGCGTGACGCCGTGATAAACCTTATGGTCATCGACTATCGCCATATCGAAGGTTTCGAGTAAAGTGAACTCACCAACCAGTTGATTGTCAAGGTTGTAAATAGTGGTTGCGCCACTATCAATATTGACTCGATTGATCATCACTACAATGACAAAGTCGACACCATCACGGTGCACGCCTTCCGGCGTTGGATTGCCTTTTTGACCGTCTCTCGCTTCAATCCGAAATTGATGTAATTCAATTTGCCATTGGTTGTTTCCAATCATTCGACTAAATAGCTGCCTTCCAAAATCAAGCAAAGCCATTAGCGTCGGGCTCTCAATTAGATCAGGCTTAATTGACGCAAAATATCGCTCGATACCACCATTTAACTGGTTGTTGTTTTCGGTTTGATAATGCGGCTGATAAGGCATCAGTCGTGGTTTTGGTGCTAGCTGCGTGGTTTCGAATACAGCGTGACGACGTTTGCGGTATCGACCGCCATCAGCCATGTATTGATCTTCTTGCAGGGTATTCCAGCTATCAACAAATGAAGGATCGTTACCAATGTTGGTTTTGGCAATAGTGCTGAGCAAATCGATGACTTTTGGGGCTGAAAGGCTGAGAAAATCGCTATCACGCAGTTTTTCGATAATATCATCTAGCTCGATATTATGGTCGGTTTGTAAGGGTTTTAGTTCCACTGCATTCACGGCTTCGTTACACTGCTAGGACCAGCAAAAATTGAGGGCTTATTCTACTGTAAAAAAAGGCTGGATATGCCAGCCTTTTTAAGTTTCTTAACAGTATTTTTATCTATTAACCGGGCAGGTTGGTGATTGCGTTATCAATAGCGGTAATGATTTCATCAATATCATCCTTAGTGCAAATCAAAGCCGGGCTCAGACAAAGCGTATTATTGTATTCAGGTATGCTTCGATTGGTACGTCCAATCATCACGCCTTGCTTCAAACAATCCGCTGCGATAGCAGCCGCAACACTTTCATCAACAGGCTCACGTGTCTTCGGATCCTTTACCAGGTCGGCACCAATAAATAGGCCTTTACCACGTACGTCACCAATAATGGGGTGCTTTTGTTGCAGCTCGCGCAACTGATCTAGCGTGTAATCGCCCATTTTATTGACATTATCGAGTAAGTTTTCTTGCTCGATAATACGCATGTTTTCGAGGGCCGCAGCAGGTCCAGCAGTACAGCCACCGAATGTGCTGATGTCACGGAAATAGCCCATTTTATCTGAGGGATCAGCGATAAACTCATTAAAAAGGTCTTCAGTTGTGACTGTGACAGAAATAGCCGCATAACCACTGGCAACGCCTTTCGCCATGGTGACGATATCTGGCTTGACACCGAAGTGCTGATAACCAAACCATTTACCGGTACGGCCCATGCCGCAAACGACTTCGTCCATATGAATCAAAACACCGTATTTAGTGCAAATTTCCTGGACGGTTTCGAAGTAACCTTCAGGCGGTACAATAACACCGCCGCCAGCAGTGATTGGCTCAAGGCAAACAGAACCAACCGTATCCGGCCCTTCACGTAAGATTATTTTTTCCAGTTCACGTGCAGACTGAACACCAAAGTCAGGATCGTCACCGTTTGGCGAACGATAAGCCAGGCAATGTGGCATCTCGACAAAACCAGGCGTGTAAGGGCCGTATTGATCTTTTCTCTGTGACTGTCCGCAGGAGCTTAAGGTCGTAATAGTCGTGCCATGATAGTCTCGGTCACGATAAATAATCTTGTGCTTCTGACCATTGTTTTTCATATGCGCTAACTGACGAACCAGCTTGTAACCTTTCTCGTTCGCTTCTGAGCCCGAATTAGAGTAATAGACGCGATTCAGGCCAGGCATTTTTTCGATCAATTTATCAGCGAATTGCGCACCCGGTATACTGCCTGCCGAGTTGGCGAAATAGCACATTTTGACGAGTTGATCACGTACCGCATTGGCAATGCTTTCACGACCATAACCGACATTAACCGTCCATACACCACCGGATACTGCGTCCAGGTATTCGCGGCCGTTGATATCTTTGACGCGCATGCCTTTGCCTTCAACAATCATCATCGGATCAGAAGTCTGTAATGGCTTATGCTGGCTTAAATGGTGCCAGACATGGCTTTTGTCACTGTTTACTATTTCGTTGATTTCATTCGGTTTCATGGAATTCTCCGTATATATCATTGTTTATCCGTTAGCCTTAGTGAGCACTACCGAATCTAAACTTTTTCATTGTTCAATGTCTCAATTTTATATCGCTAGGCCATAGAATATGAAGGACTAGAGTGTTATTGCAAGCTAAAATGATTTTGCCCAGTTACAATAGAGCCAGAGCCTATTTATCGATGATGCCAACTTGTCACTTATACTAACCACTAAAAGCCGGGTAACTAACGAATTGAGAGTCAAAACCCAACATAACCAGCAAGAAAAAATTATGTGGCGCAGCTTATTCAAGCTGTCAAATAACCGTAAGATGAGCTATCAACGTCAATTACGCGAAATGATTGTCACTGCAATTCTGGATAAAAAACTAGCGTTGGATATTCCATTACCTTCGTCGCGCGAACTGGCTCGGCACCTCGGTATTGCGCGCAATACTGTGGTTTTGGCCTACCAGCAACTAATTGACGAGGGGTACTTGATATCGCGCGAGCGCAGCGGCTATTACATCGACCAGACTTTTTTAGGCGGTCGAGTGGATCATCATCAGGTTGCGCAGAAATCGAATGATATTCAGCCCGACTGGAATAAGCACATCAAGTATCGGCCTTCTCAGCAGCAAAATATTGTAAAGTTAGTCGATTGGCAGAGCTATAGTTATCCGTTTCTGTCTGGTCAGCTCGACCCGAAGCTATTTCCGGTCTCTGATTGGCGAGCGTGTTGCCGGCAGGCTTTGAGCGTGAGTGATATCGAGGATGTTACCCCCGACCAGGTTGACACTGACGACCCGTTACTCATCGAGCAAATTCAGGCTCGAATTTTACCTCGTCGAGGTGTTTGGGCTTCGCGCGATGAAATTCTAATTACGATGGGCGCACAGCAGGCTGTCTATATCCTTGCTGATTTGCTCATTAACAAAGACAGCCGTATTGGTATGGAGAACCCAGGTTATACCGATGCCCGCAACATTTTCTCGCTTAAGTCCCCACAAGTTGTGCCACTGGAGATTGATGAAGACGGAGTCGTGCCTGGGCCAGATATGCACAGCTGCGAATTCGTATTTGTCACACCTAGCCATCAATCACCGACCACAATCACGATGCCACTGGCGCGGCGTCAACAGCTGCTTGATGATGCCGAAGAGCATGATTTTCTGATAATCGAAGATGACTATGAAAGCGAAATCAACTTTATAGGTGAACCGACGCCAGCTCTCAAAAGTCTCGATAAAAATAATCGAGTGATTTATATCGGTAGCTTGTCGAAAACGCTAGCACCCGGACTACGCATAGGATATATGATCGCATCGCAAGAGCTTATTGCTGAAGCGAGGGCACTTCGCCGGCTTATGATTCGACATCCAGCCACTAACAATCAGCGTTTGGTTGGTTTGTTTTTATCGATGGGGCATCACGACTCGCTAATTCATCGCCTCAGCGAAACGTACCGCGAGCGCTGGCAGATAATGGGTGATGCGCTCAATAAATACCTGCCTGAATCAACCAGGAAGCCTTCTTTTGGAGGAACGTCATACTGGGTAGAGGTGCCTGCTCAGGTAGATACTCGTGAGCTCAAAAAGCGAGCGCGTGAAGCCAGTATACTGATCGAGTCGGGAGATCTTTGCTTTATGCAGGATAACCCACCGCAGAATTTCTTTCGGTTGGGTTACTCATCAATCACTGCAAATCGGATCGAACCCGGCCTTAAAAGGCTAGCAGCTTTGATTCATGAGATGCTTTGAATCTTTAGGCAATGCAAGGTCATTAAAATCCTAATCGCACTTAACAATCTGATTGTCTTTGGTCCAGTTGGCATTATGAAAAGGCCTTTTCTGGTACTACCGTAAAACTCCTACGAGATTATCTTGACGTACATATAGCCAATAAAGTGATTATTGTGAGACAAAAGGTCTCAATGTTACTGTATATTGACTATGAACGGCCATAGGATGAAGTCAGTCTTCGATTTTTTGCTGTGTATGCTTTGTAGAATCAGCATCAAAGTCAGACTGGAAACATCGGTCAGGTCTTATTTATTCACCCACTAATTTAAAACACAACTGAGGAAACGCTTATGAAAATGACCCCAAGTGAAGCCTTTGTAGAAACGATGGTATCGAACAATGTCACCGACATGTTTGGCATCATGGGTTCTGCATTCATGGACGCAATGGATATCTTCGCCCCAGCTGGCATTCGACTCATTCCTGTTGTTCATGAGCAAGGTGCCGCCCACATGGCTGATGGTTATGCCCGAGTGAGTGGACGCCATGGTGTCGTGATTGGTCAAAATGGCCCCGGCATCAGTAACTGTGTCACAGCAGTAGCCGCTGCATTCTGGGCGCATTCACCTGTTGTGGTTATCACACCGGAGACTGGCACCATGGGTATGGGGCTGGGTGGTTTCCAGGAAGCGAATCAGTTGCCAATGTTCCAGGAATTCACCAAGTATCAAGGGCACGTCAATAACCCGAATCGAATGGCTGAATTTACAGCACGTTGTTTTGATCGTGCTATGTCCGAAATGGGACCTACTCAGCTCAATATTCCACGTGATTATTTTTACGGCGAAATCGATGTTGAAATTCCAAAACCACAGCGACTCGATCGTGGTGCCGGTGGTGAAGCTAGTCTGAATGAAGCGGCTGAGCTGCTGGCTCAAGCTAAAAACCCGGTTGTTGTTTCTGGCGGCGGCGTTGTCATGAGTGGCGCGGTTGAAGAGTGTAAAGCATTGGCCGAGCGCTTAGGTGCTGCTGTTGCCAATACCTACCTGCATAACGACTCATTTCCTGCCAGCCACGAACTATGGTGTGGCCCTCTTGGTTACCAGGGTTCAAAGGCGGCTATGAAATTGATCGCAAAAGCTGACGTTGTACTGGCTTTAGGGACCCGCCTCGGGCCATTTGGCACCTTGCCACAGCACAACATGGATTATTGGCCGAAAGATGCCAAGATCATTCAAGTCGATGCGGATAATAAAATGTTAGGTCTGGTTAAGAAGGTCTCTGTCGGCATTTGTGGCGATGCAAAAGCTACTGCCATCGCATTGCTTGATCGTATTAAGGACAAGACCCTCGTTTGTGATGCCAATAAAGCCGAGCGCTTAGCCAATATTGCCAGTGAAAAGGCGGCCTGGGAAGAAGAGCTCGACAACTGGATACATGAAAAAGACGCTTATAGCCTTGATGTTATAGAAGAGCATAAGGGTGAAGAAGGTAGCTGGTTGCACCCACGCCAGGTATTGCGTGAACTCGAAAAAGCAATGCCAAAAGACGTTATGGTTTCTACTGATATCGGTAACATTAACTCAGTCGCAAATAGCTATTTACGTTTTGAAAAGCCGCGTAGCTTTTTCGCTCCAATGAGCTTTGGTAACTGTGGTTACGCACTACCCACAATGATGGGTGCGAAAGTCGCAGCACCTGAGCGACCCGCTGTAGCCTACGCAGGTGATGGCGCCTGGGGCATGAGTATGATGGAGACTTTAACCTGTGTTCGTCACAATATTCCGGTTACTGCGGTTGTGTTTCATAACCGTCAATGGGGTGCAGAGAAAAAGAATCAGGTTGATTTCTATAACCGTCGTTTCATTGCTGATGAACTTGAATCAGAAAGTTGGGCGGAAATTGCTAGGTCAATGGGTGCCGAAGGTATTACAGTCGACAAGTTAGAGGACGTCGGTCCTGCATTTAAGAAGGCGCTCGACATGCAAATGAACGAAGGCAAAACGTGCATACTCGAAATTATGTGTAGCCGCGAACTGGGTGATCCTTTCCGTAAGGATGCACTGGCCAAGCCAATTCGTTTTCTGGATAAGTATAAAGATTACGTTTAAACGATCACTTTTAAACGATCACTAGGTAAGGTTAAGGCGCCAGCTTTTTGAAAGCTGACGCCTTACTTTATAAGTTGGTCATAAAAATATAAGCCACGCCCTGTGGCTTAATCACTATATAGGTTTAACTCGCAGAACCTATCATTTAAAACTATACCTGATTTTATTAATAGCGTGGACATAGCTATCAGAAGAGGTATATTCGATAGCATAAAAACTATTTCAGCTAATCAATATTTTGAATTACGCATGGATTAGGTGCAAAAACTATAATAAATATCGCTTGTCACCCCAATGACATAAAAGCTGGCTAATATAGGTAAAAGCTGGCTCAATGTTTTATGGTTAGTTAGCATCTTTATAAAAATTAGACATATTAAAGCAACAACAAAACAGGAGATAATATGAAAATTACTACACTCACATCACTTGCCAGCGCTGGTGCAGCCGCACTCTTGCTGACAGCTGTGCCTCTTGCCACCGTTAACGCTGCTGACTGCCCTGCAGTTACTGTCGCGAAAGACATGGGTATTAAGGGCCAGTTCCCGCAACAATTTGAGCTCAGTGAGTTTGAAAAACTCGCAGGCTGTAAATTATCATTTAACGGTAACCCTGCTTCAGATGATTTGAATAGTCAGATTTTTGGTAATCCCAAATTACCCTCACTTTCGGATCGTATACCTTCAGAACCTCTCGTAGTCGCGCCTTATGATGCAATTGGACAGTACGGTGGTACATTCGATGCGCTGTCAAATGCGACCGAATCAGGCACCTCAGATTTCATGGCTATTCGTCATGTCAATCTAGTGCGCTATTCGGACGACCTTGAAACGATCGTGCCAAACGTAGCCAAAGGTTGGGAGTGGAATGAAGACTTCACCCAGCTAACTTTCTTCTTACGGAAAGGTCATAAATGGTCAGATGGTTCACCCTTCGGCGCAGCAGATGTCGAGTTCTGGTATGAAAATCTAGCAATTGACACGAATGTTCGTGAAAAGCCTAAAGATTATGTCCTGGTAGGCGGCGAGCCGATGACAGTCGATGTCATTGATGCGCAAACAGTACGTTTCAACTTGCCTTCTCCAAAACCTGGTTTGCTATCTCATTTCGCCAATCATTATGCACAGGGCTTCCAGCCAAAGCATTTTCTGGGTCAGTGGCATCCAGCGGTTAATGCGAATGCCGATGCGAATGCAAAGAAGCTTGGTTTCGAAAATGGCTATGCAGCAATTGCCGCCTTCTACGGTAGCTCTGACTGGATGGACACAGCAACGCCTATGCTGACAAACCCTGACAAACTTGCGAATTTGCCAGCACACGCTCATCCGACATTGGAAAGCCATATTGTCATTTCGGAAAGCACTGAGGGTCGTCACTTTGTTGCTAACCCATATTTCTATATGGTCGATACTGCCGGTAACCAATTACCGTATATCAATGAGCAGGACGAGGTATTTGTTGCTAAAGCTGAAGTTCGTTTGCTGAAGTTAATGAATGGCGAAGTCTCTTTCAAACAACAAGCGTTGAATCTTGACCATGCGCCTCTGCTGCTTGAAAATCAGGAAAAAAGCAACTTCACGATGGAACTGAAACCTGAAGTCGCGATGCCTACGTTTGCCTTTAACGTGACATCTGAAGATATGGAAAAGCGTAAAGTCTTCGGTAACCTGAAGTTTCGCCAGGCCATGTCTGTCGCCATTGATCGTAATGAAATCAACGAAGCGATCTTCTTCGGTACGGGTACGGTCCAGCAATACATTGGCTTTTCACCAACACCATCTTTTGTTGATGAAAAATGGACTCAGCATTTCGCCCAGTTTGATCCGAAGTTAGCCAACAAGCTGCTAGACGAAATCGGCATGAAAGACGTCGATGGCGACGGCATGCGCGAAATGCCTAATGGTCAGCCATTGGTTCTGAACCTACAGGTAGCTACTCAGGCGATATCGATCAAACAGGTAGAACTGGTTGGTCAGCACTGGGGTGCTGTTGGCATTAACAATACGGTTAAGGAAGTCACCACGGATGAATTTCGTTCGGCTATGACAGCTAACCAGCTTGACGTTACGATGTACTCAAAAGGTCAGCCATTGGCTGTTATCTTGGGTGTTTCGGAATTGTTCATCCCGCCTTACGATAATTACTTTAACCAGAGAACAGCTATGCTTTGGGGAGAGTATCTTGACTCGGACGGCGCTTCAGGTGTTAAACCACCTCAGTATGCCTATGACATGATCGAAGACATCAGTGCTTTTCAAGCTGCAACAGCGGGTACTGCTGAATCTGATCGATTGGGACAGAAGCTGGTAAAAACCATGACCGAAAACCTGCTCTTCATCGGTACTGTGAAATCGGTTTCACCGGTTTATCACAGCAATACCTTGAAGAACTTTCCTGATTATAAGACGGCATCTTATGCCTATTACAGATCTTATCCTTACCGCGGTCCTCAGTGGTACTTTGGGAAGTAAGCGTTCTTTTTAAATGATAATTCGTCCACGGCTATCTTTCACAGATAACCGTGGACAGTTATTTTTGATAGGCTATATTTAAAAATTTATGTCGACAGATTATGTCGAAAGTTAAAAGTTATGCTCGGACAGAATGACTAAGCCGAAACCAAAAAAATAATAAGTAAGGGCGAAGACAAAATGCAATTTTTCCGTTTTGCTATCACACGTGCATTTTTAGCGATGATTACGCTAATCATGGTCTCCCTGATCGTTTTTAGTTTGATGGAACTAGTGCCTGGTGACTGTGCTGAACGCTACCTCGCTTTCAAGAGTTCTCAAGGTGGGGCAATCACCATTGCCGACATCGACGCAGAGCGCGTACGTCTAGGCCTCGACCGACCATATTTGGTGCGCTGGGGAAGCTGGATTTTTAATGCTTTTCAGGGCGAGTTTGGCAATAGTTGTATTTTGCGTGTCAATATTGCACAACTTCTGGGTGATAAGTTCTGGATCAGTCTGTGGATATGTCTGGCTTCGTTATTCGTCGCTTATCTAATTGCAATTCCAGTTGGCATCATTTCAGCCACCTCCAAAAGTCCATGGGCAAACAACAGTCTTAGATTCGTTAGTTATCTTGGTCTGGCGTTGCCAAATTTTTTACTAGCATTGATGATTATGCTGTTTTCGACGGTATATTTTGGAGATACTTTAACCGGCCTGTTTTCTAAAGAGTTTCGCGATGCAGCCTGGTCTTATGAACGCGTAATGGATTTTCTATCGCGAGCCTGGTTACCGGTATTTATTCTGGCCTGGTCTGCAACGGCATTTGCGATTCAGACCGTACGCGCATTGATGTCTGATGAAGTGGGCAAATTATATGTAACAGCCGCTGCAGCGCGTGGCGTTAGCGGACGTCGACTGCTGTGGCGTTATCCCGCACGTCATTCCCTCGGGCCCATCATCAACTCGCTTGGTTTTGATTTAAACCGAATTTTTAACGAGCTACCGATCGTCGCGTTGATTTTAACCCTCACCGAGGCAGGATCTCTATTGATCGAAGCGCTGGCCCTGTCCAACGACCAGCAGTTAGCGGGGGCGATAATTTTTATGCTAACCGCGAGCATTGTAGCAATCAATTTTGTCACTGATATTATTCTCGCGCTCACCGACCCGCGCGTTCGTCGCAGCATTCTGGGGTAAGCGGAGATGACTAATACAACGACTAATAGCGATGTGAATGTCGACCAAAAACGTAAAGAAGCCTATTTCACGGCCGGGCAAGGACAACTAATCTGGGCAAGATTCAAAAAACAAACAGCCGCTATGGTTGGTGCTGGTATTCTCATCGTTTTAATTTTGGCGGGGATTTTTGCGCCCTTCCTGACGCCTTATGATCCGACGATTGACGGGCGTAACAAAGATTATGTCTATGGTGCGCCGAATGTTCCAAAATTTTGCGATGACAATGGCTGTTCTTTTAGGCCTTTCGTCTATACGTTTAACCGGACTCGCTCGATCGCAACTAATTTTCGTTGGGTGACTGAAGTCGATAAGGATGCCCGTCGTTATCTGACATTTTTACCTGAGGGTGATAAATATAAATTTTTAGGGATGAATTTTACGACCCATTTGTTTGGTGTTGATACTGGCAAAATCCATTTATTCGGCACAGACTCAACCGGCAAGGACATCTTTTCCAGAACGTTCCATGCAATCAACACTTCGCTTGCGGTAGGCACGATCGGTGTTTTTATTGCCTTTGTGCTAGCGCTGATAATAGGTGGTATTTCAGGCTATTACGGCGGCTGGATTGATTCAGCGTTACAGATGATGACCGATACCGTTCGAACGATACCAGCTATTCCACTGTTTATGGCACTGGCCGCATTCATGCCAGATACCTGGAGTTCGGAGACCCGATTTTTATTCATATCAATGATTCTTGGCTTTGTTGGTTGGCCAACGTTGGCGAGGCGGGTTCGAACGCATCTGCTCACCGAGCGCAACCAGGAGTATGTGCTTGCTGCACAATTATGTGGGGCTTCGGCAGGTCATGTTATTCGACGCCATCTATTACCCAGCTTCACCAGTTACATAATCGTCGATTTAATTATCTCTTTTCCTTATATGGTACTTTCGGAAACTGCGCTGAGCTTTATTGGTCTTGGCTTAAAAGATCCGGTTAACTCACTAGGCGTCATGTTGCAAAACGTCACTGACCCCGACGTGTTGCTGAATTACCAGTGGCATTTCATCCCTGTTTTATTCTTTATTACGCTGGTGCTCGCTTTCGTTTTCGTGGGCGACGGACTGCGTGATGCCGCCGATCCTTATGCGGATACTAAAAAATGAGCACCCCATTAATTTCAGTTAAAGACCTTACTTTAAGCTTTCGCACCGACGAAGGTTTGGTTAAGGCAGTCGATCATGTTTCATTCGATATAGCGCCCGGCGAAGTCATGGGCCTGGTTGGTGAAAGTGGCTCAGGTAAATCTGTTACCGCTAAATCATTGATGCTGCTCAATCCAGACAATGCAGTCTATGACCCCAAAAGTAGTATTACCTTAAATGTCGATGATCAGTCGATTGATGTTTTTTCACTTAAGAAACCGAAGGAGCAAATGGTAATTCGGGGTGGTGCTATTTCGATGATTTTCCAGGAGCCTATGGCCAGCTTTGCACCGGCTATCTCAATCGGTGATCAAATGGTGGAGCAGCTCATGATTCACTCCACGATGACGCAATCTAGAGCGAAAGAGATTTCCATCGAAATGCTAACTCGTGTCGGTATTCCCGATCCGGCTCAACGTTTTAGCCAGTATGCATTTGAATTTTCGGGTGGTATGCGCCAACGTGCGATGGTCGCGATGGCTCTATCAACTAAGCCAAAGTTACTGATTGCAGATGAACCCACCACCGCACTTGATGTGACAATCCAGGCGCAGGTTATCGACTTGATGAAAGACTTGGTCAAAGAATTTCATATGGCCATTTTGTTTATCACTCATGACTTGGGTGTTATTGCGCAAACGGCTGATCAAGTAGCTGTGATGTACCTGGGTAAACTCATTGAGAAAGGTTCTGTGCGACAAGTACTGCGCAATCCACAACATCCCTATACCCGTGGATTACTCGATGCTTTACCTAGACTGGATGATCTTGATACGCCGTTGAAGCCTGTGGCAGGTGATATTCCTTCACCTTTGGATCGGCCCCCAGGTTGCGTATTCCATACACGCTGCCCCGTATCACTCGGTAGCGAATGTGAAACCATTATTCCTGAGTTCATCACCAATAAAGATGGGCAACAAGTTGCCTGCCTATTAGCTGAAAAAGACGCACAAAAAGAAGAGGTGGAAGCATGAGTGACTCTATTATTTCGACCGACGACTTATCCGTCCACTTTCCGCTAAAAGGCCCCTTATTTGGTGAGCAACCCGTCGTGCGAGCCGTCGAAGGCGTCAGCGTTGATATTGGCAAAGGCAGTTTTTACGGTCTGGTCGGTGAGTCAGGTTCAGGAAAGACAACCTTTGGTCGTGCTTTACTGCGTGCAGCACCGATTACCCGAGGATCTGCTATTTATAATGATGGCGAGGTCAAATATGATCTTCCCACCATGAACAAACAGGCACTAACCGATTATCGCAAACGTGCTCAACTCATATTCCAGGACCCTTACGCGGCTTTAAGCCCACGAATGACAGTACGCGATATTATTGCGGAACCACTCGAAGTCATGGGTTTGACTAAAACACGTGAAGAAACTGATGAGCGTGTTCGTGAGATTGCTGCCAAGTGCCGTATCAATCTGGAACATTTACGCCGGTTTCCCCACGCTTTTTCTGGCGGTCAGCGTCAGCGCATTTCGATTGCAAGAGCGTTAGTCTCGAAACCCAACTTTATTGTTGCCGATGAAAGTGTTGCAGCACTCGATGTATCGATTCAGGCCGACGTACTGAACCTACTAAAATCCATTCAAAAAGATATGGGCTTAACTTTTCTATTCATTAGTCATGACTTAAGTGTTGTCGCCCATACCTGTGATCATGTTGCCGTTATGTATCTTGGACGCCTGGTTGAGACAGCCCCAACGCGTGAACTTTTCACCAATCCTCGACATCCTTATACCAAGGCCTTGTTATCGGCAATTCCTTCTCTTGACCCAGATAATCCAGGTAATCCTTTAAAGCTGGAGGGAGAAATTCCGTCGCCAACCAATCCGCCACCAGGTTGTAAGTTTCAGACACGTTGTCGTTATGCTATCGACCTTTGCCGTAAGGAAGAGCCGAAACTCGATAAGTTGGGTGCGGAACATGATGTCGCATGTCACCGATGGAGAGAGCTTGCAGATAACCCCCAAATATCAGCTGCCTAGCTTGTAGTTCAACTGTGGTATTTTAGAATGCCACTTTCTGCCCAGCTTAATTTAAATTAGGGACCAGCCAGTGACTCACACCCTCTCTGATATTTCAGAAGCCATTCAATGTATGCTCGATTCTGCATCGAAGATCTGCATGCAGCATTTTCGCAGCCAGGTACCCTTTGATATCAAGCAAGACGACTCTCCTGTCACCATTGCTGATAAAGCGGCTGAGCAAGCGTTGCGTGATATTCTTGCTGAGCGTTTTCCAAAACATGCGATCTATGGCGAAGAGCAAGGTCATAGCGCTGGTGATGGTGGTACTTGGGTAATCGACCCTATCGATGGTACCAAAAGCTTTTTATTGGGAAATCCATTATTTGGTTGTTTGGTTGGGTTTGTCGAAGATCACGTAGTTCAAGCGGGTGGATTAGCCATGCCAGCATTGAATGAAATATGGACTGCGGATAGAACTGGCCCGACTCTGCTAAATGGTCAACCATGTCGAGTGAGCCAATGTCGACAATTAGAACAGGCTAATATATTAACCTCGTCGCCTGATTTTTTTAATGCAAAAGAACTTAAACAGTTTGATCAGCTCTGTGAATATACTCGTTATCGTCGTTATGGTGGTGATTGTTATACCTATGCGATGCTTGCTGGGGGCTGGGTTGATTTAGTGGTAGAGTCGGGCTTGTTTCCGTTTGACTACCTCCCTTTAGTGCCTATTGTCGAGCAGGCAGGTGGTGTTATTAGTGATTGGCAGGGCAATGCCCTTACCTTGAGTTCAGGATCGCAAGTGATCGCCTCAGCCACACCAGAATTACATGATGCGGCGCTCGCTTCACTGAACTGAATTTTCATTCAACTAAGCTTCTCATGATCACCTAATTGTTGGTCATCTAATGCTTGAATTAGACCCACCTTAAATAGTATGTGCCGCACTTGCTTGATACAATTCAGGCTGTTATCACCAGCCATATAGAAACAAATGACAATTCAAAACACCGACATTACCGCCGTCATTCTGGCCGGTGGCATGGGACGTCGCATGGGCGGCCTCGATAAGGGGTTGATCGAATTTGACGGGCGTTTACTGGTCGAAATTCTGATTGATAAGTTGCAACAACAGAATGTCAATATCGTCATCAATGCGAACCGTAATCAATCAATTTATGAGGGTTATGGGTTTCCGGTTATTAGCGACGAGCTCAGCGATTACCAAGGTCCTCTGGCTGGTTTTGCTAGTGCTATGAGCGCGGTCGACAGCCAGTATATTCTCACCTTACCTTGTGATAGCCCGTTACTGAGTGAGCAATATGTCTCGCGCTTTATTGAGTGTCACAACTTGCCTGAAAATAATGATGCTCCAATTAGTGTTGCTTTCGATGGGGAGCGCTTACAACCCGTTCACGCGTTAATCAATGTTGATTTACTCCCAAGCCTGAATACCTTTCTCAGCAGTGGCGATCGAAAAATTGACCGTTGGTACGCGCAACATCAGTATAATCGAGTTGATTTTTCGTCTCAGCCAGAACTGTTTAGAAATATTAACACCCCTGAAGACCAGAAAAATTTGTTAGCGAAGTAGTCCAAGTTATGATTTCTACCAATATTCCAGTAGTCGGTTTCAGTGCATACAGCGGTACTGGGAAAACAACTCTGCTCAAGCAGATTATCCCCTTGCTAAAGCAACGTAAGTTGAGATTGGCGGTTGTTAAGCATGCGCACCATCATTTTGACATTGACCAACCCGGTAAAGACAGTTATGAGATTCGTAAATCTGGCTCTGATCACACCATTATTTGCACCACAACCCGCATGGCACAGATCACCGAGTTTGCTACTCCTGAGCAAGAGCCATCTTTACAGGAGATTATTAATTCACTTAACCCAAACAAGTATGATTTAGTATTGGTCGAAGGTTACAAGCAAATTCCATTTACGAAGATCGAGTTGCATCGTGCAGAACTAAATAAACCCTATCTTCACCCAGAAGACCCCAATATTGTCGCCATTGCCTGCGATAGTCCACTGCCGGAATCTTCTGATATTACGGTTTTAGACATTAATGATATACAGCGTATTGCGCACTTTATTTATCAGCGTATTTACTTAAAAACGCACTAACTTAGTGAGAACTAAATAACCAACAGCGTTAAGTTAAGCTAAATACAGGGTAGATTATTGACGAACGAATCCCAATAACAAGGCTACATACCCATAGTTAAAATGACGCTAATCAATGCACTAGTCGCTAGTACTGCCAGTATATTCCAGTGCAAGCGAAATATTAGCAAAGCGCATATGCCCGAAAGTAACACGACACGCCAGTCGATTGAGCTAAATGTTGGTTGCAAAAATGTAAATGGGCCATAGGTTTGGGAGTCAACTTCTTTGAACAATACCTGTAATGAAAACCACAGTGACAAGTTCAAAATAACCCCAACGACGGCAGCAGTGATTGCAGACAGGGCGCTTTTCAATCGAGGCTGACGCCCTATCCATTCAAGATAAGGCGCACCAGCGAATATCCACATAAAGCAGGGTGTGAAAGTGACCCACAAGGTTATTAACGCGGCTGATAACCCTAGCATCAAGCCTCCTTCACGGTAGCCTGCAATAAAACCGACGAATTCGGTGACTAAAATTAATGGACCGGGTGTTGTCTCAGCGAGGCCCAGGCCATCCATCATTTCACCAGCGGTTAGCCAGCCAAATTGATTCACCACGTCTTGTGCAAGGTAAGCGAGAACCGCATAGGCACCACCAAAAGTAACCACTGCGAGTTTCGAGAAAAACTGGCCTACTTGAGTCAGTATTGGCAAGTCAAAAAAGTAATCAATGGCGACAATTGGTATCCACCAGATCATCAACCAGTAAAATATGGTGATTAACGTGCTGGATAACAGGCTTCGGAATAGCTGAGTTTTCTCGTCTGATTGCATTCCAATCCGATCAGCTATTACGTTTGATTTTGCTCCACGAAAGAAACCATAACCTGCCGCTAGTGCAATAACTAAAGGGTAAGGTATCGCCAGTAGAAACAGGCCAATGAACGCAAATGCAGCGATAAACCAGTGTTCTGTTAAATGTAGCGCCTTTTTTGCAACCCGAAACAAAGCCTCAACCACGACGATTAAAACGGCGGCCTTGATACCTAAGAACAATGATACCGTCAGTGGTAAGTCACCAAAAGTTACATAGGCTATTGCCAGCCCCAATACTATGACGGCACCAGGTAACACAAACAGTAACCCAGCCATCAGCCCACCTAGAGTGCCGTGGATTTTCCAACCAGCATAGGTGGCTAATTGCATTGCCTCCGGTCCGGGAAGTAGCATACAAAAACCAAGCGCATTGAGATATTGCTTTTCATTTAGCCAGCCTTTTTGTTCCACCACCACTCGATGCAAGAGGGCGATTTGAGCGGCTGGACCTCCAAATGATAAGACACCAATCCTGGCCCATACCCAGAATGCTTCGAGGTAGCTGGGCTGGTTCATACTTAAAGAATCCGCGTTATTAATTTGATTATTCATGGATTAGTTTTGAGTTGCTTGAGTCGGCCAGTCATGAAAATTGTTGGTGGCATCTCTAGCCAAGCAGTAAACCGGCAACACGCCAGGCAAATTGCCCAGCTTCGAGCGTTTCTACCAGTATTTTGTGACTAATTAAAATAGCCGCACTGCCCACTGCTCTGATGAAGCCACTCAGTGGCTGCGATGATGCTTGAAACAATGAATGCCTTCGGCGCTGACTCTTTACCAGCCATAGAATCTGCCATACTGCAGAGTAGTGCCGAAACAACATTTTATGTGCTTGCCGATTTAGCCTACATTACTATGGCTATAGTCGCCGAGTAATGGCTTATACATTAAGGTGATTGTCACTCCGTTACTTATTATCGACCGGAGTTATTTGTTTAGTGGCGCCGTTTTATACTACCGTTAAAACGGGATCACCAAGCACATTAAAATCAGGGGTAATGCCAAGCCCTGGTCTGTCAGCGGCTGTCATTCTGCCATTGACTCGTTGTGGCGCGCCATCTGCGATAGTGACCGTGCCGTAACTATTAAAGTCAGTGGCTGAAAAGCAAAATTCTTCTGGTGTTGATCGAGCCAGATGAGCAATGGCAGCTGTGGTGATATCACCGCCCCAAGTATCTTCTATGGTCATCGGGATACCACTACTAACACATAAATCGCGCATTAATTTAGCATTAGTTAGTCCGCCAACCTTAGATATTTTCAGGTTAATGACATCCATTGCATCTTCTGCGATGCCTCGAATAAGTGTGCCGGTACCATCGATGACTTCATCAAGAATAAAGGGTAGGGAGGTACGTCTGCGAATTGAAACGCTTTCTTCATAGGTCATACAAGGCTGTTCGATATAGACATCGAGGTTTGCTACTGCATTGACGACTCGAGCCGCCTCATGTCGAGTCCAACCAGTATTCGCGTCCGCTACTAATAAGTCTGTGGGTTTAAGTACTGAGCGTGTCGCGTGAATACGTTCGATATCGTCATTGGCGTTGCCGCCCACTTTGAGCTGGAACTTGGTGTAGCCTTCGGCTGCATAACCTTCAATTTTGGCCGCCATTTTTTCAGGGCTTTCCTGGCTAATAGCTCGATATAGCGCTACATCATCCTGAGCTGCACCACCAAGTAAGGCATAAACAGGCTGTCCTGTTGCTTTACCAAGCAAGTCCCAGCATGCAATGTCGATTGGTGCTTTTGCGTAAGGGTGTCCACGCAGCGCAGCATTCATGATTCGATTAATCTGGCCAATATTCAGTGGGTCCTGGCCAATTAAGTGGGGTGCTAACTCTGCTAATCCAGCACGCACACCTAGCGCGTATGAAGGTAAATAGGCGGAGCCTAAAGGGCAGCATTCTGCATAGCCTGTTATGCCTTCGTCAGTTTCTATGGCAACGACGGTACTGTCGAAAACATCAACAAAGTTTCCATTAGACCAGCTATAACGGCCTTCTTTTAAGGGCAAATCAACTTGCCATGCTTTGATCGCTGTAATTTTCATAGGTACTTCTCTGCTTATTTAACTTTGGATAAAAATTTCTGTAGGTGTTCTGATTTGGGGTGGGTAAAAAATTCTTCGGGCGGTCCAATTTCATCGATTACGCCTTGATGGAAGAAAGCGACGCGATCAGATACTTCGCGAGCAAATCCCATTTCGTGGGTTACACATATCATCGTCATGCCTTCTTCGGCGAGTAAGCGCATAGTGTCCAGTACTTCACCCACCAGCTCAGGGTCTAGTGCTGAGGTAGCTTCATCGAAAAGCATATAACTTGGCTCCATGGCTAGTGCACGAGCAATTGCCAGACGTTGCTGTTGTCCACCCGATAGTGCTGATGGGAAGCTGCTTAACTTGTCACCAAGGCCAACGTGACGTAATTGTTTTTCGGCAATATCATTCGCTTCTTGTTGTGACATCTTGCGTACAATTTTTGGTGATAAGGCAACATTTTCCAGTACGGTTAAGTGAGGAAAACTGTTCCATTGCTGGAACACCATGCCGAGGTTTTGGCGTACCACATTGATATCAGTTTCTTTCGCGTGTATATCGATACCATCGACATGAATCGTACCTTGCTGAATCTCTTCTAAGCCATTAATACAATAGAGTAGGGTTGACTTGCCTGACCCTGACGCGCCGATGACGCTGAGCACTTCGCCCTTAGGAACATCCAGATCAATACCTTTCAATACATGAAGGTCCCCAAAATTTTTATGTAGTCCGTGAATTTCAATCATTTTTTCCACCTCGCTTCCAGGCGAGAAGCATAGAGTGATATGGGATAAGATAATGCGAAGTAAAATGCACCCGCAATAGCCAGAATTAGAATAATGTCCTGTGTGCGAGTCATTAGGATTTGTGAGGCTTTGAGTAATTCGACATAACCGAGCACCGAAACAAGCGCGCTATCTTTCATGACACCAAGTGCAACCCCTACCCATGCAGGGAAAACCGCTCGCAGGCCAATAGGCCATACAACGTAAATCATATCCTGCCAGTAAGTCATGCCTAGGCTTCGGGCTGCTCTTCGCATTGGAGACCCGACAGCATCGATTCCGCCACGTGCCACATAAGCGACATTAGCGGCCGTATATACCGACAAAATAATCAGCCCTGCACCAAATGGACCTAGCCGAATACCGAGTAACGGTACAAAATTAAAGAATAATACGAGTTGGATGATTAACGGTACCGAGCGAAATATATCCAGTATTGGCGCTAAGGTATAAGTGCCAATGTTTTTTGAAACACTGAGCAACCAACCCATGGCTACACCTAGCACAGTCCCGATACTGATGGCTAAGGCTGAAATCCACAGTGAACGTAACGCAGCTTCACCCATAAAGAGTAAGTCGTTAGGAGTGAATCCTGAAAAAAATGTTTCTGATGGCTGCATGTGTTAGCGCTCCATTAGTATCTAAACAGGCGTGAAGCGAGTAATCGTGAGATAGCCAAAATAATTCTCACGATGACGTAATAGATAACGGCAGTAACCGCAAAGTACTCAAAAATTCGAAAGGTTTTTGAGGCATAAAATTGAGTTTCACCTGATAATTCACGAAATCCGACCAACATGCCTAATGATGACATCAGTACCGCCCACACCATTTGATTGGTCATGGGGTGATAAACAATGCGAAGAACCTGGGGAATAATGATTCTAATATAAGCTTGAAAAGAGGTCATTCCAAGGCTTCTTGATGCTCGTAATTGGGTGTCGGGGATTGCGTTAAATCCACCTCGGAAATTCTCAGCCAAATAACCAGCATTATTGAAAGTGAGTGCGAGCAGAACAATGAAGTAAGGGCTGAAGTGAATGCCAAAAGCTCCAAGTCCAAACCCAAAAAAGAATAGCTGAAAGAGTGCCGGAGTGTTCCGTGCTAGCTCAACCCAACTGGTAGCAAACCAGCGCAGTGGGCCAGTCATATGGATTCTGATCAGTGATAATCCTAGGCCAATGGTGATTCCAAGAACCATCGAGATAACCGCAACCTCAAGGGTTAGCGCTGCCGACTGTAATAGTTCAGGCAGTGCCTTGAATACGGGCTTCCAATGAAAGTTGTAATTCATACGCCTATCTCATTTAATCGAAAAAGGCCGACTGAGAAGCCGGCCTTTTGCATCATTTCAACTACTTAGTACATTACACCAGGAATACGTAGTTCAGGTGCTTCGCCACCGACATACTGATCCCAAAGTTCAGCATAACGACCAGAACGTACCTGATGAGTGACGAATAGATTGAGGTAGTTCAACCAGGTCACGTCAAGGCGAGGGCCAACGACTGATGTATAATCTGTTCCCCAAGGCATGCGTGGACCGGCTAAAATAGTCTCGTATTGCTGAACTATAGGTAGCACGGCAGTATTAGTCGTAATACCAACATCGGCTTTACCCTGTGATACAGCGAGGAAAACTTCATTCTCAGATTGGTATCCCTGATAATTTCCTTCTACACCCCATTTTTTGGCAATTTTCAGCCATTCTTGCTCAGGTACTGTTCCAATCGCAGCCGCTACTTTCATGTTTCGCATGTCTTCGACTGTTTTAATACCGCTATCCTTGTTCACAACAGCTTGAGCATAATAAATAGCATAAGGAATACTAAAACCGACAGTCTTGGCGCGAGATAGTGAATCAGAAGTGCCACCAAAAACAACGTCAGCACGATTACCTACAATAGCCGGTAAACGTTCTGCCCAAGTTACTGGCAATATCTCATATTCAACTTCTAATGCCTTAGCCAGGTCTTTGCAGTATTCAACGTCAAATCCGGCAGGTTTATTATTGGCATCACGATATCCAATGGGTGGAAAATCGAGCACTACACCACAACGTAATACGCCTTCGTCAATGACGTCATCGAGCTTGTCAGCCGATGCGTTGCCGACACTACCCAGCAGAATGACTGCTGTCGTTAATGGTACAAATATCTTAGATAGTAATTTCATTTAGTCTTCTCTCCTCAATGAGTTTGTAGCACAAAAAGTTTCCAAAGGGGGGGGGACTTTTTACGCTTAATAAATATTTGAACACACTTTGTCGACAAAAACAAATTCGGGAAAATATGGCCTGTTCCTATAAGGACAAACTATATTTTTAGAGCGGCCCTAAAGTGAGACAACGAAATCCTTTGTATGCCTTGACCCCAGGTAATCAAGAAACCGTTGTTGCATTTCTAGAGTGTGTTCGCCAGCAAGACGTTCTGCCAAGTCTATATCTTGAGCCTCAATTGCATCGATCAAAATCTCGTGAGCATGGCACAGTTCTTCTGGCAATGTATCGTCGTAGGATTTGAAGTACAGCCTGAGTGATCGTCGTCCATCATCTAATAAGCGGCTGTAAATATGTTCAAGATAGCGGTTATTACCTGCATGGGCGATAGCAACATGAAAATCCCGATTGTATAAAATCATGCCCAAAACATCACCCTGTTTGACGCATTGAACGAACTTTTCCTGCTCTGCACGAATACGCTTAAGGTCATCGGCATTTCTAAATTTGGCCGCTAATCGGGTCACCGTTCGTTGCACTATATCGAGTGCATCTACATATTGTGGAAACTCTTCTATCCGAAGTGGGGCAACAATCGTCCCTTTATTAGGGAGGGTTTGTAACAGAGATTCCGAAACAAGCCTTACCATTGCTTCGCGTACTGGTGACCGTGATACACCGAAACGCTTTGCCAGACTGGCCTCATCGACTAATTCGCTGGGTTCCAGCGTCAAGGAAAGAATTTCACCTCGAAGAGTCTTATAAATAGCGACTGCACCGAATCCTTTGGCCTTCTTTAGTGTTTCGTTATTCACTGGTTTAGCTGTCATATTTTTAATTTGAATATTTCCGATACATTATCATTTCATTTATGCAAGTTGAATTCAAGGTTGCTTTTGGTTAGTATTGGCAGTGTATACACTTTGTCGGCAAACAGGCCTGCAAGTATTAATCAAACACTAGACTCACCTGGAGAGATAAAATGAAATTTGAAGGCATCTATACACCGATAATTACACCATTTCATGACGACGGATCTATTGATTGGGATGGTTATGCGGATGTCATCGAATGGCAAATTGAGAATGGCGTTGCGGGCATCATTGTTGGCGGTTCTACGGGTGAATTCTACGCGATGACGAAGGAAGAACGTATTCAGCAGTTCAAGTTCGCTGCAGAGCGTATCAGTAAGCGCGTGACATTTATGGCTGGTGTCAATGACATCCTGGTAAGCGAGTGCCTATCAATTGGTGCTGCGGCACGTGATGCCGGCGCGGACGCGTTGCTAGTAGCTGCACCACCTTACTCATTACCTTCTGAAAGTGAACTCGCTAGCCATGTACTCAACATTGCTGATGCCACTGGTTTACCTATCATGCTTTACAACTACCCCGGACGAACCGGCGTCGAAATGGGCGAAGAATTCCTGACTGCAATCTCTGTAAATCCGCTGATCTGCGCGATTAAGGAATCCAGCGGTGATTATACCCGTATACCTTTTTTGACTCGCAACTTCCCTAATATTCAGTTGATTATTGGTGGCGAAGAGCAAGTACTAGAATTTGCAGCCTGGGGGTCTAAAGCCTGGGTTTGTGCTACTGGTAATTTCTTCCCAGACGAATGTGTCAAATTAATGAACACTGTGTCGAATGGTGATTTTGAGCTAGGTCGAGCCTTAATGGCGGCCCTAATGCCAACTATGAGTACGCTTGAGCAGAGTGGAAAATTTGTTCAGGCTATTAAAGAAGGTTGTCGATTGCAGGGTCGTCCTTGTGGTGTTGTGCGCCCACCTATGCTGGCATTAGATAGCGCAATGCAGCAGGAAGTTTCTACCACCATAACTGAGGCACGTGACGTACTTCACTCACTGCTCAAAGCTTAAAGGCAACTTGTCATGACAACATTACTCAGTAAAGAGCAGTATGCGGTTATTGCTGCTGATCTCACATTTCCTGTCAAAGCGTTTATCGACGGTCAGTATCAACCATCAAAAACTGGAAAGACGCTGGAAACTATCAATCCAGCAACTGGTGCAGTACTCGCAAATGTATCTGCTTGTGATGCCAGTGATGTCGATTATGCAGTTGATGTTGCGCGAAAAGCGTTTGATGGTGGTGAATGGTCCCGCAAACATCCCAGCGAAAGAAAGGCTGCATTATTAAAATTCGCGCAACTCATCGAAGATAATCAGCATGAGCTGGCAGTGCTCGAAAGCCTGGAAAGTGGCAAGCCAATCAGTGAGTGTCAGTTAACCGATCTGCCTGAAACTGTTAGCACTATTCAGTGGCATGCCGAGGCAACCGATAAGATATATGATCAAATTTCACCTTCGAATGAAAATGGTATCGGGCTCATAGTACGTGAACCGTTAGGCGTTGTTGCGTGTGTGTTGCCATGGAACTTCCCTTTGATGATGTTAGCTTGGAAAATGGGTCCAGCCCTAGCGGGTGGTAACAGCCTAATTGTTAAACCGGCCGAGCAAACGTCGATGACCACTCTCTACATGGGTGAGCTTGCCAATCAAGCAGGCATACCTGCTGGCGTACTGAATATCCTGCCAGGTATGGGACCCGATGTTGGCGAACCCATGGGACGTCACGATGGAATCGAAGCCCTTTCTTTCACTGGGTCGACTGAAGTAGGTCGTCTCTTCCTTCAATTCTCTGCCCAAAGCAACATGAAGAAGGTTGTGTTGGAATGTGGTGGTAAAAACCCGGCTGTTGTTTTGTCCGATGCTGATAACCTGGAGAGTGTTGCCGAGCATGTTGTTTACGCAGCATTATGGAACATGGGACAAAACTGTACCGCGAACTCACGTCTCATCGTGCACAAAGATGTCAGTGAACAACTACTGCAACTAGTGAAACAAAAAATTGCCGATTGGCAAACAGGTGATCCAATGGACCCAGCTAACCAGTTGGGTGCTATTATTTCACGTGAACAATACGATAAAATTTTAGGCTATATCGACTCAGCCAAAAAAGAAGGGGCGGAGCTGATCCATGGTGGCAACGCGATTGAAGCGGGCGAGGGTTTATTTATCGAGCCAACATTATTCGCTGGTGTCACGCCAGATATGACTATTGCTCAGGAAGAGATCTTTGGCCCTGTTTTTGCAATGATGGTAGTCGATAGTGATGAAGCCGCAATCAAACTGGCCAATGACACTTGTTATGGTTTACACGCATCGTTATTTACTTCTAATGTGACCAAGGCGCATAAATATGCTCGGGCTTTGCAAGCGGGCACTGTGAGCGTAAACTGCTATGCAGAAGGTGATATTACAACACCATTTGGCGGCTATAAACTGTCGGGGTTTGGTGGACGTGATAATTCCCTGATGGCACATGATCAGTACACAGAAGTTAAAACCATCTGGATTGATATTAGTGCTGATATTTCAGGCAAATAGTTTTCTCTAAATAGCTTCAATCAAGCAGGTGCCAATATCTTTAAAATACGATAGTGATACCTGCGTTCTATTTGATTCAGCATTGAATAAATAGTACTGCCTTTACAGCCAGCTAAAGCTCATTATTTATGAACAAGAGGCCTTAATCTAATGCGCTGGAAAAAAACAATTACCATGGTTGAAGCCCATGCCGAGGGCGAGGTTGGACGAATCGTCACGGGTGGCGTGATCGATATCCCCGGTAAGACGATGCTAGATAAGATGAACTACATCAATCAGGTCGATGATAGTTTGCGTCGTTTCCTCGTATTTGAACCACGTGGTTATGCGCAAATGTCCACTAACTTGATATTTCCGTCAACCCATCCTGATGCTGATATTGGCTTTGTTATTTTGCAAGGTGACAAAGCGCATGCGATGTCAGGGTCAAATTGTATTTGCCTGGTGACGGTGATGCTTGAGACAGGGATGATCGAGATGAAAGAGCCAGAAACATCGGTAACGATAGAAACCCCAGCTGGATTGGTTCAAGCACGAGCCACCTGTCATGACGGCAAATGTGAGAGAGTTACTTTATCGATGACCCCGAGTTATGCCGATCAACTCGATGCAGTTGTTGAGGTTGAAGGACTCGGTAAAGTCACTGTCGATATCGCATTTGGCGGTATTTTTTATGCGTTGATCGACCCCGCTCAATTTGATTTAACAATATCCCCAGAAAATGCCCGCAAGCTGGTCGACATAGGCACCCGCATACATCGCGCGGTGAATCAGCAGCTCGATATTCGTCATCCAACCTTGTCTGGTATCGAAGGGATTTCATACACCATGTTTGTTGGCTTTGATGATGATGGCGCGATGAAAGGCGCTACCATTCTGCCTCCGGGTCGAGTTGATCGCTCACCTTGTGGCACCGGTAATTCGGCCCGTGCCGCCGTCATGGCTGCTCGTGGCGAAGTCACTATTGGCGAAACCAAAATTGCCAGATCAATCATTGATAGTGAGTTTCAGGTGCAAGTAGAAGGGCTGAAAGAGATCGATGGAAAGTTATGTGTGCTGCCGATAATTTCAGGTCGAGGATGGATACACGGGTTACACCAAATTGGAGTTGATCCAAGCGACCCTTATCAGCAAGGTTATAAGGTATCGGACTGCTGGGGTGATGCCTTTGACCTGCTTAATTAATGTGCTGTAACTATGGGTTAACTCAATGAATGACAACTCTCTTCCTTCGGGTGCGTCAATCGGCATTGTTGGTGCTGGCATTATCGGAGTTGCTAGCGCTTTCGAGCTATCCCGACGGGGTTATCAAGTCACTGTTTACGATGATAACGCGGTAGGCGAAGGCGGCCCTTCTCAAGCGAATGCGGGCCATATTGTTGGTTCCGACATTCACCCTTTAAGTACACCGGGCATTCACTGGAAGGCACTGAAAATGCTTATGAATGCTGACGCACCACTGAAGATCCCACTCAGAGATGCTTTGGCTCAGATACCCTGGTTCTGGCGTTTTTGGAGGACTTCACAGGGCCAACGTTTTTTGACCGCAACACAGGCACTCAGTTACCTGTCTAGTCACACATTGGCTGATGTTCAGGCCATGTTCAAAGCCGCTAATATGGCTCACAAGGTGATGCAAAAATCCTGCGCATTCCTATACGATACTGAGGCTAGCTTTAATGCCAGCCAGTCTTCCTGGTTGGAGAAAGCCGCTATAGGGATTGATAGTGATGCAATCAGCGAAGCGCAAATTCGAAGCGAAATACCGCTCGTATCGGATAAATTCAAACAGGGGGTTTTATCGCATAACTGGGCCATCGTGAGTGACCCACTTGAGGTGGTTCAATCATTAGCTGAGGCTTCAAAACAGAACCATGTGGTGTTCAAATCGACACGAGTTGAGAGCGTGCGTGAAATAGAAAATAGCGTTCAATTGAAAACGAAAGAAGGCCAGTTTAAGCATGATGGTGTAATCATTGCCGCCGGCGTTCATTCGAAAAAAATAGCCTGTGGCTTTGGTGATTTTTTACCTGTTACGGCAGAACGTGGTTATAACGTCACCTTGCCAACCCCCGGAGAAACGCTCGAAAAACCTTTAGTATTTGCCGACTGGGGAATAGTTGCCACCCAATTAAACAGTGGCCTTCGCATTGGTGGCTGGGCTGAATATGCGCCATCACACCGACCAGCGAACCAGGACCATTTCAAATCAATCGCGCTCATCTCAGCAGAACTGTTTCCTCGAGCCAATTTCGAGAATGCAAAGTTCTGGATGGGTAGCCGCCCCTCGATGCCAGACTCTGTCCCCGTTATATCAAAATCGGCAAAAGCGAAGCGAGTTTTCTATAATTGTGGACATGGCCATTACGGCCTATCTTTTGCTGCCAGCTCTGCTCGAATTGTGAGCGATTTGATCTCTGGAGAAAGTTTTGATAATGCCTATAAATATTACTCGGTTCAACGCTTCTGAATTGGTTAGCTGATTTTAAAATGCCAATGACTGTACTTGCCATTGAACAGGCCTGGTAGACACAACAGCGACTATTTGATTAGTAGCTATTGGAGGAAATTTTTAAGGGGTGGGAGCCCCCCACCTATCTTGATATCGAAGGCTAAGACTCCTGAAGGCCCGTCGGAAGCACTTATTGTTATTGACACCGTAAACGAAACAACTCGATTGAAGAATAGCGCGTTACTAGGCCAATGTGCGTTAAGTTTACACTGGTGTCAGGTTGTAATATAAAGTGATGAGATTATTTAAAGGTCACTGAAAGGGCTTCTCATACCATTTGCACCTCGCTTCAAGACATGAGTGTAAATCTCAGTCGTCTTTACGTCGTGGTGTCCTAGCTGCTCTTGAACCGTGCGAATATCCGCGCCCGACTCAAGAAGGTGAGTAGCAAAAGAATGACGAAGCGTATGACAGGAAACGTGTTTTTGAATATTTGCCTGTTTAGACGCGACCTTTATAAAACGGTTGATATTGGATTCATCAATATGGTGCCGTCGAAGATTTTTAGTGCCAGGTTCAAAACTTAGCTTTGAAGACGGAAATAAATATTGCCAACCAAGTTCACGCGCTGAACTAGATAACTTCTTATTCACAGCACCGGGCATCCAGACTCCAGCATATTGTCCATTTAGCCTGTCATCTTTGAAAAATAGTCGTACCCGATCAATTTGGTTTTGTAATGTTGTTTTTAACTCGGGTGCAAGAGTCGTTAACCGATGCTTAAATCCTTTGCCGTTCCAAACTTGAATTTGCAGGTGATCAAAATCAATATCCTTGACCCGTAACCTGATAGATTCAATTCGACGTAGACCAGAGCCATATAATAGCGATGCAATTAGTAACGGTCTACTCTGCAAATAAGAAAAGAGACTAGCAATCTCAACACGGGTTAAAACGACTGGAATCTTTTGCTGTGTGCGAGCTCGTTGAAAAGCACTCATATCATTAAGATGCTGATCAAGAAACTTATTGAACAAAAATGCCAAAGCGTTTAGCACAATTTTTTGTGTAGCCGCCGCAACCTGACGTTCTACGGCCAAAAATGTAAGAAATTGCTCTACATGAGATGAGTCAAGTTCAGTAGGATGTCGCTTGTCGTGATAAATAATGAAGGACTTAATCCAGTAAACATAGGTTTCAATTGTTCGTTTGCTATACCTTCGAGCACTCATATGATCGGAAATTGACTGAAGAAAAGGAGAAGAGTAGGTATACATGACGACGATTCCATTCGTAAATCAAGAGTAATCGACAATAGCAATAAACGCTATAGATTGCAGGGGTAGTTTCAGGTAAATTACCTGTTTAATGAAAAATTAAACTTTTTTTACAAAAATTAATGCTTTAAATTCATAGGCTTATGATTCATGAATCAAACCAAGAGAAATTATAAGGTTAACTCACTAATATGTATTCAAAGGTTTTTTACCTTTGAATTTGGCTGTTAAGTGCCCCCATAATTTAAAACGGAGCTGAAATGAATTTTGGCAAAGTAACACCAATCCTTCGTGTTTTCGACGAAACTAAGACAAGGGAGTTCTATCTTGGTTTTCTCGGGTTCAATGTTGATTGGGAGCACAGATTTGAAAATGGGTTGCCCTTATATATGCAAGTTTCAAAAGATAACTGTATTTTGCATTTATCTGAGCATCATGGAGATTGTTGTCCTGGTTCTGCATTGAGAATAGAAATAGATGCAATTGATACTTATCAGAAGGAATTGGTAGAAAAGGAGTATCAAAATTCTCGGCCTGGAATTAAAGAAATGCCCTGGGGAAGTAGAGACATGTCAATTACTGACCCATTTGGTAATAAATTGGTGTTTACCAATGCCATTAGCACTGAACAATCGCATTAAATCTGACTCCGTAAACTTGTCGCCTTTTTTGCAAAAAGCCGCAAAAAAGTCGCCAAGTTCACTCCGCAGTTTATGCGGGCGTTATAGGGCTTTATAGAGGTTCAACTATGATATTGTATTAACATGTTAAAAGTTAGAGTGTATTTGATTTAGTTGTCCAACATTGGTGATTTATTGTATGAATGAAAATGGATTTACGTTGATAGAATTGGTAGTTGTAATTATTATTTTGGGGATCCTTTCTGTGACAGCCCTACCAAAGTTTATCGACCTTAGTGGAGATGCAAACAAGGCAGTGACTTCTTCTGTTAGAGGAAGCTTTTATAGCTCAGCTAATATGTTGTTCTTTAAATGGACCATTCAAAGTCAACCTAATAATTTTGTTGTCAATGGAAATACTATATTAATGAGTGCAGAGGGTTATCCTGACCGTCCTACTGCTGACAATGCTGGGTGCTTCGAAATTTGGACCAGCTTGCGTTTACATAAACCACAATGGTGATGTATTCTCAAATACCCAAACACCCTTTTTCTCTTATTTCCCTTCAACAGGTCAAGGAGCAGGGTTTAATCTTGATTAGCTATATAATTCGTTGTGTTAATATCCCACGTCCTTCTGTGGTTAAATAGCCCTATAACAAGTCATTCAAAAGGACAATAAACAGTTGGCTTTTACTCCTTCGTCGCTAATTTGAACCAACAATTTTTTGCCTCTTAATGAGGCGTTATAACTTCAAAGGATTAAAGGCATAGCAACAAAAGTTTCAACTTAAATAAGGAAGGTGCTATTCTTTATCGGCTTCGAAAAATTAAAAGGCATTTGGGAAACAAGGAGTTTCGAAATGGAAATACAGCAACAAAAA
>CAXMOZ010000087.1:0-5507 GCA_964195315.1 uncultured Acidimicrobiia bacterium | reverse complement strand
TATCGTGTCATGGGATTGTCAACAACCTGTTCAGGATTGGACGTCATGTAATGAACGCTCACAATTATAGAATATTCCGTAAACGAGCATTTGCAGAGTGGACGAGGGTAAGTTGCGTCCAGAATTTGGGATAAACTACTGTAAACTGGTTCTCATAAACTGAATTCGATAAGTTGACAGTGCCGTGCTGGTAGTTGGTGTTGTCATGGTTGGTGCCTCTACAGGTTATGATAAGCAGCGTTTCTGCCTATTCATATAAGATACCGTTAGAGGCGCAAATTGTGATGGCCAAATCTGTTTAGCTATTGCGGGTCGGGGAACGATGTATGCGGAAGTTTAAACCTTAGATGACATTGTATCTGTGCCGAGAATTATCGAATGTTGGGAAGTAGGGCATTTGTGTCTTGGAACAGTATCGTGAAGGTTTGAGGTGTAAATCCGGATTAGACTTTTTAATTTTAAGAAGTTAACTTGTCAGTACCACTCTGCTATTGGTTCAACAAACCTGACACATCGATCCCCCTTCGATCCTATCCTCTTCGATACATTTTGTGTGGTGATTTGTTGAAGTATAACGCAAAAAAAAGCACCGGCCGAATGGGCTGATGCTTCTTTGTATGTATCGACTAATTAGGCAGTTAAGGGTTTACCCAAGCTAGCCTATGTTGATAACTTATTATGCTTGTTTCTTGAATCTACGTGCTGCTAAGCCCATTAAGCCTAAGCTTAGGATGGCTAGTGTTGATGGTTCTGGGACTTGCATAGCGCTTGTAAAAGTCAGATCATCCATCACATATTGTCCACTTTGTCCGATAATACGCACTCTATCTACTTGACCAATATAGCCTGAAGTTAAGAATTCAGTACTCGCACTAACATTCAAAACCGCTGAAGTATGAACAAGATTATTGTTCGAAAACAACTCCCAGTGTACGTCAACTGAATTACCTGCAAACCATGCTCCATCAAAAGTCACTCCTCCATTTAAAAAAGTAAAAGAGGTATCTCCCGGATTATTTCCATTAGCTGCAAGACGAACATCGCCCGAATGTGCATTATATGGGCCTTGAGGAGCATCATAAGCCCAGAAATTAGCAGCCCATGATATGCCAGCGTAATTATTTGGTAGACTATTAAAAAGACCGCTACCCGCTAGGTCTTCAAAATCAAGTATAGTCGCATTAGCAAAACCACTAACAGACAAAACCAATCCAGCAACTGCCATTTTCAAAAATTTAAATTTCATTTAATATTCCTTTTAATCCTTCAAAATTATTTTCGAAGGTTCTTCCATAGATGACAACTCATCAGGTAATTTTTCGAGAGCACATAACGCGCCAATATTTAATAATTGTTATATTTCAATGCTTTACGATTCCTAATGAGTTTGGATAATCCCATTGTGTAAAGTTACCTGACACTAATAGCACTTTTTACATTTCTCATCGTCTCAATTCAATAAGTTGACAATACCCATTCACAGTCTGCATGATTCAGTAATAGGCAAACATGAAAAGCCCACAATGACTGTCAGAATACAAAATGTGCAAAAAGTGATTTTTCGAACGAATTTCAGTGAGACCCAATATCCATTATCGGCCGGTCTGATTTGAGGTAAGCTTATGATTCCTAAGGGGAAATGGTGGCCCCTCCCTGACTCGAACAGGGGACCTGACGATTATGAGGCAAGGAGAATGGACTGAATATTTTGACTAAGTTGTAGAATAGTAACGAGTTTTTCCCGAGGGTGATGGTGCAGAGTGCATAACCGAACCTATACCGAACTTTTTCGGTTGTCGCAGTTGGCTTTGGTCGGTAAGTGCAAGAAACGTAACGACCTTTCTCGACCGAACACCGACCTTTTTCCGAACTAAGCTTGTGTGATGGCAGCTATACTGGGTGGGGTAGCGTGAAATTGAAAAACTGGGATTCTGAAAAGCTGGGGAATGTAGTTGCGTTCATGCTAACGGTTTGAAGAGTCTTCCATCAGTCATGCGAATCAGCTGTCCCTTTTATAGCAGCTAGACAGTTTTGCAGGTTTTCAGCTTTACGCCATACCTAGACATGCAAAAACTGAACTTAGCCCAGTGCTCAGCCCACAAGCGTACCAGAGCCGAAAAACTCACAATTCTGCTGCAGAGTGGCCAACGGTGACAAAATTTCTGCCGCTGGATGCCAAGCTCATGCTCACCGAAAAAGTTGCAGAGAGGGCCACTGTGGAGAAATTTACGGTCGGGCTGCTGGTGGGTGTGGGGAAAACTGAAGAACTGGAAGTCTGTAGGCAGTATTTAACCAAGCATATAAGTCTTACTGCGGTCATTCAAGGTTGTATCATAAAGATAAGCTGCGGTGCACCCCAGTGACAGGCTGTTCCGAGCCTCAAGCAGACAGTCGAGCGTTAAACATGACGGGGAAGTTTGTGCCAATTGCAGACGTTTAGCTGAATCGAAAAAAACACTCAAATTACTAAACTAGTCTGCGCGTTTCGTTTCCTGAAGAACCATATCGGTATCAAAATATAGTTCATTACCTTTAACTTTGGGATTGCGCTTTAAGCTTTCCAGTATGTGTTCTCTCCAGAGTTTATCACTTCGTTTTGATAGCCCAATGAGGATGTGGTTGGGTGTATGTGAGTTACTGGCTAGGCGGATGTCTGTTCCAATTTGGCCTTCAATTCCATAAAACGATTCAAGAACATCGATTGGTGTAGACGGGTTACTCGCAATCCTATTGTCTACTTCATATCCAAAACCAGATTGATAGCCAACAAGGTCCCTCAACCTTTGAGGCACGGTCTGAGGATCTTTAGAGTCCAAAAGTGCGCGCCTTTTCTCAACCGAACCTGCGACCGAATAAGCTGCTAGAGATGTAAAAACCGCAACTACTATTCCTAAAACTATAGCTTTAGACCGTTCCCCGTCGATAAATGCACGAATAAGTTTGTAATTTGATAGGGCTAATAATACCCAGAGTATTGTGCTCGTTATGAAGGCAAAAACGACAACAATACCAGCCTGAGCATCGACAACGATGTTTGTTAAATTAACTTCCAACTTATATTTAGTAAAAGCGATTGCAAAGCTGAACACTATAGCGATAAGCGCGATTTGAATTTTATTGAGCTTCTTGAGAAATTCCATTTTCACTTCCTTAAAACACGTTTACAGATAGCTTTGTTGTATAAGTACTTGTAAAAATAGATTAACAAACTTATCAATGAAAGTCTCCTGATCGCTCCAAGCCGAGTATCGGCCATGTGCCAAAAGCCGACATAAGGTTCTAGTCTAGAAAAGGCTTAAATCGACCTATAGCTGACGTTAGAAAATTCGAACTATCAGACTATATTGAGCGAAGAATCATCATACGATTAATCAAACTTGGCCTCAGATAAGTCTGTTCAAATAAAAGTAATATTCAAAACTGGTTTGCACAACTTTAGGAGCCGCTTGTCGACTTGAATATCGGCGTGTGTGAGCAAATCTGTTGTTAAAAATAGAGGGGGTTGTGTCAGGGTTCATTTTATAGCCCTTGAGTGGTTTCGTGTTTTGTCTAGATTACGAACATTTTACCATGATAAGGCTATTTTTATTTATATTATTCAGTTAGTTATGCTGAATTTGGCGTTCAAGTTGAACTCCGAAACTTGAGTCTCTAATACAAATCCATTTGATATCCATACAGAAATCTAGTGTACCATACCATCATGTTGATAAACTCATCAGCTCCATGATGAAGACGATAAAGACGATGATGATGATGAAGACGATGATAGCACAACATCGCGTCGCTCGGCGGTGCTTCTCGACAGGCCCCGTGGCAGCGGCTTATGAACTCAAGGTGGACGCGGGGGAGGTGCGACGAGATGACGCGCAAGTCGCTCTGGCGGCAAAATTCGATGCCTTGCACGAGTCTCTTGCCTCACTCCCACCAGTACCCATACGCACCTACGATCCGACACAGAGCAACTGTACAAGCAGCAGTCCACTGTTACTGGCGCGATCCCTGGCATCCGCCCAGTCCTTTCTTCGAAAGAAGTTCCATTTGTGGTCTTTTGGTCCACCACCGCGAGGCATTTACATTCATGGACCGGTCGGGGTCGGCAAGAGCTTTCTAATGGATCTCTTTTACGCGTCGGTTACTGTTCCTGATGATGATTCTTGCTGTAATAATGACAACCACAGCCACAAACAAGCAAAGATTACCAAACGCCGCGTCCACTTTCATGAATTCATGCTAGACGTCCATCATCGAATCTTTGTCTACAAACAGAAGCACCCACGAGGTGATGCGATTCCCATCATTGCGCAACAATTGGCACAAGAAGCCCAACTCCTCTGTTTCGATGAATTTCAAGTGACAGACATTGCCGATGCCATGATTTTGAAGCGACTGTTTTTATTATTATTGGATTACAATGTCGTAGTGGTGGCCACCTCGAATCGACCCCCCGATGCCTTGTATGAGGGAGGCATTAACCGATCCCTCTTTTTGCCATTCATCGACATATTGAAACACACGTCTGACATTATTTCCATGGAGGATTCCCGCAAGGATTATCGACTCGAAACTCGAGCGGGTGGTCAATCCTATTTTTGGTCAAACAAGGATGTTCATGGCGATAATAATATTAATAACGACATACAGGCGCAGTTGGAAGAAATATTTGGTGGCACTGCATCCGGAACTGATGCCGAGATCATTCCCGTCCTCTTTGGTCGCACCGTCCAGGTCGCCCGATTGAATGACCGGTGCGCCTGGTTTGACTTTTCCGAGTTGTGCTACCAACCGCTCGGGGCGGCCGATTATATTTCCCTCTGCTGCCGATTTCCGGTCCTCATTATGGACCGCGTCCCCCAACTGGACGCCAATCACCTCAACGAAGCGCGACGATTCGTCACCCTCATTGACGCGTGTTATGAATCTCGCACCCGCTTGGTGCTGGCGGCACAAGTCCCGCTCGACGAATTGTTTGTCGATTTTGAAGCGCAAGTGCAAAGCAGTGATGGAGATGAAGAATTGTTTGTCAGTAAGAAGGGGGGAAACTCGAGTTCCTTTGCGACGACCATGATTCGTACCAAAGAGGGGGAATATTTTGAGTGGTCGGCGACGGGTCGAATTGGCGTGTCACTGGCACAATTATCGGCCGCCAATGACCTCGCATTTTCCTTTCGACGAGCCGCGTCTCGATTGGCAGAAATGGGTGGAAAGGAATGGGGACGGCAATGACGAAAGGTCTTTACCTTGCAAACCATTGCACCTATGGCAGAGCAAGGGCTTGCGTCAGGCTGTGCCGCAAAAGTGGCAGGCATCAGTCTCCATGCAGGTGTCATGATGAGCAACGCACAGGATGGTACTGTCAAGTTAACGAGCAGACTCAGAAACATGCGATAATCTGGAAATGAAAAATACGAATATTTATGCCGGTTATCGCTATCCACCCCAAATAATCAGTCACGCTGTGTGGCTTTATCATAGATTTACACTCAGCTTTCGTGACATCGAAGAAT
>CAXMOZ010000086.1:0-3302 GCA_964195315.1 uncultured Acidimicrobiia bacterium | reverse complement strand
AAGTGTGGCACTGGCGTTTGCGCCGTTAGCCGTGTTTGAGAATAACCAGTTTTTTCGACCTATCACAAAGGGTTTTATGGCCCGTTCCGCCCGGTTATTGTCGATAGTCAGGTTGCCATCTTCAATGTAACGAATGAGTTTAGGCCATTGATTCAGGCTGTAGGCAAGGGCTTTGCCCAGAGCCGTTTTAGGCGGTACCTCTGCGGCGGACTTATCCAGCCAGCCTTTGAATTGCATAAGTAAGGGTAAGGCGTCAGCCTGACGTATTCGGTATTTTTCTTGTGCTGTTTTACCTTTGATTTTTGTTTCTATGCGATACAGTTTTTGGATTTGATTGAGTGCCCAATTGGCTTTGCCGGTTTTGCCTTTCGGTTGTGCGGTTTCTGCCTCAACAAACTTTCTGCGGGCATGGGCCATGCAGGCGACCAGCGTGGCCTGAGTTTGGGCATACCCCTGATAACCATCCACTTGCAAATAGCCTGAATATCCGGCGAGGAAATCCACCGCACACTGACCTCTGCGACTGTTTTGATAGTCGTAGAGCACAATATTGGGAGTGGAGCTGTCGTTGGGCGAGTCTGTGCCACTGCAATACAGCCACATATAGCAGGTGGTTTTGGCTTCCCCGATAACTTTTAATGTTGTCTCATCCGCTTGAATGACCGATTGTTGCAGCAGTATTTCCCGCAGTCGCTCATACAGTATTTGCAACGCCAGTTGCGACTTTATCATCCAATCAGCCATGGTCTTGCGACTCAGCTCGATGCCGTATTGTTTGAACAGGCTTTCCTGGCGGTAAAGCGGTAAACCATATTGGTATTTACTGGTAATGATTTGGCTGAGTAAGCTGGGGGTGGCATAACCTTTGGGAATAATGCTGACTGGCACAGGCGCCTGTTTTATCTGGTTTTGTGTACCGTCTTTTTCGCAGGCTCTGCATGCATACTTTGGCCGTACCGTTTCAATCACTTTGACTTTAGCCGGGATAAATTCCAACTTCTCGCTCTTATCTTCGCCAATCTGATGCAGTTCACCGTTGCAGCAAGCACAGACTTTATCTTCATCGGCAATATCAATGACCACGACTTCACGGGGTAAATCCTTCGGCAGCGGCTTGCGCTTTGGCTTATTGCGGGTGTATTCAATTGTCTCTTGTACTGGCTCAACGTCAAGCTGCTCTACTTCGGCTTCCGCCTCATTAAACAACTCGCCTTGGCCAGGATGACATTCACTGCTGGCACCAAACTGTTTTTGTTGGGCAAGGCGGAACTGCTCTTCTAGAAATGCTATCTTGGCATCTTTCTCTGCCAATAAGCTTTCCAGCTCAGTAATGCGTTGTTGGTATTGCGTCTCTATCATGTCTGTATTTTATCGTATAACAGACTGATTTAATTGACTTTGTTTAGACTAAATCGTGATCGTTAAATGCTGCTTATGATCTGTAGTTATAAGCTGACGGCTTGATACGTCAAGGGGCTGTGGCCGATGATGTCATAACCGCCGAGTAACCAATTGAGCTGTTGCTCTGACAGAACTAAACGACTTAGCTGGTCATCTTTGGGCCACTTGAAGCGCTGCTTCTCCAGCCGTTTGTACCACAACGCAAAACCTGTCTTATCCCAGTAAAGGATTTTGAGTTTATCCCGTTTCTTGTTGCTAAAGACAAACAGCGCATCACTTAAGGGCGACAATTCAAGTTGCTGCTCAACCACCACAACCAAACCGTTAATCGACTTTCGAAAGTCCACAGCCTCAATGTGCATATAGATATCCGAAGGCTCAATAAACATCTTCATGCTGCCACTGCCTTGAGCAATTGTGCCAACCACAAGGGCTCGCAATTGAGTGGCAAAGACAATGTAGCGTCACCTATTTGCAGTGACATCATTGTTGTATCAGGACTTGTTTTACTGACCTTGATAAACGGTGATGATAGTTTGCGTTGTTGACGCTTGAGCAATGACTGTTTTCTGGCATGGAAGTATTTATTGTTTAGCGCGTGTTGTTTGCAAAATTGAGCAACCGATATGCCGCTGCTTTCCTGTTGCTCAATGATGACCTGCCATTCTTTAGAACTTCGTCTTCCCATATTCGACTCCGATGTTTATCAAAGTCGATATTCTGCTCTGCAAGGTTAACTAATGGAACGTGCTAATTACCGGACGCTTACCTTTAAATAGCAGTGGTTCTTTTTAGTATAACAGCCATTAACTGAAAGCCCGTAGTGCTCCGGTCTCGGCCTTACCACAGGGCATTGTTAAAGCGGGTGTATTTGCCAAGCTGGCCAGCGTCGTAAAATGCCAATCAAAATCCTTAAGATAAGGATCCCAGCCAGACATTGGCCCACGAATGATATCTTCATTAAGAACGTTTAGTATTCCACCGGATGGCGATACGACCACATCTACGTGTGAAAATAGTTTTCCAATTTGTGCACCAGTTCTTTTCGGTCACGCATCGCCTTCGCATATTGCTCGTCAGAAAGAGTGTGGCCAAAAGCGAATAATCTTGGAAGTAGCAGCCATATTTATCTTTTTTAGATTGGTACGTGAGTAAAAGTAATTTAAACACCCTATCCGACATAATCAATATATAGTGTGATCGAAAAAGCTGGTACAAGTCCGGCTCATAGCAGCGACATCATTCCAATAATCTGATAATTTGATAATTTGACGTTAAGTCTGTTAGTTTACAGATCGATTTTGTCCTCATTCTTTTCATTTACTAAAAAAAAGAACAAACGCAACCCTGTTAGCCCAATAGCAACATTATCCTTGTTTGGTTGTATTTACTTTCCTTTCCTTAATTAAACTCCTGCGACTTGCTGCTAACCCTTAAACTTCAGACTACTCATCAACCTGCCAAGGTTAACTAACAACCTACAGTTGAACTCAAAAAAGCACCGAGTTTTCAATTCATAGCTTCCGCTTATCGCACCAAGAAGTCATAAAAACGAAATATTGAAATGTCAGCAATCGTATCAAAGTGATCGTTAGGCGGGATGATTTTTACTAGTAAATTTAGACCGCTTTGTTAATTCTGGGTAAGATCATAACAGTAATCAAAATATAAAATATTCAGCTTTTCAATATCAGTTTTTGTTGCCGTTAAATTATGTTTGAGCATCCACGCGTTATAATCTGCTTTCGTTTACGTATCGTACATATTGGTAAATCTTGGGTAAATTAACGCAGGGGTGTAATTCTCAAGTTTTGTTAAACGTTGGTTTCTACTCATTGTGTTTTGCCTCAAGCGCATTTAACCGTTGTTCAAATTCGCTGGTCTCAAGCATCTTAAGTGAT
>CAXMOZ010000085.1:0-3121 GCA_964195315.1 uncultured Acidimicrobiia bacterium | reverse complement strand
AAGTGTGGCACTGGCGTTTGCGCCGTTAGCCGTGTTTGAGAATAACCAGTTTTTTCGACCTATCACAAAGGGTTTTATGGCCCGTTCCGCCCGGTTATTGTCGATAGTCAGGTTGCCATCTTCAATGTAACGAATGAGTTTGGGCCATTGATTCAGGCTGTAGGCAAGAGCTTTACCCAGAGCCGTCTTAGGCGGTACCTCTGCGGCGGACTTATCCAGCCAGTCTTTTAATTGCATGAGTAAGGGTAAGGCGTCTGCCTGACGTATTCGGTATTTTTCTTCTGTGGTTTCGCCTTTAATTTTCGTTTCTATGCGATACAGTTTTTGAATATGATTCAATGCCCAATTCGCTTTGCCGGTTTTGCCCTTAGGTCGGTCGGCGCTCCGATGTGCGGTTTCAGCCTCAACGAACTTTCTGCGGGCATGGGCCATACAGGCCACCAGAATGGCTCGTGTTTTGGCATAGCCCTGATAACCATCCACCTGCAAATAGCCGGAGTAATCCTCAAGGAAGTCAGCCGCACACTGGCCTCTACGACTGTTTTGATAGTCGTAGAGCACGATGTTTGGAATGCGACTATCACTGGGTTTTGTTTGGGGCGAGTCGGTGCCACAGCAATACAACCACATATAGCAGGTGGTTTTGGCTTCACCGATAACCTTTAATGTCGTCTCGTCTGCCTGGATAACCGATTGTTGCAATAGGATTTCCCGCAGTCGCTCATACAGTATTTGCAATGCCAGTTGCGACTTTATCATCCACTGGGCCATAGTCTTACGACTCAGGTCAATTCCGTATTGCTTGAACATGCTCTCCTGACGGTAAAGCGGTAAACCATACTGGTATTTGCTGGTAATGATTTGACTGAGCAAGCTCGGGGTGGCATAACTTTTGGGGATAATACTGACCGGCACAGGGGCTTGTTTTATCTTATTCTGTGTACCGACCTTTTCGCAAGCTCTGCATGCATACTTAGGCCGTACCGTTTCAATCACTTTGACTTTAGCCGGGATAAATTCCAGCTTCTCGCTCTTATCTTCGCCAATCTTATGCAATTCACCGTTGCAGCACGCACAGACTTTGTCTTCATCAGCAATATCAATCACCACCACTTCACGAGGTAAATCCTTAGGCAGCGGTTTGCGCTTAGGTCTGTTACGGGTGACGGGGTCCGTTTGCCTAGGCTCGGGGTGTTCAACCTCGGCTTCCGCCTCATTAAACAACTCGCCTTGGCCCGGATGACCTTCACTACTGGCACCAAACCGTTTTTGTTGGGCAAGGCGGAACTGCTCTTCTAGAAATGCTATCTTGGCATCTTTCTCTGCCAATAAACTTTCCAGCTCAGTAATGCGTTGTTGGTATTGCGTCTCTATCATGTCTGTATTTTATCGAATAACAGACTGATTTAATTGACTTTATTTAGACTAAAACGTGATCGTTAAATGCTGCTTATGATCTGTGGTTATAAGCTGACGGCTTGATACGTCAAGGGGCTGTGGCCGATGATGTCATAACCGCCAAGTAACCAATTGAGCTGTTGCTCTGACAGAACTAAACGACTTAGCTGGTCATTTTTGGGCCACTTGAAGCGCTGCTTCTCCAGCCGTTTGTACCACAACGCAAAGCCCGTCTTATCCCAGTAAAGGATTTTGAGTTTGTCCCGTTTCTTGTTGCTAAAGACAAACAGCGCACCGCTTAAGGGCGACAATTCAAGTTGCTGCTCAACCACCACAACCAACCCGTTAATTGACTTCCGAAAGTCCACAGCCTCAAGGTGCATATAGATATCCGACGGCTCAACAAACATCTTCATGCTGCCACTGCCTTGAGCAATTGTGCCAACCACAAGGGCTCGCAATTGAGTGGCAAGGACAATCGAGCACCACCCACTTGCAGCTCCATCACGGTATTCGAAATTGGCAACGTGCCTACTTTGATAAAGGGCCTTATCTGCTCCCTTTGCAGGCGCTTGAGTAAAGACCGTTTTCTGGTATGAAAGTATTTAAAGTCGAGCTGCTGTTGTTTGCAAAAATCTGCCACCGACAAGCCGCTGGCTTCCTGTTGCTCAATGATTGATTGCCATTCTTGGGAACTACGCCTTGCCATACTCAACTCCAATAATTATCAAAGTGAGTATAGTGGCTTACTACGTCAAACAGGGGAATGCGGTGTTGGCCGGACGCTTACAAAGTACTCAACAGCATCTAAGAACATAATCAATAAGCACAAATTGTTGGGTATCAGCTCACTATTGATGTTTTGAAGTGACAAGTTCGACTTAGTTGGAATTAAAGAAGATAAATGCTGTGAAATGTGTGGCTCAATTCAAATTGCAGACAGTAGGGATCGACACATTCTGTGTTAGTGACTTTGACTATATATTGGGTTGTAATTCAAGCAGATTGAAGTAAAGCTCTGGCCTTTGCCATCCCTAGTATACGTTGATGGTTTGTGTGCTGTTTGAATTGTTGCAGCATATGTTCACTGCCTACAGCGGTGCTGAAGTGTTGTTCGAACTCGGTAGTGAGAGTCAACCATTGCTCAGTATCTAGGCCAAGGCGCTCTAGTATAGGGCTATGATGTCGCTCTATATAACCTGCTTTATCCTCTCGAATACAGCGCCCTGTGCAATCCACTAGTTCACAATAATCAATCAAGCTGTAAGCAATGCCTTTAGGCATGTCTTGTCTGTGATTGCCCACAAAACGCATCAAGCTTTTAGGTTGTTCGCCTTTGATGAGACAGTGTATACGTTGCTTGATACTGGTGTGTTTTGACGTTTCTGGTGTGGTCTCCATCTTGGCGCGAATAGGATTTAAGTCCACATAAGCCATGCAGGCTAATACTGCACTTTCATCTAACAGAGCTTGAGATTTAAATCGGCCTTCCCAGAACCTGCCTTTGCAACCATCTTCCTTGTTCGCTTCACGGGCTATGTATTCATTGAGGTTTCTCATTAACCAACTGATGTTATATAAACGTTGACGGTAAATCGTCACTGTTTCATCTAGGCTGATACATTCACCTTTACTGAGCTTATCCCCTCTTTGATACTTTTGACTCAATAACGTGCCTTGGTAAAGTTGATGCCAACGCTTTATCACTTCTTCCATCGACCAG
>CAXMOZ010000084.1:0-9091 GCA_964195315.1 uncultured Acidimicrobiia bacterium | reverse complement strand
CTTAATAGATACTGGCCTCGAAAACTGCTTCTACTTAGCCTTATGACGCCCACCTTTGGGGCCCTAGTTGTTCTAAAACTTGGAGCGCCGAACCGTCACATTCATATGGATATGCGACAGCACGACTCCCCGTCATTGTGGCGAATGCCGTAATCTAGCGACTTTATGATAAATTGAAGTTACAACAGACCTTCATAGTAGTTATGACGACAGCAAAATAAATTGCAGGATATTGCTAATCATCAGGGCGTGACTATATTAGTGTCAATAATATGGCGATATCCGGAGGTGTATGACTTAGCTATGTTGTTAACTATCTGATTGTAAACAATTAAATTAGTTTGGATTGAGTTGTGCATTTAGTCCAATGTGAATACTAAAAAACAACCTAATAACACACCCATTGAAGATTTGACAAAATCCTTTGATCAATTCAATCGCTTGTCAGAATCACTCGATGCCAGTGTCGTGCAGCTCAATCAAACCATTACCTCGGTTCAACAATCTACTCAGCAATCGAAAGCTGTGACTGATAGTAAATTGATTGATGCTAATGCTGTCGAAACAAACCAACTGGTCTTGCATTTAAGGTCATTAATAGATGCTATTCCCGGCGGTGTAGTGGTGTTAGACCCCCATGGCATTATCGTCGAACTTAATGTAGCCGCCAGCCAACTGCTCGGTGATGCAGTTCAGAAACAATCCTGGCGCTCGATCGTCCAAAAAGTTTTTTTATCTGAGCTTGATCAAGGGGAGCTAAAAACTGAAGATGGTCGGCAATTTAGCATTTCGACCAAACCACTAGGCTACGCACCGGGTCAAATCTTATTACTCAGCGACGTGACTCAGACTCGCCAATTACAACGTACTGCACAACAAAATCGTCATTTGATGACGATGGGGAAAATGATGGCGAGTCTGGCGCATCAAATTAGAACACCGCTTGCTTCGGCCATGTTGTATTTATCGCAAATTGTTGAAACTAATCTCGACCAAGACACCCATCTACGCTTTAGTGGCAAGGCATTAGCCAGAATCAAGCACATCGAAAAAATAATTAACGACATGCTCGTATTTGCCCACGGCGGGCAGTTCAATATGAGCCAGTTTTCTATCGGCTCATTACTCACTGAACTGCAAGAGCAACTGATTCCAATGTTGGAACAAAAGGATGCGAGTCTGACAATATCAAATAATTATCAAGCGTTAAGACTACAGGGTAACAAAGATGCACTTTTAGGTGCACTTGGCAATCTGTGTATGAATGCACTCGATGCTTCGGATAGTAAGCCAACCATTTGTATTAAAATCGAGCTATCTAAGAAGGGGCAGTTGCTGATCGTTGTCGATGATCGTGGCTGTGGCATGGATGTACAAATGCGGCATCATTTATTCGATCCTTTTTTCACAACTAAAATTGATGGAACTGGGTTAGGCCTGGCTGTTGTAAAGTCAGTCATCGAATCACATGAGGGATTTATTAGCGTTGCTTCTCGTCCTGGAGTAGGCACACGATTTCGAATTAAATTGCCTTATCTTCAAGGAATGAAGACGCAAATCAGCAGCACAGACAAAAAACCGGGAACTAAACACCCCGAAAGTGACATGTTAAGCAATGCACCACGATCCGTAGAGGACAGTTGAGATGATAGATGTACTGGTAGTTGAAGATGACGCAGGTTTACGTGAAGCCATTTGCGACATGCTTGAACTTAATAAGATAAGTTATAAAGACGTTGAAAATGGACAAGTAGCAGAACAATTTCTATTAGCCAACGAAGTCTCATTGGTATTAAGTGATGTACAGATGAGCCCTGGCAATGGTTATGAATTGCTGGCTTCTATTCAGAAAAAAAAACTCAATATCCCTGTCATTTTAATGACGGCTTATGGCTCGATACCTCAAGCCGTCGATGCAATTCAAGCGGGAGCAGCTGATTACCTGGTGAAACCATTCGAAGTCAATAGCTTACTAAACACCCTAAAGAAGCAAATGATTAAACCGGGTGCTAGCAATGAGGAGCCCGTTGCGGTGGATCCTACCAGCATAGATACTTTGAAAATAGCTAGTCGTGTTGCTAAGACAGAAGCCACGGTTTTACTCAATGGCGAAAGCGGTGTAGGAAAAGAAGTTTATTCGCGCTATATTCATTTGCACTCTGAGCGAAAAAGTCGACCATTTATTGCGATAAACTGTGCAGCCATACCCGAGAATATGTTAGAAGCCGCCTTATTTGGTTATGAAAAAGGCGCATTTACGGGTGCTGTAAAATCAAGTATTGGCAAATTTGAACAAGCACAAGGTGGCACTTTGTTGCTCGATGAAATTACTGAAATGGACCTTGGACTGCAGGCGAAAATACTCAGAGTCATTCAAGAGAAGGAAGTCGAGCGCCTTGGTAGTTCGAAAATAATCAATCTTGATGTTCGAATCATCGCGACGAGTAATCGAGACTTGAAGACAGAAGTGACTGAAAAAAGATTTCGGGAAGATCTTTACTACCGGCTCAATGTTTTTCCCATCACCATACCGCCATTACGTCAACGTCCAGGCGACATTATTCCTTTAGCTCAAAAAATACTGGAACAATACAGTCGAGCGGCAGGACAAAAAATTCAAATTTCACAGGCTGCCTGTGAAGTACTCAGTCAGCATCGATGGAGCGGCAATGTACGGGAGCTTGATAATGTTATTCAACGCGCACTGATATTAAAACAGGGCAATGAAATTAACGCTGACGATATCATGATCGAATCAGCGCCACTTGATTCTACTATTAGCCAATTGAATATGAATTCATCGACTGATGATAGTGGAATTTTACATAACGATTTACGTGATAGAGAAACCGAAGTCATCATCGAAACACTGCGAGGATTTAAGGGCAGTCGTAAAAAAACAGCTGAAAAACTAGGCATCAGTCCGAGGACATTACGTTATAAACTGGCTAGATTGAGAGATACGGGTGCTTTGATTGCCGAGTAACTAATGTATTCGAGTCTAAGCCAAGAACACGTTAATTCGGCACCCTATAACCGATACTTTGGTGCCGAATATCTCAACTAATTGTCGGCTTCAATCCTCTCTTTAAGTCTTTTTCAATATCCGAGAAACACGTTCAATGCAGGCAATATAACCTGCCTACTATTCGTCTGACGCAAAGCAACCTTTCATTTTTCAAGTTCAGTAAGCCGATAATTGTATAACTCAAACTTAGGGGGGGTTATATATTGATCAATCGTTTTTACCTCAATTTGAAAACTTGGCTTGAATTTTGCTCTAATTAATTTAATCCTGACAAAACTGGCAATCTATATGAAAAATGTCAAAAAATTTACTTTTCAGAAGAATATCAAAACAGAGTGGGCAATCACCCATTCAATCCGTCAAGAAGATGACTGTAGGAGATAGCGATGAATAATATCAGCCAGGCTAACCTGATTAGCCAAATGCAAGCGCTTGAATCAATGTCGCAAGGCAAGATGCAACCGGTTGAACAAAAAAACGACGATAGCACTAGCTTCTCGAGCATGATGTCGAGAGCGATAAACCAGGTGAATGAGACCCAACAGAATGCTGGTAGCATGAGGAAAGGGTTTATAATGGGCGACGATAGGGTTGGCTTATCGGAAGTGATGGTTGCTGCTCAGAAATCACGGATTTCATTCGAAGCACTGACTCAGGTACGTAATAAGCTACTCAGTGCGTACAACGATGTTATGAGAATGTCGGTATAATACGATGGCTGAAGCAGCGTTAAACCAACAAACGATACCTGGTCAAAGTAACGGGGGAGTACCAGCCGGTTCGGGCATGAACCCGATTGATGCCTTTGCACAATCTCGTGCGGTTCGTCATGTCGGACGACTAATTGGTTTAGCCGCTGCAGTGGCTATTGGCACAGTCGTCGCTCTGTGGACATCAGAACCGAACTATGCTCCGTTGTTCAGCAATATGTCCGGGCAGGATACAACAAAAATAGTTGATGTGTTAAATTCAAACAACATTGATTATAAACTCGATATAAGTTCAGGTTCCATCATGATCGATCAGGCGATGTTGCCTGAAGCCCGATTAATGCTGGGCGCGCAGGGATTACCAAGTGCAGCGACTCAGGGTATGGAAATGCTTCATGCAGACCAGGGCTTAGGCACTAGTCAATTTATCGAAACAGCTCGATACAATCATGCCTTAGAAGCTGAACTTGTACGATCAGTCGAATCTATTCGCAGTGTCGATAAGGCTCGCATACATCTAGCAATACCAAAACAATCAATCTTCATTCGTAACCGTATCAAACCCAGCGCATCCGTCGTTGTCAAACTTCATCCAGGGCGAGTCTTGAGCCCAGGGCAAGTAGATGCGATTGTGCAAATGGTCGCTTCGAGCATCCCTATGTTAGAAGGTGGTGAAGTTGCGGTTGTAGACCAGTTTGGTCGTTTGCTAACACAGGATGACGATGCTGGTATGTCTCAGACCAGCAAACAATATGATTATTCTCGTTTGCTTGAAGACAACATGGCTGATCGAATCATCAACTTACTTCAGCCCATAGTGGGTAACGGTAAGGTAAATGCACAAGTGGCAGCGCAACTGGATTTCTCTAAGATAGAATCAACTCGAGAAGCTTATGACCCTGAAAGAAGCGTTGTTCGAAGTGAGCAAATTTCAGAAGAGAAAAATAGTAGTCTGTCGAATGTGCTCGGTATTCCGGGTGCGTTAAGTAATCAACCCCCTGGTGAAGGCACCACTGAAACAAGAACTAATGAAGACAGAACTAACAATGATAATGCTACTGCTGGCGCTGGTGCCGAAGTACCTACCAGTCAGAATAGTTCGTCGACGCGCAATTTTGAGGTCGACAGAATTATCAGCCATACCAATAATCAGGTGGGGTCTATTCAACGCTTATCAGTCGCGGTCGTGATCGATGATAAATCAACCATCGCGGCAGATGGCAGTATAGAAAAAACCGCCTATTCAGATGAGGACATTGCTCGTTTTGTTAGGCTGGTGAAAGAGACGATAGGCTTTGACGAAAATCGTGGTGATTCTGTCAGTGTGATTAACACATCCTTCCTGGAAATAGAGCAAGAAGTCATAGCAGAGATACCTATGTGGCAGAGTCTGTTAAGTGAAGTCTGGGTGCTTAACCTCACGAAACAAGTGTTTGGTGCTATCGGTCTGCTCATCTTATACCTGATGTTTGGCCGACCTTTCTTACGCACACTATTGCCAAATCGAGTTGAAGTAGACGCCCAATCTCAGGCCCTTGCAGCGAATAATAATGGCGAGGGTGGCGCACCATCATCTTTTTCTCAAGGAGGTAATTCTATGGGACTGCCAAATTTATCGGAGGACCCTAACAACCCGGCTGCGACGATGCGCCGAAAAGATGCAACCTATGATCAAAAAGTAGAGATGGCGAGATCACTTGTATTAGAAGACCCCGCTCGTGTCGCCAACGTCATGAAAAATTGGGTGAATGAAGGATAATGGCTGAATTAGAAATAAAAGATAATGACATAAAGAAAATGTCAGGCAGTGAAAAGGCGGGCATATTGTTATTAACTTTGGGTGAGGATGTTGCGGCTGAAATACTACAGCACATGAATCCAAAAGAAGTGCAGTTGGTTGGGTCGACGATGGCAACCATGGTCGACATATCGCGGCCTATGGTTGAGCATGTCATCGATAATTTCTTTGATATGCTTGAATCGCAAACCGCGCTGGGGATAGGTAACGATACCTATATCCGCGGCATGCTCGAAAAGGCGCTGGGTGATAAGGCCGGTAATGTGATTGACCGAATCTTAATGGGTAGCGGTAGTAACGGTTTAGAATCACTGAAATGGATGGACTCTAAATCAATTGCTGAAATCATACGATTTGAACATCCGCAAATTATAGCGATTGTGCTGTCATATCTCGAGTCTGATAGTGCCGCCCAGGTATTAACTCATCTACCCGAAAATACCCGTTCAGGAATATTGATGCGTATTGCAACCCTCGATGGCGTGCAACCCGCGGCCATTAAGGAGCTAGACACAATCATGGAAAAATATTTCGATGATAATGAAAATGTTAAATCATCGATGGTAGGCGGCGAGAAGACAGCTGCAGACATCCTTAACTTCATGGACTCTTCAATTGAAGCGAAGTTAATGGAAGAAGTCAAAGTGGAAAACGAAGACCTCGCTAACAATATTCAGGACTTAATGTTCGTATTCGATAACCTACGAGAAATTGATGATCGTGGCGTGCAGACTATGATGCGTGAGGTGTCAACAGACTTACTTACTCTCGCCTTAAAGGGTGTCGATGATGAATTCCAACAAAAATTTCTAAAGAACATGTCATCACGCGCAGCAGAAATGCTTGTAGAAGATATGGAGGCAAAAGGTCCGGTCAAGCTAAGTGAAGTCGAGGCAGCGCAGAAAGAAATATTAACCATCGCACGAAAGTTGGAAGAATCTGGAGAAATTACACTTTCTGGCAGTGGCGAGGAAATGGTTTAAATGAGTCAAGCCGAAAAATGGCAAGCCCCCAACATGACTGCCGATCCCAATAAGGTGATTCGCAGTCGTGAAGTTGAGCCTGAACCTGTACCTGAACTGGTAGCAAGCCCAGGCATACCAACCGCAGATGAAATTGAGCAATGGAGGAAAGATGCCCAGGACGAGGGCTATCAAGAAGGGTTAAAGATTGCGGCTGCTAAGGCAGTGGTAACCGAAAAGCGGCTTGCGCAACTGATAAATTTTTTTGAACATCCACTCAAATCACTCAATGAGGAAGTTGAGCATCAATTAAGTCAGGTTGTAGTCACTCTAGCGCAACAGCTAGTGAGACGAGAGTTGAAAATTGAACCGGGCGAAATTATTGGCTTGATTCGAGATTCTGTGGAACTATTGCCTGGCTATGCTCGCGGTATTCGTATCTTTTTGAACCCCGAAGATGCGAGCCTGGTGCGCAATGCTTTATCGATCGAAGCCGACAATGAAGAACAAAGCTGGAAGTTGGTCGAAGACCCAATGATCACCCAGGGCGGTTGCAAAATCAAATCAGAATCATCAAGCATCAATGCAACATTAGAAAACCGATTAGCAGTATTAGCTGCGTCTGTGCTCGGTGGCAAACGTGAAGAAGACTAGCTAGACTATCATGCAAACAAATTTGACCAATGAATTACAACCTGACCCGCTTATTGCAAAAGCAACCGCGCAATGGTGTGAGGCGCTAGATAAAGTGGTTCAACGAGCTAAATCGGCCAATACACCTGTAGTCGAAGGCATATTAACGCGTATGGTAGGTTTAACGCTTGAGGCGGTTGGCTGCCAGGCGCCGATTGGCGCCCGTTGTGATGTCATCAACGAGAATGGCGATCGAGTCGAAACTGAAGTTGTGGGCTTTTCTGGCGAAAGTCTTTACCTGATGCCAACCAACGAAGTCAGAGGGCTAGTACCAAATGCCCGAGTTATTCCTACCAAAAGTTCATCAGATGTTTCGGTCGGCCCAGAATTACTCGGCAGAGTCATCGATGGGCAGGGTAGGCCACTCGATAGCAAAGGCCCCATTGGTTCATTGGATAAAATTCCTCTAGAAGGGCAACAAATTAACCCGTTAAATCGTAGTCCCATTCGGGATGTATTAGATGTCGGAGTGCGCGCCATTAACGCATTATCAGCTATAGGCAGAGGACAACGAATGGGTTTGTTTGCCGGTAGTGGTGTCGGCAAAAGCGTACTGCTCGGTATGATGACTAAATATACCGAGGCCGATATCGTCGTAGTAGGACTTATCGGTGAGCGTGGTCGAGAAGTAAAAGAATTTGTTGAAGAGATCTTAGGTGAGGAAGGGTTGAAAAAATCAGTGGTTGTCGCGGCGCCCGCCGATGCATCTCCATTGATGAGAATCCACGGCGCAATGCAAGCGACCAGTATTGCTGAATACTTCCGTGATCAAGGTAAAAATGTGTTGCTCTTAATGGATTCGCTTACTCGATTTGCCCAGGCTCAAAGAGAAATTTCACTCGCTATTGGCGAACCACCGGCAACCAAAGGTTATCCGCCTTCCGTTTTTGCCAAGTTACCGCAGTTAGTAGAACGAGCCGGAAATGGTGCAAAAGATGCTGGTTCCATTACCGCATTTTATACCGTATTGGTCGAAGGTGATGATCACAATGATCCGATCGCTGACTCAGCACGGGCGATACTCGATGGTCATATCGTGTTGTCTCGTCAATTGGCTGAATCGGGCCAATATCCAGCTATCGATGTTGAAGCTTCGATTAGTCGTCTCGCGCCTCAAATAGTCTCGCCGTTGCACCTTAAGCTTATGCAAGAGTTCAAAAGTACCTATAGCCGTTATCAACAAAATCGTGATTTGATTAATGTTGGCGCTTATCAAGCTGGGTCTGATGCCAGCATCGACTATGCGATCAATATGCAACCCGAATTTAAAGCTTTTTTATCACAGGACATGAAACAACCGGTTACCTTTACTGATAGCTACGCACAGTTAGAAAATGTCCTTAAGGAATCAGAACATTTATCCGACCAAGTGCAGGGACAGCAAACGATACCAGCACCAGCAGGGCAAGGTTAAGTTATGACAAGAACTGAACGGCTAAATCCGGTAGTTTCCCATACCGATAAAAAAGAGCAGCAAGCATTGCAAGCAATGGCTATTTGTAAAAAAGAATTAGAAGCGGATTTGAGTAAGGTAGAACAGTTGAAATCCTACAAAACGGAATATCTCACTAAACAATCACAGCAAAACATGACCTATTCATCGTTTCAATTACAGGAATTTAATCGTTTTATCGATCAACTTGATGTGACTATCAATCGGCAGGGTGAGATTGTAGAAATGCGTAAGAAAGCATTAGACGATAAGCGCAAAATATGGCAGTCAACTCGAATCAATTCAAAAGTAATGCATAAGGTTGTTGACAATATAAATAAAGCAGAGCGTTTACTAGAAGATAAAACAGAGCAAAAAGTAATGGATGAACTGTCACAACGTAAATCACTAAGGTAACAAAAATAAAGTTGCCAGAAGTCAGGGAAATTAAATGGCACGTATGATGCA
>CAXMOZ010000083.1:0-15101 GCA_964195315.1 uncultured Acidimicrobiia bacterium | reverse complement strand
AATGTTAAGTTTTGTTAAGTCGGGCCAATAGTTTTTGGACACTATAAAAAAGGGCGTCTGATATCAGGTTTTTACAGGTTATATTGATAGGTTCTCCCCACTATAAACGGGCTGCTCTATCGCGCGTGATGTCGGTAAAATCATTATGCGCTTTAGCAACTGCTTCCAGATACCGGACATTCAGATTTCAGAGTGGTAAGGCAATTTTCGGCACTTTGCAGACCTTCATGGACTGGCACTCCAACGTCTTCAGTGTTGTTTATAGCAGTAGTTCAGTTGGACTACCTGCTGCTTAAGTTTTGAAGGATGGGAATAGCTTATTTAAAAATGAGTTCGCTATTCATTTCCATTTCGTCAACACCCACTTTCTTGAGCCGACGCTACCCACAAGCTTGTTGCCGTTTGCATTAATTTCTAGCGTTGCACTGCCTCTCTTTCGACCATTGATGCCATTTAATCCATACCCATCGACTTCAAATTTTAATTCTATTATATTTCCTGTTCTTGTGCCAAGGATGGATCCCTCCCCGCTGGAATATGTTCCAGTAATTTTATTTCGTTTTTGCGTGAGCATGATTTCCTGCCCTGATGAGCCGTAATACAAACCAGAAACAGACCCATAAATTCCATCCCTTAAATTTGTGTTTTGTTGAATAGCCGTATCTTCAGGAGCAGTATTAATTGATCCTTTTAATACAGATAAAGACGGTGAATTTTCTGGAGCCTGACTCAGGTTAGCAGATCGAAGGCTCAGGCTGGCGTTAACAATGCCATCAAGTGCCATCTGACGCATTTCAGGATCGATGCTCAGATCAAGTATCGTCTTGTACTGAAATATTGCCGTGTCAAATGCCCCTGCTTTGTTTAGTGAGTTAGCATTTTCGAGTATTTTTCGGATTCTGTTTTGCGCCATCTCAGACGGCTGATTACTTATCTGGGAGGCTCTATTAGGCGCGTTATTTAAGGTAATTTCAAACTTCGCCTTTATTTTGCAGGTTATCAGGCTGGTGGTTTCATCAAATTGTACTTTAACCGATCTTTCAAGTACTTTTATAACTGCATTTGTCTGTTCCTTGACCTTTAGGTCAAAGGATTGTGTAGTAATACCGTTTATATCAGACTGAAGCATATTGACCTCGGTACTAATTTTTATACCGAGAAACTCTATAGCCTCTTTTTTTGCCATAGCCATTGCGCGATCACAGGCAACGCTTTTAGACTCAGCAGTCGTAACACCTTTACCCTCAACTACTTCACCTGCTAAGGCGAAATTGGTAAACACGCATAGCGATAAAAGCGGTAGGAGTATTAGTATTAACTTCATCGTGTTTGTGTAGTAGTATTTTTTTGAGCTCAGGCATTTGATTTCGAAATATAACTAAATATTATACTCAATTGTTTGCCTTTAATCTTATGACATTCTCTGCATTTTTCAACCCTAAAATGAGTCTCGAAAAGAGATTGCCTGAAACTGGATATATCGTCTAAACAATTTCATTCAAGCAGACAACCAAATCACTCGGAATGCTGCCTATAGTCCATTCCTGATTTTAGAATTTAGTTAACTTAATGGCTGCTAATTTGACTAAAGCCGCCATTGACTACAACCCGTCAGGACTTGACGGCAAAGGGGACATAGCGGGCGTTGCGTTTCAGTCCTTGAATGACAGCTTTTGTTTTTCGAGGGGGTATGGTGTGTCAAATCTCTACGGTCTTCGTTTCCAGAGAACGACGGCATAGCTTAATTTTTACACCCCCAAAATGGGCGTTACGACCTATGTGCGTATTACTCACATACGAACAAGCCTATTCACTTCTGATGTTTGCCGTTGCCCATTGCTGTATGGGAAAGTGTTGGTCTTTTAGATGGGCATAAGCTAGAGCATTAGACGTCAAACGACGATTGAAAGTTACACCTGAGTTACACCAGAGAAATGACAGCCATAGAAGCTGATGTCGATTTAACGATATGTTATTGATTTTAAATGGTGCCCGGGGCCGGAGTCGAACCGGCACGGTGTTTCCACCGAGGGATTTTAAGTCCCTTGCGTCTACCAATTTCGCCACCCGGGCATTATAAAGGGGTGGGCTATTTCTATTAAAAATTCAACTATCTCAGTAGTTTTCAACTACCGTCTACCAAAACGTCACCCAATATTTAAAGTGACCTTCTAAAGGAAGTAGTATCAGTTTTAATTGACTACTTCCAATTTTCATATGGAGGCTGAGGGCGGAATCGAACCGCCGTTGACGGCTTTGCAGGCCGCTGCATGACCACTCTGCCACCCAGCCATTGAGTGCTTAAATATGTTACTTTAAAACCTGAAAAAAACCAAAAAAAACCCCGACACTGTCGAGGCTTCTAATTTGGAGCGGGAAACGAGATTCGAACTCGCGACCCCAACCTTGGCAAGGTTGTGCTCTACCAGCTGAGCTATTCCCGCGAAGAAGCGACATTCTATAGAAACACTAAAGAGAGTCAAGCGGCTATCGAACTTTTTTAAAGATATTTTCTTAACCATTTTCAGTGATGACTGGCCATGCTGCTTTTAGATAAAGAACCATTGAAATAATGGTAAAAATAGCAGCCAAATAGTAAAAACCTAAACCGATTTGAAACATCGAATATCCGAAAAATGGTTCGGCGTATATCATCAGAAATAAAGAGAATAACTGAGCCGCTGTTTTGGCCTTTCCTATAAACGATACTTTTATGGTAGCCCGACTACCTAGCTCTGCCATCCACTCTCTCAGCGCTGATACTGAGATTTCTCTCGCAACAATAATGACTGAGGGTAAGGCGACATACATGCTTGGGTTTGCTTCTACAATTAATATGATCGCAGCGACCACAATGAGCTTATCAGCCACTGGGTCGAGAAACGCACCAAAGGCTGATTCTTGCTTCAGCATACGTGCCAGAAAACCATCTACCCAGTCTGAAAAGCAGGCTAGACCGAAAATGGCGGCAGCAATTTGGTTAGACCAGGAGAAAGGCAAGTAGAATACGATAACGAAAAGCGGTATTAGCGCGATGCGTAATAGAGTGATGCCTGTGGGTAACGTGATTTTCATGCTGCCATCTGGAAACGAGTCAATTCAGTCCGAGTAATATTAGCGCCGGCCTGATAATAATTGGGGTGACGATGTGGGTGATTTTAGCCATGGAAAGTATCATAGATTACTTGTGCGGTCTCTCGATTAATGCCCTTGATGCTTATTAACTCTTCTATGCCGGCTGACTGCACGCCTTGCAGGCCGCCAAACTTATTAAGTAGTAACTGTCTCTTTTTCGCGCCGATGCCTGGTATCTGCTCCAGGCGAGACGTATTGCGTGTTTTAGCCCTAGCTTTGCGGTGACCGGTGATTGCGAAACGATGGGCTTCGTCGCGGATTTGCTGAATTAGCAGTAATGCTGGGGAATCCATCGGGATATCCATTCGAGCGTAGTTTTCATCGATAATATCTTCGTAACCTGCTTTTCTGTCAGGACCTTTAGATACACCAAATATGCGCATATTTTGTTTAACTGAAAATATATTCAGGCCTTCCATCACGTCCAGAGCTACATGAAGCTGCCCCTTACCACCATCAATTAGCATGAGATCAGGCAATAGCGTTTCGTTATCTTTTCGTTTGGTATACCGTTTTTCCAGCACTTGTTGCATCGCAGCGTAATCGTCTCCTGCCTGGACACCATTAATATTGTAGCAACGGTACTCTGATTTGACCGCACCATCTCGATTGAACACGACGCAGGATGCTTTTGTCGATTCTCCCATGGTGTGACTGATATCAAAGCACTCTATTCTATCGGGTACAGATTCGAGGTGTAGCTCTTCAATCAAGGATTGAAAGCGCTTATTTAAATGGCTCGCTGATAATAAATGTACCTTGAGTGATTGCTTTGCATTATTGACCGCATTTTCTAGCGCATGACGGCGTTTTTCTCTGACACTGTTCGATAGCTTTACTTTCTTTTCAGCCAAATCACTAAGCGTGTCTTCTAAAGGGGTTTGGTTTGGTAATGCGTGGCTGACAATAATTTCACCGGGTGACGGGTGGCGAGAATAATGCTGCATAATAAACGCTTCGATCAACGCAGGTTCGGTCGCATCAAGTTTTGTTTTACTGATGAATGGCTTGTTGCCCAGCGATGTTCCATTTCGAATCATAAATAGTTGAATGCAACAGACATCTTGCTCTACCGCGCATGCAATGATGTCGATATCGGTACGAAAATCGGTGACAAACTGTTTTTCTGTGATGCGGCGTAACATCTCGATTTTATCGCGGGTTTGCGCGGCCTGCTCGAAGTCCAGATCACGTGAAAACTGTTCCATTAACGTGACTTGCTGGTTAATTAATGTGTCATTTTCGCCTTCCAGGAAAAGCCGCGCTTGATCAATTTGTTTTCGATAATTCTCTTCGTCTGTATGATCGACACAAGGGCCAGTACAGCGCTTGATTTGATATTGCAAACAAGCGCGGCTGCGATTTTGCATGACTGCATCTTCACAGTTGCGTAACTGAAAAATACGTTGCACGTGACCTATGGTGTAGCGTATCGCCGCCGCACTCGGAAAAGGCCCGAAGAAAGTGCCTTTTGCTTTGTTAATTTTACCGCGGTAAATTTTCAGGCGCGGATACTTGTGATTGGTGAGGCAGATGTATGGATAACTTTTGTCATCCTTAAACAAAATATTATATCGAGGGTTAAAGTTTTTGATTAAATCATTTTCGAGTATTAATGCTTCGCTTTCAGTCCTCGTATTTATGACTTCAATATCATTGATATTGCTGACAAGTGACATGATACGAGTTGAAAGGCCAGTCCTACGAAAATAACTCGATAACCGGTTTTTTAAGTTTTTAGCTTTGCCGACATAAATGACCTTTTGCTGCCGATCGAGCATACGGTACACGCCTGGCTTTGTGCTGACGGACGACAGGAAAGATTTGTAATCGAAGGGTTTAGCATCAGTCGCGGAGCTATCCGCTATTGGACTGTCAGTCATTAGACCATCAACCATTGGATAAACGGTACGACCTTACTCAGAGCTTGCAAATTCAACCATACCTTGTTCGACCGCAATTTTAAGTAAGTCTATTTCGTTATTTGCGCCCAGTTTTTGAAGTAGTCGGAGTCGATAAGTACTGACTGTTTTTGGACTCAGACAAAGCTTTTCGGATATTTGCAAATTACTCATTCCATAGGAAATCATCAACATCACTTGAAATTCGCGACGAGACAATCTATCGATTAGGTTTTCTGCGTTACCGGGCAACAGGGATAGCGCTAACTGCTGAGCAATGGCTGGTTCAATGTAAGCACCGCCGCCTTTGACAACCCTTATCGCCTCGATCATTTCGGCTATGCCACATTCCTTGGTTAAATAACCTTTCGCGCCAATTTCTAACATGCGCTTAGGAAAGATTTTCTCTGTATAGATGGTGAGTACTATTATTTTTTGACTGGGGTTGCGAATCAGAATGCGCCGACAAGCTTCAACACCGCCGATCCCAGGCATGTTGACGTCCATTAAAATGACATCGGGTTTAAGTTTGTGTGCTAAATCAAGACTATCCTCACCACAACTAGCTTCACCAATTATCTCCACTTGCTTGCTGTCTTCGAGCAGACGTTTGATGCCTGTTCTGACGAGGGTATGGTCGTCAGTTAATAACACGGTGATCATCGAAGCAGCCTCATCAATTTATGAAAGAGCTTAGCACAGGGTGATTACCCTATGTAAGCCTCTCCTACAAATTCATCATTACTTTAGAACCGCCTTTTTAAAAGCGCACCAACACAGAACCCCAGGTAAAACCACCACCAAATGCTTCTAGTAATAACAGTTCATTTTTCTTAATACGGCCATCTCTAACGGCAACATCGAGTGCCAGTGGTACTGACGCTGCCGACGTGTTGCCATGTTTATTAACCGTAACCACTACATGGTCCATCGGCATCTTCAGCTTTCTAGCCGTGGCTGCAATGATTCGAATGTTCGCTTGATGAGGCACTAACCAATCAATATCTGACTTCATCATATTGTTAGCAGCGAGCGTTTCGTCCACGATTCGACCTAAGGTGTTGACTGCTACTTTGAACACTTCATTGCCGCGCATTTCGACAAAAGCCAAGCCAGCTTTAACCTTGTCATATCCATCGGCAATGCCGTAGGGTACCCTCAATAAGTCTTCATATTGGCCATCGGCATGAATGTGGGTAGAGAGAATACCGGTTTCTTCACTGGCCTCGAGTATGACTGCGCCTGCACCATCACCGAATAAAACACAGGTGGTGCGATCTTCCCAGTTTAGAATTTTAGAGAAAACCTCAGCACCAATCACTAGAGCCTTCTTACTACTACCAGACTTGATAAATTTTTCAGCAATTGTGAGTGCATAAATAAATCCAGAACAAACAGCCTGAATATCGAATGCTGGACAACCATTAATGCCAAGACGAGCTTGTAAGATACAGGCAGAGCTAGGGAAGATTTTATCGGGTGTTGACGTCGCAAGAATGATTAGATCAATTTCTGAGGCATCAATATCAGCAGCTTCAATGGCTAAGCGGGCTGCGCCTTCAGCAAGGTCGACAGTGGTTTGACCATCAACAACAATATGACGTTGTTCAATACCGGTACGCTCACGAATCCACTGATCATTGGTGTCAACGAATTTTGCAATGTCATCATTAGTCATCACATTTTCAGGTAGATACCCACCTGTGCCTGTAATACGAGCGTAAGTCACTACTTCACCTTTTCCATTTGTGTCAGATGAGACTCTACTTCATATGAAATGCGTTGAAGCACATCATTTTCGATCTCAATACTGGCAATTTTTATCGCATTTAAAAAGGAGCTTGTATCTGCCCCACCATGGCTTTTCACAACGATACCATTTAATCCAAGCAAGCTTGCGCCATTATATTGCCTCGGATCAAGTGTCTTTTTTACAGCATTCAATACGGGAAGCGCAATAAGCCCAAGCAGTTTAGTCAATAAGTTTCGTTTAAATTCGGTTTGCAGGACATGTTTAACTAACGATGCTAGCCCCTCACCTGTTTTAAGTGAAACGTTGCCCACAAATCCGTCAGTCACTACAACATTGACGGTGCCTTTATAAATATCATCACCCTCAACAAAACCGTGATAGTTAAGGTTAGTTGCAGCGATCAATTGGCTTGCTTCTTTAATGCAATCACTGCCTTTCATATCTTCAGAGCCAATATTCAGTAACCCAACCGTCGGTTTGTCGATACCTTCTACTGACTGCGCTAATACTGACCCCATCACTGCAAACTCTAATAGGTTTTCAGGGGTACTTTCAATATTTGCACCCAAATCAAGCATGTATGATTGACCTGTTATCGCCGGCAACATACCGCAGATTGCGGGTCGACTGATACCTTTAATAGTTTTTAAGACAAACTTACTGGTAGCCATCAAGGCGCCAGTATTACCAGCACTCACACAGGCCTGCACTTTTTGTTCTTTGACGAGATTAATCGCGACTCGCATGGAAGAGTCCTTCTTCTTTTTTAACGCCTGGACTGGCGCTTCATCCATTCCGACCACTTCAGAAGCATGTTGAATGCTAATCCGTGAGTCATTTTCAAGCCCATTAATTATCAATGCTTCAGTTAATATCGCAGTGTCGCCAACCAGTACCAGCTGAAGGCCAGGAATGTCATCAAGTGCAATTTTAGCCGCAGGCACTGTTACGATGGGACCGTGATCGCCACCCATAGCATCAAGTGCAATAATTTTTTGTTTCATTAAATTTGATTAACCAGGCATCGAAAATGAATACGGGCGAAAAAATCCGCCCGTATTAGTCAAGAATAAAGAAACCGTTCAGTTACTCTTCGTCATTATCCACTTTATCTGCAATAACCTGGCGTCCACGATAAAAACCATCGGCACTGATGTGATGACGACGGTGAGTTTCACCAGTTGTAGGCTCTACTGAAAGAGTTGATTCACCCAGTGCATCATGAGAACGTCTCATACCGCGTTTTGATGGTGTCTTGCGACTTTTTTGAACAGCCATAAATTTCTCCGGAAATTAAATTCTACTACTTAATTCTAAATACACAATTTTAATGCTTCGTTTTCAGCTTTTCTAACACTAAAAACGGGTTTTCTCTTTTGGCTTCTTCCTGGACATTGTCCGAAACATGCCAATATTCATTACAACTTCCATTTTCATGCAAGGCTACCAATGGCAGGCCAAGTATCAATTCGTCTTCCACGACTTCGAAAATATCGATAGTCCCATCTTCACTGTACAGAGTATCTATACCGCTTGACTGCACAACATTGTCAGGCGCATCAATCAGTAGCTCAAAATCCAGATCGACCGGCTGTACTACCGGTTTAAGGCAACGCTGACACTCAATCGCAAGCTCTGCCTCTATATGCCCCTTAACGACTGGTCGATCATACTCACTGTCTGAAAAAACGAATTTAACCGATATTTCAGCCTGATTAGATTTCAACATAGCCGTCAGTCGGCTCAGTTCTTCGAGGGCTATTACACCTTCATGAAAACTTCGCTGAGACGATTCTTTCTGGATTTGGTAGAGACGATGTAGTTTGGTTTGCATAAAGCGCGCGATTTTACAGGGATATTGCCAAGTTTGTCTATTGAAATTAACAAAATACTTAGCGTTCTTATGGTTTTTCAGAATGTTTGTAATATACTCAGCTTCCTTTCTATTTTGAAGCTCAAATTGTCAGGCATTTTGTCGAGTACTTTAAGATTCGATTTTAGTTTAGCCATTTATTCAGGGTAGTACCGTGCAACCAGAAATCATACTCGCCAGTAGCTCACCATTTAGAAAAGAATTGTTAGCTCGACTTCATTTAGATTTCGAATGCCATTCTCCCGATATAGATGAATCCCGATTAACGGGTGAAACCGCGACTGACTATGTCTGCCGACTAGCTAAACAAAAAGCGCAGGTCATTAGCAAGGATCATCCCGACGCTATTGTCATTGGATCTGATCAATGCGCATTGAGGGATGATCAAATTTTGGGTAAGCCCGGCAACCACGTGAATGCGTTGCAACAGTTAAAAACAGCTCAAGGTAAGACGGTTGTATTCCATACCGGACTTTGCGTGTTACATCCTAAGGTTAACTTTAGTGAAGTTGACGAAGTATTATATAAGGTCAAATTTCGAACGCTTAGTGATGAACAATTGATCCATTACCTCGAAGTAGAGCAACCATACCAATGTGCTGGCAGCTTTAAGTCCGAAGGTTATGGCAGCTGCTTGTTCAGCGCCATGGAAGGCAATGACCCTAGTGCCTTGATAGGATTACCCCTGCTTCGACTCGTTACCATGCTTGAAAATGCCGGTGTCACTGTCGTTTAAAAGCAGTTGAGTAAAATCATCCGCGTAAGAATAGGCGGCAAATTTATTGGCTCAAGGCTAATTCATTCGAGCGCTAAAATAGCTTTGAATTTGCCGGCTTGCTGCCGCACCAATTCGTTCCGCAATGCGATCAAAGAATTCACTCTTAGGAGTAAAATCAACCACTTTTTCAACTTTGACAATATCTCTAGCAACTGATTTTGTTGTTCCATAAGCGTCGGCTAAACCAAGATTAATGGCCTTCTCACCCGTCCAAATCAACCCACTAAACAGCCCTTCCTGCTCGCTTAAACGGTCGCCCCGCCCATTCTTAACGGCCGTAATAAAATGCTGATGCACTTCATTTAGCATTTCCTGGAGGTGGCTTTTTTGAGCTAGATTCTCTGGGAGAAAAGGATCGAGCAAACCTTTATTTTCACCGGCGGTTAACAGTCGTCGTTCGACACCAATATTTTTCATTAACTCGACAAAACCAAAATTATCCATACGTACGCCAATGGAGCCAACCAAACTGGATTGATTCACATAGATATTATCGGTTGCCGATGCAACAAAATAACCACCCGAGGCTGCAATATCAGACACGACAGTATAGATAGGTATCGATTGATGGGCTTCTCTCAACCGTAAAATTTCATCATATATATAAGCCGACTGGACTGGCGAACCACCTGGCGAGTTTATCTCTAATATAACGGCAGCTGTATCCGCATTTTTAAAAGCAGCTTCGAGTCCCGCAACAATATTACTAGCACCAGCCTGTTCGCCAGCAGCAATCACGCCGTCTAATGATACCAGCGCTGTGTGCTTACCGTTGCCGCTAGAAACTGAATCATCCGCGCCTGTTGGACCGTAAGATTCAATCAATAAATAAAGTGGCGGTGTTAAATAAGCGAAGAATAAAAACACAAAAAATATGCGCCAGCGACGCTTACTACGCTGCTCATTAACAGCAGAGAATGCCAAGTCTCGAACCATTTTCTCGTAATCATTAGTGACGCCTGAATCGCGTTCTTCTTTTTTGGATGAGCCAAACATTATGTTACCTGTCATTAAGGGTTTTTCTTATACATAGGGTATTAGTTAAATGTTATCAAGGCCAGGCTACCTAGGATTATTCATCAATTGATTAAAAACATTCGGCGTATCAGCATTAATAACGATCTCATCTGAAAATTCCGTTCGTGGTAATTCAAGTCTGCTGGCATGCAACATCAATCGCTTGAACCCTTTCTTCTTCATTGTTTTATTAAAGTCGATATCGCCATACTTAGTGTCACCGATTAACTCGTACCCCTGTGATTGGCAATGAACTCGTATTTGGTGGGTTCGCCCGGTCATCAGTTGGATTGTTAGGATGCTGTAATCTTCTTTATGGTCACAACTGACGATTTTCGTCAAAGCGCTCTGCCCTGCCGGATCGACTAAAACTCGTCGCTCACCATTCGGCAAAGTTACTTTTTTTAACGAAACAGTCACCTCCTTTTTATTTTGCGGCCAACACCCCTTCACTGCCGCGAGATAAGTCTTAGTCAGGGTATTATCCAAAAAGCAGCGCTGCATCGCTAGTAACGACTGACGATGCTTGGCCAATAACAAGCAGCCACTCGTGTCTCTGTCTAAGCGGTGTGCCAGTTCGATTTCGGTATCGGGACGTAGTCGTCGCATGATATCGATCACCCCAAAGTTAATCCCTGAGCCTGAGTGAACCGCCAGCCCTGAGGGCTTATTGATCAAAATTAGATGCTTATTTTCGAATAAAATCGTCTTTTCAACACTGTCGATTAAAGTTGGCGCTATATAGCTTTCTACGTCATGTGTTTGATCAATTCGAACCGGCGGCACACGGACAATATCGCCCATTTTCAATTTGTATTCTGGCTTACACCGTTTCTTATTAACACGCACCTCACCCTTTCTTATGATTCGATAGACTCGTGTCTTTGGAACCGTCTTTAACATTTTCAACAAAAAATTATCTAGTCGTTGGTCAACTTGAGTATGGTCGACTTCGATAAAAGAGACACCGCTTGTAACGGGTGTTGCATCGAGGTTGGGGTTATTCGTATTCAATTGGGCAGCGCTCATAAAGTATGGTATATTTCTATTTAGTAGTATTGTACTGCCTATTTTCATGGCAAACACTACCAAAACGTATTTTTATAGGAAGCAAGTTCATCAGTCCGAATCATTCGATACGGCAATTGGTTCCTTAGAAGATTAGCCCTAAAACTACTTGATGAAGTAGTTTTCACAAGGCACATTTACTGACTCAGGCTCTATGTACAGTCTCTTTTACAGTTTTTTACTGATCAAGAATATTGAACTGATAAGTGGTTCCACCGAACCACTACAGCTTTGCGCTGTGCCCGTTCTAAACAATCCAAAGAAGCAATCAAAAAAACTGAAAGCAACCAGTACCGAGCCTTTAATTGAAGGCAAATTCAAACATGAAACGTATTTTAATAAACGCTACGCAGACAGAAGAACTCCGCGTAGCAATGGTCAATGGTCAACGTCTTTACGATCTTGATATAGAAGTTCCTTCCAGGGAACAGAAGAAGTCCAACATATACAAGGGTAAAATTACCCGTGTAGAACCAAGTCTTGAAGCGGCTTTCGTTAATTATGGTGCTGATCGCCATGGATTTCTTCCGTTTAAAGAAATCTCAAAGCAATATTATCGTGAAGGCGTCAAAGCTGAATCGGGCAAGATAAGCATCAAAGAAGCAATCAAAGTTGATCAAGAAGTCATTGTTCAAATTGAAAAAGAAGAACGCGGAAACAAAGGTGCTGCACTCACCACCTTTATCAGTCTTGCCGGTCGTTTTTTAGTTGCAATGCCTCAGAACCCTCGTGCTGGTGGTGTGTCTCGCCGCATTGAAGGTGAAGATCGTGACGAACTGAAAAAAGTACTCTCAGAACTCACAATGCCAGAAAACATGGGTGTCATTGTTCGCACCGCTGGCGTCGGTCGATCAACCGAAGAAATGCAGTGGGACCTGGATTACCTAAACCAAGTATGGACAGCCATTGAAACAGCAGCGAATGAAAAGTCTGCGCCATTTTTAATTTATCAAGAGTCAGATATCGTTGTGCGCGCGCTACGCGATCATTATCGTGCTGATGTTGGCGAAATCTTAATAGATTCACAGGAAGCTTACCAACAGGCGCATGACTTCATGTCAATGGTAATGCCTAACACCATTTCCAAGCTGAAAAAATTCGATGAAGACCTACCTCTCTTCAATCGCTTTCAGATTGAGAATCAAATTGAAACAGCATTTTCACGTGAAGTCTCTTTACCCTCTGGTGGCGCAATTGTTATCGATCATACAGAAGCACTGATTTCAGTTGATGTTAACTCCGCACGCGCTACCAAAGGCAGTGACATAGAAGAAACAGCCAGGCAGACCAACCTCGAAGCAGCTGATGAACTGGCGCGTCAGTTACGCATACGTGATTTGGGTGGACTAATTGTTATCGATTTTATCGATATGATGCAAAATAAAAACCAACGCGAGGTTGAATCTCGTCTGCGCAATGCCGTATATGATGATCGTGCTCGGGTTCAAATTGGTCGTATATCTCGGTTTGGTTTACTTGAAATGTCACGCCAAAGATTACGCCCGTCATTAGGTGAATCGAGCCAGATTGTTTGCCCAAGGTGTATTGGTCAGGGCAGTATTCGCGATGTTGAATCGCTATCACTAGCGTTATTGCGTTTACTCGAAGAGGAATCGCTAAAAGATAATACAGGCACAATTTTGGCTAAAATGCCGATCGAATGTGCCACTTATCTGCTAAATGAAAAGCGTGATAAAATTGATGACTTAGAACTGCGCCGCAAAGTAAAACTGGTTGTTATTCCCGATCGAAACTTAGAAACACCTCATTACGAGATAGAGCGAGTCAAAGATAACGATACTCATCGTCATGAATCGAATTACAAGAAGTCTTTCGAGCTGATAACAGAAGAAGACGCCGTTGATCTGGTTGAAATTACGACCAACAACTCAGCACCAGGAGAAGTCGCAGCGGTTCAAAGAATCGAGCCACCAGCACCTAAGCCTGCTGCAAAGCCAGAACCAGAACCTGTAGCAGAAAGCAAATCTGGATTTTTTCAAAAAATATGGAACGCTTTATTCGGAAGCACTGAAAAGCAGCAAGATGAGTCTGACCAGAAATCAACTGAAGCCACTCGAGACAATCGTGGATCTCAAAACCGTAACCGTCGAGGGAAATACCGCGGTTCGCAAAATCGCAATCGTAATGGCAACCCAAATAGCAAAAACAATACCGACACTAGTAAGAAAGAAGCGTCAGAAAATGTGACTACTAGTAATCAAAATCAAAAGGATGATAGCCAGTCCGAGTCTCAAGAAGAGAAACCAAGAGCAAAGCAAAATCGATCGCCTCGATCTCGCAATAATCGATCTGGGAATCGTCAAAATCGTTCTAACAATCAACGCACCGACAAACCGAACGATGCAGTAGCTCAAGAAGGTCGGAACACTTCTGAGAATACCAATGAAAAGCAAAAGCCAGCTACTGCAGAAAAGCCAATTCAAACTGTTAATCCAGAAGTAAATAAGGCACAAAGCAATGCACCAGTTTCACAGTCAAAACCTGCTGTTGCTCCACCACCACCTCCACGTCCTAATAAGCCGAGAGCAGAGCCTGCTCAGAATAAACCGAGCGGCGAAACAGTGTCGGCAGCGCCTAGAGCAACTCAACCTCAAACGACTCCTCAATCAGACCAACCTGCAACTACTGCGGTAAAGCAAGCCAATCCCAAGCAAGTTGAAACTAAGCCAGTTGAGACGAAGCGCACTGAGGCTAATAAGCCTGTCGAGCCTAACAAAACTGAATCTAAAGCAGCTGAAACTAAGGCAACTAGACCTAAGCGAGTTGAGGCTAAGCCAGTTGAGACTAAGTCAGCTGAACCTAAGCCAGTTGCAGCCAAGCAAGTAGAAACCAAGCCTGCACCAGAAAAATCACCCAGTGAAAGTAAACCGGTGAAATCTCGAGCACCGGCGCGACCAAAAAAACAATCACAAAATATTGAAAAGAATGAATCTTCAGCGCCGGTTAAAGCAGCATCTAATGACGCTGCTGCCAAACCTTCTACTGCAGAATAGTACCCCTACAGCTTTAACTTTAAGGCTGGTCAACATGAGTTGACCAGCCGTTAAAATTTACGCTGTCTGACATAGCCTATATTACCTATTTATTGCGGTATGAATTACCCGCCTCGATAAAACAGGCAATATAAATTTTAATTCGATATTAAAGGTGAAAAATTATCGCCAACTGATATCGTTGGCGTTATCGATTGCTGATTTTAAAAGTTCTAATAAAGGCATTGCCCTAGTATTCAGAGGGACTGGGGGTTGTTCTCCATCATTTTCTTTATCCAGTTCTTCGTTATCGCTTTCATTGGCTAGATTTTTTTGCAAATTGGTCAAGGCTTGATGTACGTCTTTCGCGATGATGGCGCCTGGTATAGGGTTTCCGAAGTCCATCATTTCGAGCATCGCCTCACCAGCATCATTTAGCATAGTGATATCAGCGTAGGACTTTGTTGTGAATGTAATAGGCATAGAGGTTTCCAAATGGTTGTTATCAGTCTAACCTTTTTTACTATCTGATGGTTTAAATGTCGCTCGAAGTTGATAGAATACGGGTCCGCTTTTTTGATAT
>CAXMOZ010000082.1:0-66454 GCA_964195315.1 uncultured Acidimicrobiia bacterium | reverse complement strand
TTAATTGACGTCATTTGACTAGCCGCCTAAGCAGGGGAGACCGGGTCACCAGATGACCTTTACATGCTGACCTCCCGCCGCTTCGGGCAAATTAGCGGTCGTTTCTTCTAGCTTTTGTAATTGAATTTCCATGACAAGAGCACGCTTTGACAACATAGTAGCCGCTCGGGTGCCAGCCTATGAAAGCTAGCAGCAGTGAGACTCCACCAGTAACGCCAACGAACCCTTCGAGTCAATTAGCGGTCATTTCCGATTGCCGACCGGTTGCTGTATATTGCTTAATTCGGTCCATCAGAAATTGGATTTCATCTGTCACAATATTGAAAAAAAAGCTGCCATAAGAGTAAATCTGATTCGTATAAAACCGAACGAAAAATATAGGCTGCGCAAGTCATTGTGACTTCACTTAGGCATTAAATTTAATCAGGATCACACTATGACGAATCGCATTGTGTTTTTTGCACGAAGACAAAGAACAGTGACACGCATACTGCCGGTTAAGACCCCTATTCTCATGACCGCCTTAATGATTTTTGGTGCAGTGATCGGGAGTGCCCACGCCGGTACGGTCATGGGGTCGATCTCAATTGAGGGGGGCAAGAAGCTCCGAAATATCATAATTTACATGGAACCGTCGGACGGACGGAAAATTCAAGATGGGGAGTCCATTAGCGTCATACAAAAAAATAGCGTTTTCCAACCCGCGTTTAACGTCATTGTTAAAGGATCGAAAGTCGATTTTGTTAATAACGAGACAAAAAATATTGACCACAATGTTTTTTCCTTGAGTCAAAAAGGGAAATTTGACATTGGCCTTATCGGTAAGGGCTCATCCGAGGCAGTTCTTTTCAACGAGGTCGGGCTAATAAAGTTCTACTGTTCAGTTCATAAGTCTATGCAAGGGGTAATTAGTGTCGTTCCAACGCCGTATTTTGCAAAATTATCGGGTTCCAATGACTTCAAGATCGACAATGTGCCGCCCGGAAAATGGACCATCAAAGCGATGATTGGACACCGCCGCTATACCGCTTCAACTAGCATTGAGCAAACGGTCACCGACGGTGAGCCAACCAGTATTGAAATGGTAATTAGTAAAAAGTCCAGAGAAAAGAAAATCTCATCACTGGGAAAACCTTTAGAACTGGCGATGATACCGGTCGACATCGTCATTCCCGCTGATGGCATCGGTAATATTGTCGTTATGCTTTCACTCGGCGGGACCAATAGCCAAGTGATCAAGCAATGAAAAGCCTCATCATTGTCAGTTGTGTCGTGTTACTTTTCTCCTGTCAGAAAACATTTAAGCCAACTATGATCTCTGGCAAGGGCGCCATCTCGGGCACAATTGAAACTCGAGCCCACAGCGATATGATAGCTAAGACCAAAAAAGCAGCTGATGATGACGAAGAGGATTACAGTGCCAGTGGCAAAATCGTATACTCTGATGCGATGGTTAATTACGACAAACTTGACGATATATACGTCGGTTTGATTGGCTCCGGTTCGGACACGAAATCGGTGGTTGATGTCATCGTGACTGAAGATGGGTTCGAACCCCGCGCCGTTGCGATCAGCACCGGTGACCGAATCCGCATTTTCAACGCGACCCCAAACAGTTTGACTTTTTATGCCGCCGATCTCAATTCAGACGATGTCGAAGAATTTGCCCCAATGGCAGCGGGTGCCCGTGGTGAAATCACCGTCTCTTTGGAGGGCTTACTGGAAATCGCCGCCGACGAACGCGACGATCTAATCGCCACTGTGCTGTCCCAGCGAGGTATGCGGGTCCGCCGGGTCACTAGCGGGGAAACCTACTTGTTCAACAACCTGACTCCCGGCGATTACCGAATGGTATTCTGGTATTGGCGACTCGGAATGCTGGAACGATCGACCTCTGTTAAGGCCAGCAAGGTGACCGAAGTCAACGAATACCTGTCCGTTGACCGAATGTTCAGAGACTAGCAGAGGATACTCGAAATCATCCGTATGGGCCTGCGGGCCAAATTAATGTCGACTTTCATCGTCATTACACTGTGTTTAATTGGTTTCACCCAATATTTTGCCCTGACTCGTACTAGTGCTTTTCAGACAGAAAGGATTAGTGCGGAGTTAAGGTTGGTGGAACGCCGGTTTAATCAGAAATTTGAAGATGAGCGCGCATTTAACGAAAAGCTAGTTTTGACGATCACATCTGAGCAAAAATACCGTTCCTTTTTACAACAAATTCGAGACAATTTTTATATATTCGCCGAGGAAATTGCACTTGATACGGGCGCCGATATAGTTTTTATTACCGACGAGGATTTAAATGTGCGTGGCATCAATACCGCGCTGGAAAAAATCGATACTGACAAGTACATAACACTCGTTGAAACCTTGGCAGAAAGTCCTCAAATTTCCGATATTCTAGAAGAGGTCCTCGACAATGGGCATGCAATATCTAAGGTTATAGTGCAGAACGACCTACTTCTCAATACAACCAATGTGCCGTTGAAAGAATCTTTAGTCGACGATTACGCTCTCGGTGTCGTCACGGCCGCTGGTGTCATCAACGATGAGTGGGTTCTGGAATTTCTTAACGACAAAACAGCCGATATCGACGTCATCTACTATGCTGGCGATACTGCGGTTGCTTCGAATGTACCCCTTGAAAGACGTAACATTCTCTTGAAAGCTGCCGCTGTCGCAACTGAAGCCTCGGAAAACTTTTACTTGATAAACGGGGAACGCTTTATCATGGTCCGTGGCACTTTCGAGAATACCGAACTACCTGCTGGCTACTTCTTCGCATCCAGCTTCGATGTCGCTATGGAGCCTTTTCTAGTACTGCAAAAAACAATCATTCTGATCGGTCTGACATCCCTTGTCATCGGTTTACTAGTGGTGTGGTTGCTGACTAACCGTATAGTTTTCCCTGTACGCCTGTTGGTCCGAGGCACGCAAGAGATTGCCGCGGGGAACTATGATTATAAGGTCGATAACGACTCGAAAGACGAAATCGGGGAATTAGGTCGGGCCTTTAATACGATGGCCGAGGGCCTTCGGGACAAAGATCGGATCAAGAACCTGTTTGGTCGCTACGTACCCGAGGCGGTGGTGGAAGGATTGATATCGGATCGCGGAGCTTTGGCCCCGTTGGAACGCGAAGCCACCGTATTGTTTGCTGACCTCGCCGGGTTCACCCAGATGACCGAACTATCGGGTCCGGCGGGCATTATTGATATATTGAATGCGTATTTCGACGACGCCACGAAGTTAATCAGCGAGCAGTGTGGCGTCGTAACGCAATTTCAAGGCGATGCTGTAATGGCAATTTTTAATGTGCCGTTAGAAGATCCAGAGCATGTCCGCCACGCAATGCGGGCCGCACTGGCTATCCAGGAATGTGTCGCGCAAAAAAAATACAGAGGCAAGGCGCTCAAAGTCAGGATCGGCATAAATACCGGAATGTTGATTGCCGGCAACGTCGGCGGCGGCGGGCGTCAAAGTTATACTGTCCATGGCGACACAGTCAATTTGGCAGCTCGACTGGAGGCGATGAACAAACAGCTGGGGACTGAAATATTGATTTCAGGGACCAGTGCAAAGCACCTTCCTGATTTCGATTTACGCTCCCAAGGTATGACCGAGGTTCGAGGGCTGAGTGGAGAAATTGAAATTTTCTCCCCCGTATAGTGAAAAGTGTCCCGTCAATTACACTGAAAACTAACCTGCGAATTATCTTATAAGTCTCCCGGGCGGTTGACAGCGAACTTGATTAAAATCGACCAGAGCTTCGTGCGTGACGCTAGAATATGCAGACGATTTAGCGATTGTCGAGGGTGTCGTAGGATTAGCTAAAACATTCCAGCGTGAAGTGATTGCTGAGGGAGTGGATACCATTGCTAATGGAGTAGCATTGCTGCAACTGGGCTGCGTGAAAACGCACTTGCTGTAATTAGTTACCGCGAACCTGGCTCTCAGATTGTGGACAATCGATGCTTGGCGTTATTTATTTGCTCTGGTTTCTGTAAGCCTGAATAAGGACGTTGCTTAGATCGCGAATAATTCTGCCATAATCGCACTATTTTTTTAGCGGTAAGGCAATTAACCTAATGCCCTTAACGCTTGTAACAAATTAACCAGGCCGAGTATCGATATCATTCGTTTGAGATTATATGCCAACACATGCAGACTAATTTCTATGCTCACATTGGGTAATAGTTTCGTAAGGAAGTGTGTTGAACCCACCCAGCATTTGATCGTTCCATAGGGATGTTCAACTGTTTGCTTTCTGATCAGGACGCTGTCAGGCCGAGATGTCGTTAACTCATTCATCTGTTCAATACTATACTGATGCTGCCAGCGTGATATTCTTTATTGCTGGATTCACTGCTGCGATCGAACGATCAAGCGCTAGCAGCATCGATTATTGGCCTGAACTTGAAATTAGATCTTTGGCACAAACCAGTCATTCTTTTTTTCATCAATAGCTGGCAATTTCGATCTCAATATTTCTTTAACCGATTAGACTTTACATTGAATAAACGTTAACTTATACCCAACTGATATGATTGGAACTAACGATGAAAATCAAGACGATCCATTAACGGTTTTAGCAGCAATCAGTCAGTAGGATAGCGATATTCGTCGATCGCATCTTCACCCAACAGCTCTATCTTTTTCATCGCATGCGAATAGCCAACCTCGACAATACCGTCGAATTTACTCCAATCGAGCATACCAAATTTGTAAACTTCAGGTGCAAAGAGCATGTCGACTAAATTCACCGACTGTTGGTGCCAAGCGTAACTCGCCATTAAGCTGGTATTCAACAGCAAACCAGTTAACGACGGTAATTTGAACTTTTAACTTTTGCCGCGCAGCTTATCTCGCATCAATTCCATCGACCCTGGCACTTCTTCAATGTCGTACTGCTGGCCACGTTCGCGAAGCAGGTTGACCCCAATAATTTTTGCTGCCCCAGCATGGTTCATTACATCGGTAGGGAAGTTATTAAAGGTGCCACCATCAATATGCAGTTCACGATTGATCATCACCGGGGGTAACACGCCAGGAATAGACACACTCGCACGTATCGTTTTTGCCAGATGACCACTTTTATGCACGGCTTCAGCAGCCCGCGAGAAATTACTAGTCACACAATAATGAGATTTCCACAGATCCTCAATATCGATGTGTTCCCCACGGCTGGCAACAATGGCGCAAGCGCCGCCTACCAATTAATGAAATAACCGGCACGAAATTAAAGTCACTGGTGGGGCCGTATTTAAATGCGGTACGAGCCAAGTTAATGACATCGGCAGCCGGCATGTCCATAGAAGCGTATGCCGCCATTACAGCGCCAATACTAGTGCCAGCGGTCTGGTCAATGCTGATACCCGTCTGTTCCAGCGCACGTAGAACACCAAGGTGAGCAAAACCTCTGGCACCGCGGCCGGACAGCGCCAGGCCTACGGTATTGCGACTGATGATACAAGCAAGCCGTTGCCAATCGCGATCTAAAGTTGTGCGTATATGCACATGGGCTGAAACTTCCCTGCTAGCCAACCAATGACTGGTTTTTGTTGGACTAAGCCGACCATTAGGATGTAACAATACCAGCACTGAACGGCTTTTCTGAGGTAGCCAAAACAATGTTGCATCGGATTCTTGCTGCCTCAGCTTGGGGGATTGATCAGCGTCAGCTACCATTAACAACTCGTCACAGTGACGAATACAACGTTTGCTCCACTCACTCAGATTTTCATCGGCGACCAGCAACACAAATCTGTTTTCCGATTCGATTTTATCGAGGCCTACGGTAACTCTGTGCGAACGATCTTGTTCTTCACAAGAAGCCTGAGAAGCACCGGCAAGCCCCATCTGATCATCCATAATGGCAGATGTAATCAACGCTACTTTTCCGTATACAGCTAGTCGTTTCGCCAGTGATTCGGCAAAACCGGTAGGATCGACATTTGCCGAAACTGCCTGTATCCCGATTATTACCGGTTTCGACACTTTGACTCGACTGCTATTCACATTGGCAATCCGTTCGATCACCAGCTGAGTCATATTTAGCGATACTAGCGGATAGGCAATCAGCAGCTCACGAAAAACCACATCAGAAAAACTAGCGAGCATAGAACCACGTATCGCTTTCACCGTTGCAGTACGTGGCTCTTCAGCAAAAAATGCCATTTCACCTACCGATTCACCGCGAGCAATCTCACCTAGTATCGAGGATGTACCTGCCTCATCAACACTCGCCGCCTGCAAGCGCCCGCTGACGACGAAAAATAACGTCTTGTCGGTAACGTTCTGGTGGAACAGTATTTCGCCGCCGCCCATTTCGATCCACTTAAACTTTGGTAGCAAGTGCTTCAGCATTTCCTGGTTAAATTCACCGAACACACGGGTAAGTCCGTCGATCAAAATGCCTTGATGAACCTCGAGTAACTCCTGCGGGGTAAGCTTCGTCATCATCAAACCTCAGCAGCGGGCTTGGGAGAGCTATTTAAATCAAAACTTCATGCATTACGCAAATTGATAATCATTATTACCTTCATTGATTATTACCTAATATCATAAGATCTATCGATTCGCAGACGGTATCTGCAAGTCATTTGATTGTCAGAGACAGAATCTGAAACCTGCTTTATTATTGTTGTAACTACCAGGTATTTTTAAGTGCTTGCTTGAAAATATAAAGGGATAAAAAAATCATTAAACTAACCAGGGACAGCCCAATAATCATGGCCTTAAAAGCCTCATTCGAGTTTTTTAAAAAATTACACTACTACTAAGTTGCTCCATAAATTGCCATATTACAATATCGATAACTTGTTTTCTCTTTATGTGTATCAATATTAGCCAATAAATATGACCCGACAGTTTTGTGAGAGGACTGCCTTTTTTGGGAACAAAAGCACTGTACACAGGTTTCGAGATCAATATCGAATACTCATTAAACTGCCCCTCAATGACCTACTTTTAGGATACTCAAATCAATGTAGCATTAAGGTTTTCCTCACGCTTGAGGCCTGCTTATGAGCACGAAAGCTCTGCGTCTGTTTTATGCCTGTTTACAAAATATGCTCCTAATTGTGAAGGGCCTTTTCACCAAAAAAACGTATTCAGCAACGATCAATCTACAATTTCCACACAGCTATTTTGGTTGCACTCAAATTAGAGATCTATGGACTCCACTACCCTAATTAACCAGGCTGGTGCCTGCTAAAACATCTGGTTTTAACGCAGGGCGCACTTTAGACCGGCAATGACCAAGGTTGGATACAAACGACCATTACATCAGGAGGCGATTATTTGACCTGGCCTCACGCTTCACGTGCACTGCGTTACTGAAGCGCGACAGCCATTCCAGAAACTTCCATCATCGCACTATCTGACCCAGAGATCTGGACTAGGACTTGTTGGCCTGGTTTTTGCCCGAAGACGCCGCCAAACTTAATACCCAGTAATCCTGCTCCAGCCCATCGCTGCCAAGGAGGTGCTATAGCCGCAATGAAGAAGTCACTTAATCGTCAGTGGTTTTTTTATATCTGATAGATGGACGCAAATACGTCACTTAAATATAATTGAAAAATTTGTTCTTATACGGTTACTAGACGCCGAATAGATTGGATCGGACATCTCGAGCTGTCAGGATAATTTTTTAAGGTCAGAAATGAAATGTTTAAAAATTTTTACGCATTAGGCGACCATAGAGCTTGGTGAAAACCTAACTCTTTAACATTTTATATTTAGAATTAAGTGACTAAAATCATAAATGACGAAATGTGCTAGAGACTAATTAAGCGGCTAATCATTATTAGCCAACGATTTATCGTCAGTATCAACACTTGATTCACAGGCAGAGTGAGTAAATTAACATGCGTTCAAGCGATAGCCATTAATACCCGGAAGTATATCGGCCTTAGAGTTCTGAGTTGTTGTAACAGGCTATCCTAGAACATAGCTTTTATACTACTCATACCTATTAATTGTTAACCACCACAGCTCCAGTGATGGAGCTGTAAGTGATGGTATAGGTCAGAACATCTTGATAAAGATACTCACAATCACCACTACCTCTATATCTATATCTAGCGAGATACTCAGCTCCATCGAAGACTTCACTAATGGATGGATAAGCTGACATTGATCCTTGCCATACGTCAAGACAGTCGGCATTGCTGCCTGTAGTAAGACTGCTGCCTCTCGACTCTACAGGCCACCCAGTAGTGCCAACATTAAGATCGCCAATATGATTAGCTACCGCCCCAGAGGTGCCGCCTACCAACCACTTGTAGTGAATGAGGGTGACTCCACTTTGAAGAGCGGCACCCGTGCCAGCAACGACTGCTTTTTGAGACTCGCCAGATAAGTCCTGGAATCGGCCTAGAGCTGTAACGCCCAGAATGCCAAGTAATATGATGACGACCACCAGTTCAATGAGCGTAAAACCACTATTTTTTTCTGAAATTGCATTTTTAGTCCTAAGCTATCAAGTTGGATCCTAGGTTATTTCACAGTTTTTGGCTCAATCCTTTCCTTAATTAATAAACATTGATTTTGACAGATTTAAGATCGGTGACGGTATTAAACTAGTCTAAATGTAGACCACTTAACAATAGATGCTACAGCGATGACCCTACCAGCTATTGGCAGCAGTGCAAATCACGTAATATTCTAAAAGGGTTCATTAAAGCTGGTTAAACGGTGGAAGTGCTCTTCTATTGATTCGGGCTGAGTATCAGTGGCTGAAGCTAGCCCATCAGGACGCCCTAACGGACGAATAGCCAGCGAATCTGACACCACTTCCCTTTCAAATGCATAATGTCCAATTAATCAAAGATGCAGTAAACAGAAAAGTCACTAGCCTGAAGTAACTACAAAGCTTAATGACTAATTCGGCACAAAATCTTTGGGTGTCTCATCTGGATCGATAAGCTGACACTGTAAATCCCGAATGTGGTTCACAGCGTCACGAATTTGATTGCGCGCCTGCGGTGTAATATTACGATCATTGACCAGCCGATTAAGCTGTTTCATTACTTCATCACTTCTACTGCTCATGTGTTTTCTCTATGGACAAGTATTACCAGTACAAAACGCAATCCCCCGTAAATGGCAGGATATGCACTAATTGTTTAGAAGAACTGTATTCCATACGGGGTATGATTTTGTTGCATACCCGCTCCTAGCTATACAATGTATACGACCAAACGCTGATTTAAGATCATCCTATTTTATAAACGTTTCGTAGTGGTAGATATCGAAAAGTGCTAAGCATAAGAAGCATTAGAGTCCTATCAAAAAATTGAATTACAGTTCGACAGGAAAAATAGTGACCGTGCACAATAACATCGAATTTTGCTTTTCACTGCGCACAGCAGTCGTTAATGAATTTATAGTTGAGTGCAGATTCGTTGAGGAATAGTGTATTGATCCAACCTTAACGCTAAAAATATAATTTGAGTTTTGTCGCCACACTTACATTCTATTGAGGTTGTCTAATTGAGCGTGCCACTAAACAAGGTCATCTTGATAATTACCTTTTATACTGACCCCCACATAATTCACCATAATCGAAACTAAATCGTGTCTGATTTGAAGAAGTTATAGCTAATCGACAATCTAGTGACTTTTTATTTGTGAAATAATAGTCAGACGAGGAAAACTCACTTTTAGAAAGTCGAGTAGCAATCTCAACTTTTTTGATGAAGTTGTACCCGATGGGAATACAGCATAAACATTGATATCTGGTAGCTCAAAATCCTCAAGAACCCTGACAAGGGTTCCCGCTGTAACTTTAGGTTTAGCATCGTAGTTGGGTATTCTTCCGAGTCCATGCCCACCTTCGACAAAAGCGGTTCTGGATGTGGCGTTATTGGTCGAAATCACTCCCCTAACTTTTATGCTGTAGGATCTAGTGTCTTTCTTCAGTTCAATAATGCTCGAGCTTGGCTTATATATGACCCAGTTATGCTTTTCGAGATCAGTTGGTGAAGTCGGCTTCCCGTACTTTCCAATGTATTCAGGTGAACCATATATGGAGGTTGGCAAGGTTAGTAAATGCAATGCTTGCAACCCTGAATCTGGCAGAGGTGCACCACGAATTGCGAGATCGATACCTGCCTGTAGGATATTGACAACATCATCAGTAAAGTGAATATCTAGCTCTATTTTTGGGTACAAATGGCTGAATTCGTTTAATGCAGGCACCATCAATTGGAGACCAACATTGATAGGGCAAGTTATTTTTAATAGCCCTTCTGGTTCGTTTTTAAAATTGTCAATCTTCTGTTGAGCAGCGTTGGCTTGCTCCGCAATTACATGACAACTTTCATAATAGGCTTCACCGACTTCCGTTAAAGCAAGTGATCTAGTTGACCTGTTCAATAACTTCACGCCAAGCTGTGATTCCAACTTTTTTATATGATAGCTAACCACGGCGCGCGTCAAACCTAATTGCCTGGCTGCTTCAATGAAACTGCCCTGCCTAACCACTTGAGCAAACACAACCATGCTTTTTAGCTGTTCAAACGATAAGCTCATGAATATTTGCCCAGAATTTGTATCAATAATTGAACCATTGTAGCTCAAATAGCCAGCATTGTTAGTATTTGCATGCCTGAGTACAATGATTATAAGGTTAAGCAATGACACATCTATATTCACGAGGAATTGAAAAATGGCGACACAAAAAATACTAATGGTACTGACTTCTCACTCCGAGCTCGGTAAAACAGGTAATAAAACAGGTTTTTGGGTCGAGGAGTTCGCTGCCCCTTATTATGTTTTTTTGGATGCAGGCGCTGACATCACGATTGCTTCGCCTGCCGGTGGTCAACCACCGATTGACCCCAATAGCGAACTACCTGATTTTCAAACGGCTGCAACAGCCCGTTTTGATACCGATGAAGTAGTTCAGAAAAAACTCGCCGCCACCAGCAAACTAATCGACGTCAATGCGTCTGATTATGATGCGGTATTCTACCCAGGTGGTCATGGGCCCTTATGGGACCTTACTGACAATGTAACCTCGATTCAGCTGATCGAACAGTTTCTGCAGCAACAAAAGCCGATCGCAGCAGTTTGTCATGCCAGCGCTGCTTTTTTGAATGCAAATGATGAAACTGGTGAGCCAATAGTTAAAGGACGAGCGGTTACCGGCTTTAGTAACACCGAAGAAGGCGCAGTCGGGTTAACCGATGTTGTACCCTTCTTGTTAGAAGACGAATTGACTAAAAAAGGCGGTGAATATAAAAAAGTAGACGATTGGAATGTTTTGGCCATTCAAGACGGCTTAATTATCACTGGCCAAAACCCAGCTAGTTCCGAAGCTGCTGCCAAAAAAGTCATCTCACATTTAGGGAAATAACTCACCGAGCATCACCTTTACCCGCCCAAAATACTAGTTGATCTATAACAAACTTATAGAATCGAATCAGCAAGCGGCATTTGTCTAGCCAGGCCAGAAGACCACGGCCCTGGCTAGATGATATTTTTTGTGATCTGCAGGCCACCCCAAATCACACTCCTGTCACCAATGCCCTGTTTAAGTTCGGAGGTGTGCCCCCTAACCAGATAACTGAAACTGTAACCCTCTCTTAGCGCAATGGTATAACCTACCCATGCCTCGACAATGCCATGATTGAGCTCATCGCTGTCATAGGTAACTGCGCTATCTCGTAACTGGCCCTGTAAAAAAGCATTGTAAGCACGAGCTTTAAGGGGAAACCCAGTCCAGAAATAATGTTCAGAAACTTTGCCCACCTGACTGTGTATTGACTTCTCGCCATAGCTGGTTAGTTCTGGATTAAACGAAACCCATGGTGTATGGATGTCTCCTACTCTGAGGCTCAAGCTCCAGGTTGCTTCGGTGATATATCCCACCGATCCCTGAGTTGTAGTTTTTATTTCCAGACCCGATTCACTTTTGTACATCAGACGCTGGCCTGCAACGCTGTAACGTGCGGTCGGCTCCCCACCTTCAGAGATCTGGCTATTCCAACCCTGTGGTTGTTGAGCGCCAATTTTTGAATGCACCCAATCCTGGATATCACCGACCATATTAAGGCCCATAAAACCGAACGTAAACGTGCTCTGCCAGGAGACCTGACGCGCAAAATCATAACGCTCGCTAGTACTCGACACATAAACCAGACTCGCGTAGGGACGGTCTCCCTGCTCGGGCTCTGTCAATGCTATGTCTTCGGAAGTAAATCCAAACAAGCCGTACTCTATCTTGCTTGATACAAAACTATTTCTGACTCGACGGTCCAAACCGATGCGTCGATCGAGCCAGTTAAGGGGAACGTGAAGCGATGCCCATTGGTCTTCGACGCCCTTTCCCATAAACGTCAGGTTCAGGCCATAGGTATAGTCTTGATCACGTGATCCTGGAACGAAGGCATCGTTATCAAATGCGAATGACCGACTTGTACCGGGTTCAGTTTTGATGGATTGGCTAGGTGCCTTTAGTTCACGGCTTTCACCCTTATCGAAAGCCAAGCTAGTGCCGGGCAATAAAAGTGCTGCGGTCAATAGACTAAACCCTAGCAGTAAAACTGATGATAGATTTTTCACTGGAACCCCCTAATTTGTTCGGTCTTTCATTCCTGGATCAGAAATGAAAGCAGTGGATATTCTTGAAATTGCCAGCAAGATTGAGAGTGCTACTATTTTACTTTTCATATTATTTACGCCTGTTGATAAAGAGTTTTTTGGTTGCCAAATAAGATCTTCCTGTCTCACATTACAAATCCCGTGCCAACAACCATTATTTCTTTAACTTGCTGTATTTGCTAAATTTAATTACTTTCTAAGATATAAAATAAGATATGATAATTCGTCAATCACGTAATTTCGTAGATTAAATAACGCGATCCCATACCCCTGGATATCAGATATCGGATCTAATCGGAGAGAATATGGATCTCGATATCAGGATGTGTTTCTCAACAGACGTTTTATGACCGAGAATTAAAAAAGGCATGGAGGGGAATAACCCGTTCCATGCCAATAGGAGGAGACTGTTACTAAACGAACCCTGACAACGCCGACCTTTGCTTTAGGCGTGATTGAGGCCCTCAAACTCTACCGTTAAGCGGCAGCTAAAACTTCCCAGGATCGACCTTTAAATGCTGCGTCTACAGGTGTATCAAACACGTGATTGGCGTAGTTACTGATGGTCTTCACCGAGATCGCTAGAATAATGTCGAGTATGTGATTCTCTGAATATCCCGCCTGTACAAAGGTGGCGACATCGTACTGATTCGGATGCCCACGTGACACCACCATGGTGCGGGTAAAGTTGCGTAGTTCGGCTATTTTGTCGTCTGCTATCACATCGTCACTGCGAATTGCATCGGTCACTTCGAGCGGCACTTTGGAAATATTGTCGGCAACAAAACTATGCGCAGCCATACAATAGTGACATTCATTTTCACGGCTGATAGTGAGGAATACGACTTCCTGTTCTGCCGGTGTAAATCCTGAGTTTTCACGAAATAAGGCATAACCTTGCGCATAGGATTGCAGCATAGCGGGTGAGTTGGCCATAACCCCGTACATATTGGGAACCATGCCCATTTTTGCCTGAGTTTGCTCGAGCACTTCACGCGCTTTAGGGTCGGCATCTTCAATCGTCTTTGCCGGCAGTGTTACTGTGTAAGCGGGTGATGTAACTTGTCGTTCGATATTTTTGTTCATGATAAAACCTCTATTGCTGTAGTGTAAAAAATGGTTTGTTCTAAAAAATGTATTTCTTAAAAACTATGTGATTTTCAATTATCCTACGAATCTCAGAGACGTCACGTCGGACTGCCCCCGACCAACACTGTATGGTGGATAGAATTCGACCAACCTATCTCTATAATCGGTATGATCAGTTGCAGTGGTTTTGAAAGCTGAAGATTCGAGCATTGCTTTGTACCAGCGATGATATCTAGTCCAGCGTTCACCCTCAGTTGGCAATTTGAAATTTTGGTATTGCTCTAGCAATACCTGGATTCGATAGGCAAACGGGATCATTGAAATATCAACTACGCCGACTTCCTGGCCAGAAAAAAAGGGTCCCTGGCTATGCATTGCCTCTGCAAATGAAGCCAGGCCTGTCATCATATTAGCGAGTGCCTCATCCTGAGCGGCACCAGCTCTATGCCCCTTTAAGTAACGGTAAAAATAGGGCGTGATGTTATTGCTAATATGATCCATCCAGTACTTTTGCTCGGTTCGTTGGCCCGGCTTATCAGAGAAAACTGCGTTTTTCTGCGGATATAGATCGTCCAGGTACTCCAGTATCCGGTTCGAATCGAGTACGGTGGATTGCTCGGTGCTCTCACCGGATTGAACGATAACTGGAACCATCGCTGAACCTTGCGACACCTCTAACCACCAATCGGTTTTATGGTAGGGATCGACTTCAACATAATCAAAGTCAATTCCTTTATGCTCAAGAGCCATCCACGCACGTTGCGCAAACGGGCAGTACCACGCGCTATATAGTTTCATTTCTTATTTCAAGTTTGATTGTCACTAATCTCATAGAAGCTATCTTAATCCGCCTATTAATGAACATAAATAGTTATATTTGCACTCTGTGTGTGCAAATATAGGCATGCGACACATCACTAGTTGAGCGTTACCAAATCACCTATTTTTTACAAATTGCGGCAGCAAGGAAACCCCTACCGGTATAATGCTTTACATCTAATACTGCCGGATAAAGCATTAAGCCAACTTACCCGGGAATTCTGTTTAATCAGCAAATGGCCACTGCCGTTGAATTGGCAGTGCCGATCCCTACATTTTTGGTAACGTTATTTTGAGATTTCCTTTACTGCCTGCTCTGTAGTCCAGACTGTATTAGCGATAAAACGAAAATTGACCATCGCCGCTTTATATCCATCTCCCTCGGCAACCTGTGCTGCAGCCGTAGCATCTGATACCACGGCAACTTCAAAACCCTGCTCCATCAATTCACGCATATGGGATTCGGTACAAAGGTTGGCAGACATACCGGCCAGTATCACTTTGTCGATACCCTGCTTACGTAACTGCAAAACCAGGTCATTAGTTTCTGGCCCATATATTTTATGAGGACTGGTCACAACTGTTTTACCGTCCTGAATATAAGCTTTGTATTGTTCAAGCCAGTCAGCACCCGAGCCGTCAAAACCTTCGACACTCAATGCATCTTTGCGATCGAACATGCCGATGTTGTGCATTAGTTTTTCAAGTGCACCTTCGAACTTCCATCCGTGGTCGTGTGGAAAGTAGTAATGCGGTGAGACAAATACAGGCATATCATTGTCTTTTGCGTTTTTGAACAAACTATCGATATTGGCAACGGTATTGTTCGCTACCACGCTTTTACCTACCACACCCCATGCCACACCTTTAGGGCTAAGAAAGTCATTTTGAGGGTCAGTGACAACGAGTGCAGTGCGACCTTTTACCACTTCCATTCCCGGATCGGGTAGGCCAGCAATTGAAACCCCAGGAATTGTCAGCGCGATTACGAGTGCTAATATTTTACTTTTCATGTTATTTGGCCCTTTTGATAAGATTTGTTTTGATTGACGAATAAGATCGTCCTTTCTTACGATACAAATCCCGTGCCAACCTCTATTATTATTTTAACTCCTTGTATTTGATCGATTAATTGTTTTCCAGGTAAAGATGAAGAATATGATAATTCGTAAATTACGTAATCTCATAGCATAAATAACGCAATTCCGTACCCTTCGTCATCAGATATTGGATCTGGTCGGGTGAGTCTGAATCTCTATATCAGGGTGTGTTACTCAACCAACTTTTTTATGGCCGAGAATTAAAAAAGGCATGGAGGGAAATAACCCGTTCCCCGCCAATAGGTGGAGACTGTTACCAAACGAACTTGGACAATACCGACCTTTGCTTTGGGCTTGATTGGGGCTATCAAACTCTACCTTTTGATGATTTCTTTGGTGGTAATAATTGATATATTTAGCTCACTAATAGAGGGTGACGATTTATCTTTCTTCCCCTGTTCTAATTTCTATCCACTAAAAATAGTTGGTAAATTCGGCGTAATGAACCTGTCTATATGGAAATACTCGCAGCTATTAATATGCTGAGAGTAAACCAATATATGCCATCAGAAATTGTAAGAAAGAGCCGTCGATGCGACATCGTAATCCAGCTCCTGAACTTCGTAGCGCTTAAGTTCGCCACGTATCCTCCAACTTTCATTAATCGCGTAATCGACACCAAGACCATAGAATGCATCTGTATCGCCATTACTGTTCAGTTGACTGGCAATAGCGCCGTTATTGTTAACATCCCATTCATGCGCACCTACTTTACCAAACACAGAAATTTTTTCAGACACCGAGATTAAGCCAACAACGGCTAGGCTTAAGCCATCAATTTCTAACTGACTAGCACCGTTACTAATGTCACCAAAATTGTAATAAGCGCCTTCTACTGCAATATATCCATTGTATTTGTATCCGCCAAAAAATTTACCACCGGTGTCATCATCGTCTATGCCTTGTTGATCGACGAACGCCTGTGATAAGGCACCACCGACGTACCAGTTACCATCAGCGGATGACTGCGATGCCAGTCCAGCGGATACAAGCGCTACTAATCCAATTAAGGTATTTTTTGCTATTGATTTTTTCATGATAAATATTCCAAAGTTAAGGTTAAAAAATACACATTAGTTATGTGTTATAACTTTGATGCCGAGACTCTAAGGAAGGTCACAAGGTTTTTTGAAAAAATATAAATATACCGATAAATTAGGATACGCTTTTTCTATGTTCGTCCGCCCTAAACGCAGTAGTGCCCACAAGGGTAGGTAGTGATGTGAAGTAAGGTAATATATACAGGGTCAGACTAATAATTTTATCCTGATATTACTAAAGAATTTCTGCTGTTTTCTTTTTTCAATTATACAATCGAAAATTCATTATTCCTGTACCATTGAACACTGTATTCATTAACAAAAATATAGTGACATCTTTCTATGTGGTGTAATTAATTGACCAGGGCCAAACTCACCAATAAATTTATTTATCGGGGGTTCTCGATGCAAGAATAGCTTGAACCAGTGCTTCAGGCATGGGTTCATGATCAGAGTGAGAACCTTCAACAAAAGCACTTTTACTCAGCAGTACTGATTGTTTGTGGTTCTCAATATAATGCTTGCAATTAGGGCACTGGTTGAGATGTTTTTCGAATTCAAAATGCTGTGAACAGGGAAGATTATTATCAATATAATCAACTATGAATCCTTCAAGGGTTTCGCAGCTAGCAGTCGATAAGTCCAGTTTTATCAATGCCTCAGAACTATTTAGTTTTATGGAATTATCGTTACTCATTACGTTTCACCTTCGCTTTTCTAAATGTCATAAATGTTGGTTTTAAAAAAGGGTCACATCTTATTACCCTTCGACGATAGCTGTCGTGTTCAGCCAGTAGAACGCTTTCTCGCGAACATCGAAACCGTGTTATCTCGTTCGTCTGCCCTAGCGGTCTTTATAATCTGCTTTTTAAGCAATTTTCGAGCTCGATGTAAACCAGTCTTAATAGCACCTGGACTAATGCCCAGTAGCTCGGCGGATTGCTCAGTAATATATCCCTCGATGTCCCTTAGAAGCAAAAGATTACGTAGCGTCTCCGGCAGTTGCTCGATATGACCTCTGACAGCTAGTCTGGCTTCTTCGTCTACCAGCATATCTTCGCTCGACAAAGTAATTTCATCTTCCAGCTCAAATCGTCTTCCCTGCGCGTCAAACAGTGCCAGGTTATCGTCGATAAACTCTTCGGGTCGTCGCTTGCGCGCCCGTATTTTCATAAACGCGGCATTCATAACAATTGGGTGCAACCAGCTGTACAGGGATGCCCTTCCTTCGAAACTATGAATACTTCGAAATGCCTGAATATATGCATCCTGGACACAATCCTCTGCGTCGCTATCATTTTTAAAATAACGCTTTGCAACGGCTAGCATTTTACCACCATAGTGTCTGACTAAGGTTTCGTAGCTCGCGGCATCTCCGTTTTGTAACCTCAGGATAAACTCTGACTCGTCCGATATTTTTTCAGTGTTAATCTCGGCATTCATGTTCTGTTGATTCACCTTTAATATCTGTTCGTTATTTGATGTTATAAACCAAGTTCAGTTAGTCCTGGGTAATCATCAGGCCGGGGACCTTCTGGCCAGTCAAGCTTGCGTTGCGATTCGTTGATTGGCATATTGTTAATACTGGCAATTCTGCGTTGCATTAATCCGTTAGCGGCAAACTCCCAGTTTTCATTGCCATAAGCCCGAAACCAGCATCCATACTCATCCTGCCATTCGTAGCTAAAACGAACCGCAATCCGGTTATCTCTAAATGCCCACAATTCTTTGATCAGACGGTACTCTTGTTCTTTTGACCACTTACGCCTTAAAAAAATTACAATATTTTCACGGCCAATAATAAACTCGGAGCGATTGCGCCAGCTGCTATCGACCGTGTAGGCAAGGGACACCTTTTCGGGGTCTTGTGTGTTCCACGCATTTTCGGCCATCCGTGTCTTTTGGATTGCGGTTTCCCTAGTGAATGATGTTCGTTTTGATACTGTCATTTCGATGCTCCGAATAGAGGTTAAATATTAAAGGGGTCAGTCTTAATTCAGTGTTATTTAAAATGCACTGCCTTCTTCAAACCCCTTATTTGTCAATGGCTATTTATGAACCGTTAATTGAGAGAAAGCTGCGGATATGATCAGCAATCAATTGACCATCTTCTTCCAGCGCAAAATGTCCTGTATCAAGCAGGTGGAATTCAAGATTTTTTAAGTCTCGCTTGTAAGGATGCGCACCATCAGCCGGGAATATATAGTCATTTTTTCCCCAGACGATCAAAGTAGGTGGTTGATGCTGGCGAAAATAGGCTTGCCACTCGGGGTAATACGGAACATTGTTCTGGTAGTCATAAAATAACTGCAACTGAATTTGTGCATTACCTTCAAGGGCCAGATGTTTGATATCGACATTCCAGTTGTCTGGGCTTATAGATGCTTCGTTTCGGACGCCATGGGTGTACTGCCATTTAACACCTTCCAGTGTGATGAAGTTAGCCAGCGGACCTGCATTTTCTGCCGTGCGATTATCCCAGTATCTACGGATTGGATCCCAGAACTCGAGTAAGCCTTCGTCATAGGCATTGCCATTTTGAATGATCAACGACTCGATACGTTGTGGGTTTCCTGATGCCATGCGAAAGCCAATGGGTGCGCCATAGTCCATCAGGTACAGGCTATATTTCTTCACTTCGAGCTTATCAACCAGCTTTTCCATCAGTTTGGCCAGGTTATCAAAACTGTAGTCAAATTCACTGACGTCCGGTTTAGCGCTGTTACCAAATCCTGGGTAGTCGGGTGCGATGACGTGATAACGGTCGGATAACGCAGGAATCAAATTACGAAACATGTGTGACGATGTCGGGAAGCCGTGCAATAACACGATGGTTGGCGCATCTGCAGGCCCAGCTTCACGATAGAATATATCGACGCCGTCAATTTTGACCGTGTGATGCTGCGTTTGATATTGCTGCATTGTAGTACTGTCTTCTGTTTGGGCCTGGCTCGCGACAGCAGATGTTGATGCCAGACTGCCGAACAACGTGGCGGTCGACAGAACGGTAGCAAATGCCAAGGCGATGCCTGTTTTTAGCGTTAAAGTGTTTTTCATTTTGTATACCCTCTCTGTTAAATTCATGGCTGCCTATTGGCAGAAATTAAGCCCAGTTTAGATATTCACCAATCTGGTTACAGATTCCTAGTCCACAAACCGTGCCAGTTTTTTTATTTTCAGTAACACCCTGAATTTAAACAATTAACTACTGTTAATAGATGAATCTATTTATATCGGAATTTCGTAAATTTCGGGATCTCATTGATTTAATTACGAAATACCGTAAGCTTTGGCTATGTTTCTTAGGAATGGAGTCCTTTCCACGTGCCCAAGATAAAACCACAAGCATCTGATAAATTCATCGCTGAATTAGCTCAAACCAGTCGGCACAACGAATTACTTTTAGCCGCAGTGGGCGAGGGTATCTATGGCCTCGATTGTAATGGTACGACCACCTTCGTTAACCCTGCCTCGGCCCGTATGCTTGGATATCAAGAACATGAGTTACTGGGTAAGCCCATGCACGCACTGCTGCATCACACTAAACCCGATGGTTCAGACTTTCCTAAAGAGGAGTGTTCGATCTATGCCGCTTTTGTAGACGGCGCAGTGCGCCAGGTCGACGATGAAGTCTTCTGGCGTAAAGATGGTAGTAGTTTCCCCGTTGAGTACACCAGCACACCAATTCTTGAAGATGGCAAACTGAATGGTGCCGTTGTTGTGTTCAGGGACATCACCAAACGTAAACAGACAGAGGCAACGCTACATCAGTTCATGCACAAAAATGAGCTTATCCTGACAGCTGTGGGCGAAGGTATTTACGGAATAGGCGAAGACGGGTTGGCAACTTTCGTCAATCCAGCGGCGGTAGAAATGACGGGTTGGACTGAACAAGATATTCTCGGCAAATCTATTCACGAAATGCATCACCATACAAAAGCAGACGGCAGTCCTTATCCACGCGAAGATTGCCCAATCTACTCGACGAAAAAGGACGGTACGGTACATCATGCCGATGATGAGGTTTTCTGGCGTAAGGACGGTACCAGTTTCCCGGTAGAGTACACTAGCACGCCAATTTTCGAAGACGGAGAACTGGTAGGCGCTGTCGCCGTATTTAAGGATATTACCGAGCGTAAAAAGGCAGAGTGCCAATTGCACGAGGCCTACACTGAAGTTGAGCGCATGAAGCATCAACTGGAAGCCGAAAACATTTACCTTCAGGAAGAAATTAACGTAGAACATGATTTTGCTGGACTGGTCGGGCAAAGCGACGCTATTCAACAGGTTTTGAGCCAGGTTGACCTTGTTGCTCCTACTGATGCCAGTGTGCTCATCACAGGGGAGTCGGGCACCGGTAAGGAGTTAATTGCCCGCGCAATTCACGAAAGAAGCGACCGACACGCGCGCCCCATGATTCGAGTTAACTGTGCGGCGATTCCGAAGGAACTGTTTGAAAGTGAATTTTTCGGCCATATCAAAGGTGCGTTCACCGGTGCCATTAAGGATCGCACCGGTCGCTTCGAACTCGCCGATGGTGGCACCATCTTTCTCGATGAGGTCGGAGAAATTCCGCTGGAACTTCAGAGTAAACTTTTACGCGTATTGCAGGAAGGACAAATTGAACGGATTGGAGAAGAGAAGACCCGTAATATCAACGTCCGAGTCATCGCCGCAACCAACCGTAATTTGAAAGCAGATTCAGAAGCCAAATTGTTCCGTGAGGATCTTTATTTTCGTCTCAATGTATTTCCAGTTGAAGTAGCTCCATTGAGGGCACGTAGTAGCGATATTCCGTTACTCGCCGCACATTTTATTGCCTTGCTTTGCAAACGTTACAATCGTGCTGAACCCCTTCTTACACAGGCCAATGTGGCACAACTGCAAGCTTATCATTGGCCCGGTAATGTCCGTGAACTACAAAATATCATGGAACGCGCTGTCATTGTTGTTACTAATGGCAAGCTCGAATTTGACTTGCCGGGTAAATCCAATGCGCCAGTTATCGAGACCAAAATAGTTGTACCCAAGTCCAATACGGCACAACCATTCAATGAACAGGAAAGACTGGCGCGTGATCGAGGCAATATTATTGCCGCACTAAAAATGACTGATGGCAAGGTGTCTGGCAAGCAAGGTGCCGCCGAACTACTCGGCATAAAATCCACCACACTGATATCACGGATGAATTCTCTGGGCATCGAGAAACCCGGGAAATAAGGATAGAGATAATATAATTTAGCGATTAAATTCGTAGATGGGAATGCGCTGCGAATGACCGCTACCGCACTAATGCGCCCTACCGAGCTGGTGTACTTTTTTAAGACTTGGGTTTTAGGGTGACTCACAGTGCTGTAAGAACCGTATGCGTTAGTAGCGCACGTACGGATCTGTGCCGGAGAGGTGGCAAACATTGAATGTTCTTTGTGAACCTACCCTTTGCGGCGATCTCTTCAAGGGTGGGGTGATTGTGTGGTGAGTCGATAACCTAGATCTGACCCTCGTGGTTTTTTGTTTTTTCAGGTAAATGATTTTTAATAATCGCAAACAACTCGGGGCGATTCTTTTCGATTTCTTCCACACTTAGCCCTTCGAGTGAATGCGGGTATTTCAACCATTGCTCGGTTTCGTGCAAGTAATAATCGGGGGCAAAGTCGACCTGGTTACGGGTTGGTTTGTAGTAGGGCACGGCGACTCGAATGTCGTGTGGGGTATTGAGTCGAGCTTTATCGCGTAGGTGCCCGATAATAGTGTTAATGGTATGACCAGTGTCGAAGACGTCATCGACGATAAGCAGGCTGTCTTCCTGACGACAATTTTTGACAAGGTAGTTCATGCCATGAACACGAATGTTGTTGGATCGCCCATCAATGCCTGAATAGGACGACGTTCTTATTGCTATGTGGTCAGTGTCGATGCCGTGATAGGCGAGCAACTCCTGCACTGCAGTGCCCATTGGCGTGCCGCCACGCCAGATAGCAATGATAATCGTCGGCCTAAAACTGTGCTGGATTATTTTTGCCCCAAGACGAAACGAATCTTCTAGTAGCTGCTGTGCGGATAAATAGAGTTTTTGTGACATTGATTGATTCGAGTTTTCGTTATTGGGGAGTATCATAACTGGATTGAAATGGGAGGGCATTAACTTCGTGGAAAAGCATTCCGAAAACAAGCATGTGGTAAACAAACGATACATACAAGAGCAGGAATTACTCGAAGATTCATTTCGTCTAGCAGTGCAAATCTATGAAAGCGGCTATCGACCTGATTTTATTGTTGGTGTCTGGCGGGGTGGCTCAGCAGTTGGTATTTATGTTCAGGAGTGCTTGCAGTATTTAGGTGTCGAGACAGATCATATTGCCATTCGTACCTCATATCGGGGAATGAGTGATTACCTGACGCGACTCGATAGCGATAACGAAATTCGCGCTCATGGTTTGCAGTATCTGTTTGAAAATATGAATGCCACGGACAATCTACTAATCGTTGACGACGTTTATGGCACCGGCAGAAACGTAGCTGCTGTCGTTAATCGCTTGAAAGCGAAGACCAAAAAAAATATGGCCAAAGAAGCTCGAGTCGCCGTGCCTTATTACAAATCAAAGCTCAATAAAGCGCATTCTGCCCCCGATTATTTTCTGCATGAATATAACGAATGGCTTGTTTTACCCTACGAATTAACGGGGTTGAGCGAGGCAGAAATTCATCAAAACAAAGCCTGGATGAAACCTATTTTGGATAGCATTGCCTAGGAGTCTGAAGGTGAGGAGTGGGCTATGCAAGTTTAATAGATACCCATTACACACCCACAAATTTGAGATCACAAATCTAGTCCTAAAGTCCCAGTGTCCCTTAAGAAAAGCAGGGCTATTTTAGTTAAAAAGGTTGGCGGGCTAAAAGGAACTAACCTGTTTTAGTGACTTTACGGCGTTTGACCTATCTAGAACATAGCCGTCCTATGACGGTGTTTATGGTTTTGATGATTTATTTCTATGGGTGTCCATAAAGGTATTGCCAAATTAACTATGCCACTTCAATTGGACGTGTAACTGTTATTTTTAGGTATTGAGGACTTAAGCGCTATTGAATTTAGGTGACGTCATCTAATTTCAACAACTAGCTTTTTCGAAGGCCCATAAACGCTAGCAGCTAACGAAACTGGGAGCTTTAGGCGAGAAGCGCCGTTTTAATTTAAAGTATTTTATTAATACTTAAGCCCATACTTCTTTCTTACTTTTCACGTGAATCAGATAGGTAAGCTGGGTCCATAGTTGCCCCTGTAAATTCTAAATGGGTATATTGTTCTTGAAAAATGGAAATAGTTTGATCATAAATCCAAAGCGCGAGATCTGGCCGCCCTGTCACGTTCCAGGCTAAAAGCTAGGCCCTAGGACTTTCGAGTCAATAACTTCGCAACAGATTTTTTTGGCGTTTTATTTATCTTTTGGATCAATGAGAACGGAATGTCGGCGAGGGAGTATTGCTCTTGAATGGTGGACAGCATCGCGATCCAGACTTTGGCGGTCATTTCTGCATATTAAAGTGCGCGGTGAAAGCTACCGTTATTTTCTAAGCGTAAGAATTTAACGAGCGTCCCCAATTTATAATCGGGTGCGTTCGGGAGTAGCCTGCGAGAGGCCAGCAGCGAGCAAGTGATTTTGCCGCTATAGCTACGTCTGATCATCTGAAGTTCTGAATCCAAAAAACGTTTGTCAAACGAAGCGTTATGGGCCAACATATTTGAGTTTAAAATAAAATCAGCGAAGCGATACATGACATTACTGCATGAATCCGCTTTTCTCAGCATGGCGTTGGTAATGCCCGTGTAGTCTTCAATAAACGAACTAATACGGCACCCTGGATTCATCAGCTCTTGAAACTGATCCACAATGCGTCCTTGTTCTATGCGTACGGCACCAATTTCAATAGCGCGATCACCCATATCAGGTGAAAGTCCGGTAGTTTCAAAATCGAAGATGATGATGGAGTCAGCCATCGACATAATAAGTGCTCATGTTGTTCAAAGTAGGAAGTTTAGCAGTTATGCAAGGCAGTCGAATTGGAAAACCTACTGGAAGTGTCACTGAGGCATCCACAACCCCAGTTATGCTATGGGTGACTAAGATAGTTGCCCTGTGATAAGGGATGGGGTATCTAATGATGAGGTCGATTAATTCAACGAACTTCGGACGTTGACGCAGCTATACCTAAGGTGAAAAAGTAATCGTATTTTGGCACCATATTTGTGCCTAAGGCTTATTCACTCACATTTAGTGGAGAAAGGTCTCCGCTGTTTAATACCGCCTTATGGGATACCAAGCACTTTATGTGTTTGCTGGCTCAAACGCCATTGCGGATGTTGAAGGCAATAGTTGACTACTTTCTGTGTGTTTCGCTGGCGCGTAGCACAGTCCATTGGCTGCAGGTAAAAGTAGTCGAAGTCGAGATGAAGGAATGATTTTGGGTCGGAGTTGAACTGTGGATAAACCAGCTTCAGCTCATTGCCCTTGTGTACGATCAATTCAGAACCAGCCTTGGGGCTGACACAAACCCAGTCGATATTAGCTGGTACTTCGCAGGTTCCATTTGTTTCCACGGCTATCTCGAAACCTTTAGCGTGAAGTGCATCAATAAGTGCTTTATCGAGTTGCAGCAAGGGTTCGCCGCCGGTGCAAACCACATAGGGTTTAGCCATGACTTCACTGCTTGAAGTGACGTTGATTATTGGCCATAGATCAAGTACCGCTTGTGCCAGAGACTCAGCACTTTTGAACTTGCCGCCGTTGATACCATCGGTGCCGACGAATTCAGTATCGCAAAAGTCACACACAGCCTCACTGCGGTCCTGCTCACGTCCACTCCATAAATTACAACCGCTAAAACGGCAGAACACGGCAGGTCGACCGGCTTGCGCACCTTCGCCTTGCAATGTATAAAAAATTTCTTTAACTGAATAAGTCATAAGGCTCTTAGCTCGGCAATGCTGGGCTTTGTTCACCCCAGCCTAATATCACGCCACAACCGGGGGTTTGCTCCAGGTCGATTCGATCGAGTTGAGGTAAAACATGTTCGGTTTGATCTTTAATCCAGTGCACGATACTGGTTAAGTCTGCATCTTGAATATTACTTAATTCATTGAGCGGGCGATGATCGAGCGCGTCATAGGCGGGCTTGAAGAGAGACTTCACGTCACCGTAATCTACCGTCCAACCTTGCACTGGGTCGAGCGCAGCACTCAGATGCAGCCTCAGTAAATAACTATGACCATGTAACTGTCGACGTCGGTCGCCTTTAGGCGCTTGTTGCAGTCTTACTGCACTTTCGAATCGCTGTTCTTTCCAGATCCGATAGTGTTTGCCATCAAAATGGCAACCTGCAGTGACTGTTTCGTAAACTGTCACCCACGACAGGTGTTCTAGCTGGGATGATAATTGCTGCCAAATCCACGCGGCTAACATTTCGCTAGTGGGATTTTCGAGGCCTGGAATATCGTTTAGGCAGGCATGGTCGAGAATTTGATGTATCGGTGCCCAACAATCATCGATGTGGTCGTAGTCGATGCCCATATCTGTCTGACTCAGGTTTTGGTTAACATGCAATATCACTTCAAAGCCGTGGCCATGCATTCTTCCACACTGATGCCCCTTGGGCACATTTGGCAATTGATGCGCGGCTTCGAACCGGTAGCGCCGCCAAATGTGTGAATTGCCTTGCGTATCTAAATCTGCCCCTTGTTGGCGCGTACTGCGAATACCCATTTGTTCGATATTTGGAGTCGATAGATTGGGTATAGATGAATTTGACTGCGATAGCCGCTGAATTAACCAACGCGCAATATTTTCGTCTGTCGGCACTTCGATATGCTCGTTTAGTAACCCATAATCGAGCGGTGATAGACAGTCGATTAATCTGGTTTGTAACTGTTCACTTTCAGCACCCGGAAATTCAGCCCAATTGACAGGTAATTGCGCTCGTATTCGAGCCACGTAGCTATGGCCATGTAAATCACGAGACCGATGCCCTTCGGGCAGTATGCCAACTCGGCAAGCCGCTTCGAATGGGGCTGAGGCTGTATGTAGGAAAATTTCAGTCATTATGATTAATTGACGGCCTGAATCAGTGGATCTGCTATACCCGCCTCAGAAAAGCCTTTGGCGCGCAACACACAAGAGTCACACTCAAGGCAAGGGCGACCAGCATCATTAGGGCTGTAACAACTGCTGGTGATAGCGTAATCGACACCTAACTCGATACCACGCTGAATAATTTGAGCTTTTGTCATGTCAATTAGAGGCGTATGAATTTTGAGCATTTGACGCCCTTCGACGCCAGCTTTAGTGGCCAGATTAGCCATCGCCTCGTAGGCTTCGATAAACTCAGGCCGACAATCGGGATAACCACTGTAATCGAGCGCGTTCACACCAATAAAAATATCGCATGATTCTAAAACTTCGGCCCAGGCCAAAGCAAAGGATAGAAAGATGGTGTTTCTGGCTGGCACGTAGGTAATCGGAATGTCACTTTCAAGCTTATCGGTGGGCCGATTTTTGGGTACGTCGATATCAGCCGTGAGCGCTGATCCACCAAATGATCGCAAATCTATATCAGCGATGATGTGCTTTTCTGCACCCATTGTTTTTACTACCTTACTCGCCGCTTCTAGCTCTACGCTATGGCGTTGACCGTATCGAAAAGACAGTGCGTAAGGTAAATAACCAAGATCGCGCACAATTGCTAATACCGTGGTGGAATCGAGCCCACCACTGAGTAATACGACGGCTTTTTTCGCTGTTGTCATGATTAAGAATATCTCAATTTTTATGTGAGTGGGTGCTGTTTACAGGATAGAAAGTGCGCCGTAAAGCGCAAACTCAGTTGAGCAGTTAATATTGGGCTTTTTCGAAGAATTTACTTTAATTCGTTGAAATTGATCTATATATATCAACATAACTATGCCGACAAACCTTCATCTTACAATTTACACACAATTACCTGACCGCCAAAAGGTAGGTGAAGGTACGCATGTTACCAAGGAATACGTCATTGGAACCCATAATGACCCGGGGTTATTGGCTATTGCTAAGGGCCAATCGTTAATTGATGATTCAGCCGCTAAGAAAACTATCGAGATTTTACTCGATGATATGGAAGTGAACTTATCGGCCACCCAAACCGGTCTTGGCAGAGCCAAACCTGGCAGTTTTGTTAAGCAATGCGCACAGGAGTCAGTCGATAATATTAATGAATATTTACACTTTCAGTTTGCTAAAAATCAATTATCAGAACAGGACGCCCATACATCACTGGCTCTAATACAATTCTTTGAGGGCCATTTTGGTTATGTCATTATGGGTGGGTTTAGTTGTTTATTGCTGAGACAGGGTGAATTGAAAGCACTAGGACTCGCTTCGGATTCATCTTGCTCGCTGGGAGAAAAAGCAAGCTTCGAGAAATTATCTGAATCAATACCAGCCCAGCTGGGTGATATCCTTGTGATGGCTCAAAAACGCGACATTCATACAATTGGGATGGACTATTTACGCACAACCCTGTCACGCTTTCCCAATGACATCGATAGGGCATTACGCCAGATCAATACCCGAGTGGCGCGCAATAAAATCGACAATGAACCTGGTATCGTACTAGCACGAGTCGATGAACAGGTCATCAAAAAACGCAGCTGGGTAGATAAACTGCGCAACCGATAGCCCTTGTCCGTTCTGCGCTGTCAACTATAGAAATTCCAACTAGTTAACAATTATTTCGGTTATTTAATTTATTTATGACGTGGTAATCACTTAATTTTCTTCTAAGCTCTAGTTAACAGCGACTTTTATCCTGTAACTGAACCTGTAACTCTTAACTCCATCACTGCCTAAAACGCCCGAGCTGGACCATGTTTGTAGACGATCAATCGAATAGAGTCACCCCAATTAGTGGTAATACTGCAGTTTACGACTCTGCCCGACGCTTTGCCCTGACCGGACTGAGCGATTTGATTCGTGTGTTGATGGAAAACATGGACGACGCGCTATTTGAATTATCGGAAAAAGTAGAAAATGATCGAGAGCGCAATATGTATTTTGAGGCAATGCGCGAAATCAGACTAAAGCGTGATGTCATGCAAGAACGCTTTGACAGGGAAATGATCAATTGTTTTAGCCGGTTATCAGACAACGATACTGACGCCAGCTTATCTAGTGATGATGACGATAGTGAATTAACATTAATGGAGCTGGATGAAGTTGAGGATAATCTGGCCATTGACAATATGATCTCGAAAGCACGCCCACATTTCGAAGATGACTTGTTCGCCGTAACAGAAAGGTTAAAAATAGTCTTACGCCAGAACACCATTGACGAAGACGATAACCCCCTTGACCCAAAGGCTATTTGCGAATCCTTTCACAACGCTGCCGATGTAATCGACTCTAATATTCAAGTCAAACTCATCTTTTACAAATTGTTCGATAAATACGTGATGCGAAACCTCGGCCATTTTTATGGTGAGCTAAATCACTTTTTTATCGACAAAGGGGTGCTACCCGAATTTAAAGCATCCGCCGAGCGCATGAAGCAAACCACTAGATTTATGTCGAACCGAATCCGTAGCAGTGAGCAAGGCGCAGAAGCCAATTCAGCTGACGAGCCACTCCCATCAAACTCCATTGATGACATTACTTCAACACCACCAACGGAACAGGATGGCTTGCTCGCAATGTTGCAGGAAATCATCAAACCTTCCGCTGCGCTTCAGACTGGTGCTAACCTCGGTAATGGCCCTGGTTATACTCAGGATAATATGCTGCCTAACACTCCATCCACCGCCTTATCACTAGCCCCTGGGGCGCCTATGGCAGGCAATAATTTAGCCGTTGGCGGACAGGTGGGCTTTACACCCATCACCCAAAATGCCGGCTATATGTCCGCTTTAGCTAACCTTCAAGTGCCTGCTATTCAGGGCCAACCCGTTGAATCTATCGACCCTCAACAGGCGAGGGTAGCGATGCAACAGCAACTCGTGGCATTCAATCAAGAAAATAGCCAGAAGGCGAGTGCAGCGGAAAATCACATTATCGATATCGTTTCGATGCTGTTTGATTTCTTTTTCGATGATGAATCCCTGCCATCATCGATCAAAGTTTTAATCGGTCGTTTACAAATACCGATCCTCAAGGCTGCGATTATCGACAATAGCTTTTTTAATCACAAAAAACATCCCGCGCGTAAACTACTCGACAGCATATCTAAGGCCGCTTTGGGTTGGTCGAAAGATCAAACGCAAGAGAAAGTGCTCATCGAAAAGATTGAACAAGTAGTCAACCAACTGCTAACTGACTTCGAACAAGACGTGTCCGTATTCAATGATGCACTAGCTGATTTCGAACTTTTTTTACACGACGAAAATGGCCGAATAAAACAGGAAGATGAACGGCTACGGCAACAGGAAAAAGACAAAGAGAGACAAGTCAGAGATGCCCAAAATAGCGCCATACGTTTAGTTCAAAAGCTCACTCTCAATCGTGAACTGAGTTTTGAAGTAACCGAATTTTTGGACAATACCTGGACTTCGGTACTTTCTAATATTTATCTGACAATGGGAGAGAAGTCGAATCACTGGAAAAATATCCGACGCATCTCATCGACTTTTATCTGGTCTCTGATTCCCAAGTTTAGTGAGCAGGAACGCTTGAAAATTATCAAGACTCTGCCCGCACTATTACGTGCCATGTCTCAGGGAATGACATTGGTTAAGATTAATAGCGACATTCAAAACGATGTATTCCAAATGCTCGCGAGGCAACACTCTAAAATAGTCAAACAAACCAGCAAAAACATTGTTACCCGTGTTGACGACCAAACTATCTGGCCTGGCGAAAATGCCGAGTCTGCTTTCTCTAGTTATACCCAAAGCCTCGCGAATGAAGAAATTGATATCGAATTTTCGACCGACGATACTGGTGAGATTGACATAGTAGATAAAGTAGATGATCCCGATGCGATCAATATCATCACAGCCTCACCGACCAGTGACGTCATAAAAAATATGGAAGATTTCACCGCTGGTGCAAAGCAGGGCGAAATAGAAATTGACGAAGAAATCATCATCGAATCCCTCGAACAGGCGGCCTTTCATGCTCAACCAGAAATTGAATCTGATGACTTTCTCGAGCAGGCTCAAAATCTGGAAATTGGTGCCTGGGTAGCATTTGCAGAGGTCGATGGCAGTGCCATCAATGCCAGACTAACCTGGAAAAGTAACGTCACTGGCAAAATTGTATTCTCCAATCGGCAAGGCCATAAAATAAAAAACATGACTACTTACGGATTCGCGACAGAGCTGAGATCAGGCCGCGCAAAGCCGGTTCAATCGGCGTCAGTATTTGACCGTGCCATTAGTACTATTATGACGTCATTGAAGCATTGATCATTAATCAAAGCCGAATATCTAAAAATAATTTGACAACTAGCCACCTCTAAAACTAACTTAACTCTTTTAACCATCTTGGTCGGAGATAGCATATGGACGTTTCCCATGTCTAAATATATGGCAACGGTTAGTTGGTCTCGTAGTGCAAACGAAACTTATATCGATAATAAATACAGTCGGGGTCACGAATGGCATTTCGATGGCGGAGTAACCGTACCAGCCTCATCCTCGACGCATATCGTGCCACTACCCTATTCAGTCGAAGAAAATGTAGACCCAGAAGAAGCCTTTGTCGCTTCACTCTCCAGTTGTCACATGTTGTTCTTTCTATCGATTGCAGCCAAAAATAAGTATGTCATCGATGAGTATATCGACGATGCTATCGGCCTAATGGAGCAGAGTGACGTCGGCAAAATGTGGATGGCAAAGGTCACCCTCAGGCCTAGAATTTCATTCTCGGGCGACAAAAAGCCGAGCCTGACCAAGTTAACAAAAATGCACCACCAATCGCACGAGCAATGTTTTATTGCTAACTCGGTTAAAACAGAAGTGGTAACTGAAATTATTGAACCAGCTTATTTGTATTAATAATGGTCGGGCGCTGAGGTTTGATAAGTTACCTGACAAGGTTTACTCTTGTGCTAGCCTATTTTGGTCCTTCGTGAGCTGTATTCACTGGTGGCGTAACGAGCACCCAAATTATATCGACTGCCGGGATAGGTTAGAATCACCTGTGTTACGACCTGTCTATTTTTCCAGGTGCGACGATTAAGCTGTAAACAAGGATCACCCGACCCTATTTTTAGCATATTTTGAGTTTTTCCATCAGCGACCACAGCGCTGACAATATGTTCCATTTCGTCTGGCTGAAACTGGCTGAGCAAATAGGCAGTTGAGGTTATTTTGCTAAAGTCTTGAAGCAAAAATTCGGGCATTAGAGTGGGATTAACATAACGTGATTCGAGTTGAATCGGTATGTCGTTTTGATAATGCACCGCATTCAGGTAATACAATTCGGCATTACCTGGAACATCCATTTCAACTGCTACTTCGGGGCTAGCCAGTCGCTTTTCTAAAACTTTAATCTTCGAACTATGTTTTTTGCCATTGGCCGTCACTTCGAGCGCAATATCTTCCAACTCTATCAAACTCGCGTGGCGAGGCTTCTCTGAGACGAAAGACCCCAAGCCATGGACACGATTAATTAAACCCTTTTGAGTCAATTCTCTTAACGCTCGATTCACCGTCATTCGGCTCACACCGAGTGCTAACACCAGATCATTCTCTGATGGCAGTTTCTGCCCTGCGAGCCATTCACCATTGGATATTTTCTGTTCGATATTATTTTTGATTTGTTGATAAATGGGCTCCGGTGCCGACTTATCAATCGAGTTAATGCCAGGTCTACTAACTGTCACTATGAGTCTCCAGTGGTTTGCGCCAAAGCCCTGCTTTCATTATCGCAGCACAAGGATTGAGTCCAATTTGGTAACTTAGCATGGCGGGTTTATCTATATCCCAAAGCACCAGATCGGCCATTTTACCAACACTTAACGATCCTATTTCGTCATCGAGTCCCAGTGCTTTGGCGGCATTAATCGTCACTGCTCTCAATGCTTCGGCTGGTGTTAGCCGAAACAGTGTGCAGGCCATGTTCATTATGAGTAACAACGAATGCACTGGCGAACTGCCAGGGTTCGCATCAGTCGCGATCGCCATCGACACACCATTGGCTCGCAATGCATCGACGGGTGGCCGTTTAGTTTCTCGCAGCACATAGAAGGCGCCTGGCAACAGCACTGCAACCGTATTGTTATCAGCTAGCGCAGTGACATCTTTTTCCGCCAGATATTCAATATGATCAACCGATAGTGCCTGACGTTTTGATGTCATTACCGCACCACCCATATCAGACAATTGCTCTGCATGCGCCTTAACTGGCAGGCCAAGTGCCTCGGCACAATCAAACACTCGTTCTGCCTGAGCTACTGTAAAAGCGATATTCTCTATGAACACGTCAACTGCATCAACCAGACCAGCCGCGTGCGCCTCGGGCAACATTTGGTTGCAGACCAGTTCAATGTAGTCATCATTACGATTGGCATATTCGGCTGGTAAGGCATGTGCGCCAAGAAAGGTTTTATGTATCCGAATGGAACAATCTGTTCCAAGCTGTTTGGCGACTCGCAGCATCTTTATTTCAGTCGCGCTATCAAGGCCATAGCCCGATTTAATTTCGATTGTGGTAACACCTTCGTTCAGTAGAGGTGTCAGGCGCTTTTTTGCGCTGCATAATAAGCTGTCCTCATTGGCTTCACGGGTAGCTTTGACAGTGGACTTTATACCACCACCCGCTTTGGCAATGTCTTCATAACTAGCTCCTTCTAAACGAAGCTCAAATTCATCCGCACGATCACCGCCATAGACTATATGGCTATGGCAATCGATCAAACCGGGTGTCAATAGCCTTCCCTTGCAGTCAATAATCTCGCAATCAATAGCCTCAGGCTCGTGCACTGCCTGCCTGTCAGACATTAGTCCAATCCATATAATTCGATCAGCCTCGACCAGCAAAGCATGATCGTCGACAAGGCCATAACCACCTTCACCGCTCATAGTGGCCAATCGAACGTTGGTAAAGAGGGTTTGATGCACTTTCATAGGTTGCATTATAGCTGCTCTATACTTGTATATACAGGTATGCTAACGTGTTTGATCTGGGTTCACAAGCCTCGGCACACAAGCTCAATGTGACTAACCATTAAACCAATAGGAAGAATAAATAGAATGGCTCAAATAATATGGGCAAAGTCAGCGCTATTACCCCATGGTTGGGCTGATTCAGTAGAAATCACAGTAGATAATAATGGTGATATTAGCCAGATTTCAATTGATACAGACTATCAACAAGGTGAGCGTCATAATGTATTGTTACCGGGTATTCCCAATGTCCATTCTCATGCCCATCAACGCGCCATGGCTGGGTTAGGCGAACGCGCTGGACAAGCTGCATACGATGGCACAAAAGATAGCTTCTGGACCTGGCGCAAGATTATGTACCATTATCTCGACCGTATACAGCCCCAGCATTTGTTTCATATCAGTTCGCAATTGTATCTCGAAATGTTGAAGTCTGGTTATACCTGCGTCGGCGAATTTCAATATCTTCATCACAATATCAATGGCAGTGCCTACAATAACCCAGCTGAAATGAGCTTAATGTGCCTGCATGCAGCAGAAGCGGTTGGCCTCGGGTTTACCGCATTGCCAGTGCTGTATCGATTCGGCGGATTTGGCAGTGCCGACCCTATCAGCGGTCAAAAACGCTTTATCAATGAAGCCGATGGCTTTTGCAGTATTGTCGAAGCATTGCAAATCGAGTCTCAAAGCAATGCCAATACATCCGTCGGTATTGCGCCGCATTCTTTACGCGCTATCGATCAGCCATTACTCAAGTCGGTCATCGCATCGATTGGCAAGAAAAATCTTGCGGCGATACATATTCATATCGCCGAACAAAGCAAAGAAGTCAACGACTGTCTGGCCTGGTCTAGTCTGCGGCCAGTAGAGTGGTTATTTAATCACTTTGAAGTAGATCAACAGTGGTGTTTGATTCATGCGACACACATGACCGACAATGAAACCGCCAAAATGGCTGCCAGTAGTTGTGTTGCTGGATTATGCCCAACCACCGAGGCAAACCTGGGTGATGGATTTTTTAATGCCGAGCAGTACTTTAAAGCAAACGGAAACTGGGCGATTGGATCGGACAGCCATATTTCGATCGATCCAGTCGAGGAATTACGCTGGCTAGAATATGGTCAACGCCTGGTGACTCGGGGCCGAAACGTTCTCACTTCGTCGAAAACCAATAATACAGGTCGTAACTTGATCAATGGTGCACTAGCTGGTGGTGCGATGGCCTGTGGACGAAAAATAGGCCGGGTCGAAGTGGGTTATCGAGCTGATCTTATTGTTGTTAACGATTCTCACCCCCGATTATATGGTCGCAGTGAAGATGACCTGCTCGATAGCTGGATATTTTCTGGTAATGAAAATAGGGTTGATAGTGTCTATGTCGGGGGCCGAAAGGTCATCGAGAATGGTGTTCATACGAATGAACAAAGGATTGCTAGCAACTACCGTCAAACTCTCGATCAACTAGCAGATTAGTAATATGGGCGATATGCGCGATATCTTAGTATTAAAACCTGGCAAAGCGACTTTGGACGAATTATGTTTAATTTTTCGGGCGGATTTAGCGAATCCATTAGCGATACAACTAGATGAAACCTGTAAATCTCGGGTTGACGCCGCGGCTCTAATTGTCGCAAAAGCGGCCGCTGACGATATCGCTGTCTATGGTATCAATACCGGTTTTGGCAAATTAGCCAGTACGCGAATCCCACCCGACCAAACTGCACAATTGCAGCGCAATTTAATCCTGTCACATTGCTGTGGTGTTGGCACAGAATTATCGAGCAATATCGTCCGACTCATCATCTCGCTGAAAATCTTGTCGCTAGGGCGCGGTGCCTCCGGTGTGCGCTGGCTTATTATTAAACAACTCGAAGGTTTTCTCCAAAACGATATTTTGCCGATTATCCCAGGTCAGGGGTCAGTAGGTGCATCGGGCGACTTGGCACCTTTGGCACATATGACCGCAGCGATTATTGGTGAAGGCTCGGTTAATTATCAAGGCAGTACCATGCTAGCCTCTAAAGCCATGGCATTAGCTGGCCTGACGCCTGTTGAGCTGGGCGCAAAAGAAGGGCTGGGATTAATAAACGGCACGCAGGTTTCGACCGCTTTAGCTCTGGGCGCTTTATTTGATAGCTGGAATTTGGCGCAATCGGCGCTTATTTCTGGTGCAATATCTACCGACGCACTGATGGCTTCAACTGCCCCCTTTCGTCCAGAAATTCATGCTTTGCGTGGCTTGATGGGTCAAATTGATGCGGCACAATCGTTACGTGCGTTGCTTGAATCATCGGTTATTCGAGAATCTCACCGAGATGGTGACAAACGAGTTCAAGACCCCTATAGCATTCGGTGCCAGCCCCAGGTTATGGGTGCTTGCCTCGACTTATTGCGTCAGGTAGCAGGTACACTTGAAATCGAAGCCAATGCGGTCACCGACAACCCTATCGTCGTGATTGAGGATGGTTCTATATTGTCTGGCGGGAACTTTCATGCTGAACCGGTTGCTTTTGCTGCCGATATAATTGCACTTGCGATTGCCGAGATAGGATCAATCGCCGAGCGTCGAATTGCGATAATGGTAGATCCGGTTCAAAGTTTCGGATTACCCGCATTTCTAACACCAAAACCAGGCCTGAATTCAGGCTTCATGATTGCCGAAGTAACCTCAGCGGCACTCATGTCAGAAAACAAACAAAAGGCAGCACCCTGCTCCATCGACTCAACACCCACCAGCGCCAATCAGGAAGATCATGTCTCTATGGCTTGCCACGGTGCACGCAGGCTTTACGATATGAATCAAAATTTGGCACATATCATAGCCATCGAATTGCTCTGCGGGGTTCAAGGAATCGAATTTCGAGCGCCAACAAAAACTAGTGATTGCTTGATGAATGTCGTAGCAGCGGTAAGATGCCAAGTAGCACGGCTTGAAGACGACCGATACATGGCGGATGATATCGCTGCCGCCAGTACAATGGTTGCTAACCAGTCGATTATTGCGGCATTACCTAACAGCGCGTTACTGCCGAGATTGGCTTAAAAAACTAACGAATGAAAATTGGAATAACTAAAGGCGACAGCCCACTCATTCTGGCCCAACCTCACGGCGGCACAGAAATTCCTGACGACATTTTTACTCGTCTTAATGCCAATGGGCAGGCGAAACAAGATACAGATTGGCACATCACTCGTTTATACGAAGGGCTGATAGAACAAGCGACTGTGGTTAACACCTCCATTCATCGTTATGTCATCGACGCTAACCGCGACCCATCCGGACAATCACTCTACCCAGGGCAATATACGACTGGTTTGTGTCCAACCACCACCTTCGACGACCTGCCACTCTATATTGAGGGCCAGACGCCATCGTTAGATGAAATGGCCTATCGCCAACGACAATATCATCAGCCTTATCATGATGCTTTATGTGAGCAACTTGAACGGGTCCATCAGCGGCATGGATATGTTGTGTTATACGATTGTCATTCGATCCGATCTGTCGTGCCCTGCCTATTTGATGGCAAACTGCCAGACTTGAATATTGGTACAAATGACGGCACTAGCTGTGACCAACAGATCTTTGAGTCTGTCGAAAGCACCTGTGCAACCTCATCGCACTATAGCCATGTATCCAATGGCCGTTTCAAGGGGGGATGGACAACTCGACACTACGGCAAACCAAACGCCGGTTACCACGCTATCCAAATGGAGTTATCTCAGTGTAACTACATGCAAGAAAACCACCCCTGGCACTATGACACGGCCAAAGCGCAGAATTTACGAATACTCTTAAAAAGCATATTGGAAAACTGCCTGGTCTCTTATAATCGGCCAGGCTAGGGAATGGCTACTAAGACGAGGGGGAAGCTAAAGATCTAAACCCTCCCGCCAATAGCTTTTGAACTTACTGAATGGAGAATCATAATGATTAATTTTTTGGCAAATTAGGCGTAGTTTGATGATCTCTAGTGTGGTTGGGACGCTTCTCACGGTCACTAATCAATATGAAGCCATTTTTAGCGCCCAGACCATCAATTTTTTGAAGGCATCGATAACATACATCATTCCATTTTGCGTCTCGTTAACGGCATCTTTGATGGAAAGGAAGCAGGTGATGATCGATGTCTCTGCCATCAAGACGATCCAGCCAGAAGACTTGAAAGTCCTTCAGGATGGCATTGCATCGATAGAAGCGCTATCGATCCGTGTTCACACGACGGCTTCAAATGTAAATGCTGCATCCAAGGACCGATTATCGTTCGCCCAGGAAGTTGGCCAAATTTCTAGTGAAGTAAAGCATCAGTCAGAAACTACAGGTGAATTAACCATCAATACCCAAGCCAGCTCTAATCAAATTGCGGACAGCTATTCTCATTTATTAAATGAAATATAAACGCTGGTAACAGCGATCAATTCAGGTGTATCCACATCCGGTAATCTCAACACTGCCGTCAATAAGTTTTTTGAAGAGCTCGACCAGGTATCGTCCAAAGTGGATGCCATTAGCTCAATCGCTGAACAAACTAATTTATTAGCTTTAAATGCAGCCATTGAGGCCGCCAGGGCGGGTGAACATGGCAGAGGTTTTGCCGTTGTTGCCGATGAAGTGAAAATTCTGGCCTCTCGTTCCAAAGAATACGCTAACGAAATCAACAATATGATGCGCTCGGTTGCCTCATTAAAAGAAACGGTTCTTCAGCAAGTGATTGAGTTAAACGAACATATGGTAGCGGCTGCGGGACAATCAAACGATGGCTCACAACAGGCAAATACTCAATCTGAAACTATCAACTCGTCTTTATCAAACCTAAGCAACCAACTCACCACGCTAGTGGAAATGAACAGTGATCAAATTGAAAAAATAAGAGTGGTTGACCAGCGCATCGGTAAAATAATTGAAGATACCGAGGCTACTATGCAAGGCTCAGCCACTGATATTGGTATCGGCACTCAATTGATTGACCTTTCCAATCAGGCCAGAATAGAGCTAGAAATTACTATAAACAATAATTAGGAATAGCCAACGCTCAGTTTCTCTTATCACTGTTTTTAGGCTTTAGATTGAACATAGACTTTTTTGAAATCTGTTCTAGACTCAGTTATTAAGAAATTCTTGGTAATGATAGTGACAGCGCTATTTTAACCAATGTGACTTATTAGCGATTGCCTACCTTAATAGTTGGCTACGTTCCCATTGCTAGCTTACAGAGGGTTGGACATTATAAAATACTCACAGTTACATCAACGCCCAAATTTGCGCCCTGCTACCGCCCTGTTTTTGTTAGGTACTGCTCGCAAATGTCTTTCCAATTTAGACCACGGTCGTTTTTGATTCATCAATATGCAAGCAAAAGATCCAACAAGGGCGTTAACCAATGCGGTGGAAATTTTAGACCCCCTGAGCCCGTTAAGAATATTATTAGTCGAAGATGATCAAGTCGACTACAAATTAATCGCCCAACTATTAAGACAAGCCTACGGTAATAATTTTTCACTCACCTGGTCCACTAATGCCAAACAGGCAATTAAAGAATTCAATTCAGCCAGCTTTGATATTTGTCTAATCGATTATCAGCTGGGTAAAACAAGCGGAATTGGCTTACTCAATCAAATACACAAAGAAGGGCATTTGGATATCGCCGTTATTTTGCTCACCGGTAGGGATAGCTTCCAATTTGATAAGAAGGCCACGATTGCTGGGGCCACAGACTACCTTGTAAAAAAAGACCTCAAATCTGAATTGCTCGAACGCTCTATTCGCTATTCTCTGCGACAAAAAGAAACCGAACGAAAGGTTACTTATCTTGCTTACCATGATTCGTTAACGGGGTTAGCCAATCGATCACTGTTTAGAAATTATCTAGAGCGTGCCATAACAGCCAGTGCCCGGCATCAGGAATATGCCGCTGTTTTATTCATCGATCTCGACAATTTCAAATCGGTTAATGATTCACTTGGACACTCGGTTGGGGATAACCTACTGATCGAAATTGCCAGGCACTTAGAATCCGATATTCGACATGAGGACATCATTGCTCGGTTTGGCGGCGATGAGTTTGTACTGTTACTTAATCGCCTTGATAAAAATAAATCAAACGCTTATGAACAAGTATCAACTATTATCGAGAAAATTGGCAAAACCATCAATCAGCCGATTATGGCAGCAGGCCACGAAATAAAAATGTCCGCCAGTATCGGCGCTACCTTATTTAGCCAAAACTCGATCGATAGTGAATCACTGTTAAAACAGGCTGATATCGCAATGTACCGAGCCAAAAGTGACGGCAAGAATGCGTTTCGATTTTTTGAGCTAGAAATGGAAGAGTCAGCTAATTCGAGCTATTGGATTGAACAGGACTTAAAGGACGCCATCACACTGGGTCAACTCGAGCTCTATTTTCAACCCATAGTTGACAACAAGACAAAGTATATTTGCGGTGCCGAAACCTTAATTCGCTGGAATCACCCAAAGAGAGGATTGATTCCTCCCAATGATTTCATCCCCAAAGCCGAGGAAAGTGATTTAATTTGTGCGATAGGGCTTTTTGTACTCGAGCAGACCTGCCTATATCTACAAACTAAACCTAAGATTGATTACGTGAGTATCAACATTGGTAAACGCCATTTTGAAGACTCTCTATTTGCTGATGATATTAAAAAGATACTGGACAAAACAGGGGTCAAACCCGAACAAATCGTCATCGAATTAACCGAAAATATGTTCCTCAAGAACACAGTTTCTTCTTGCGAAAAAATGAACTCCCTCAAAAGCACAGGACTAAGATTTGCTTTAGATGACTTTGGCACTGGCTATTCATCTTTGTCGGTACTGAAAGACTTACCCTTTGATATTTTGAAAATTGACCGTGCTTTCACCAGCACAGTCGGCGGTGAGGCCAGTAGCGAAGCTATCATTTTGGCTATTATTGCTATGGCGCATGCGCTTGGGTTATCGGTTATTGCAGAAGGCCTAGAACAAAGCAAACAGGTCAACTTTATGGTGCAAAATGGTTGCTACGGATCACAAGGCTATTTCTTTAGTCGACCAGTGCCTCGACAAGACTTCGACCAACTGCTAATGAATCAATATTAGCTGGTTAGAAAACTGACAATCTTGAATCATAGCCATCATCCAGCTGCTGCTTAATAATAGATAACCCCGTTTCTAGTACCTGAAGGGTGGGTGGGCTACTCAAACAGATGCGAATCGCTTGTGGCGCATGGAACCGCCCAATGGCAAAAACATCAGCCGCCAATACCTTTACCCCTCGATCTTCGAGAACCGCCTGAAACTCCAACGCTCGCCATGAGTCTGGTAGCAGTAGCCAGACATGGAAACTACCAGTTGCTAATTTAATGTCATAGTCAGAGAGCAACCCTGCGGCTAACCTTTGTCGCTTTTCAAGTTCCATTTTTTGTATGTTATGCCAATCTTTGGCCGCCTTACTACTTATCCAGCGCTGTACAATTTCGACATTCAAAGTGGGGGCAAACCAGCATTGGGCACGAATAGATGCAGCTACGCTGTCGACTAGCCTGGGGGGTGATAGTAAATATCCAACCCGTAAACCTGGTGCGACTGTCTTCGAGTGACTGTTGATATAGAAGGTGTTATCCGGCGCCAAGTTGAAAAAACAGTTCGAATTAGGCGGTAAATAATTGGCCGCAACTTCGTCCTCTAGTACCCACAGGCCCTGGCTTATCGCTATCTCAGCGATTTGCTTACGGCGGCTCAGGCCCATCGTTGCATTCGTCGGATTTTGAATGCTCGGGCAAAGATAAATGGCCCGCAAATGATTTAGCTTACATTGATTCGAAAATGCTTCTGGCAATACACCCTGCCCATCCATTGGCAGGCCTATCACCTTTACACCAAGCTGACTCGCGGCAGCTTTTAGCCCAGGATAGGCCAACCCTTCTGCTGCTATTGTATCACCTCGCCGGGTGGTCGCCATCAAGGCGAGCGTGATGGCATGCTGACCACCACAGGTAATCGCAACTTGAGACGCATCACATTGAACGCCCTGCTCGCTTAACCAGCTAGCTGCTGTGCGACGGTGCTGATCTGAACCTCTCTCCTGTTGGTATTGCATGAGTCCATTCAAGCAGGGTTGGTCCTCGCAAATTTGCTGCATGATCGCAGCAATGCCAGGGGCTGACTGATTTTTGATCGGCAGGTTTAAACTCAAATCAATACCTGACATTGCCGTTGGGTCAAGTTGGGCAAAATGAACATCAGGCTGATGACCCGTGCTCACAAATGTGCCACTACCCACAGTGGCATTAATAAGACCGCGTCTTTGCGCTTCAGCGTAGCCGCGTGTCACCGTACCTACAGTGACTTCGAGCTGGTCTGCCAGTTTTCGATGCGTGGGTAGTTTGTCGCCCGGTTTTAACTCGCCACTTTGTATAGCAGATTCAATATGATCTGCCAGCGCAATGTATCGAGCCGTATCACTCTGAGCTAGAGCCGTTTTCCATTGCCTCATAGTGAAAGTCTCATAGCGGAAGCCTCATAAGGGAAGTGTCATAGTGACAATAAAAGGGTTGACGAATCGACTTCAATACAATAAAAATACAATACGAACAATTAAATTATTGTACCCATTAAAAATAATAATGTCACCCTTACAATAGAATCATTATGCTACCGATAGAATTACTGCTCACCATTGCTTCATTTGCGTTTGTTACCTCAGCAACGCCTGGGCCTAATAACATTATGCTCACTGCCTCGGGTGCAAATTTCGGCTTTGTGAAGACACTGCCACATATCGCCGGTATTGTCGCAGGCGTTGCGCTGTTGAATTTGTGCATTGGTCTGGGCCTTGGCGCTTTGTTTCAACAATTCCCTATTATCCAGCAAGCGTTAAAAGTTGCCGGCAGCGCTTACCTGTTGTGGCTTGCCTTTAAGCTACTTGGGTTCAGTTACATCAGTGACGAAAGCGATAAAAGCGCTAAACCACTTAACTTTTTTCAAGCCTTAAGTTTTCAGTACATTAACCCCAAAGCCTGGGTTATGGTGATTTCGGCTAACGCCAGTTTTAGCTTAAGTGGCGAACAATACTGGATATCGGTGTGGTTTATTGTTTTGGTATTTGCCTTAATCGGACCGCCTTCAATCATGATTTGGGCCGCGTTTGGTCAAATAATAAGACGCTACCTCGGCAACCCAACTTTTCTTAAAGCATTCAATATCACCATGGCCACGTTAACGGCTGCCTGTATATTGTTTATCTGGGTCGATTAGAGTGAACACTATAGAATTCTCAAATCGCATTTCAGCTATCAAACCCTCATTTATTCGAGAGATTCTAAAAGCATCAGCTAGCCCAAACATTATTTCATTCGCTGGTGGATTGCCCAACAAAGACTACTTTCCATGCCAGACCTTAACTGAAATCACCACAAGACTAATGCAAAACGAAGCTCAGAATATTTTGCAATACGGTCAGAGCGAGGGCGAATACGAGCTACGTTGTCAGATTTCACAGCGTTATCAGGATAACCATCGAATGCAGGTGCCGGTTGATAATATTTTAATCACCAACGGTTCGCAGCAAGGATTTGATTTAATTGGAAAAACACTGATTAATGCGGGTGATGGCATTGTTATCGAAGCGCCCGCTTATCTGGTTGCTATACAGGCTTTGATGATGTACCAACCACAGTTTCTACCTGTCCCAATCGAACCGGATGGCTTAGATATCGAGTCATTAACACTGACCATGGCCAACAACCCTAAACTTGTTTATAGCGTGCCCAATTTTCAAAACCCGACGGGGTTTACGTATAGTAATGAGAATAGAGCGGCCATTGCCGACTTAGTAGGCCAACAATCCTGTCTGATCATCGAGGATGACCCCTATGGTGATATTAAGTTCGACGGAGAACGAGCACAGTACTTTTATGAATACATGCCTGAACAAACCATCTTACTGGGCTCCTTTTCAAAAATAATATCGCCTGGTTTGCGCGTCGGCTGGTTGGTTGCCCCACCCGCTATCATGGAGAAGTTACTCATCGCCAAACAAGCATCTGATTTGCATACCTCACGCTTAAGTCAGCGTATTATCGCTGCCTATATTGGCGGCGGTTATTTAGCCAGCCATATCGACCTATTGTGTGATGCTTACGGTCAGCGATGCCAAATTATGGGTGAAATGCTTGATTCCCTGTTTGGCGATCAAATAGAACGCTCGCATCCACAAGGTGGCATGTTTATGTGGTTGAAGTTTTTAGAGTCAGGCAAAAACCTCCATCGAATTGATACCCTGTCGCTGTTTAAAAAAGCTTACAAAAACGGTGTTGCATTTGTGCCTGGGCAACCTTTTTATACCAGTGAGATCGCCGATTTAAATAGTAGTAGAAGCCTGCGACTGAACTATTCCAACGCCAGCTTAGGACAAATACAAACGGGCCTCGAACGTCTACATGACTCTTTTAGCAGCCTTACCGACAAGTGATAGTAGCCACCATGGTGGCACAAAACATCTTTGACATTGCTGTGTTGAGATCGGCTGACTATCAAACACCGCAACCACCCTTGGATAAAGCTGGACAAGCCTTGCCGTATTGATACTGCTACGTTGGGTGGCTATGCCTTAAAACTGGCCGCGATTACCACTGCGCTTTGTTCCGGTGATGAAGCCCATGAAGACCTAGAAAAACGCTATATTATTACTTTAAGCGCTGATTTTTTCTAATTACTACTCGCGAAGCCGCGGTCTTCACCTTTCTCTTAACCGTGCCTGGAATGACTATTTTTTGGGATTGGCTCTGCATTTTGGAGACTCGTGACTAGGGTCGCTGCGCTATTGATATTTAAAATTCGAAATAGATCAAAGTCACTGTAAACAGCTTGTCTTAACCTGACAGATGTTCGGAGTTTCCTGTAGAATCCCGCCCCATGGAAAACCCAATACAAATTACACTCTCGCAGAAAGCCAGACCCCTCAACCAGTACCCGCTTTACTGGGCTGAATGCTTTGGCACGGCGCCTTTTCTACCAGTGTCACGTGATGAGATGGACCAGCTTGGCTGGGATAGTTGCGATATCATTATCGTCACGGGTGATGCCTATGTTGACCACCCTAGTTTTGGTATGGCAATTATTGGTCGATTGCTCGAAGCCCACGGATTTCGGGTTGGTATTATCGATCAACCAGACTGGCATAGCGCCGATCCTTTTAAAGCGCTTGGTAAACCCAACCTGTTCTTTGGCGTTAGCGCAGGCAATATGGATTCGATGATTAACCGCTATACGGCTGATCGAAAAATTCGATCAGACGATGCTTATTCGCCAGATGATATCGGCGGTAGGCGACCCGATCGTTGCTCGGTGGTGTATTCGCAACGTTGCCGCGAAGCTTATAACGATGTGCCAATTGTGATTGGCGGTATCGAAGCATCACTGAGGCGAATTGCCCATTACGATTATTGGCAAGACAAAGTTCGGCGCTCTATTCTGGCCGATGCCAAGGCTGACCTGTTGTTATATGGCAATGCCGAGAGAGCCATTGTTGAGATAGCTCATCGCCTGGCAAAAGGTGATGCAATTTTTGATATCACCGATATTCGTGGATCAGCTTTTGTCATTAAGGATATTCCAGAGGACTGGCAGATACTCGACTCAACCAATGTTGAGAAACCAGGCCGAATTGAAAAGCGTATAAGCCCTTACGAAATGATCGACCAGGATGTCTGCGATAGCAGTCAAAAATCTGCCGATAAAGAAAAATCAAAACAAGTTGAGATTACCTTCACCGGTAAACTTGAAAAATTACAGCACAAACTAAAACAACGTCTGAAAACAGTGATTCGTCTGCCATCGTTTGATGACGTCAATCGAGACCCTGTTCTTTACGCCCATGCCAATCGTGTGCTGCATCTAGAAACTAACCCTGGCAATGCTCGAGCCTTAGTACAAAATCAGGGCGGCCAAAAAATTTGGTTTAACCCGCCGCCTATTCCACTCACGATGGAAGAAATGGATTATGTATTCAGTTTCAATTATGCCCGTGTGCCACATCCAATGTATCAAAAGGCACGTATTCCCGCTTATGAAATGATCCGTTTCTCGGTGAATATCATGCGTGGCTGTTTTGGTGGCTGTACTTTTTGTTCGATTACAGAACATGAAGGCAGAGTGATCCAAAGCCGATCTGAAGACTCTATCATCAATGAAATTGAACAAATGCGTGATAAGGTACCTGGGTTCACTGGTATCGTCTCAGATCTAGGTGGACCGACGGCCAATATGTATCGGCTTGCCTGTAAGTCCCGAACCATCGAGGCTGCCTGTCGTCTACCTTCCTGCGTTTATCCTGGTATCTGCGAAAATCTAGATACAGATCATTCTTCTTTAATCGCCTTATATAGGCGCGCACGCGAGTTGAAGGGCGTTAAAAAAGTGCTGATCAGCTCTGGTTTACGCTACGATCTTGCGGTCGAATCACCCGAATATGTAGAAGAGCTAGTCACCCATCATGTAGGTGGTTATTTGAAGATAGCGCCCGAACACACCGAACAAGGTCCATTATCGAAGATGATGAAACCTGGTATGGGTAGCTATGACCGCTTTAAGGCTTTGTTTGAAAAGTTTTCAAAAAAGGCGGGCAAAGAACAATACCTGATCCCTTACTTCATTGCTGCGCACCCTGGCACCACAGAAGAGGACATGATGAATTTGGCTCTTTGGCTTAAAAAGAATGGCTTTAAAGCAGATCAGGTACAAAATTTTTACCCATCACCGATGGCGACTGCCACCACCATGTACCACACCGGTAAGAACCCACTCAAACGCGTTAAGCGCGATAGTGAAGACGTTATTACCGCCAAGGGCGATAAACAGCGCCGATTACATAAAGCCTTTTTAAGATATCACGACCCAGACAACTGGCCGATGTTGCGCGAAGCATTAACTAAGATGGGGCGGGAAGATTTAATCGGTAGTGCTAAGCATCAATTGATTCCAACTTTTCAACCTAAAGATGGTGACGCTTATAAAAGTCCTAGACGAAAAAACAGCACGCCTCGAAAAACAGGGCAACAGAGCAACCAACCCCGCAAAGGCCGAATTTTGACCCAACACACTGGCTTACCACCAAGAAAGCATAGTTAGGGGCAGCCTGTTCGAACTATGAAACAGTACTTGCCGTCGTTTTTTCTATCTATCTTTTTAGGCCTATGTCTGGCTGTGTTACCTTCTGCAGCCAGCGACAAATCTAAAAAAGAAGGTGAGCTTAAAGCGTTACAGACAAAAATTTCCAAATTACAAGAAACTATTGCGGTAAAACAAGACAGCAAATCCGCTTACCTCAAGCAGCTTAAAAAAATTGAACGAAGTATCGGTGATTTAAGTCAAAAAATTTCTGTCTCAAAGAAAAAGATCACCAGTAAAAAGTCTGAATTAAAACAATTACGGACACTCAAACAGAAAAGTCAAAAAAAGCTCAGCTTGGAGAATTCGACACTCGCAAAGCAAGTCTATTCGGCTTACACACTCGGTCAACAGGAAAAGATCAAATTACTCTTTTCGCAACAGGGAGCCGGAGATTTACAAAGAAACCTGATTTACTATCAATATTTTTCAAATGCTCGAGTGGACTTAATTGAGCGTGTGCAAGAGAACATCAATACTCTGTTAAGAACAGAGGCGGATATCAACAAAACCAGACAAGCACTTGAAGCCAGTCATCAGCAATTAGAACACCAGAAAAACCAACTCAAGGAAAATGGTTCAAAACGAAAAACTATTATCGCTTCTCTCGATAAACAATTAAAAAAGCAAGGAGGCGTACTCGGTCAACTGCAGGTTGACGCAAAGGAGTTAGAATCGCTCATAAATTCGATTGAAGATATTCTAGTCGAGTCACCTGAGCCACGGTTTGATAATAGACCTTTTGCCAAGCTGCGTGGGCAACTCGCCTGGCCTGTACAAGGTAAGGTTAAGAAGATGTTTGGTCGCCAGAAAAATTTGTCCAAGCTGCGCTGGCAAGGTGTTCTAATCGAAGCGCCGGTAGGTCGCCATGTTCGGGCCATTTCGGGTGGCCGAATTGCTTTTGCAGACTGGTTACGCGGGCTCGGTAATATTGTGATTATCGATCATGGCGATTCATATCTATCACTCTACGGGCATAATGAATCATTATTTAAGTCTGCTGGAGAATGGGTAGAAGCTGGTGATATTATTGGGAGCGTTGGCAGTAGTGGTGGCCAAAAAAAGCCTAGCCTTTATTTCGAAATACGCAAAAAAGGAAGGCCAAAAAACCCGACCAAATGGTGTAAAAGCGGGAACCAATTTTCATCCTGAATTTATCAGGCAAGTTCGACAGACCAGAAGCTCCAAAATGTTTACAACTTTTGAGTGGATATCTAGTCTACAATAGCTGTATTGATCTCGGAGACACTAAATGCTTAATAAATTAAGACAATCGACCTTACTTTTGGTCGGTATTTTACTCGGCTTATCGCTCGCCGTCGGTCATAGCGTCTATGCCCTGAAGGACAATCAATCGCAAAGCCTCGATATCCCTTTTGAGTCTCTACAAGCATTCACTGACGTGTTTTCTAGAGTCAAATCTGACTATGTCGAAGGTGTTGATGATAAGAAACTAATCGAAGATGCGATTCGAGGCATGTTGAGTGGGCTCGATCCTCATTCGGCCTTCATGAATACCGCTGAGTTTAACGAACTTAAAGTGGGTACTACCGGACAATTTGGCGGCCTTGGTATCGAAGTAGGTATGGAGAATGGCTATGTTAAGGTTATTTCACCCATAGATGGTACGCCCGCTTCACGCGCTGGCCTGCAACCTAGCGACCTAATCATCCAGCTCGATAAAACACCCGTCAAAGGCATGACATTGAATGATGCCGTTAAAATTATGCGTGGTGAACCTGATACCGATATTTCATTAACAATCATCAGAGAAGGTGAAAGCGCACCACTTGAATTCACTATCACACGAGAAATTATTCGTGTAAAAAGTGTTAGGAGTAGAATCCTCGAAGAAGGATATGGTTATGTCCGTATCGCTAGCTTCCAGTCTCGAACCACAACCGATCTACTTAAAACGATTACAGACCTGCAAAAAGAAACACCGCTTAAAGGCTTGGTATTGGATCTACGCAATAACCCAGGTGGCGTGCTCAGCGGTGCTGTCGGTGTATCAGATGCTTTTATCAACGATGGACTGATTGTTTACACTGAGGGTCGTATCAACAATTCAAGTCATCGCTATACAGCAACACCTGGCGACAGTTTAAATGGCGCACCGCTTATTATCCTGATTAATGGTGGCTCAGCATCGGCATCAGAGATTGTTGCAGGTGCGATGCAAGATCACAAACGTGCCGTCATTATGGGTACTCAGTCATTTGGTAAAGGATCAGTGCAAACAATCCAGGAGCTACAAAATGGATCAGCAGTGAAAATTACGACGGCTCGTTATTTCACACCGAATGGTCGTTCAATTCAGGCCAAAGGCATTGCGCCAGATATCGAATTAAAAACATTAAGCGTTCCAGCGAGTGATAAAAAAGAACGCAAATCGTATTCTGAAAATGATTTGTCAGGCCACTTAACTAACCCCGAAGATAGTGAGAAGACTGATGATGAAGAATCCACCTCTAAAGACAAGGTAGAAAATCTGGCTGAGACTGATTTTCAGCTATTCGACGCATTGAACCTGCTTAAGGGCATGAATATTCTCAGTCAAAAATAACCCGATTAACTAAAAATAGTAGTGACCAGGTCTCTACTCCTCCTCGCCATGCTGGTTTCGGCGCCTCTCGTAGGCGCCGATCAAAGGCCTGTACTGTCGCTAGTTATCGATGATTTGGGCTATTCTTTTAAGCAGGGCAAGACGGCACTTAACCTTCAAGGTGATCATACCTACGCTATCATTCCGGGAACGACCTATGGCAAGAAACTGGCCGCTCTAGCAGATAGGAACAATCAGGAGATAATCCTTCATTTACCATTGCAGGCGTCAAATGCCCTAGCGGCAGCAGAATCGAACACCTTAACTTCGTCGATGAGTGAAGATCAAATTACCCTCAACACGGTTGCTATGCTCTCGGAGTTCCCGAACATAAAGGGCATTAACAACCATATGGGCAGCCATCTCACTGAAATTGGCTATTTTATGCGACCGATCATGGAGAGCATCAAGGCATATCGATCTCAGCTGTACTTCCTCGATAGCCGAACTTCAGCTCTCAGCGTTGCCTACATTGAAGCGTTGAATTCTGGATTAGATTCAGTGAGGCGCGATATTTTTTTGGACAACGATCATGCCAATCTTGAATCGATAAAGTTTCAATTCAAGTTATGGCTAAAGAAGGCACGTGATAACGGTTCTGCCGTTGCAATCGGTCATCCACACCCTAACACCATGACACATTTAACTGAAAACCTACCACTACTCGAAAAAGACTTTCGATTTATGCGTATTTCAGCGCTTATTTCTGAAGGTAAGCAATCCAAAAAGCCTAAAAAATCTCAGCAATATTTGTCAAAACTTGAGTAATTCAAAAGTTTAACTATTAGGCTACCTGCTAATTAGGTCCTGGACTCTCCGCGCACCATCACTACCTTACCTGTCCTAACCATTTCGACTACTTCAAAGTTTGAAATCATTTCGACCAGCGCATCAACCTTTTTACTATCACCAGCAACGCTGAATATCATCGAAGTTCTAGTTAAGTCGAGCGTTTTACAACCAAAATGCTCTGCAATTTGCAGAGCTTCACTGCGCTTGTCGATACCACACAAAATTTTGATCATGGCGAATTCTTTAACAACCGACGTTTCGAAACTATGATCAACACAATTCACAACATCGATCAGTTTACTCACTTGCATAATGATTTGGTCTAGGCTGCCTTCATCTCCTGAAAGGCCGATAGTCATTCTAGAGAAACGACCATCCATGCCCGGTGATACCACTAAAGACTCGATATTGTAGTTTCGGCGTGCAAAAGTTTGTGCGATACGTGCCAATACGCCGGGCGAGTTGGAAACATATACACTCAGATTATGCTGTGAACTAGAATGCAAAATCATCGGTGATTTATCGGTCGTTACTATTACCTTGTTTTCTACTGCCATGGTTTTATTCTCAATGTTCACTGCTGCGCCAAATAATCAGCACTGTTTCGATAATCAATCAATTTTTTAAGTAGACCCAGTAGGCTTTGCCAACTTTTCCTTTGGTGGCTCGATTAGCATATCTTCTAAAGCGGCGCCCGCTGGAATCATTGGAAAAACATTTTCGTGTTTCGTCACTTCAGCATTAATTAGTACTGGACCACCCCTGTGCGCTAGAGCCTTTTCCAATACCTTTCGGACATCCGCTGGGCGCTTAAGGTTGTACCCTGTCGCACCATAAGCCTCGGCCAATTTGACAAAATCAGGGTTGCCAACAAGGTCAACGCCACTTTCACGTTCGTCGAAAAATAATTCCTGCCACTGGCGTACCATACCCAGATAATGATTGTTCAAAACGAGAATGATGATGGGCAATTTTTCAATCACAGCGGTCGCCAACTCAAAAGACGTCATTTGAAAGCCACCATCACCAACAACAGCAACGACAATATCATCTGGTCGACCAAGTTGCGCGCCGATTGCCGCAGGGAAGCCAAATCCCATCGTGCCAGCACCACCAGAAGTTAACCACTGGAATGATTTATCACATTTATAAAACTGAGCAGCCCACATTTGATGCTGGCCAACATCGGTTGCCATGATCGCCTTGCCCTCGGTTAGATTATAAAACTCATCTAACACGTGCTGCATTTTAAGACCGCCATGGATTTTATATGACAACGGAAACTTTTTCTTCAAACCCTGAACCTTTTCGACCCATTCATCTGAATCGAGGCGCTCGATGTGTTTATTTAACTCCGTCAAAATTGCTTTTGCATCGCCAACACACTGATAGTGCGGGACGATCATCTTGCCAATTTCTGCGGGATCAATATCAATGTGTATAATCGTTGCTAGACGACCGAATTTATCCGCTTGCCCAATAATACGATCATCAAAACGAGAGCCGACTGAAATAATTAAATCAGCTTCGACAATCGCTTTGTTTGCATAGGCCGTGCCATGCATACCTAACATCCCGAGCGATAGTTCATGACTTTCAGGGAAGACACCTTTTCCTAATAAAGTATTGGTGACTGGTGAGTTGAGTGTTTCTGCAAAATACTTAAGCTCGACATCAGCCTTCGCTAACATCGCGCCTTGCCCTGCAAGGATTAATGGTTTTTTCGAAAACTTTATAGCTTCAGCGATTGCCTTAACTTCGGCTTTATCAAAATCGAAAGACTTCTCCGGATTATAGCCAGGCAAATCCATTTCTTGATCTAGTTCTCCATCGAAAGGCCCCTGACTTAAGTCTTTAGGAATATCGATTAATACCGGACCTTGACGTCCAGTTGTCGCAATATGATAGGCTTCCTTGACGAGACGGGGTATATCGTTTGTCGCTTTAACTAAATAACTGTGTTTAACCACAGGCATCGAAATACCAAAGATATCTGCTTCCTGGAAGGCATCCTTACCCAGCATCCAGGTGACTTGCTGTCCAGTAATTATGATCATCGGTATCGAATCCATGTCAGCTGTCATGATTCCAGTAATAGTATTGCCGGCACCTGGACCGCTCGTCACCAAAACACAAGCGGGTTTGCCAGTTGCTCTGGCGTAACCATCAGCCATATGGACGGCGCCTTGCTCGTGCCGAACCATGACAAATTTGATTTTGGTTTTAATCGTTTCGAGCGCATCGAATATTGGCAGCACCGCTCCGCCAGAATATCCGAACATAATTTCTATGCCTTCATTCTCTAAACATTTAAGTAAGGCCTGCGCGCCATCTAATTCTTGTTTTGCCATGTCATTAATCGCCTGATATCTGTTTTCCCTCTCAATTCGTTACTAGAGAAGAATCTTTCTATTGCTATTTTGAAAACGAGCATTATAGAGCAAAGTCATTCTAAAGGAAGGGCATCAACACTTGAAAATTAGACTTATAGAGTAAACACTGCCAATTTATCGAATAATCATAGTAGTTTTTACTATTATGGACCCAATATGCTGAAGCCATTATAGGAACCCTGCTTTAAATACAATCATTCGACCTTATTTTTGCTTTATAGCCAATAATTCAGAATGACATTATTTAAAATCATAAAAGCGAACTGTCTTTCTTTAACCGGTATCGAAAAATGGCCAGACATTGCTAAATAAAGTGAACATTTTTGTATCACTAGCTATCGGTTACAAAGCTATTACCTCGGCACCAGGACTTTGCAGCGGCCAGACAGCTTCGGTAAGCCACATTCCCACGTAGTCACCCTGCAGCTGTAGTCCGAGCCGAAAGGCGAAGTAAAGTGTTTCGTTATTTTCACCAACAATCTGCACCAAACGGAAGGCTTTATTTCTGTCGAGAACAACCTCGCTGAGTGTGCTATCCCGATGGTTGATCATTTGACTGAAGGTCGGCCCCTTCAACAATTGGGTAAAACGCCGCAGTGGGCCAGTCTCTACCTTATTAGCGGGTGATGTGAAGTTAAATGAGGTTTCTATACCCGCATCTGGGTAGGGGAAGTCATTGTTGGCGAGTGCATCGATAACAATCTGAACGACATCAGCCGGTTGCAGCTCGGAGCTTGGTTGAGGTAATACTGGATCTTCGACCGGAGGCTCGGTAGCCGCATATACAGGTTTTATTGTAACCAGTAACATTAGAACCAGAAAAAAACTCACCACGGGCCTGACGAAATTACGCATAATCTTTTCCTCTTCATCCGAACGAAATGCCTGCTTTTTTAACAAGCCCATCCTATATGTACGCAAGGGCGGTTGATTTGGATTTCACAGTATTCGGAGACCAACTTTTTACACACTGTTAGTGACCTCAAAGCAGGCACTATTTTGTGCAAGTCCTTCAGTGGCAATTATCTCAAGGACCTTAAGCTCATTGCACTGAATATGGTGCATCTATTTTAAGATAGGTCGGATGGGTATTTACGCACGAAATTAAGCAGGTATAGTAAATCCAAATCGAAGGCTTCAATATGCTGAAGCTAGCACCCCCAGAACAGTTCGATCTGTACCGCATAGGATGGCGGTAATCGATCAGGTAAATGCAGTATGAGTGATTCTTTTTGCAGTGATGATTTCGCCGTTCAACCTTATTGGTGGAACAACACTCCGCGGCCACAGGCCGACAATACCGCAGTACCCAGTAAAACCGATGTATTAGTCATCGGCTCGGGCTACACCGGGCTGCAGTGTGCGTTGCAAACTGCCGAGTCCGGCCGACATACCACGGTGATCGATGCCGAGGATCTTGGCTGGGGATGCAGCACCCGTAATGGTGGGCAAATCAGCGGTGAAATCAAACCAGGCTTCGACCAGCTGAACCGCCGTTACGGTGGTACCGAGGCGCGTGCGCTTATCGGCGAAGCGCGTAACGCACTTGACTGGCTGGGTGACTTCGTCGAGGCACAGCAAATAGACTGCGATTACCAACGCTGTGGTCGCTTTGTCGCAGCGCACAGCCCACGCCAGTTCGAAAAACTGGTGGCGCGGGTAGAGCAACAGTCCGCCGGTCTCGAAAAGCCGCTGCGCATCGTTGAACAAGAGCATCAATCAAGCGAAATTGACAGCAGTTATTACCATGGCGGCATGATAGTCGACAGCCATTGTTCGATCGATCCGGCAAAGTACCATTCTGGTCTGCTGCAGCGAGTGTGTGCCAGTGGCGCGGAAGTTATCGGACATTGTGCGGCGATAAATATAGAGGCCAACAAGCAAGGTTTCAGGGTTACAACATCACAGGGCGTGATTCAGACTCGCGAACTAGTGATCGCAACTAACGGCTATAGCGGTAATCTTGCTCCCTGGCAACAACGAAGAGTGATTCCGATTGGTAGCTACATGTTAGCGACTGAAGCAATGCCGCTTGAGCGCGCAGAAAAATTAATGCCGCAAAATAGAGTATTCAGTGATACCCGTAAGATCGTAGTTTACTTCCGGCGCTCTCCCGATGGGCGCAGCTTGATATTTGGTGGCCGCGTCTCCGTCTATGAATCCGACCCGATAAAAAGCCTGCCTGCTTTACGTCAGGAAATGTTGCGCATTTTTCCGCAGCTGGAGGATGTCAAGATCAGTCATACCTGGATGGGGTTCGTCGCCTATACCTTCGACGAATTGCCGCATATCGGCAACAAAGCGGGTATCCATTATGCGATGGGTTATTGTGGATCAGGTATATGCCTGGCAAGTTACCTGGGGCATCGTCTCGGTCAGCAATTAATGGGGAAGGAAGAAGGCGCTACAGCCTTTGATAAACCACGCTTTCAAACCCGACCGCTCTACACTGGCAAACCCTGGTTTCTGGCACCGTCGGTACGTTTTTACCAGATGATCGACCGTTTCAGCTAACTTTTAAAACTGCTGTCACTCTGTTCAGGAAAAACCAGTGGAAATTCTTCCGCATGCAATGGGTCTCCCGGCGGTAAACGCTGGTCCAGACCCGGAAAAGGTGGCGAGGTTTTACACGAGCGTCTGGCGTATGTGGTGTCATCACCAAGCCAGCGAGCAGCAAAACCTCGACGACGTTGATTAGACAGGTTTGCAGGCGCACCGTGGATGGTGAGAAAATGAAATGCAATCGCGTCACCGAGCTTCAATGACCAGCGACGAATATCATATTGATCGCGATTCGCATCGATATCTGGCACCGATTCAAGCTGAGTATCGGTATGGTCATAGTCGACACCGGTAAACTTACGTAGCTTAAACCTGCGCCCCCAGTCATGAGAACCAGCAACGAATTGGGGACAGGTTTCAATATCGATCGGGTCGAGTGGAATCCACAGGCTGCACACCTGACTACCATCAACACAGTAGTAAGGCTGATCATGATGCCAAGGGGTAACTGTGTTAGTACCAGGTTCTTTAACCAACACGTGATCATGGAAAATGCGCACCTCATTCGACTGCATTAGTTCGGCGGCGATGGCAGGTGCTGGTGAGTTGAACATAAAGTCATGATATTCGGCAATGCGATTCCAGTTGCAGTAGTCTCCGAAAAACCTGCCAGCCTCGACGTCGTCCAGGTAATCGCGCCCAAAAGGTCCGGGCTCAGCCATATTAGTATCGACACCCGAACGCAGCGCATCGATCCAATCGGCAAATACGCCTTGCAGCAAAACCACACCGTCACGTTGAAATGTTTCGACACTTTCGCTGCTGATTACCGACATCGCAGGCTAATTACCCTCAATAATACACAGGTCGCGCTCGGCGGATGCTTTAGCGAACTCCAGTGCTTTCTGATAAGTGGGCGAATGATAGCAACGTTCAGCATCCTCAACGCTGGCGAAGCGCACGATAACGTTGCGCTCACGTTCTTTACCTTCAAGCCACAGGGTACGAGTACCACGGGCGAGAAACTCTCCGCCATGAGCGGCAATCACTTCGGTGGCGAGCTTGGCGTATTCTGCGTAAACGTCGGGGTCGTTTATCGCTACATGAGCAATCCAGTAACCAGCCATATTTTTCACCTCGATCTGTTTGGAGTTGCATATTATTTTAAGGCCAATAGTCAAGGATGTGAAACAGTTTATGGTGCAGACCTAGTGGCGCACAAAGCAACCCATAAATTTCTAAAAACTATACTAATTTGTCACTCTTCAAACTAATGGTCGTTACGGATGCCGAGCAGGAATAAATATGAATATTCCCTGATAGGATGTTTTAAGCCATTAAAACCCAAATCTTTACTACAGCTTCTTTCATTTAAGTTAACACTGAATGCTGAGATCGAAACGGCCCGAACTGGTACAGGAATTCTTTGCAGCCTCTATATAGTTAGCGGCTTCGGTTCAGGAGCTGACTACTGATATACCTGTAATTATCAGCGGATATTTGCTGACAGCCTTTGAAGGGTAGTGGCTGGCTAAATAGGGCCATTCCAGATCCTAGTTACAATAGCGATCTATCTGTTTAATCCTCTCGTTCCCCAATTACCGCGTTCTATCTCAATACAATGCAGAGCTCATTCTAAAGCCGACAACTTTGATTCCAGGCGAAGGCGCAATTCCTGCTCATCTGCCGGTATGCCTGTAACCTGCAGCGGCTTTCCATTCGGCTTCAAGAATATCGCTTGCCCATCAAATAACTGATAGCGATTAGCAAACGCTTGCCCCTGCGGAGTGCTCAGATCGGCTACGATGAAATCAATCCGCGAATCATAATCACTCTTGACTTGGCGCAGCCGATTAAGCGCTTCTCCGCCAGCAGGAGAATAGTTTTCATAGGCCAAAACCAGAGCCGGCTTTCCCTGACCAATAACAGAAAGATCGCTACTAATGGATTTTCCGACGCTCATTTGAACAAAGTAGCCTATCGCCATTATTGCCACCAGAGATACGGTGGTCACCGCTAATTTTTTAAACATTATTGTCAATCCCTCAGGTTCAATACAGCTCGCCAAAAATCAGCGGTCATTGCGAGTCAGAGCACTTAGACCACAGAATTGCCTAAATATTCGATGGCAGCTTAGATAGAATCCATTTTATTTTTATCCGTCGTAAAAGCCAACTCAAAGATAGCCGTATATTATCTGGCTGCACTAGCATCTTCATCAACAGCGGTTGGTTACTCATTCTCTCTCGAAGGAGGCATTAATGGTTGCTCAGAAATCACTCGATAATGAGACATCTTTCGTATTGAAGTCATTCAAGATATTTTCGTGAAAGCCTCAATTTTGCCCTTTAATTTTATCTCTGGGAAATGTTCGATATTTATATTACTAGAGACAGCCTGGCCCCGTGCATCAATCGATTGATCAAAAGGATCAATGCAACCTACCTCCATATGATATCGCGATTCTCAGTCTGTGGTTTTAATACTCGGCTAGCAACGACATTAGCCATTAGATTTCGAGCTAAGATGCTAGTACTTTTAAACCCATAATGCCTGTAGAATTGAGCATTGTTTCAACCAGTTTCAAGGGAAATTGCTCCGATACGGCTCAAACTTTGACACCCTATGACCAAAATTGAACATCAATACCGCTTGCCATTGCTAACCCTTCTGCTGATCGCCTGCGCCTCGATGCTGTTATCGATACCGGCTGCTGCGCAATCCCAAGAATCGCCGATTGTAGGCACTACAATCGAACTGATCGAAACCCGAATCCGCGAAACCGAAGCCGCAGCCGATATCAACGAAGCGACACGGAACACTTTACTAGAATACTACCGCAAAGCATCTAGCCTAATTGCAAAACAGCAACGATATGAAACAAGCGGCGATGAATTCGCGAGCGCGCGAGCATCCGCACCGGAGCAGGCGCGTGCCTTACGTAAGGCACTGAAGGCGCTCGAAGCGGATATCATGCCGCAAGCGCTGCATGAAGATTTACCACTCAAACCCCTACCAGAGCTTGAGCAGCAATTGCTTGGCGAGAAGGCGAGTCTTTCGGCGCTATCCGATCAGCTTAGTAAGATCGAAACCTTGTTGGAGTCACAGACGCAGCGCTCAATCCTGGCGCTCGAGCGTCTAACTGAGGCTAAAAATCGCTCAGCAATAGTAACCGGCGAATTGCTCATACCCGCATCTGAGGATGAATTGCCAACACTCAGTCAGGCTCGTCGCTGGGTTCTGGAGCAGGAAGTGCTGGCACTGGGTTCCGAAATTCGCATGCTTGATCAGGAATTGCTAAGCCAGCCTATGCGTATTGAGCTCATGAATGCGCAGCGCGACAAGACGACACTGGAAGTAAAGAAACTTTCCATGACGGTAGAGAATCTTGAGAACCTGATGGTCGATCAGCGCGGCGCAGAGGCTCAAACTGCAGTAGAAGAGACAGAAGAAACCCAACGGCAGGCCTTTAACAAGCACCCACAAGTGCAGGCGCTTGCCGATAAAAACGCGTTGCTCAGCGAAACGCTAAGAAAATTGGCGAAGTCGCTTGAACGGGCTACCAACGAAGAAAACACCACCAGTCATCAGGCTAAACGCATTACTGATAATTTTCGCCTGGCACGGCAAAGGCTTGAAATCGCGGGCTTAAGCCAGGCACTGGGGCAGGTACTGGTCGAAGAGAGCCGAGCCCTGCCTGATTTAAGCGTCTTCCAAAATGCCGAGAGCCGACATCAACAGTGGGTTATTGATTCGAGTCTCCGCCAAATTCTGAACCAACAGGAACGAAGCCGTCTGCGAGACATTGCTGAATATATCGATGAATTAATCGCCTGGGAACCGGTTTATGAACAGGAGAAACTACATGCCGAGTTGCTGGTACTCGCCGAAACCCGACGAGATTTGCTAGACAAGGCGATCGCTGCCGAAGATACCTACCAGCAGGCACTGGGCGAACTTGATTTCGTATGGCGACAGCTTTTTGAATCCACCACGGCCTACGACAAATTTCTCGATGAACGCCTTCTGTGGATTCGCACTGGAGAGCTGCCTGACTGGAAAACGATCACCTCGATACTCCAGCCGCTGGCGATATTCGTTTCGACTTCACACTGGCAGCAGCTAGCCGATGCCCTGCTCACGCTCAACTCAAATAGCTGGATACTTATAATCGGCCTGATTTTGTTCATCACACTATCGAAGCAATCGCATCAAATGCGAAACGCGTTAAAAGAAAGTGGCAGTAAAGTAGGGCAGCTTCGCCACGACCGTTTCACCAATACTATCAAGGCATTAGGCTGGACGGTGCTGCTGGCACTTCGCTGGCCTATGTTATTTCTCTCACTCGGCCTGCACCTGCTGGGTTCGGAAGCAGTATCGGTTGTTCAGGACTTTTCACCGCCAACCTTGAGCCAGGGTCAGTTTGTCTCCGGACTTGGTTACGCGTTTTATCGAATCGGCATATTTGCCTTATTTTTTGAGCTATTTTATACCCTTTGCAAACCCTATGGATTGTTAGTGGTGCATTTTTGCTGGGACTATGCGAATACCAGATTGTTAGCTCGCGAAATCCGCCGTCTTGAGTTTATTTTCCTGCCGATCACTTTTATCGTTGCTTCTACCGTCGCATTCGATCCTGTATCCCTCGGCAGTGGCCTGAGCCGACTGAGTTTCCTTATCGTAATGATTGCACTGGGGTTATTTCTGAGTCATATTTTAGCGCCAAAGCATGGTGCAGTGAAGGGTTTCTACGCCACAAATCCTACCAGCCCGCTTACCTGGTTCCGTTATATCTGGATAGCGCTCGGGATTGCCCTGCCAGTCATGCTAGCGGGATTGGCACTGGCGGGTTATACCTACACCGCCATTCAATTTGGTACGCGCTTGTTAAACATGCTCTGGCTGATTGCTGGCATCATCTTTTTCAATCAGTTAATCGAACGCTGGGTAATAGTGACAGAGAGAAAACTGGCGTTTCGCGCAGCACTCGAAAAACACCGCCAGCAACGTGCTGCCAGGATAGTCGCTGAGGGTGAAGACAGTCTTGGCGAGGGTGACTCATCACAATTTGAAGAACCCGAAATCGACTTTAGCGCACTCAGCGAAGATACCACCAAACTCATAAACACGGCCCTGACCCTGATTGCCGCAGTCGGCCTATGGGGAATTTGGGCCGAAGTAATGCCCGCTTTTCGAATACTCGACGATATAACGCTTTGGCATTACAGCGCGGTCACAGAAGGTACGGAGAAACTGATCCCAGTAACGTTAAACAGTGTCATATTGGGCGCTGCGGTTGTAATTATCGGAATTGCAGCGGCCCGGCGACTGCCTGCCCTGCTCGAAATTTTACTGTTGACTCGCCTGAACATCAGCAACGGCAGCCGTTATGCGATAGCAACACTCACTCAATATAGCATCGTCGCAATCGGCGTTGTTATGGTGTTCAACTTGCTTGGCGGTAGCTGGTCCGGTATCCAATGGCTGGTTGCTGCATTGGGTGTCGGTATCGGTTTTGGTCTACAGGAAATTGTTGCTAATTTCATTTGCGGAATAATTCTGCTATTCGAACGTCCGATCCGTATCGGTGATGTGGTTACAATTGGTGATACCGACGGCGTAGTCACCAAGATTCGAATTCGGTCCACCACAATCCGTAACTGGGATCAAAAAGAACTACTAGTACCCAACAAGGAGTTTATCACTGGCAGGCTATTGAACTGGACACTATCCGACCCCATAACGCGCATTGTGATCCCGGTCGGCATTGCTTATGGCAGCGATGTAACTAAAGCTATCAAACTGATGCAGGAAGCTGCTATCGAACATGAGCGTGTGCTTGACGAACCACAGACTATGGTCGCTTTCGAGGCCTTCGGTGATAGTTCACTGACAATTGTATTGCGTTGTTTTATTGGTTCGATGGAATTCTGGCGGCAAACCACCAGTGAACTTCACCAATCAATTAACAGCAAGTTTGAAGCCGCAGGCATTGTTATTTCTTTTCCGCAACGTGATATTCATTTGAATACGTCGCAGCCACTTGATGTGCGCATTCACCCAGTTCCAAATAATGATTTGAAACCAGCTTAGAGGTTTGCGCCTGCCCTTTACATCTCGGCCAAATAATCTTCACCCTGCCAACATTCACCCGGAATCATCCCAGTACAACGTTTGACTGCAGACGTTAATTAGTCCTTTATCAAATAACTCGCTTTGGCGTCTTCCTCAACTAATAGAAAATTCAGCAATGACTGCTTTGGGCAAATTAACGGCGGTTGCCAATAGCGCCTGAATCTGGCTCTTTGCTACACATTGTTAAGTTGTTTATCTTTGAGAGCGTTATTGGCTAAATTATCTAAGCCTCTGATCTACCCGCGCCTAAACCTTCATCTGCTAACCTGTCATAATTTTTTGCAGTTTGCAATGGTAGTTTGAAGTTTCTCTATAACCGTGCACCAATAAACTAACCCACAATTGACTAAACACCTGACATATATGGTTTTTTCATAATTGGTCTAAACATTGTCACTAAGTAATCACTAGACAGCGGATCAAATATGAAATCATCAACATTATTCAACACAACGAAACTTTCGGCAATTACACTCGCCGTAATCTTCTCTGCGAACGTATCGGCAGTCCCTATTACCTACCTGTACAATACAGGCGTTGACGACAGCGGGGCTTTACTCGGTGATTACGCTGACGATACACATTACACCCTCACCTCAGTACCTTCCGGCACAACATCCGACTGGACACTACCTGCGAGTTGGCCCATATCATCAGACGTATGGTGTTCCAATGATTTAAATTCATGCTGGATATCGCCAGCTACTACTTCAGGAAATGGTCCCATAGGAAGTTATACCTACCGCATAACATTTAACTTGGTAGCAGATGCGCTCTTATCGAGCGTATCTATCAATGGTAGATGGGGGACTGATAACCCTGGACCCAACCTTCTGATCAATGGTATCCCCACTGGAGAGTATTCTCCAACATTCCGGTCTTACGATGACCTCTCCATCACAAGCGGTTTTCGAATTGGTCTCAATACTATCGATTTTCTGATTTACAACCATGGTGGACCTACAGGTTTACGAGTAAATGATATGCTCGGTACCTATGACACATCTCCCGTTCCAGAACCTTCAATCATCGCACTATTTGGATTAGGTCTTGTTGCCTTAGGCTTTGCTCGCAGGCGTCATCAATATTAATGCCCTGTAATCCTCCGACAGTCCTTCGCTGCCAAAGTCTTACATACAGTTCCAAAGATGAAGCCACCTTTCTTGAGGTGGCTTTTTTATGTCTGATACCCTATTCAATTCACTCTCCAGCCATTTAAACATACCCGCGCGAATGACTCCTTGTTAACAATGCAGGCCTTGGGATGATCGCCCATAAGGCGATTTGATGGCACCGATCTCCCTGGTGAAGACTAGTTGTCGGATGGATACAATTGAGTTTCGTACATTCGGTGAAACCGAAAATCAGTCCGTGGTTTGTTAAATAGGCGAAATTTTGGTCCTTGATCGTTAGGCACTATTCCAGGAATAACGTCTCAAACTGAAGAAGAAGTTTTTGTCATAAATGGTTTCAGAAATTAATGTACTAGTAAGACATGTAAATAATCGTCACTATTTGGGTCAGTCACATCAAGGACAGAGAAGTCGTCAGACTCGGACATTCGGTTAAAATAAATAACGACCCCCATTTGCATATGGGCTTCGTTATAATAAAAAAGTACTAGAAACGCTTATTGCATGTGACCTGGTTATTTTTCACCAACTTTTTCGGCTAGCAGGCATAACATTTCAAACAGTAAAGTTGCTCCGTTCAAAGCGGTCATATTAGTAGGGTCTATTTGTGGGGCAATTTCTACCAGATCTGCCCCGACAAAATTCATACCTCGTAATTCACGCAGCATTCTTTGGGCTTCGCGCATAGTAATACCGCCAGACTCTGGTGTGCCAGTGCCCGGCGCATAAGCAGGGTCAAGCCCATCAATATCAAATGTTAGGTACACAGGAGAGGTACCCACCACTTCTCGAATTTTCACGCAAACTTCTCGCCAACCCATATCTTCGAAATCTTCGATGGTGATGACGTGCATGCCTTTATCTCGAGAATAAATAAGGCCGTCCCGGATGTTTTGACCACCACGAATACCAATTTGAAGCGTTTTAGTCGGGTCAATCAGTCCTTCATCACAAGCTAGGCGAAAAGGTGCTCCATGATGAAATTTTGAGCCGCTAAACTCGCCCCAGGTATCAGTGTGGGCATCAAAATGTATGAGCGCTACAGGCTGGTCAAATCGCTTTTGCAATCCCTTAAGAATAGGATAGGTCACTGAGTGATCCCCCCCAACGCTAAGTGGCATAATATTCGATTCGGCTAACTTCTGATAATACTGACGAATTTCTTCTATGGCATTGTCATGGGTGAAAATATCTTTGAGCAAAATATCACCTAAATCACCAACACGAGCTAACTCATACGGTTCAACATTAGTGGATACATTGATAGCACGCATCATACAGCTTTGATTTCGCACTTCACGGGGGCCAAAACGGGCACCGGTCTGAAAGGTTAAACCACCATCATAGGGAATGCCTATAATACCTATATCTGCTGCATCGAAATCGTTGATTTGCGGGCAGCGCATAAAAGAAGCAACCTGTGTATTACGCAAGGTTTTATGAGGTTGATAAACTTCTCCAGTGGCATCGGTTTGGTTATAAAATGCTTGTCGCTCTTCATTGTTGGTCATAACTTGCACTCTAGAAATGGGTTATAGGTTAATTGCTCAATCATGCTGAGCACAACTAATATCCTTGAAAAGATGTCAAACACTGGAATTTTCTAACCCACTCCAAATTCGTTCAACTGTCGCTTTTATCTGTAATGCTTCATCCCAGCGGCATGTCAGTTCATAGCCATCAGCCCCAGTAATAGCATAGGGTGGTGGGCCCAGTTCGCACAGAAAAACACATCGATCATCGGCGCTAGCATGTCTCCTTCGCCAGCTCGTTAGCCCTTCGGTCCACCAGTCATGGAATAAATTCACCCATTTTTCATGCTGCGGAAAGCCTGGCTGAATCTGAACTTGCTCAGGCGAAGCAATACGACCCTGGAAACATTCGCTTCGTTCTAGAAATCGGCTGATCAATGTTTGCTCATGGTCTTCCAGTGGTAGCGTGACCCATTCCTGATTAACCATGAAATGAGACAGGTCAGCGGTCATCTTTAGCTCTGGCACAGCGTCCATTAACTGTAGGGTAAACAACAAGTCATTGGTCATGCAGTTGCGGTGGCCTTCGACATATATCGGAACCTGCGCCTCTTCTCCTTGCTTGAGCCATTGCCTGGTCACCTTGGCTACCTCATCTACGCTCCAGGGTACGACACGTCCGATTATGCTAATGAAACGGCAGCGTCCATTAAACATCTTCGCCTGGACGATGGCGCTGGCAACATCTTCTTTGTTGCGTGGAAAGGCATTAATCAATACATCAAGATCGTAATTTTCACAATACTTCACGTATTTAGACAGGCTGTCATAGGGTATATGTGCAAGGCCAGCATCAAAACAGACACCGCGATAGCCTGCGTTAGCTATTTTTTCGAAGCGTTCTTCGATCGACCACTCGAAGCCGTCTGGACGACGAAATTCCATTGCCCACCAGCTTTGAAAAACATCAAGTGACAGCATGTGATTACTCCTCTTCTAATAGTTGGCGCGCCAGGTAGCGATCGAATTCATAGACATTACGTTCGAGGTGGCTCATCGGGCCTGCTTTAGCGTGAGTCGATGCCGTTGCCTGGAAAACACCTTCTACGGTGGGTCGATCTTCAGCATTTACTTTAGTCAGCAGCGCTTTGACGCCAGCGATATATTCTTCTCGGTCTGTCGAGTTGTCGAGGATTTCGCGTGGGATTGATACTCGCCATCGAATGCGAACCTGGCTAATGCCCTGTGGCATGATCGATAAATACCACAGTAGGTCAGGTTGCAGTTGAATCGTGTGGTTGGGAAATAAACACAGCAACAGAATACGACTGCGGTATTCTTCGCTAAGCCAGATGTTAGATTCATGTGCAAATCCGCGGCCTGAATTAGAGCTTGCTTCAATCTGGTGCCAGGTGAAATGCTCATCACCTGCAAAGCAGGTTGTACGATCTTCCGAAGAACCATTTTTGGCAAATGACTCTTTATGGACCCGATGGATGTGCATGGCATCCATAAAATTCTCTACCAGGCATTTCCAGTTGGTGTCCCAAATTTCCTCGTCTTCGAAGACTGGCTCGTAATCGGCCATTCGATACTGACCTACGATTTCATATAAGCCTTTGAGTCGCTCAGCCACTGACGCTAGCTCATTATTAACGGTGGCATAAATGAAACCTTCCCATATTTCTGAACGAACAGGCGCAAGCCGATAGTTTGATTTATTAAAACCTGATGTTCGGTCCATATAGGGCGCACCGATCAGTTGCCCGTCGAGTGCATAAGTCCATGAATGGTAGGGACAGCTGATTCGAGTCGAGCAACCTTTGCCTTCCAGCAGTTTTGCACAGCGATGCACACAGACATTAGCAAACGCCGCGATGGTATTGTCTTTTTGTCGGATCACAAAAATGGGTTGGTCAATGATCTCGTAGGTCAGGTAGTCTCCAGAATTTGGAATCTCTTCAGTGCGCCCCACACAAATCCACTCCTGTTTGAAAATTTTGTCGGCTTCGAGTGACAGTAAGTCAGGGTGATGGTAAATGGAAGGTGGTGCTGATCGAGCCGAGCTGAAATCAAGTGCGGCCGTGCTGCGCAACTCATCCAACACTGTTTTTAATTCGAGGTGACTCATAATTTTATATCGCTATTTGCTGAATACAGTAAACAGGATTTATATTTAAGCATAGAGAAGAGGGGCGGAGCAAGCCACTCTAAACCCGCTAATTAATGACGCATAAATTAATGCTTTTGTAATTGCGTGAGAATGGTACAAATTATTTTCAATCTCATTTTACTTAGATGGCAGCCTTACAAGTTTACTACAATTAGAAGATATAGAGCATGGGATGCCGCTCATAAATCAGCTGATATACCTTTGGACGAATGAACGTTATGTAAATGGCATACTAATCCTATCCTTTTTGATAGGCATTACGTTCCCAGCAATACTAAATATTACCT
>CAXMOZ010000081.1:0-2482 GCA_964195315.1 uncultured Acidimicrobiia bacterium | reverse complement strand
ATCGTTAGTGCATTATTACTTTTTTAATAAACCTAACAATTCAAACTACGAGGGAGTCAAAACCTACGCTCCTTCGGTACTACGGTCTTGCCTCCGGCGTTTGGGCGTTAACGGCAGCAAAGGGTCGGAAGCCGAAGTAACCAGGCTGAACTTGAAGGTCGGCTTCCGGTTAGCCGACGTTCATTGTACAAGTGGGAACTAGTGCTTTCGGCCAGGAGCAGTCATTGATATAAAAATTCATGCGTGCAATTATACTGAGAACAAAGTGTCACATAATCCCTGTTATGTTCGCAAACCAAGATAAACAAGTGAGGGATTCAATGCCTATAGTATCTGTTAAAACTGTTAAGGGACTGCTGACTGCGGAAAAGAAAACTGAACTTCACCAAAGGCTGTCTGAATTGCTGGTCGAAATAGAAGGTGGTGGAAACCCCAAATTTGCCAAATTTGTTGTTGTTAATATAACGGAAGAGCCAGCAGAGAATTTTAGTGGTGGCGGCACACAATTAAAACCTGAAATGTTTGGTTTTACAGAAGACTAAATTTTAACAAAGCATTACAGCGGACAAGTCGCTGAATGCGACGTTGAAGGTCGGCTAAGCTCGGTTCAGGGTCGACTCCAGCCCTTCGATCCGAAAGAACGAACGGCAAAAAACGGCTGTGGGTCAACCGATCGACGCAACACTTTATTCTTATAAGAAAGAACAAGGTGTCACATATCACAATATTCGTGCGCGTCACACAATTACCTGTTAGGTTTTGACACAGAAAGTTTTTCAATATCAATATAAATTAAGGAGTCAATATAATGGATGAGAGTAAACCCATAGTCAGACTATTCTTTGCCAAAATGAAGAAAACTTTCATTGAGTTGCCCGAAGAAGAAAAGGTAGCATTCATGAGTAAGGACAGGAAAAATCTTGATGAACTTGGAATGAAGGCTGTGGAAATGGTCGACTGCAGTTGGTCAAACGAAGAATGGGATTATATTGGGGTTGAACAGTGGCCAAATATGGATGCCATTAAAAAGCGAGAAAAATTCGAAAATGAAGAGCTGGAAATAAACAAATATGTTGAGTCGAAAATATATTTGGGTACTCCTGAATCTTTTACTGATTATGGTAAAGAGTAGAGGTAATATCATTGGTTTAGCAAATTATGGTCGCATCGGCGAAACCTAATAAGGTGCCCAAAAACTGACGTATATTCCGCTACGCTCAAATTGTACCCTTGAGCTTAGTCGTTAACGGCTTCGGGAACAAACCAACGATTTCCAGGTTATGATCAAATGCCTGCTTCCAAGTAGCAGTCGTTCATATTGTGGATTTCTTTACTGGAAGCCTACATTACTACTCTTTTTTCCTGATTGAACTAATTCTAGTATATTAAAAGTTGTAAATTCTTTTAGCGTTATGTATTGTCGCGCCGTTATGAATAAGTAATCAACATCGGCGGGGCTACACCAACCAAATCCTACTCCTTTCAAGGAGGTCAGGAGGTGTCTGTTCATACTCGCAAAAATCCCAGATTTTTTATTTTATATTTGAAAGCCTCCTCGGCTTTAAAGGATTAATAATATGTATGATTTTATTTATGATATTTCACAACGTCCTAAACCTTTTTCTCGATATACAGCGAAGGAGTTATGGACACGACCGCATCTTTCACAGCAGATGCTTAATTTTCATCTTAATCAGGAAACTGATCTTGCCTCACGCCGCTTTGAATTAATAGATCGTGTGGTTAATTGGATTGATTCGCAGCTTAATCTATCTGGGAAGACACTATGTGACCTTGGTTGCGGGCCAGGACTTTACACCGATCGCTTTGCCTTAATGAATGCTGATGTAACTGGAGTAGACTTTTCCAAATCCTCTTTGGAGTATGCAAGAAATCAAGCTAAGCAAGCTATCCGCTATATTCATGCCGATTACTTGTTAGATGATCTTCCTATTGGTTTTGATGTAATCACCCTGATCTATACGGATCTTTGTGTTCTCTCTCCAAGCCAACGGAAGATTCTGTTGAGTCGAATGAGCAAAATGCTCAATCCTGGAGGACACATTGTCATTGATGTTGCAGGAACTCGGCTTCTAAAAACTAAGGATGAAACAACCTTGATTGAAAATAAGTTGATGGGTGGATTTTGGGCTGAAGGAGAATATGTTGGTATTCAGAAATCTTTCGTTTACCCAGAAAATAATCTTGCGCTTGATCGATATGTCATCGTTGAACCTAATGAAACCTGGCAGGTTTTTAATTGGTTTCAACATTTCACGCCTCAAAGTATACAAGCTGAATTAGAGGAAGCTGGCTTTACCATTGCTCAAATGGTTGGAGATCTCTCTGGTGAGAGCTTGACAACAGATAGTGACCTTATTGGTATTATTGCTAATCTCTCTTAGTTAAGAAGATCTGGGTGCCACACTCATGTGTGGCGCTCATTTCTTTTTATAACACCAACATATCGCCCTTCAGGGCA
>CAXMOZ010000080.1:0-1652 GCA_964195315.1 uncultured Acidimicrobiia bacterium | reverse complement strand
TCGGCCCATCGGCATAAGCTCAATCGCGCCTTTTAACCTTTGCTTAAAAAATTTCATAAACATTTTGATTGTATAGCTCCATATTATCATCGAGGGAAAGTCAACTGACCTGGTCCAGCTTTTTGTTACCACCCAGTTAAGCGGCATTTTTCATTTCTGCATTTTGTCTTTCCAAATCATTCGGACTGACATATCCCAGTGTGGAGTGCAACCGGTATGGGTTATACCACATGGCGATATAGTGCAATATATCCTGTTGCGCTTCGAAACGAGTCTGATAATTTCTCCATTGAACTTGTTCCTGTTTCAGACTACCGAAGAAACTCTCGACTACTGCATTATCCCAGCAATCACCTTTGCGACTCATACTGCCTAGAAAGCCATTAATCCGGAGCAACCTCCTGAATGCCTTACTGGCATATTGTGAACCTCGATCCGAATGATGGATTAACCCTGCCTTGGGCCTGCGCTGCCAGATCGCCATCTTCAGTGCATCACAGACGAGTTGCGCCTTCATTCGATTGCTCATGCTCCAACCCACCACCTTCCTTGAATACAGATCAATCACCACTGCCAGGTACAACCAGCCTTCCTGGGTCCAGATATAAGTCACGTCAGCCGTGTAGACCTGATCAGGCTGTGGCACATCAAATTGACGCTGAAGCAAGTTATCATACACCGGCTGCTTATGGTTGCTGTTAGTCGTCACTTTGTACTTCTTTCTATGCCGTACCTGGACATCGGCTTCCCACATCAATTTCCTGGCCTTGTTTCGGCTCACCGGATACCCCAGGCAGTTCAGGGCTTTCTTCATGCGACGACTTCCGTAACTGTAATTACTAGCCTCAGCTATATCCTTCACCCATTCCAGCATTTCTTGATGGTCAGGGTCGTCAGGTCTGTTCTCGACTGCTTGTTGATAATGGTAGTAACCACGGCGGCAGACACCCAGTACCTGACACATCAGGCGAATCGGGTAGGTATTCTTATGTTGGGTGATGAACGAATATTTCACTTCGTTTCTGCTGCAAAGAATACCGTCGCCTTTTTTAATATTTCTTTCTCCATCCTCAGGCGTTTTATCTCGGCTTTAAGTCGCCGGTTTTCTTCCTGATCGGGCGTCAGCTTACCGTTACCCCGAAAAGCCTGAGTATCACCTGTCTGATCCTCATTCACCCAGCGACAGAGCATATTGGCATTGATACCCAGGCTTCGTGCTGCTTCTGCCCGGCTATAACCATGTTCGGTCACCAAACTCACTGCGTCCAATTTGAATTCTTTCGAATATTTCTTTCTCGGTGCCATTTATATTTACCTCAGTTAAGTTCATTATCTCTTAACTGACTGGTAACAATCTATTGGACCACGTCATGGATTCTCTTTGGAGTTGTATGCGAGTAGGATGGCGGTTGTACCTTTTTTAATAAAAACTATCAAAGGGGGTTTACATGAATAAGCTGTTAACTATGGCTTTCGCTGCGGCGTTACTCACAGCCTGCGCGGCTCCGGTATCCAACGAACGCAATGAAAAGACCGTTTTCGTCACCAGTGAGCGTTTCAAAGGCAACATTGGTGGCCTAAAGGGAGCCGACGACAAGTGCCAGGCGCAAGCGGACGACCCAGCATCAATTGTTCCATCCGGCACTTATTTA
>CAXMOZ010000079.1:0-5532 GCA_964195315.1 uncultured Acidimicrobiia bacterium | reverse complement strand
AATGGTCCCACTGGAGCCAATAATTGTATCGAGATCGACCCCGGTGTCGACGGCTTGGAATATAGAGGCACTGTTATTGCTTGGGATATCAGCAGCAAGACAAATTTTTCCAGTGGTTGTGGTGATTCCGCCAAGCGCTGTTCCATTATTGTTATTTCCCGAGTTGTCGATAACTTCATTGGCCGTGCCATCCCAGCTTGGTTCGTCGAAACGGTATTCTAATAGCGGCGTGACGGAGGGTGGTGTGCCACCACAAAGGTCACCAACTTGTACGCTACTCACATCTTCATAGGTTACTTTACCTGATTTCTTTATCTCAACCTTTCCTGCTGCAGAAATAGAACCAGTCAACTGAGCATTATTTTCAAGCTTGACTTCACTGCCAGCACCATATATCACGGCCTTGATCTGCACATTACCTTTCATATGCATGTGTGTGTAGCTGACAATTGCCAGGTCTTCCGCGGAGCCGCCAATATTGATGGTTGCATTATCCTCAAAATCAAGGTGGTCAAGTTGACCGTTTACATAAATAGTAACGGGGCCATTGATTATAATATTAGCATTGCCATATATCCCCGCATATCCAGAACCACCGAGAGTATTAATCCAGTAGGTACCTGGGTTAAATGTGACGATACTGTTGCCACCAAACCAAGCCTCATCAATGACATAGGTTGATTCCGATGCAGAAAAAGTAACATTTGCATCGCCATAAATATCAAGCTGATCAATTTCAGTAGTAGTAATGGTTGAAGTTCCACTTGTGTAAGTTAAATCAGTCGAATTAGAGGTTGTAACAAAAGTTGGCAAAGTTAAAGCTGGTGCAGTGGAACCATTGATTGTGCAATCGGTTGTATTACAGCTGTTGGATCCGCCAGAGCCGTCATCAATACTCGGAAAAGTTAAATCATTGTCACTATCGTTTATCACTTTTCCATTATTTTTAAACTTAATTTCACTGCCAGCATCATGACCCTGAAGAGTATCGGGAAAATAGGTTGCACAGGAACCAACCACCACTGGTGGTGCTGTATACTCTATGACTAACAAAGGGGCCGCAGCGGGTTCGCCATTATGTGATTCGGCAGTTCGTTGGCAATTGATATCTGTACAGCCGCTACCAGGTTCGATGATGAGGACGAGATCGTTCCCCGACGACCAGCCTGCTCTATCGACTATCTCCTTAATAATGGTTGATATATCGGGGGTTTGATGTAGTTCATCATCTGTATCCCATTCAGAGGGACTCCAATTGGCCGAGGCTGTAGTTTTTGGTCTAGAACTTATATTATCGTCACTATTAGCAAATTCATTAGCCGTATCAACGTTCTCGCCAAATATCACCAGGTTGGTATTGCCGGAGTCTGTTTCATCAGTTTCAAATACGATACGGGCATCGTTAATTATTGCACCCTGAGGTATGGCTACATCCCTGAAACGCATGCCGACTATCTGAAGCCCTGAGGAACCATCAAAACTCATTTCCAGGTCAGTACTATTTCGGTTCATGTCACCATCAGAAATACGTTCTTCTGCATCATCATTATTTGATTCTACTTGGACTGTAACGGTGATCGCCATGGCACTGGAAAACTGCAATATCAGGCAAGCTAATAATAGGTGTTTGAATAATAATAAAAACATTCGGCCGAATATTTTTATAGGCCGCGTACTCAATACAATATCAACCGCAGTATTTGCTATACCAGACCAGATAACGCCAATCACTAGTGCTAAGTTTGATAATCGTTGTCTTTGATTGTGGCAGTAAGTTTGGTCAAGCATAGATCGAAAGCCATAAAGAGATTTAAGATTAAGCATAGTTGATCCATAAAGGGATATCTTGATTAAGAAATCTAAATATTGACCTGGTAGGCCAATTTCCTGATGAAAGATGCCTTATTGGCGGTTTACGTCGAGTCTAGAAATTAAGCCGTCTTCTGTTAATGCGATTTGTTCAGCGCCCTCGCGATGGGTTTTCTCACCAGTTTCGGCGTGAGTAGCGGTCATACTGAAGTCAAACAGGACACTTTGATTCGTATCACATTGGTAGTTCAGCGCTTCCCAATAGGCATCGGGATATTGATGAAAAAAACCATGCATTATCGCTGAGATTTTTTCTTGGCCTTTAAATATACCAACATTGGGTGAGTGGTAGCTTACGTTGTTTTCAAACATTTGGTCAATTAATGCCAATTGATGTGCGTTTGATAATGCGACCTAGGCTCTGGCGAGTTCTACTTTCTCGATATTACTTTTGATTGAGGTATCTCCTGATTCTGCGCTGAATTAAAACGTTATAATACAGATTATAAAAAGAATTTACTCTCAGCAGTTAAGTAATTTAATCCAGATCAATTTCTCGCTATAATCGTTACTTTTCCTGATCGATGTGAAGGCGTCTGAAATGTCCGAAATTCCCAACATACCTACGCCAAAAGCACCTACTGTATTGTGTTTTTCGGCGCATGATGCGACTGGCGCAAGCGGTATGGCCGCTGATATTGAATCTATCGTGAGTCAGGGTTGCCATGCGAACACCGTTATTACCTGTCTGACGGTGCAGGATTCACAAATGGTGTCGAGCCTGATACCGATAGATGATGATATTATTGTACAAAGTGCACGAGCGGTACTAGAAGATACGCCGGTTGATGCAATCAAAATTGGTCTGATCGGAAGTGATGAGGGCGTGCAGGCGGTTCATGGTATTTTGCTCGACTACCCTGACATTCCCGTTGTATTTGACCCGATGCTAATTGGCAGCAATGGTATGGCGCTGGCCGATGATGACGTAGTTGAATCGATTCGAGAGCTATTGATACACCATGCGGACATAATGACGCTCAGCCCAGCAGAGGCTGGTTTGTTAATACCCGAGGCCGATAATCTTGCTGCAATGATGACAGGCTTGATGGACAAAGGTTGCGAGCACGTATTGCTCAGCGGTCGCCGCGAGTCAGGAGCCTCTGTAATCAATTCCTTGTATCATAATTATCGCGTCATCGAACAATTTGAATGGCCGCGATTAGAGCATGACTTTTATGGTGCTGGTTGCACATTATCGTCTAGTCTCGCGGCTTTATTAGCCCAGGGTCTGGATCATTTAAGCGCTAGTCGCGAAGCACAGAATTATTGTTGGCAAAGCCTCAAACATGGCGCTCGATATGGCATGGGGCAGTATCAACCATCGCGACTTTACTGGATGCATGACGAGGAATAATCCCTCGTACAATGTTCATAATTTTTTATTTTGGAACCAATAATAATGTCAAAATCTGAATCACTTATGCAACGCGCCACTCAGGTTATCCCCGGCGGTGTTAATTCTCCCGTTCGCGCCTTTAACGGCGTTGGCGGATCGCCACTTTTTATTGAACGTGGTGAGGGTGCCTGTTTATTCGATGCAGATGGCCAATCGTATATCGATTATGTCGGTTCATGGGGGCCGATGATTTGTGGGCATGCTAATCCTGAAATTATCGATGCTGTCTGCGACGTGGCCAAAAAAGGTTTGAGTTTCGGTGCGCCGACAGAACTTGAAGTCGAACTGGCTGAGAAAATTTGTTCAGTGATGCCCGATATGGATAAGGTGCGAATGACCTGCTCTGGCACCGAGGCAACCATGAGTGCGATTCGATTAGCGCGTGGTTTTACGGGTCGCGATAAAATAGTCAAATTCGAAGGCTGTTACCACGGCCATTCTGACTCACTATTAGTCAAAGCAGGCTCTGGTGCGCTGACATTAGGCGTGCCCGATTCACCGGGTGTGCCAGCCGCCTTAGCGGCATGCACCCTTACAGTTGAATTCAATAATATTGAGCAAATAGAACAATTGTTTGCTGAAATAGGCTCTGAAATTGCCTGTATTATCGTCGAGCCAGTGGCTGGGAATATGAACTGTATTCTGCCTGCTGCTGGTTTTCTCGAAGCATTGCGGCGTTGTTGTGATGACGCTGGTAGTATTTTGATTTTCGATGAAGTGATGACTGGGTTTCGAGTGGGTTTGACTGGCGCCCAGGGGCATTACGACATCAAGCCGGACTTAACGACATTGGGTAAGATTATTGGCGCTGGTATGCCGGTCGGAGCCTTTGGTGGACGAGCAGATATCATGGATTACATCGCCCCAGTTGGACCGGTTTATCAAGCGGGGACATTGGCGGGTAATCCGGTTGCGATGGCGGCTGGATTGAAAAACCTAGAAATAATATCACGACCAGGTTTTTACGAGGCGCTAATCGCGAAAACGACTCGTCTAGTTGACGGTATTCTTGCTGCCGCAAAATTAAACGATATTCCAATGCATGCGAATCAGGCTGGCGCTATGTTTGGATTATTTTTTACTGATCAAACCGAGGTGACAAGTTTTGCTGAGGTGAGTGTCTGTAATATTGACCGTTTTAAACAGTTCTTCCATTTAATGCTTGAGCAGGGTATTTATTTGGCTCCTTCGGCATTCGAACTTGGCTTTGTTAGTTCTGCCCATAGTGATGAGCAGATAGAGCAAACCATTGCCTGTGCCGATAAAGCCTTATTACAAATTAGGGCTCAGATTGATGGCTGAATGATGCTGGCAGATGTGTCAGGGGTTTCCAGTTACCCCTGATGTTTTTCGGATAATGGCCTAAAGAGCATTTCTATAAGCCCAGCAATCCTTTTTTCAAGCCACTATCGGCAGGAAAGTTGCCTAGCCATATTTCAAGTAAGGCATTTTTAAAGTCCACTCCAGCAATAACGCCTTGTAGCTTTTCGTTTCTGGTTATTTTTGTGCCCGTACCGGGAATGTAATCGAGTACATAACGATCCCCTTTGACGGCGTTTACGTCGAAGTAGCTATAAAATTGTTCGGCACGACTTTTTAGTTTGGCCATGGTTTTTTCATCTTGATTTTTCTCAAAACCATCGCGCCAGGCCCTTAGTAGTTTCTTCTTGGCGACTTCTTTATATACAAAATCCATTTGTAGGCGGTAGGCAGTAGGGGTCGATAAAATCTCGGCAACATTGCTATTTTTGTCTGCGAGATAAAGTGAGCCGACATAGATATCAACCCAGAATTTTTCTCGTAACCCAACCCCGTTTAACTGTAATACTTCGCCGTTTTCGGCTGTAATTTGTTCATCGAGATGAATACCTGCCTTTTCAACAGAGTGACCCAGTGGGACTATGAGTAATAAAGCGAGTGTTAGTATCAAAGCTTTCATTTGAGCTTGCTCTCCTTGTTTAGGCTGATGTTTGATTTCATTCTAGCGCTAGCGACTGCAAATAGATACGCAGTGCCCTTGGCTGTCTCTGTTGGTTGTTAGGCTTCGGTGTCTGTTTTGTGATACTGAATGATGCCCAGGCGTATTAGCTCGGCATGAAGTATGACTGCCCGATCAAGGCATTTTGGTACTTCGAGTAAGCGCTGTTTTAAATTGCTGTCTAGCGGTAGTAGGTAAATGAGCTGGTAGAGTATTTGTGCGAAGCCATGATCTGGATTGAAAATTGTAGCCTCTTGCTGGCTGATATGTTCTAGCAATTCCTGCA
>CAXMOZ010000078.1:0-23689 GCA_964195315.1 uncultured Acidimicrobiia bacterium | reverse complement strand
TACATATCGTAGCTGCTCCTAGCTATATAAAATCGAACCCAAAAATAAATGCCCCTGAAGATTTAATCAATCACAATTGTTTCTCTTATACCTATGCAACGGATAGCAAATCGTGGCCAATAGGTAAAGGTGTTAAAATTTCGGGGAAGCTGACAGCAAATAGTACCCTGTTGATAAAACAAGCAGTGTTAGGCGGGTTGGGTATTGCAGTATTGCCTAGCTTCGTCTGTAGGTCTGAATTAGATTCAAAAAAACTGATTGAAATCCTACCATCCTACGAACGACCGTCGTTGAAATTCTATGTTTTGTACCCGGCCAGAGAATTTGTTCCTCCAAAAATCACACTATGTGTCAACTTTATTCACCAGTGGTATTTGAATCGTCAAGCCTAAATTCATTAGTTCAACGAGTATAAGGCTAGCTTCAGAATTGCCGCTTTGGAGCCCTGCAGTAGCCTTAGGGATACCCAATGACGGCTCTGGGCACACTAGAGACCTTCGCAATGTATTTTTGAACGGCTGGTTTGGGTGTTTTTTCGAGACAAATGCTCAGTTTGAAAATATTACCCAACAAAACTAGGTGAATTCTCGTAAGCAGCCATTTAAATCATGGGATCGTTAGGCACGTCTCGGCACATAGCCGACCTTCATGGACAGGTACCCCAACTTCCGCTGAATTGTTATAACGCTCATTCAGATGAGCCGCTTAATCAGCAGAAAATTGTTCCTATCTGACATCCCGACGGCCGCAATGGTGCGCCCAGTCAGACTCAACGGTCAAATCAGTTAGTTTAAATAGTACTTTGTGCCCACCAAGAATTATCAGCTGCCCCGTGAGACGCATTCAGAAATATCAGTAGTAGGTAAAAAACCTAAAGTTCTTGTGTAGCATCAAACAGGTGATAACGGTTCTTGCCTGCACGCTTAGCGACAACATACATGGCCTGATCGGCATTACGAATGAGCTGGGCTGCGTCTGCATCGTCTTTTGGAAAAAAGCTGACACCAATACTTGCTGACACTTGCACCACCGCATCACCCACGGTAACTGGCTCAGCAGCGGCTTTTAGTAGCCGTTTTAATACAGGTTCACTATCTTCGATTTTCTCCAAATCAACCATGACAGCGGTAAATTCATCGCCCCCAATACGGGCTAGTGTATCACTTTCTCTTAAGGCCTCTTTCATGCGTTGTGACACTGTAATGAGAGTCCATCCCCCGCATCATGCCCATAGGTATCATTGGCGACTTTGAAGCCATCTAAGTCCAGATAGGCAACGGCTAATGACTGATTGCGGCGTTGACACTGCACCATGGCGTGACTTAATCGGTCGGCCAGTAATATACGGTTAGGTAGGTCAGTTAGTACGTCATAATGGGCTATGTACTTGATTTTTTCTTCGGCTTGTCTTTTTACAATGGCGATACTTGCCAAATCCGCTGTTTTATCAATCATGGCAAGATTAGCTTCTGTCTGATAATGTGCTTTGCAATGATAGATGGCGAAAGTGCCAAGCACTTCCCCTTTTGTGGAGCGTATTGGCTCCGATCAACATGCCCCCAACTTTGCTTTACTTGCCAGTTCTTTATAGGGTACTCAGTAAGGATGGGTCTGGATATCATCAACAATCACACGCTCATTCATAAAGGCTGCAGTTCCGCAGGAGCCAACTCCCATGCCAATCTCTATGTCATGAATCGCTTCGTTAAAAAATTGGGAAGACTGGGTGCTGCAACGTTTAATAGATGTTTGCCTGCGTCGTCTAGTAATAAAATGCCACATAGCATGTCTGGGTTTTCTTGCTCAATAACACGCACGATGGCTTCCAGAATTACAGGCAACGGTTCGCCACTCGTAATTAGCTCCAATACATGAGTACGAGATTTCTCACGTAATTCGGCTTGTTTACTCTCCGTTTTGACAGCGTGTTAGTAACAGACCAAACAGGGTTTCATACAAGGCATAAGGCTTGCTTTCATTCATGCTTGACAAATTAGAGCGAGACAGTTTGGTGCTACCCAAATGATAAAGACGATGCGCTTGTGCAGAGACGTTTTCCACAATATCACGCAAACTGTTTCTGCCTGTCAGTTGCGCTAAAGAAAGCGATACGAACTGAGACCACCTGGATGCGGTTCGAAAAGATCGTCCTGAATGATGTTGTTTGGCGAGGGTCTCAAACTCATGTCTCGGAACAATTTTTAGTATCTGGGAGAGGATCGTATTAAAATGTGCCATGGCCTGGTTTCTTTTTTTTTCAATGACTTGTCGTGATTTCATTGTAACAAAACCAGAGGGTTATCAGGCCTGTTTATTTAATCGCTAATGGGACATTACTGATCCAGGCTAAGGCCAGTAATGTCTGGGCAAAAAATGCCCACCAAGAGGGATTATTAGACGAGAACTAACTTGGTGGCAACGCATAGTGACAAATGGCATGTGCGGTTTCCATAAAGTTCAGACATATTTAATCAACAAAAGATTGATTAGCCTTTTCGTACGAAACAATTTCAAACGTAAGCCACCGATAAAGGAGAGATCTAGTGCCATATGAATAGAAATAAGATGGATGTTAAACCAATGAAACCCAGGGCAGGGTATGGCAGGCGGTCAACTTTTTATTAACGCTGTTCAATTAATACAGGCTGAGCACACATTTTACCTTCGCTGTTCTCACTTTGTTCTCTATACTGCGTGGTATGAATAATCTTTCCGAAATACATCATCTTTCAGATAACCCCACTAAACAATCAATACCGTTGTTTTTAAACCCAGTGCAAGCTGGGTTTCCCTCGCCTGCCGAAGATTATGTAGAAGCCACATTAGATTTGAATGAATATCTAATCGATCGGCCAGCGGCGACGTATTTTGTCAGAGTAGCCGGTGACTCAATGATCAATGCTGGTATCAATTCAGGCGATATATTGATTGTTGATCGATCAAAATCACCCAAGAGTGGGGAAATAGTTGTGGCCCAAATTGATAATGACTTTACCGTAAAGCGTTACCATCAGGGCAAGGATGGTGTTGTTTTATCGCCTGAAAATGAAGATTTCAAAGCAGTAAAAATAAGCGATGATCAACTCATTACAATGGGTGTTGTGACCGGTGTTGTACGGCGTTTTTAAGACGTGATAGCACTGATAGACATCAACAACTGCTATGTGTCTTGTGAGCGCGTGTTTCAGCCTGAGTTGAACAATAAACCGGTGATTGTTTTAAGCAATAATGACGGCTGTGCGATTGCCCGAAGCGCAGAAGCCAAATCAATTGGTATTAAAATGGGCCAGCCTGTTTATCAAATAGCCGGTCTGATTAAGCAGCATGGCGTTAAAATTCGGTCAGCCAACTTTGCCCTGTATGGTGACATGAGCCATCGGATGATGACTATTATTGCTGAACTGACGCCAAAAATTCAAATCTATTCCATAGATGAATGTTTTGTCGATGCAACTGGAATAAGTCGACTTGAGGATTGGGCTAAATACTTAAAGAAAACAATCTATCAATGGACAGGCTTACCGGTTTCAATCGGCGTTGGCAGAACTAAGGTTTTTAGTAAGCTGGCAAACAGGCTAGCAAAGTCGGGCAGCGGTGTTTATGTTATTAAGGCTAACGACGAAAGGGACGTTTTACTTTCAACACCTGTCGGTGATATTTGGGGCATAGGTAAAAAAACATCTGACCGGCTTATATCGCTTGGCATTTATACCGCAGATCAATTTACTCGACACCCAGACCAGGCGATTCGTGAGCAGTTTTCTGTCGTGCTATCTCGCATTAAAGCTGAATTGTGTGGCAAATCGGTTCTGGCACTAGATGATCATATTGAAACAAAACAGCAGATTATTTGTAGTCGATCGTTCGGGGAAGTAATTACTGGAAAAGATCACCTTCAGCAAGCATTAGTTCACTTCGCCCTTGTGGTCACAGAAAAACTCAGGCGGCAAAACAGCGAAGCAGGCTGTCTACAAATCACCCTGGATACCAATCCATATTCTCAATCCACTGCACAATATCATCGAGCAGCAACAGTGTCTTTCCCTACTCATACAGCAAGTACATCACTGATAATAAAATACGCGGGTCGACTATTGGATCAGCTATTTAAAGCAGGATATGAATATAAGAGGGCAGGGGTAATGCTGAGTAATATTGCCCCGACTCAAATGCGTCAATTCGATCTATTGGCCATACAGTTAAAGGAAAATGAGGCACTCGATAACGTGAAAGACAGTATCAACCAACGCTTTGGTAATCAAAAGATACTACCCGCTAGACTGCTACATCAAGACCAGCCTTGGCGGATGCATCAAAATAAGTTGTCCAATAAGTTCACAACGAAGTGGAGTGATTTAATTAAGGCCTCGTGAGCGGAAACGAGAGGTTGTGCTAATTTTTTTTTGCACATTTGAGAGTTGCCGGCTTGATTGCTGGCGGTGGCAAAGATGATTCAAAGCCAACTAATGCCTATGACGATCACATAGGGGTTCATAATCAATCTATTGGCCTTTCTAGCCATGTGACCATTTTTGGACAGATTGAAGGTTCTATTGGGAAAGTCATAGACAGTCGGGAAGATGACGGAAACTCGTTAACGGGTAGAATACAGGCGGGCATGCTGTCACCTAGTATGGCAGTAGATTTAAATTCTAAAGCTACGGGAAGTATTACATACGCTAATTCTGAATGCTACAGTATTGCCTTTCGGCTGTAATTATCTTGGCATCTATTAATGCTGAATCTACAGCTCGAAATTAGCCCTAAATTTTGTATTTTTCCAGATTGCTAGGTATTCAATACTTTTTCATGGGTCCTTAAATTAGCAACTAGATTTGAATCGACATAATTCTGAGCTTCTATGGCCCATTTTATGGAGAGCGTTTTATATAAAATGGCGCTACGCGACATACACAAAACAAGCGTAGGCTAATATGTCAGGTGAAGCGATTTGTTATGTGCGTCCTACATGATTTTTGTAGATAGCTTGACGAGGTCATCCTTTTGATTCTCACTCAAAGGTTCCAATAAGTGGTTAGAACAGTGTTCAAAACGTACACTTCCCCCTCTAAAAAGGCGCTGCCAAGTTACTGAAAGCTTAACTAAGCTCTTTCTTGTCACATGAATGTTACATTCGATCTTTATACTACTTCCATGAAAAGATATTGTTCAGTTAAATAATTTCGGATGTATAATAAATTTCTGGACAAATGGTTCGAACGAAAGTTATATTGTTTCTAACGAAGAGTAAATTTTTGTCTGATTAGTGCGTTTCAAGTTTTAGGCTTAACAATCATTGAGGTTGGGAAAATCTAGTTAAAATGGCTTTATCACGTCGACAGCAGCGCATCATCGATAAACTCCACGAAACGAATGGCGTACTTTCCAGTGCGGAAATTACCTCATTATTTAATGTCTCTGTTCAAACTATCAGGAAAGACCTCAACGAACTAAGTGAACTCGGATTAGTACGCCGGGTGCATGGCGGCATTAGCCTGCCGAACAATAATCATAATCTGTCGTTTAGCAATCGCACGGTTATGAACCTCGCGGAAAAACATATTATTGCTCGTAAGGTGGTCGAGTTACTGCCTGAAAATAGCAGTATCTTTCTGGGTATCGGTACCACGCCTCAACAAGTGGCTCAGGCCTTACTGGATCACCCCGGATTAACTGTCGTGACCAACAATATCAACGTTTCATTGACGCTTAGTAATAACCCTAAAATTCAAACTTATCTGGCTGGAGGATTGGTGCGGCCCAGTGATCAAGACACGATGGGGCCAGAAACTACCGAGTTTTTGAATAAATTTAATATCCAATACGGTATTTTTGGCATTGGAGGGTTGAACCAGAAGGGCCAGTTACTTGACTTCTCTCCCGAAGAATCGAGTGTATCTCGCACCATTATGGAAAACAGTGAAACGCGCATACTAGTCGCCGACCATACCAAGATCGACCGTTATGCACCAGTGGTTACCGGTACCCTAGCTGATGTCGATATTCTAGTAATGGATTTCATATCGGATTCAATTAAGCAATCCTGTGTGACGTTTGAAACTGAAACAATCGAAGTGGGATCTACCTAGGAAATTTTTACCATGTTAAAAGTAGAAGAAATATCGCGTCGCTACGGCGAATTAACCGTTGTCGACAAACTCAGCTTTACTGTGAACGAAGGTGAATTCGTTGCTTTGCTGGGCCCTTCGGGCTGCGGTAAATCGACCTCGCTGAAAATGATCGCGGGCCTGGAAACGCCGGACTCAGGAGCAATTGAGCTGGAAGGCAGAGACATTACTCAGCTTTCACCCGGTGAACGTAAACTGGCGATGGTGTTTCAATCTTACGCTCTCTTTCCTCATCTGAAAGTTGAAGAGAATATTCTGTTTGGCCTACAGGCCAGGAAAGTGCCTAAAGCCGAGCAAAGAAAGCGTCTTGACTCAGTCGTCGAATTGGTTGGTCTTGGAGACCACCTTCAAAAAAGGCCGGGGCAACTTTCCGGCGGTCAGTGTCAGCGTGTCGCTTTAGCGCGCGCGATTGTTGCGCAAGCAAAGCTCTGCCTGATGGACGAACCGCTGTCGAACCTCGATGCCAAACTACGTAATGAAATGCGTACCGAAATCAGGGCGCTACAACAACGTCTTGGCATGTCTGTCATTTATGTGACCCACGATCAGGTCGAGGCAATGAGTATGGCGGATAGAATCGTCTTGATGAATGACGGCAAAATCGAGCAGATCGACGTACCCGAAGCGCTATATAACAAGCCCCAAACCATTTTCACAGCCCAGTTCATTGGCAGTCCTCCGATGAATATTATTGGCTCTGGAAAAGATCGTCTGGGTATCCGGCCTGAGCACATCGAGATTTCCGACCAAGGTATGCCGGCCAGTGTTGTGAGTTGTGACTATCACGGCGCCGATACCATCGTACTTGCCGATGTTAGCGCAGAGCAAGAAGATAAAAAGCTGGTCAAAATACGTTATCCCGGACATGCCATTTTTGAAGCCCAACAGAGATTATCACTTCGTTGGGCATCCGAAAACGAACACAGATTTCCGGCCTGATTGTTTAGGTCAATTATTTGAGTTCGATTGAAATTTTTAATAACCAGTAAAAACCATGGGGAAAAAGATAGATGAAAACATTTAAAAAATACCTGACGACTGTTGGCATTGCTTCAGCTTTAGGATTGAGTAGTGCGGCAAGTGCGGCCACAGATTTAACCATGTATTATCCGGTTGCTGTCGGTGGTTCGTTGACTAAGGTTGTTGATGGCATGGTAGACAAGTTCGAAGCACAAAATCCGGACATTAATGTTAAGGCAATCTACGCTGGTAATTACAACGACGCACGCGTCAAAGCGTTAGCTGCGTTGCAAAGTGGTTCGCCGGCTCAGTTATCGGTCATGTTCTCGATCGACATCCACGAGCTTCGCAATCTGGAAGCCATCGTGGCCTTCGATGATATTGTCAGCACCGATGAAGAACGTAATTGGTTAAACAGCTTCTACCCAGCCTTAATGGAGAATGGTAAGGCTGACGGCAAGACTTGGGGCGTGCCTTTTCAACGTTCAACCATTGTCATGTATTACAACAAGGACATGTTCCGTGCCGCTGGTTTAGACCCTGAGAAGCCACCCACCACCTGGGAAGAATTCGCTAGCATGGGTAAGAAGTTGGTTAAAAAGGACAGCAACGGAACCGTACAGCAATGGGGTGCGATGATCCCATCAACTGGTTACCCTTACTGGATGTTTGGCGCATTGACTAAGCAAAACAGTGAAGTGTTGATGAATCAGGAAGGCACGGAAACTTACTTCGACAAGCCAGGGGTAGTTGCTGCGTTAGAATATTGGCAGGACCTGGGTAACAAGCACGCCATCATGCCTAAAGGTATGATCGAGTGGGGCACTTTACGTCAGAACTTTCTTGACCAGAAAACTGCAATCATGTGGCACTCTACCGGTAACCTGACTACGGTAAAAAACAAGGCCAAATTTGATTTTGGTGTTGCTAAATTACCCGGTAACAAGGAACTGGGTTCACCAACGGGTGGCGGTAATTTTTACATCTTCAAGAAGTCATCTGCCGAAGAAAAGGCAGCTGCTCTCAAGTTTGTGAAGTTCATGACGTCTTCTGAACAGGCAGCACATTGGTCTAAATCAACCGGTTATATGGGTGTAGGCCCAGGTGCTTACGAAACAGAAACGCTTAAAGCCTATATTAAAACCTTTCCACCGGCAGCAGTCGCTCGTGACCAGCTCACCCATGCGACGGCAGAACTGTCTACTCACGAAGCAGGGCGGGTGCGTAAGTATCTGGACGATGCGATCCAGGCCGCTTTAACCGGCCAGTTATCGGCTAAAGAAGCCTTAAGCGACGCTCAAAAACAAGCCAAGTCCATCTTGCGCCGCTATTAGTAGTCACTATAAATAGGTAAGGATTGGGGCCAGTAACACACTGGTCCCAATAACTCGATAACAACATTAACACGGGTTTGAAATATGTTTAGACGACTCAATCTTAAAGCCTGGCTGTTGTTGTTACCGGCTTTTACATTTTTAATTGCGTTTACGCATTGGCCTACGCTCAAAACCATATGGCGAAGTTTTACCTGGGCTAAGTCAGATGTTGCCCCGAGTAAATTTGTGGGCCTTGAAAACTATCAAATATTACTGGAAGACCCAATCTTCTTGAAGGTTATCGAGAATAATTTCTGGTATGCACTGGGTACTGTCCCTACATCAATCGCTCTGGCGATTATCATGGCGCTTTGGGTGAATAGTAAAATCCGATGCACCAGTCTATTGCGGCTGGCCTTTTTTACGCCAACGATATTGCCGATGATTACCGTGGCTAATATTTGGTTGTTTTTCTACAGTCCTAATATTGGTCTGTTTAATCAATTACTTGCCCTGGTTGGAATCGAAGGTCCTAACTGGCTCGGGGATCCCGACATGGCATTGTCTAGTTTAATGGTTATGACGGTCTGGAAAGAAGCTGGTTTTTTCATGATCTTTTATCTCGCTGCGCTGCAAACTTTGAGTCCAGAACTTTTTAATGCCGCGAAGTTAGAAGGTGCCAGCGCATGGCGAATTTTTAGGAAGATAACCTTCCCGTTACTCATGCCGACCACACTGTTCGTTTTTATCAATGCCATATTGAATGCCTTCAAACTGGTTGATCATTTATTTATATTAACCAAGGGTGGTCCAAACAACGAGAGTAATTTACTCCTGTATTATATCTATGAGACCGCTTTCAGCTTCCTTGATAGCTATTACGCTGCAACATTAACCGTGGTTATGTTGGCTACTCTAGCCGTAATTGCGATGGTCCAAATGCTTGTCCTTGATCGCAGAATTCACTACCGGTAAAAGTCATGTCTCCGTGGTTTCAAAAGTTTTCGACAATATCAGCCTACCTGTTAGGCATACTGTGGGTATTACCGTTGCTCTACGCATTTTGGGCGGCTTTTCATCCGCCGGAATTTGCTACCCAGTTCTCGTTATTTGCACCATTGACGCTAGAGAACTTTGAATCGGCCTGGGATCAGGCTCCATTTTTTCGTTACATGTTAAACACAATAGTGATTACCACTTTAATTTTGGTGTCACAGCTGATCTTGTGCACGCTGGCGGGTTATGCGCTAGCGCGAGAAAAGTTTGCGGGTCGAGGTTTTGCTTTTGCACTGGTATTGACACAGTTAATGGTAATGCCGGAGGTGCTTATTGTTGAAAACTACCAAACCCTCGCGGGACTCGACCTGATTGATTCGTATCTTGGTGTCGGCTTACCTTATCTCGCCAGTGCCTTTGGTATTTTTCTGTTGCGACAAACCTTTAAGACTGTACCGCAGGAACTTGAAGATGCTGCCCGCGTTGAAGGTTTGTCCGGTCTGGCGATTATTTGGAAGGTATTTGTACCACTTGCCTTCCCAACTTATCTGGCTTTTAGTTTGGTCTCTGTTAGTTACCACTGGAATAACTTTTTATGGCCATTGGTTGTTACCAATACTGAGGCGAGTCGGCCTTTAACGGTTGGCATGGCAATATTCGGTGCTCCAGAATCGGGTGTTGACTGGTCGGTTATTTCGGCAGGCACGCTGATCGCTATCGGTCCATTATTGATACTATTTTTGATCTTTCAACGGAAGTTTATTCAGTCATTCATGCACGCTGGTATCAAGTGAATGCGAATATTATCGTGGAATGTTCAATACGGAAAATCGCCTAACAATAGCTTAGACTTTATTCGAACGCTGGATTACATCAAGTCGTTAGGTGAATTTGATATTATCTGTCTACAGGAGTTGGCACGCCACATGCCTGACTATTGCATTCGGGGTCAGGAAGACCATTTGCAGCTTTCACAACAACATTTTGCTAACTACAAAGCTATCTGGGGTTCTGGTTTTAGCTGGCCGAGCGCTACTGATAACGGGCTTGATCGACAGGAGTTCGGTAACTTAACGCTGATCAAAAATGGCCTTCTGAATTATAAAGTGCATCAGTTGCCACAACCCGCAGTGGCTGGGAAATTTCAAATGCCACGAGTTGCGGTTGAAACCTGTGTTGATTCAAACATCGGATCATTGAGTATTATCAATACTCATCTTGCTTTTCACGATAGTAATGAAGCACAACTGCAGCTTGAGCATCTCACCCGGCTAGAGCAGGAACGTTTCGCGCAGCATCAATATCCAAAGGCAGCTGGTCCCGGATGCTTTCAAACAGGTTATTTAGCCTCGGCGCGTATTTTATGCGGCGATTTTAACTTTGACCCCCAATCCAGGCATTATCAGCATCAAATAGACAGCGGCTTGATTGACGCATGGAAACATTGTAACCCCAATGAACCTCAGCCATCGACTTGTGGCATTTTCGACACCGTGCAATGGCCACAAGGTGGGCACTGTAGAGACTATTACTGGCTCAGCAACGAGCTTACCGCCTCCGGGATTAACGCCAATGTCGATATAACAACCGACCTTTCCGATCATCAACCTATTATTCTCGAGATAAACGTTTGAAGCCTCAGTCGTTACCAAAAATATTTCCGCATAAACCCAAGATTCTATTCACCGATGTCGACGACACTCTGACTTGGAAAGGCCGTCTGCCGCATGAAACTTTTACGGCTTTGGTTAAATTGCAGCAGTCGGGTATTAAAGTCATTCCTGTCACCGGTGCAAGTGCTGGTTGGTGTGACTGTTTGATTCGCACCTGGCCTATCGATTCTATTATTGGTGAGAATGGCGCCTACTTTGTCGATCGTAGTCATGAAGGTCGGCTATCCTACCAATTCTCAGTCGAAGAATCCGAGCGCGCGACCAATTGGCAGCGCCTCCAGCAACTGAAAAAAAATGTGATCAAAAATTTCGCCAACGCGTACCCAACAGCTGATCAGCCATTTCGGCTCACCGACATCGCTTTTGATATTGACCAGGATCATAAAGTTGAAAGGTCGGAAGCCTTCGAGATCGCTAAGTTTTGTGAAGCCTCTGGAATGAATGTGAAAATCAGCTCAATACATATTAACGTTTGGTGTGGAGAATATAATAAAGCTTCCACAGCGAATAAATGGCTGGCGCAACACGAAATCGAGAGCAATGATGCCATATTCATTGGCGACTCACCGAACGATGACTCGATGTTTTCAAATTTTTTTCATACTGTCGGTGTAGCCAATATCGAGCCATATATAGGAGAGCTTAAATCTCCCCCTGATTATATCACTGACCATCCTGGCGGCTATGGATTCGTCGAGATGGCAGATGCTCTGATCGAAGGTTTGCGCGAAGAAAGGAGTAACTGAAAATTAATAATATGTAAGCAAACTATTCAGGCAGATGCTGAAGCAACACGGCATTAAAGGCAGCATGAGCAGCAAAGGAGGTTGTTCAGATAATGCGGTAGTGGAAATTTTTCGGTAGCTTGGAGCAGGAACGAGTGCACTGAAGAAACTATTAAACAGCGAAGGTATGAGGCGTAACAGGATATATTGAATTAAATTTCAATGTTTTATAACCCTTATCGACAGCACTCGACTCTGGGGTATATGAGTCCAGATAATGATGAAAAGCAACTTCTCTGCCAATGTTTATGCTTAAACCAGATCCCACCTTACTTCGTAATTTACGAGTAATACAACAAATTTAATCGACTTTTCAGTATGTTAAAACCCATTTAGTATAGGCCTGGATATAGGAAATTTCTGCATAAGTATTAATTATCTTACTATCCTAAAGGAGAGACCTACATGGCAGATTTAACGACTCACGAAGAATTGAAAGACAGAATTCTGACATTGGCAGGCATTGAAGAGTCGCCAACACCATTTGTAAGCTGTTACCTGAACCTTGAAAACGGCGAGAAGAGTGCTCTACAAGCCATTGAACGCAGAGCAGAGCTCCTGCGCCGGATACTGAAAGGAAAAGACCTCGGAGATTTTGAGGAATCAATCGGTGCTATCAAGTCCTATGTTAAGAGGGAGTTATTGGCTGAGGCTAAAGGTATGGCATTTTTTGCTCGTTCTTGTTTCGATAAAGAGTTTTACATGCCTCTGCAATTTGCAGTCCCTTTACCAAACACGCTAAGAGTCTATCCAACGCCCAACATATACAATTTGATTGAACTAAAAGACACTTATGAGCGATACCTGGTAATGATTGCAACGACTGAGTGGGTACGCATTATCGAAGTTAATCTGGGAGCTGCAACCGTTCAGGCCTGGTCGGAAAATCCCAAGTTACGAGAGCGCGTTGGCGATGAGTGGAGTGCGACACAATATCAACTGTTTCGGTATCATCGTGAAAATCAGTTCCTGCAGGAAAAAATGGCAACACTGGAAAAATTGATGCAAAGTGGTGATCATAGTCACCTAATTATAGCGGGAGACTCGCAGATTACTGCCCGTATTCGTGAGGCTTTACCATCTCATCTAAGTGTTAAGCTGATGGATACTATTTCGGCAAGTCATACCGATGATGAAACCGATATTGTAACCGAGACCTTAAGAATCTTTGTTGAACAGGAAGAGCGTGATTCTCAATCTATTGCTGATCGTTTAATACAGGCAATACGTACTCAGGGTCCGGCTGTCGTCGGCGTAAAAGACTGTTTGCATAACCTGCAACAGGGAAAAGTAGATACCTTAGTTATGTTGCAAGATTATGCTCCAGGTCCCAGCTGGACTTGCTCAACTTGCGATGAAATGGTTGAAATGACGCCTGAATCTAATATTTGTCCGAATTGTAATTGCAGCACCTTACGTCCCACTGACCTTCGTGAAGAGTTAGTTCGTCAGGCAGGCAAAAAAGATTGCCCTGTCGAAGTGGTCGAAGATTCTGATGTACTTAAGGAGCTAGGGGGTGTCGGTTGCTTACTGCGTTTTAGAGCCGATTTATGACACCGTGCAGTGGTTGCTGATGTTTAATATTGATAACTCTGGCACATGCTCTTTTCAATAATGCCACGAAATTTTGCCCGATCAGATTAATAATGCTTGTTGGTTCGAGTTCTTTGGTCGGATTATTTTGACCTATTGGTAACTGATTTAATCTCAGCCTTAGTGGCATAGACAGCCGTTTAACTAACCACTAAGCGATTTCTAGTAATGACTTAGTCTTCCTGCATTCCAGCAATACATACACCAGCAGCGCTAAAAGCAAAGTTTTGTGTTTTTCTATAATCTAAGATGATCAATTAGGTATTTATCTATAATTATAGGAATGATAACTCTAGCTATAACATGCTGATTTTTGCGATAAATACTCAATGCTGTAAAAACGAGTCACCATATTGCTATTGCTGAATATAAAAAGACAGTTCTCCAAAGACCTCGAGGTCCCGTTTGAAATATCTGTAATAGACTTTTCGCGTAGGGACCTAGCCTAAACTAGATTTTTGAAGTTAAAACTAGATTTTCGGTTGAAGTCATTTTGGAAATTATTATGTATCTTTCCAATCGCCCAAAAGATGCAATTGGTTAATTTATTGCAATGGCAGCTTTGCGCAAATTAGCGGACGTTCCTGACAACATTTGAAATAGAGTCTTCATGAAACGGACGCTGTCACAATTCTTTACAGTAGCACCTAAATATGTAAAAAAGCTTTACACATTAAAGTTTTTTTTCATATAAGGAAATTTATAAGTGATCATTCCCTATAGAATTTACTTATTTGGATTGATTATTGCTTTAAAATTAATGCTAGAAAAAAATTATAAAAATAACTTAAACAAAATCAGACAATAAGGGAACAACTTTGTCTTCTATTCTACGAGTGGCCTTTGCCACCACCACTATTGATAGCCGTTCAAAAAGATTAACATCGATGAAGAACCCCAAAGTCCCAGCGCTAGCAAGACACTTTGCCGCAACCTGCCTGGCTTCGATTATTGGCCTGTTTGCTTTAGTTGGGCCAGCTCAGGCCACCTTGATCAGTCTTGCAGATGGTACATTGGCCGAGTCGGCATTTGCGCAAACAGGTGTCGGCATCCAACAGGCGCTAGGCGCAGAGTTTAGTGCAGGCAATGGGCCGATGACATTCTCAGGAACAGCCGATCCAACAAGTGTCTGAAATGGTAATTACAATGTTGGTATGACCGTCGGGAACGTCTATTTTCTTGTGCACCCAGGATATACTGGAACACTTGGAATAGACCAAGGAGCCTTTCGCTTTGACTCCGTCAATCTTGCCAACTCTCTTGTTAGTCCAGGGTCTAATGGGGGCAATAAAGATATCGGCTTTACCCCTGATGCCACTGCAATAGACTTCGAGATTGTCCTGAATACTGTTGGTAGTAATTATTCCTTCGACGTGTCAATTCAACAGGGCGTATCGTCATTCATGAGCACCCATTCGCTTGCGCAAAGTGTATTTGGCGCTGGCGGCGACATCGCAAGCTTCGGCGCTTTCCATAACGGCTTTGGAGCTGGGTTAGGGGAAATGGATTACAGTGATTTTACCGCTAGTGTAGTTCCCGAACCTTCAATCATCGCTTTATTTGGTCTAGGACTTGTTGGTTTAGATTTTGCTCGTAGACGTCAAGCTTAATATCCTGTAATCCAGCGGCAGCCCATCGCTGCCAACGTTTTACATAAAGTCCCAAAGAAGAAGCCATCTCACTTGAGGTGGCTTTTTTTATGGCTGAACGACAGCAATGAACTGCGCACCCATCAATTAAATATACCTATGTGAATGGCAGCTATGACAACACTGCTGCTATTCGGAAAATCTACTTTTTAATATTGATTAATAGTTTAAATCTGCATTTAGCACCCATTTCAATCCAGTTTTACCTGAGTGAAAATATCCTAACTCGTTGATATTATTAGTTCTAAAATCTAGTGGTATCTAAGTCCTTATGTCTCGACAAATTATTTTCACAATCACCTTGACCTTCCAGCCACTGGAAGCATCATGATGTGGCTAATCAAGTAATCCAGAACAAGAGGTATCATCATGGAAATCGAAAAAACGCTCACTTTTGGCGTGAAAGAGATGAGCTGCGCTTCCTGCGTTGGGCGTGTGGAAAAATCTTTACAGGCTGTGTCCGGGGTGCAACAGGCGCATGTAAACCTTGCGGCAGAAACGGTGACTATTAGTATCAATGCGTCATTTAAAGTTGAGGACGCAATCGTTGCACTGGACACTGCCGGCTACCCAGCTGAGCTGCAAGTCTATCGCTTCAGTATCGAAAATATGTCCTGTGCGTCATGTGTTGGCCGTGTTGAGAATGCTTTGACGATTGTTCCTGGTATCGCTTCTGTTGTCGTCAACCTGGCAAAGGAGGAAGCTATTGTTAAAGTTATTGGAACGTCGGTTTCACCAGTAGACATTGTTCAAACGTCTAGCGCAGCGGGCTACCCAGCAATTTTGATTACCAATCAGGGTGCGGCAGCATCGATATCAGAACGAAAGGCAGAAGAAGCGGCTCACCTGCATCGCATGACACTGGTTGCTGCAATCCTGACCATGCCGGTTTTTATTCTTGAAATGGGCAGCCATATGGTTCCGGTCATTCATGACTGGATCATGAGCACGATGGGCATGGGTGTGAGTTGGGCTATCCAGTTTGTCCTAACGACAATTGTACTGGCGTGGCCGGGACGGCAATTCTACGTCAAAGGTTTCCCGGCGCTCTTTAAAGGCGCCCCCGACATGAATTCTCTAGTCGCACTTGGGTCGTCAGCTGCCTGGGGGTTTTCCTCAGTGGCGCTCTTCGTGCCGACGCTTTTACCTGAGGGCACACGCGTGGTCTACTTTGAAGCGGCAGCAGTCATTGTGACGCTCATTCTTTTGGGTCGTTTTCTGGAAGCTCGCGCGAAAGGGCGTACTGGTCAGGCAATCCGCAAACTTGTTGGCCTGAGAGCCAAGACAGCGCAGGTCGAGCGAGATGGACAACTAATCGAGATAGCGGTCGACGAAATCGTAGCGGGTGATTTGATTCAGGTGCGGCCAGGCGAAAAGATTGCTGTCGATGGGATTGTCATCAAAGGCGTATCTTATGTCGATGAAAGTATGATTACAGGTGAACCAATTCCAGTAGAGAAATCTGCTGACACCGATGTAGTGGGCGGTACTGTCAATGGCACTGGCGCACTGACGTTCCGTGCCACTAAAGTAGGTGGCGATACTATGCTGGCGCAAATTATCCGGTTGGTCGAAGACGCGCAGGGTGCTAAGTTGCCAATACAGGATTTAGTCAACCGTATAACACTCTGGTTCGTACCGGCAGTGATGGGGATTGCCCTGGTTACTTTTCTGACCTGGTTGCTGATTGGTCCTGATCCTGCGCTTAGTTTCGCGCTGGTGGCTAGCGTCGCCGTTTTGATCATCGCCTGTCCTTGCGCTATGGGGTTGGCCACACCAACGTCCATCATGGTGGGCACTGGCCGTGCCGCAGAGCTTGGCGTGCTGTTTCGTCGTGGTGATGCACTGCAAGGGCTGAGTGACGTAAAGATAATTGCTTTGGACAAGACGGGAACGCTGACTGAGGGTCGGCCTGAACTGACTGATCTGACAATAACCAAGGGGTTTGAGCAATCCGATGTTCTGCACCTTGTCGCTTCTGTCGAGGCCATGTCTGAGCATCCAATTGCGGCGGCCATTGTTCGGCGCGCAGAGCAGTGTGGTTTGTCACTGGCGGCAGTTGAAAATTTCAGTTCTATTACCGGTTATGGTGCCAGTGCCGTGGTTGAAGGTCGCAATATTCTGGTGGGTGCAGACCGACTAATGATTCGCGAAGGTATTACGCTTGATGAAGTACGTGGCATTGGTGATAGCCTGGGGCAAGAGGGCAAAACGCCTCTTTACGCTTCAATCGACGGACAGCTTGCCGCGATTATCGCTGTATCTGACCCGATTAAATCCAGCACAGCTGAGGCCATCGCTGCCTTGCATGATTTGGGTCTCGAGGTCGCCATGATCACGGGTGACAACAAAGGCACCGCTAACGCGATTGCCGCAAAGTTAGGGATCTACACGGTTATCGCTGAAGTGCTGCCAGAAGGCAAAGTAACCGCCATCGAAAAGCTACAGGGTGGCTCACGTAAGGTTGCTTTTGTTGGCGATGGCATTAACGATGCGCCCGCACTCGCCCGCGCAGATGTCGGCATCGCGATTGGCACAGGTACTGATGTGGCAATCGAGGCGGCAGATGTTGTGTTGATGTCTGGTGATCTGAAAGGCGTCGTAAACGCCCTGCATGTCAGCCAACTAACAATGCGCAACATTCGGCAGAACTTGTTCTGGGCATTTGGCTACAACGCCTTACTGATCCCAGTCGCTGCCGGCGTGTTCTATCCAGTGTTTGAGTTGATGCTGTCCCCCGTTCTTGCTGCTGGGGCAATGGCGCTTTCGAGCGTGTTCGTGTTGTCCAATGCGCTTCGTCTGCGCTGGATAACCCCAGCTCTTGCTGAGTCTCAATCAAGTGTCAATTCAGCGCCTGGCCTTTTGCCTGCAGCGGCTAAATAGGCATTTACTAAATAGGTATGGTCAGATGAATATTGGAGATGTATCAAAACACGCTGGTTTACCACCAAAGACGATCCGTTACTACGAGGACATTGGTCTAGTGACTCCGTTGCGAGACACCAATGGCTATCGTAACTTTCGAGCCAACGACTTGCACAAGCTTGCATTTCTAGGTCGCTCGCGTGCCCTGGGTTTTACCATAGAAGATTGCCGAAACCTGCTGGCACTCTGGGATGATCAGGCTCGAGCCAGTTCTGATGTGCGGGCGATTGCGAAACAGCATTTGGTGCAGGTCGAAAGCAAAATAGCGGATTTGCAAGCCATTCGCGATACGCTCACTCATCTGGTGCGCGAATGTGCTGGTGATGATCGTCCCAATTGCCCGATTTTGGAGACCCTCGAAAAATTTTCGATGCTATAACGGAAACCGGCGCGTTGTTTTCCCCATCGCTCACAATCGCGAACGGATCCATAGAGGTGGTACAGGTGATTAAAGTAGTCTAAATTGAAAAATGCGATATCAGGTTTGCCTCATTTAATAACCTTAAGTCGGCGTTAAGTAACGGCAACTATTATTAATTACTAACAAATTGTGACGAAATTTTATATGCTGAAGGCGTGATGAAGTATTCAACGCAAAAAATATCGCTGCTGCTATTGGTTTTCATAAGTATTATTTTTATTCCTATAGTCCAAAGCTTAGCGACTAATATGAATCTTACGGATTCAGAATCTACACATTGTTATGGCTGTGAGGATTCCATCGAGCTCGTTAGAGATCATTGCGAGTTTAAAGATTGCGTGCAGGATAGTTGTATAGTTTCATGTTTTGTCACGCTCTATTTTGGCCAGCCCGTTTTAGTTTATTCGGTACTCCGAGCTAAAACCCAGCTGTTCTCGAATTCGCCTCAATTTAGATCTCAATTTACCACACCTCTTTATCGACCTCCGATAGCCTAATTCTTTTGCTTGATCCGCGTGACAGTTTCACGCCTTTTTTAAATCAAAAATATTAGGTATATCAATGAAAATTAAAACAAGTGCTTTACTGGTTAGTGTCATTCTAATCACAATCAATATGTCAACAGTGTACGCCGCAACTGAGGTCAAAATTCCGTTTAGTTATAGCAAGGGGAAGAACTTATTTGAAACAAATTGTAGTGCCTGTCATGGTGTTAAACTCGATGAAACCGATCAGGGGCCGCCACTAATCCATGCTTTTTACAAGCCGTCACATCATGGAGATAGAGCATTCTATAAGGCTGGTTTAGAAGGTGCGCGGGCACATCACTGGATTTTTGGTGATATGCCACCTGTTAAAGGCATGACAACCAAAAAAATGGACCACATTGTTCCCTATGTTCGTTTTTATCAACAACAGTTGAAACTTTACTAAGGGTAATAATCGATGATTAAAATATCTATCATATTAGGTTCTCTGATGTTGGTTACAGGTCAGGCTAGTGCTGATTCTGTTAAGTATTGGTATTCAGATCAGCAACTAAGCAGTGGAGAAACAGTATTTAAACAAAACTGCGCCGCTTGCCATGGTCAAAATGCCGAAGGTACCCGTGACTGGAAGAAAACTAATGTCAATGGAAACTATCCGCCGCCGCCCTTAGACGGCAGTGCTCATGCCTGGCATCATTCTAAAGAATTACTGAAAAGTACTATTTTGGAGGGGGGTATAAAACTTGGGGGTGTCATGCCTGGTTTTAGCGGTAAGCTGTCCGATGCAAAAATCGACTCGGCGATTGCTTATTTTCAGTCAAAATGGCCGGACCAGACTTATCAGAAATGGGCAGAACGATTTGAGGTTGTGGGGTTACCGGTAACCGAGGAAATAGTTGAAACCGATAACTCAGCCATTACTAAATTGCTTCGGCAACGGACGGGAAATACCGAGTTGGATCAGCCTGAAAAAACAGCTATCGATAACATTTGGCAGGTTAAGTTGAACAATAAAACTATCTATCTAAGCGAAGACGGAAGATATGCTATTACCGGAGACTTAATCGATCTTGAAAGTGGAGAAAATCTGACCCAAAATTTGGCTCAAAAAAAAATAGTCGAGCAAATCAACAATTATAGTGATGACGATCTAGTGGTCTATATTCCCAAAGGCGAAATCAAAGCAACGCTAAATATTTTTACCGATACCTCATGCCCCTATTGTCGAAAGCTACATCAGGAAGTTCCGAAATTACTCGAAAGCGGGATTAAGGTTCGTTATTTGCCTTATGCCCGTGGTGGCAAGAAAGGTCCGGGTTATGAAACTATGAAGTCGGTCTGGTGTGCCGAGGACCGAGCTGGGGCGATGGACGATGCGAAGAATGAAGATACCAGCGGGTTACCCGAAGGTAGCTGTGCGGCGTCGCAGATTGTTGACGCGGGTTATATCACTGGAAACCAGGTCGGCGTCACCGGGACACCCGCGTTATTTAAGCAAAACGGTGAAAAGATTGATGGTTATGTGCCCTATCAAACACTTATTCCGATGTTGCTTCAATAAAGCCATAGACAGGGAGATTGACAAGCGATGGCCACATGAAAATCATGCACATGGCCATCATTTTCAATAGAATAGAAACTCGGATTTCTGATCCGATACAGCCCTAGTTAAGCAGCAAATAAAAAGCTCGTTGATATTTATCGCTGACAAGCCAGAAGAATGGCTCTTCCATTGTCGTACGATCGAGCGTTAGGCTGATGGTATGCTCACTTGGTTTGAAGTGGCATGAGGTTTCACATTCGGACTGGGAGGGGATATCTTTTCACTTAAAATCCCTTTTATCAGTTTAAACTGATAAATTTTTCGATCGGATTTTGAAAAGTCTAGAGACTTGATTCTCATTGCGCATTAGCGTATAAATATTTTCATATTTTGGTTTGCAGGTTTAATTTCCATTGAATTATTATTTTTTGGATGTTATAAATTGCTTAATTCTGGTTGTTTCACAACCTTAAGCTCATTGATTATCAGATTAACTTTTTTCGATGAACTTATTAAATCAAGCCAAGTCGAATAATCTGAATTTACGATTAGTCAGTGTTTTCTACCTTAAATTTTAATCAGGAACCTGAAAATAATTTACCTATGGCCGGTCTCGTTCAAAATCGAATAACCAAAATTATTAGTCTCCTGATAATCGTGTGCCTGTCGCTTTCTTCCGTCGCCAACGGCGCTATGTTATCGGTTAGCATAGATAGCCACGCCAAGATTGATCTCGAGCATCGATGTCATCATACGGTTAATCATGAAATTCAAAAACCAAACCCTTCCATTGTTGTGGCAGCCCAGAATAACAGTTGTGAGCATAGCCCTTCATGCAGCTTAGTTTGTTCAATTGCCATTGAATTGTCTGCTATTGATGTATTCACCTTAACCCACGGAAAGACCATCGCCTGGTCTGCAATGGATTATTTAAATTTAGAACCTTCCTTCCTTAGTCGTTTAGACCGACCTCCCCAAGCTTAAGCTCAACGGCATTCTGCCGTACTCTGTAGACATCCCTGTCGATGTCTCGAATCAATTTATTGTAGTCCGTATGCGTGAAGATCTATTTGATCTTTAGCGTTGAGGATGAGTCTTAAACTCGAATTTTAGAGGTTCCAAACTTTGGACAAAAAACATATAAACGGGCTTACTCAAGCCCTGATCATAATACCGTTGTTAGGTGTGTTTTCGGGCGCTGGTGCAGCCGAATCACAATTCGTGCTGGACCCTGCGCAGCACCCTAAATCGCCCGAATACCAATCTCTTTTTAGTGGAACAGTGGTTCCATTGGACAGTAAAGTGTCGTGGACCAAGCGCTTTAATGGCGACGAAACATTCAATGCCAATCAAGTACTGGTACAAACTACTTCAACTTTCGCGAACAATTCACCCATAGCAAGCTCAACTGTAGCCGTTAATAAAATGGATGCCAAGGGCGTCGTAAAAGCAATTCGCAAGTCTGAAGGTAAAATCAAAATAAAGCATGGTCCTATCGATAAATATGGAATGCCTGGCATGGCGATGATGTTTAAAGTCAAAGATCCTTCATCTTTAGCCGGCCTTAAAAAAGGTCAAGTGATTGAGTTTAATATTGATAATTCATCTGGCGGTTTTGTTGTTACCAGCATTATGCAAACCAAGACAAGCGCGGCTGTAAATCAACCGATGACAATGGATGCCATAGGTGTCGTAAAGGCGATTCGAGAGTCGGAGGGTAAAATCAAAATAAAGCACGGCCCTATCGACAAATATGGAATGCCAGGTATGGCTATGATGTTTAAAGTCAAAGATCCTTCATCTTTAATCGGTCTTAAGAAAGGTCAAGAGATTGGTTTTAATATTGACAATTCGTCTGGCGGCTTTGTTGTTACCAGCATTATGCAAACCAAGACAAACGCGGCTGTAAATCAACCGATGGAGATGGATGCCATCGGCGTTGTAAAAGCGATTAGAGAATCGCAGGGTAAAATTAAAATAAAGCACGGCCCTATCGACAAATATGGAATGCCCGGTATGGCGATGATGTTTAAAGTCAAAGACCCTTCATCTTTAGTGGGTCTTAAGAAAGGCCAAGAGATCGGGTTTAATATTGATAATTCGTCTGGCGGTTTTGTTGTTACGAGCATTATACCAACCGAACCAAGCGAGCCTGTAAAACAACCGAAAATAATGGATGCCCAAGGCGAACAGGGTATTCAGCCCAAGCAGCCGGTCGACCAAGGGACCTGGTTTGTGCAGCTCATGGCCTCTCGTTCACTTAAAGAAGCAGAGGCCCTTTGGCAGAGGGTAGGCCAAAGCCTGCCTGCATTGAAGGACAATATGCCTAGATATGAAAAAAGTGAAGATATGATCCGCTTACTGGTTACCCCCGGTCTAAGTAATCAGGCAGCCAGCCAGCTTTGTCAAAAACTGAAGCAGGGTGGTCAGGACTGTTTTATTCGGAGTATCAAATAGATGAATACTATGAACAAAACAATCTACCTTAAAAGTGCCACTGTCCTCATCAGTTTGATTATGACGGCCTGTACCTCTATTCCTAAAGATGGTGGTATCTCCGATGTTCAATCATTGCTAGGCGATAAATTAAACCCGGGCGTTATCTTGCCCATTTCGGGTCAGGAAAATCAATTTAGTACACAACAAATCGATCAAATGATCTCTGAACCATTGACACTCGTGAATGCAGAGCAGTTGTCTATCTCGCAAAACCCCTTAGTCAGAGTAAAGCTCTCTCAAGTCGGTGTAGCAGCAGCAGATTATGCCCAGGCCGGACGAATGGAAAATCCAGGGTTTTCCTATGGCCGTTTTACAGGCCAAGACTATGACGCATCACTGCTATTTGATATTGGTGGTGTGATTTTAATGCCTTTAAAACGGCAATTAGAGTTGAGACGTTTGAATACGGCGAAATACAAGGCCGCTGCCGATGTGTTGGAACACATTGCCAATACTCGGAGGATTTGGATTAATGCGGTGGCAGCCAAACAGCAAACCGCATTGATGCTAAAGGCATTGGAGTCTGTAGAAGCAGGCAATAATTTAACACGTCAAATGTCAGCGTTAGGGCACAGCAGCATCATAGAAGCGGCTGATTCTGAGATATTTTTGAGCGAAATGCGTACTTCACTGAGTAGGCAGCAGTTGTCTGAAGCTTCGGCAAAGGAAGCTTTGGTTCGGCAGTTGGGTCTTTGGGGTCAGCGAGCCAGAAA
>CAXMOZ010000077.1:0-19766 GCA_964195315.1 uncultured Acidimicrobiia bacterium | reverse complement strand
TCTGTCCCATCAACATTAATTTTCCATGTTTCATCAGCCAACACTGTCGCGAGATTCTTTTCATCCTGAACCGGAACGCCTAATTTAGTTGACAGTCCCTTGTTTTGGAAAATGGTAGCAATTGTTGCTTCTGTTGGCGTTGTTAGTGTTATTACCGGTGAAGTCTCATCAGTCTCACTAATAGGGGCAGATGAGCGAGTCACTTCTATAAATGCTGAATTGTCTCTGATGGGTGTTGTTGTAGATGACAAGCCTAAGTCAATAGACATAGAACTTACGGGGTTAGATGTATCGCCTCGTAAGTCGCCTACTATCACAGTGTCGGCACCGTCGCCGACATCAATCGCAAAGTTTTCAACTTCCGTCGATATAATAGTATGTGCACCTGCACCGCCGCTAATGCGGGTTTTTATGCCCTCATTCGATTGCGTCACTGTTCGTGATATAGGCGTTGCAGCAGGTCCTGCGCCCGCAAAGCTAAAGGTAGTAGGCGCACTATCAGCAAGTGCTGTCGCAACCTCAACCTTATCATTAGTAGCGCTTGATATAACGCCGAACTCATCTCGTGAATAAGTGGTCACCGCAAAGCTATCTGCACCTGAGCCGCCGCTTACATACTTATCTGCACCGTCACCCAGCTGCCAATTGAATGTATCATTACCACCTTCACCCAGAAGTACATCGGCACCTTCGCCACCGGAGATTATATCCCCGTGGCTTATGGTGACATCAATACCGTTTTCATTCTGGACAACTTCAGACTCATTTGATTCATCGCCACCAAAAATAAAGTCGTCACCACTACCGCCTTGAATTCGGTCATCACCTGCATTACCTAAAATCCAATCAGAACCAGCCATGCCCAATACAGTATCATCGCCAATACCAGCATCAACATAATCGTCATCCGTCTCGCCAATTTCTAAGGTAGCCTTACCCGCAACAATTGTATCGTCACCGCTGCCGCCAAGGATGTAATCGTTGCCTGTGCCACCGTCAATACTATCGTTATCGGTCACACCAGCAATGTCTGCCTCAGCACCACCAACAATGTGGTCGTTACCCGCAAAACCTGCAATTCCATCATTACCTGTACCACCATAGAGGAAGTCATCTGCACTGCCACCTACCAATACATCATCACCAGCATCGCCATATAGTGTAGCGGCAGAATACCCATTAACGCGCAAAGCGTCGTTACCATCACCACCATGCAACACTACGTCAGCTGTAATACTGTCAGCAATAACCACTACATCGACTCCGGCACCACCGCTACCTTCGATTTTAGTAATGTTGTTAATGCGATGACTTTCATCACCTTCGTGACCTTTTTCATAGTCATAAAAATATTGTACAAAGCCATTAAACCTGACAACAGTCGCAGCACGTGTAACAGTTGTGCCGTCTGGATTCTTTAGGGTACTACCATAGTCTGGATTTGGCCGCTCCTTTCCATTTTCCATGATGTATTCTTCAAGATCATACTGGTTTATTTCCTCATGAGCCACTTCATAAACCGTATCAATATCTGCACCGTCATGTTCTGGCCAATTATCCGTTTCTGGCAGTTCAACAAAGTCTGGATGTTTCTCAAAACGCTTATAAGCCTGATCTCCCATATTTAATACAAGCGTACTGCCGCTATCGCCATTATCGACTAGATGCGCAGGGACTGGTGGCGTTACTGGTGCACATTCATGATCAAAACTGGCGAGTATAGAATCGTAAAAATTCCACTCGTTCTCATATAAGGTAATTTCAAACAAGCCAGTATCTAAGCCGACCCATATTGACGCAAACAATCTCGCGGCCAACTCACCACTAGTGTCAATCAAACAAAGAGGACCATAGTTAGTAATTCGCTCGGTTAGCTCTGAAAGCGTGACTTTGCCATCTTTATAACCTGTTTCTGGCGTACGCTGTAAACCGTTGATAAATTCTGATTCTGCAAAATCAAACTCAATTTCAGCACTGACCTCACCATTGATTAGGATCTCAACCAGTCCTGCTATACCCACCCCAACGCCGGCGCCTAGATTCATTCTGAGCCAAGCTTCGGGGTTATCTTTATTTAACTCATAAGCAACAGTGCCACCTGTCGGTAAATCTGCTTCGTTTCTGTAAATATGATCGGAAAGGAATAAGCCATCTAAAATAACGGTAGGGTCAACGCCAAGTATATTTTCAATACCAACATCGGTTACTTCATCAATATAAGTTTTTAAGCCGGAAGTATCGAAACCAAAAGCCAAATCGAAACCAACATCAATACCCCCAAAGAAACGCCCAATTAACGGCCCACCCAATTGAAAGGTTTTATCGATGTCAAATTTAAGACCTACTGATGGCAATGTGTACAAAAACAAATCTACGTTTTTGCCTAACAACAAGTTAAATACGGTGCTCGGTTTAGTTAAAATTGGAAATTCTAAGCTACCTTTTTCCTTACTAACATTCTTTTTAAGAAAAGCCTTGGCGTCATCATTCGGCTTGTAGTCACCGCTTGCATTGTCTAGCGTCGATTCGTGGTCAAAATTAGCGTCATCGGCAGTGTCAGCACTTTGTGTTGTGCCGTCTGCAGACATTCCTACTTGAAAATCACCAAAGTAAATCCTGCCAGAAGCCTGAGAAGGTATGCTATTTATGGTTGTTATTAAGTCTGATAGTGAGCTTATCACCTTAATAAGGCTTTCTACGGACTTAACACGAGGATCAACGGGTGGCAATGTTTCAATAAATTGTTTTGCCAGTGTTTCTAAGCTAACAAAAGTACCAAACAGCTCAGATAGCATTGGTATTTCTGCCGTCCACAAATCTACAATGGGCTGCAGTGGTTCTGTTACCTTTTGAATATTCGCCAATACTGGGCCAATAAAGTCCGATACAAAGCTACCCAAATCAAGATAAACACCTTCAAAAAGAACTTCAGGGGGCGTATAGCCAAAACCGGTATTTGTGTTGTATTCCAAATCGGTATACAAATGAATATCTGTACCCAATTCAAAAAAGTCAATACCTGTAAAGCCTAAATCCGCACGCAAATCGACATCAATAGACCCCGTCAATCCCGCGACAAATATATCCGAGAGGGGCCCTTTTACTATCTCGTTAAGTGTCAATCGTTCATCGGCTGCACTTGTTCCTGTGTCTATCATGTCAAACGTAAATGTACCGCGTATCCCACTTTTACGCTCACCCTCTTCATAGTCAGCGTTAAGGGGGTCATAATCAGAAATTTCAGTAAGGCTTGCTTCAAGAAAGCCTAAGGTTGCATTCATCGTGTCCCCTGAAGCTAACTCAGCAGACAGCGCTAATTCAAACTCCTCACCGCTGTCGGTTACACCAGAAGTATCGAAGAAGAATACATCGCCTATTTTGTCCGCTGATTGAAAACCAAAGCCGAAACCAAAAATGTAATCAAGACGTAGATCGATATTCGAATCTACTTGTAAACCAAAGCCAGGTAGCGACTTGTCAAAGTTAAGCGCTACTTCAGTATCGAATATATTACCGGCAAGGATGACATTGAACTGAATGTGTTCGTTATCGGCTACTAGCATGATCTCGTCGGGACTCGTAACATCTCTGTAGACTTGTCGGCCGTCATCTAACTTAGGCGACCCGTCGGTATTAGTATCAGCAATTTGTAATAATCCAGCACCATTTGGATTAGATACGCTTGTCGGGCCAAGAATGCTAAATAACGCTTCACGGATAATATCAATGGTTGTTTTGGTAGATATTTCAGCTATATCAACTGCGCCTTCAAGCATGCTAATTACTGTAAGCTTTGGATAATCGGCGCCTACAACGATGTCGAAGACACCCGGTGTAGAGACATTTACGGCAATCCCTCCGGTACGCTCGCCGAGTGTTGCATTATCGTTTCTCTTAGGGTCTCTAAACAAGGCTACTGCTTGTTGAATAGCAAATGCAGTTGCGGCGTCGTCAGGGCCAACAATAATGGTATCGCTTATCTGATCGCCTAACGCTAATGTAAACGATCCTCCAGTTGCTCCATTCAGATTGAGCTCTTGTACACCCACTTTAAGCAATTTACCGATACCACTGGTGTAAACACCCTCTCCATCTTTTTGAGTATTGAATCCAACCACTAAGTCACGCAGGTCAGCAGGAGAATCATTGACTGAATAATCACCATCATGGATAAAGTTAGCGGCTTCTTTAAGCTCGTCACCCAGCACCGGAATGATCAGGTCAGCAAACTGACTATCCAATACTGATTTGAAAGTTTCAAACATCGTGTTTAAGCCATCTACAATAGCTTTAGGATCATTCAGTAGCGCAAATAAATCAATCGACGGCAATAACGCTGGTGCGACAAAATTTAAATCATAATCATTTTTACCACGAAACTCCCCATCCACATGAAGTACGTTGTCTTTAATCCCATCACCATTGAGATCGAGTTCTGAACCGCCCATGGGTAAACTTTCCGTTGGGAAGTAAAGCGGTAAATCGGCTTCGACTTGTCCTACTAAATCAACATTCCAAAGACCTGCATCGGCGATAAGTTCAGATATGCTGTGTTTGTTGTCAACTGAATCTTGTACGAGCGAAATATTACCCGTAAGGTCTACATTTGCCGTTGCGCCCTTTATACCCAACTCCAGCACTTTAGTACCACCAATAAGTAGTGCACCGCGTGCATCCACAGGACTCAGCGTACTTACCTTAAAGCGCTTGAAGCTAATTTGACTATCGTCATAGATAGACAATGATGGGTCACCTAAACTGCTTAAGTCGAGAGTGAAGTTTAAGTCTAGAGCAAAATCGGCATCTACATGTACTTTGCCAGAAGTCTCAAGTTCTAATGCGACAATATCGCCCTGAGTTAGAAAGTCGCCTAAACCCGGTAAATCTTCTAGGTTAAAGGCTAAGTCATAATCTCCCTTCACCGCTTTTTCAAGGCCGAATCTGATATCAAATACAGAGTCGACATATTCAACGTCAATCGTCTTCACTGCATCATAATGAGCAAGGATATCTCGGTCTGCCTTTAAATTTTGGTAGTCACTACCCGCCCCATTATCAAAAAAGCTGCGGGCAATATCACCATCGGAAGAGTCATATTCAAGAGTAGGCGATTGAGCTGTTAGACGCGCTAATCCATCGCTGGCGTCTATCACACCGGCTTTGTCAATGGATATATCTGTCGCTGTGCCGTCAGTGCCTAATTGAAGCTCAAATGTGTCTCCAAGCGCCAAAGTCTGTCTGTAAGTGTTACTGATTAATGAGGCTGTGCCAGTTTGCGCATTGAGATCAATTGACTCAAGACCAAGTTCAGCTAGCGAAACGAAATCAGCGCTAGTGTATTCAACAAGCCATGGATCTGATTCACTTGTCCCGCCGCCGCTAATTATAGTTACTGAGGCTATTGTTCCAAGATCAGTAAAGCGCAAACTTAACTCATCAGCAAGTTGCGTATGCATATCTAGCTCAGTTCTATTGGCTAAGTTTACATTGCTATCGTCATTTTCATTGGTATCTTCACCAAATTTGAGTTTATTAATCAAAGGTCCATTGGCATCGCTATAATTTATCTGCCAAGCCTTTCCTTCTGTATTTTCAGTGACAATTACACTACCAATATCTGTCGATTGCGCTTCTAGAAAATCTCTCAACTCATCTACGGCATTCGCAGTGCTAATCGTTGCTCGTTTAGTACCCCAAACAATGTCAAAGCTATCAGCGTCATTCGTTACCGCAATTGCTTGGCTAAAACTATACGCCGTTACCGCGACTCTCGCGTCTACCGATACGCTAGCATCGTTTGTTGCTAGTGCTGTTGTTAGTGGCTTGTCTGCCCGGGTATAAGAGATGTTCCAAGAATTTGAGCCATTTTCACTTATCTCTACGTTAGTAATATCGTTTGTTTGCGCACGTAAAAATGCCCGCAATTGCTCCGTAGCATTTTCAGTGCCGGAAAGGGTAATTTCAATATTGGCATCACCCCATGCAAGGAAAAAGCTATCTGGCGAATTGGCAACCGTTAATGTCTCACTATAAGCTTGTTGTACACCAATAATTAGGGTGTCATCGCCCAATTTGAGAGCGATATTGTCGGCATTGTCATTGAGATAGAGTTCTTGGCGATATGTTGAATTTAACAACAAACGTTCGCCCACGCTAACATTTGTATCGGAGGAAACAAGCATGTCACTGGCCGATGCAAGTTCAGATCCTGCACTTGTGTACTGAACAAACCAAGGGTTTTCAGTAGTTCCTTGTCCAGCAGTAACACTAGCAGCAGAAATAGCGTCAAGTTGCGCTAGTGCGGCGATAATCTCACTTGGAGCGGTTTTGTTACCCACTGCAAAGTTTACTGCCCCAAGCTCTTCACCAAAAGTAAGATTAAACATATTATTGAGATAAATGTCTTGCTCGTATACACCATTCACTTCTGTAGCCGGTGAAGAAATGACAACATTTGAACTGAAAGACACTAAATCTTCTGGTGATGTGGGATCAACAAGCGTGTATTTAACTTTCCAGGGCGCCCCAAGTTCTCCGCTGGCGCCTGCAACAACTGTAGCAGTTGCAATAGCACTGAGTGATTCAAGCTGAGCTTTGATTGATCCGCTTAGGTATTCAACCATTAAATCGCGATCAGCATAAAATGGTTGTAGTACAACACTACCCGCTGCTGAGGTCGCTAACGCTAACAGTGTTGAAGACCCTGTTAGACCATCATCTTGCAGTCGCTGTGCTGCTTCAATCAACGAATTATCTGCACCCGCTAAAGTTGCAACGGCCGTCTCAGCAGATTCTCGTTGTGCGTTTAGCCTATCAACTACCTTGTTTATATCATCATCGATACTTGTTTGTGTGCTGTCTTCATTGACTAAGATGCCAAATCTGGCCAAGATACCTTGTGCAACTCTCAATGCCGTGGCGGCATCTTCATCAGTTTCTGCTAAAAGCACAGCCGCGAGGAAATCGTCACGTTGTTGCTGTGTTTGTGTCACAAATTCTTCGGTGGTAAAAAGAGCATCTAGCTGTGCCATTAAGGCATTGGCGTCGGCGGTATAATCAATATTGAGACGGTTAACCTCAGTCCATGCAAGTTCGAAAGCAGACTGTTCATCAGCAACGTTGCGATGATTAAGTAAGGTGTTGCGTGCAGCGCTTAACTCGCCAAAGGTTTGTGAATTATCGCGCTGAGCCAAAAAGACCGCTATCGATTCATCACTCGCATTCGTATCAAGCCCCAAATCGTTTATACGCTTATAGGCCGCTGATACATCTCGATCCACCTGCAATGAAGCGAAACGCTTTGCATCAATTTGCTCAGCAAGTGCTATCGCAATATCGTCATCGCTTGATTGTCCGCTAAAGCGTGGTGATAATTCGGTAAGGCTCGCGTAAGCAGCATCTAAATCAAACAAAACCTCTGGTTCAAGAGTGATTGTGGGTGTTGTGGAATTGCCGGTCAAATTATTATTTTCGACACTCAGTATATCGACGTCCACGGTGCCTTGGGCACTAAATTGCAAGCGCCAAGTACCTGGTGCTCCTGCTATTGGTCGAACTAAAACGGAAATATCACCGTCAATGTCGTTCAAAGCACTCTCTATGGCAAGGGCCATAGTATTTTCATCAGCGCTATAAGTTATGTCAGCCGTTTTTTTATCTTCATCTTCACCAAACTGCAGCGCAAAGTTTCCGCCAGTAACTTCTTGTAAGGACAAGGTTTGAACGGAGCTAAAGTGATCTAAGTCTAATTGAAGTGCTAAAACGCGGTTTAGTTCTTGATTAAGATCGATTTCGAAACGATTAATATCAGAAAGATTTGCCTGTACTACATCAATTGCATTCACAATGGACTGCACTACATCAACCGAGCCATCGCCCAATAACTCTGCAGCACTTTGATTTAGAAAAGGTAAAGGTTGAAACGCAGCGCCATCGGGTGAAATGGCAGACTTCAAGGCCAATTTGATGCCTTCGAGTGCGGCATCAAGGGAAACATTGCTTAAGTCTAGCAACGATCCGAAACCATCCCCCTCAAAGGAAATAGTATCTGGGATTAATGCAAAAAATTCACTTGCAGTCAATTCACTGGTATCAATAGTCGCACTGTCTGGGCGATTAAAACTACCCACAATACGTCCTATATCACCGTCATCTCCGGCCAGTGCACCCCGTAACGCGATTGGCAAATCAATTTCATAACTACTGTGACCGTCAAAACGCGGTTCTTCTACAAAATCATTGAATTCATTGAAATCATCAACACCGTGGCGGCCTTGGGCAGTTACTACAAATCCAGCATCAAAGTATATAGTGCCGCCTTCAATGCCAATTCCTACAGGGCCGACATCGAGTGAGACATCGAGAGGACGGTCGTGTTGAGCAGTTACACTGGCGACCAATGAAGGGTTTTCGACAAAAAAAGCACCATTTGCATCGATACCAAAATTGAAGCGCAAATCTATTCCCGCCTCAAGCTGCAGAGGTTCCGACTGGTTTAACTCCAAAAAGCCGGTTAAATCCAGCCCCATTTCTTTTAGAAAATCGAGATCCAGTTGCACGCCGGTAGATGTACTCGTAATTTTTATATCTGCCTGAAATTCTCCTAAACGGCCTGAACTTGACGCGCTAATAGAGTCTAGGGCAATAAGGTCTTCAGCGGTAACTTCACCGGCGCTTTGGAAAACGGGAAGAATCTCATTACGGATAACATCATTAGTCCGCGAGGCAATTAACGCACCGCTTGCGTCCCACAACTCGTCCAGTCCAATATCAATAAACGGCAACTCTGCAGGGCCACTAAGAAAATCCGATATTTTCTCACTTAGCTTCTCAGCCCAAACGCCAAAGGTAGATAAGCCCTGTTCAATTTTTTCTTGATCAGATAGCTTTTCACTATTATCGCCTGGCTGTGGGTCAGCAACATTGATATTAGTAACATCAGTGGTGCTAATCCCAACACGCGTGCCTTTGCCGATAGATGTCGCCATCAGTCTCGGATCGGTTGCGCTCGATAGTTCAAATTGATGAGGGAGTCCTAAAATATGGCCAATTTCATGCATCAAAACGGTCAGCAGGTCATAGCGGCCAAAAGCGTCACTGTCGGTCGTGGCAAAAAGAGTCTCGCCAACACCCGGCAGTGCAAATTCTGTATCGGCATCTACGCCAAGCGCATTGGTATCGACGTACCAGCCATTGCCGGATGCATTCGTGTCGATTAGCACCGTAAACCCGTTATCTTTGTCTCCAGAAATAGTGGCTAATTGGCCATCACTGAGTTCCGTTAATTCAAATGTTAACTTTCCTTCCGCTAAGGTTTCTTCGATAGCACTTAGATCATCAGAATTTTGAGCTGCTTCGAGCCATCGTCCTACCGCTGCGGCTGTAATGTCAGAGAAAGCAATAAAAGGAGAAATCAGGTCACCTTTTTGAGGATTTCCGTCAAGGCTTGTCGCATACTTGGCGACGTCTACACCGTCAACGCTAATGATCACAGTCGAGGCTGCGGTGTAACCCTGACCAGGCTCAGTAACCGCTATTTCGCTGATTATGAAGTGCTTGTCATTGCCCTCACCTGAAGGTTGCTCTGGCTCAATAAAATCAAATGGCACTTGCTTAACCGTGCCGCCAGTGAACTCAATCGTCGGAGCAACAGTATATCCCTTACCATAGTCAGTAACACGAATACCAATGACTGCGCCATTCCCATTAAGCACTGCGACCGCGGCAGCTTTAAAGCCGTCGTCATGAACGCCACTAATCAAAACTTGAGGTGCTACGGTATAGCGCAGGTCGCCACTTTTGATAACAAAGCTTTCCGCACTCAAACCCAGTTTTGCTTCACCTTCTGCTGCTATATTGCCATTGCCAACTTCAGGGGCTGAAAATGTTACGTCTGGTGGGGCACTGAAAAAGCCAGTTCCCTCGACTGAGCTTAATTTGGTTTTACTAAATTCAAGATCTTGCTCGGTAATCAATTGGGCAGGTAGACTATGAATTACCAGCTGCATTGTAGCAACACCAGTTTGAGTAGCCGACGGGTAGATAGTTAATGTCTGAATGAGCTCTTGGGTCACCTCATCAATAACCAAATTGTCATAGCCGAAATCAACCTTGCTTGACGCGAAACCTTTCATATCGATTTTGTCGTTAGCATCTAGGTAAATATTATAAACTCTGGGCGTTTCATCTTCGTTTGCCTTTATGTTCCTGGGGTCTATCCTTACCGTCTGCTCTACACCATCTCGCAGATAAAACGTCGCGTCTGAAGGTAAATCTAGTCCATCAGAAAAAGGTGGCTGGCCAATATAGATAGTCTCAACATTGTGCAGAATATCCAGCTTTTCTAGTGTCGAATACTCATTCTTAAGTGCAGTGGCTATGGCAGACTTATTAAGATGGTAAGATACCACCCATGGGTCTATCGCAGTCCCTGTTCCCTCAATGTTAATATCACTCAAAGCGGTAGAGTAACTGGTCAACTGACTCTTAATTGTGTCTGCACTAATAAGACCATCGTTTCCTGGAGATATCGTCACAAGGCTAGATAAGCCAGACAAGGACAAAGTGAATTCAACGGCATTAATCTGTGAAATAGACTGGGTCACATCCCAATAATCTAGTAAATTATCATCAGGCGCAGAATACACTGCTGGCGTTATGTCAGCATTCTCTGCCGTTAATACAGGGACTGTGATTGCCAACAGGCTCGTATTCGAACTAATAATATAAGTATCCTGACCGCTATCTCCCTCTATCAGGTCATCGCCGGAGCCACTGAGCAGGAAGTCATCGCCTTCGCCACCGAACAGCAAATCATTGCCGGTTCCGCCAATGAGAGTATCGTTACCTAAGCCCCCAGTTAGCGTGTCATTATCTGCACCACCGTCGAGTACGTCATCACCGTCTGCACCAGAAAGCACATCGTCACCGGCTAGGCCCCAAAACGTCTGGCCATTCAGGTTCCCAGCAATTTTATCGGCGTATTTGGTTCCTTTAACGTCGCCACCAACGGCTACACCAAAGTTGCCATTGCCAGTGCCTGTAGCGTTGCCAAACTGGTAGGTTACATTCGGGAAAAAATTAGCTAGTTCGTCAGGCATGCTATTCGCGAGGCTTTCAAAAATCTCGATATCGGTACCCGAACCTAGATCCACTTCGACCCCTTCCAATCGATCACCTGTTGAACCCTTGATTTCACTGTAGTCCATTACCATGCTGCCGCCGAAACCAGGCTCGATACGCCCACCAAGTGAACCGTCGCCCACAAACGCGAAGGTATTAGTGCCACGTCCACCGATTACATTTTCTACCCCGATCGCGAGCGCAAAATTCTGGAGTCCATTTAAGAACAGGTCGCCAATATTTAGATCACCTTCATCATCGAACGTCACAGGATCTTTAGTAACAATCACTACACTGAAACCCGCATCAACTGGAATAGTCGTGGGTACTTTATAGTTTTTAAGGGCGTTGATAAGCTCTGAAGAGACGTCTGATGGCAACACATATGCGAAGATATCTAAAAAATTGAGTAGGTCTTTGGCTGATAATCGCCAAACTGTGAAATTAAGATCCTGATACACATTGCCGAAATCGAGTGTGTCGGAAGGGATCAAGCCTCCAAGCACCGCATCTCCCGTTGCATCACTAGTGCTAAAATCTGGAGTAAGTACATCGTCGAGAACCAATGCAGCGCCCCAAAATTGGGAATTAAATTGGTAGGTATCACCACCAGAACCGCCGGCGAGCACATGAAAACCAGGCGTAACAGAAAATGGACTGTCACCAACTTGGATAGTATCTGCGCCACTCTTTAAAAACGCAAATGGGTTAGTATCAAAATTATCAACAACATCTTTCTTAACGTAATCTGTTCCGCGCACTAGATTAAAGCCGGAGCGCACAATCACATTACCCAGATTAGCATCAGCAAAACCGGCTACATCACCAGATAAGCCCGTTGTTTGATCTGGCAAATCGGAACCATGAAGCCTATCGATAGCTAGGCCAAAAGCATTGCCAGCAAGCATCTGAAAAGTCGTTTGATTTTCTGTTCTCTCACCCGGTCGTGCAAGCTTTTCTAGGTTGACATAAGTGCGGACATCGGCTTCCGCCGGACGATTTAATGTACTGCCAGGATTTGAATAACTTAAATCATTGTCGACCTGAAAGAATATTTCAGAAAAGTCTTCCCCACTGAGGCCAGTAAGATTGTCTTCAACAAAAGATAAAGCACCTAAAAGGCTGTCAGTCGCGCGGCCCGGAAAAGTCAAGAAGCCTCCTTTGCCCCCGCCAACACCCCCTTGGAGTCCACCGTCAAATTTTGCTCCTAGGTCAAAATTAAAAGTATTTTTGTATCCACCGCCAATAATTACGGTATTCTTATCGACCTTGGTAAAAACGATTTTTTGGTCCTGAATAATAGGTCCAATATCGACAATCGGCAACTCTAAGTTCTGCACTGTAGTGACGGTTAGAGTAACGCTGTTTGGTTCCCCTTCGATGGGACTGAAGTTAAAGCGCAATTCATGATTAACCGCGCTAAAATCAAGAGTCAGCGGATTATTATCCTTAACCGTAAAATCTGTATCTATTGTCAACTCACCGAGTAAGGCTCGACCAGCAACATCGAGAATCGGTATTGATTGCAATAGTTTGCCTGCATCGGAATTACCGCTGCCCCAGTATTCATTACCAAATACAAAAGTCTGAGCGCCTTCGCCAAGCTTGATAGTATTAATATTTTGAAAGTTGTTGCTACCCCCGGCCACGACCGAGCGCACTCCCTTGATAGTCAACTCAATTTTTGCGGCAATAACTTTACCATTTACATCCAGCATGCCTTTAGGGAGTACCGATATCTGCAACTTGTTCGCCAAGATGCTACCACCTATGAAATTGGTGCTCAGAGTGACGCTGAATCCTGCGTCCTTAAGCGACTCTTTACCATTAATTTCGGGGTAGTCTTTCTTGAGCGCTTCTATCAATGCAGTCTCTAACGAACCTTTTGCACTTCCAGGGCCAACATCTATTGTCTGTTTAGGATTAATTTCATACTTCTTTCCGCCATCACCGCGGTCTATCCAAAGGATGAAAGTCTGTCCATCTTCGATTAAAACATTATCGTCAACTTTACCGAAAGCCGTAATAGTCGCCTTTGCCGCTTCTACTGTAGTTTGTCCGCTTTTGCCACTAGCAGCTTGGTGTAACCCGAAGCCCCATTCGGTCAGCACGGTTCCAGGCGCTTTACCTTGGCGTTGGTTGAGCGTGTTTGCCAATTTAATATCAGTCGGAGCTTTTGCACTTGGAGAATTGGCAAGAACTATCTTGCTAGCATTGTCGCTATTTTGCAGGTAGCCGGCAGTGGAGAAAAGAGTGCCATTACTAAGAATATGTACATAACTCTCGGTAGCAGAACTAAGGTCGATTATATTGTTCTTATCTCCCTTTGTTTCCTTTATGCTAGCAACGCCCCAATTGCCGCCCAATACGTAGGTATCATTGCCGCTACCGCCCTCAAGCACGTCGTAATCTTCAGGTGCACCTTGTTCTAAAATGATCAGAGTATCATCACCGCCCTCGCCCTTTAGAACATCGCTGCCAATACCGCCGTAAAGGTGATCAGCGCCACTACCACCAAGCAGAAAATCAGCGCCGGTAAGGCCAAATAGGTAGTCATTGCCCTTGCCTCCGAAAGCGGAGTCTTGGTCGGTATCGGCCCCGCCATCATGAGCCCCTTGTCCATACAAAACATCGTTTCCAGCACCACCGTCAAGATAGTCTGTACCGGTGCTGCCAGCGAGCACATCATCGCCCCCGCCGCCCAGTGAAGTGCCAGCATCGTTATTAATAGGTACCACAATAAAATCCGCTCCGGCACCGCCAACAACACCCAATACGATTTTGAGTTTATGCTTGGTTTGGTTACCCTCCTGCGAGGCCTTTAAGACGACTGCATTTACCTCCTTGGAAGCTGCTTCTTGTGTCAGATAAAAGCTAATAAGATTGGTGCCATCTACGTTACCGGGGGCAACCGTAATATAATAGATAGTCCCACTATTGAGGCCTGAAATTGCCTTGTCAGGTAAAAGCGCCTCGTATAAGACCGCCTGCCCGTTTTGGGGTGCTTGTTTGTCTAGCCCAATAGCCAACTGAAGTTTTGTTCCGTCTACCTTATCCGTATTTTGCTGATTATTCAGCGTAAATTCTCGTAGCAAAGTAGGCGTAATCTGTACGCCGTAAATCCGGTCGCCTGAACCTGAACCAATCACCTGAGTTATATGAGATAATCCGGATAAATTTGGGTCTATAGACACCGCTAACCCAGTCGCCCAGTTTTCGGCTATACCTGCAAATTGTTGCAATGGACTATTGGCTGAACTGGACTGTTCGAAGCGAATTAATGCGCCCATATTGGCGAAGGTGATTCGCCATGGGAATTCTTTTGTGCCCATTCCATCGACCAAAACAATCGGACGAGAATCAAAGTCGTAAACTAGCTTCCCGTTTTGATCAAGCACTGTTGTTGCCTTATCAATCTTTTCCTGCAGCGCAATACGAACTTCATGTGGAGATGCTTTAAAAGAAAAAGGTTCCGTTGCCAGTCCCACTTCCTGACCGTTCTTGTCGTAAAAACTGAGCGCTAGTTCCAACTTGCCCTCGCGTGCACGGGTGAACACCTCAAACGTCTCGTTAATAGCCAGTCTATTCAACACTGTCTGCATTGCCGTGTTACCGCCGCCAATCACTTCGTTTTGAATGACATGTTTAAGTATTGGCAAAGAGTCAGGAAGAACCGCGCTCGTGGTTGACGAAAATTTTACCGTAAATATGTTTGACAGTTCTTCTGTAAGGTTACCCTGGGCGTCTTTCTTGAACTCATTGGTAACCGTAAAATCAGCGCGTTTAAGTTCAATTGCCAACTTTGCTTTAAATCGTTGCTCTCTGGTGCTTTGATCCGGACTGTTAAGAGTAAACTGAAGCGTTTCCTTTACCGTATTATCTGAATTAATGGTAAAGGCGAGTTTGGGAATCTCATCATTGAACCATTCAGTAGGAATTGCATACACAAAAACGGGCTGCTTAGGCAAAACTCCAGACGCAAGAGAAATTAGCTCTGGCTGTGGGTTATTTAACCCGCCCAAAATTGGGTCTTTCGTCAAATTGACCTCAACGCTACTGCCATAATCACTATAATCAAGAACGTTTTGCTTGCCTGTTAGGAGTTGTGCATCTGAACCAGCTATCAAGTTGCCCAGCAGTGCGCCATCTTTGAGAAAGCGATAGGTATTATTGCCACTACCGCCAATTAGGTCGTGAACATTTGTAGCTTTGAGTGCAGACCCTATTTCACCTGAAACGGGATTCGTTTCTGTAACCGTTACAAATCCGTCTTTTCCAATCTCGAAAAGCAGATCATTGGTGGTCGTTGAGAAATTGAGCGATAGCTTTAATGGCTTGTGTAACTCATCAAGAGAAGCGATCCGGAAAATGTCGTAGTCTTTTAGAGCTTGGTTTGGATCCAACTTGGCCCAGTCATTGCCGAAATGGAAAGTGTTCTCGCCCTGTCCAACTATAACCTTCTCTACGTTTTTAACAGGTTCTTTAAATAGCTTGTCTTTATCGAGGGGCAAATTGCTAAAACTCACCCTGACACCTATTTGTGGTGAACTATTTTGAGATTTACCAGCATTAACCCAAAAATTAAGCCCACCCCCATTTACTGGAAAATTGGAAAAGTCCAGAGTATCTATTTCACTGCGATCCATGTTTAGAACATCTGTAACCGTGTTCTGGTGGTCCGATGGAACGACCGTATTCCCGGTCTTAAAGTCGTCAAATAAGAAAACATATGTATCGTTGCCTTGTCCGCCTTCCAGTATGTCTGCACCTGCGCCGCCAGTAAGCCTGTCGTCCTTATCACCTCCAGTCAATTTATTGATTTCACTATCACCGGTAAGCGTATTTTTATCTTTCCCACCTTCTATATTTCTTATATTTTTGACGCCCTTTACAGGCAGATTGGATGGGGAAAAATCGGTTCCAAATTTTTCTTTACTCAAGTCAACATCTATCACGCGAGTATAATTTGTATACGTGATTGTATTGACACCTCCCTTCCCATCTATTGTTCCTGTCAAAGTAGCATTTTCTTCAAAAATAAAGGTATCGTTCTTTGCGCCGCCAATAATATCGCTAACGTTGAAAACGGTAAGAATCGGCTCATCGTTTACAGTAGCAGTGGCACTTTTTACAATTACCTGATTGCCCCGACCGGGAACATTTTTAATTGTATAAACAAGGTCACCCTGTGCATAAGCACTCATATCGAGTGAGACTGCTGAATTCTGTCTTGCCTCTATTATTTGCACTTTTAACGTACTGTTTGCGCCTATCGGCTCAATGGTTTTTTGCGCAATGTCTAAATCAATTTGAGTAACCGCACCTTGAGCATTAACCACAATTTTAATATCGCTTTTGATATCCTCAATATTGACGGTGTTCGTATCATCACCACCATCAATCTTCATGGTTTTCGAGTCCCATAGGGCCTTGAACGTAAAGGTGTCGTTACCGCCTCCCCCTTCAATTTCAACGTTTGCATCGGCTATAGCTGCAGCATTAGCAGCAAACGGTTTATTGTCGACAGAATTCGCTTCAATAATGAAAGTATCAACGCCAACACCGCCTTCAAATTTCGGCGGTACAGCAGCCAATACACCTTCATAACGAGGATCATTCGCCGCAAAAAATTCTGCGGAACTCAGTTCAACAATGCCCGATTCAAACTCTAGGGCCCAATTTCCACCAATAAACCCATTCCCAGTTAAATCAGTGGAGGCAGCTATATCAGCGTCGGTAATACCCGCTAATCGGTCAATAAAGTTAATACCTAATTGGTCAGCGGCAATGTTACAACCGTAAAGTAAAATATCACCATTTTGAGTTAACGCGCCTCCCCAAGCGAGTAATTGTTGATGGTAATTTTCGATGTTGTCATTGCTTAAGTCGGTGTTGCCTAATTGCACACTACTTTCACTGCCATGGCTTAGTATATGCAATGCGGTAATGTTTGTTTGCTCGGCCAATGCGGCAGATATTTGTTCAATACCGTCTTGATCTGCGTTGAGTATAATCAGGGTAACTAATGTGCCATTCGCAGCTTCAGTACTTGAGGCTAATTGATCGCTATTATCGGCCGTAATAGTGGCACTTTTAAAAGAGTATTCACCATGAGTAACCGTTTGCCATTGCAATTGCTCAATGGCGTCTGCGCCAATAAAGCTTTCTAGCAGTATGTTAATGTCATCAACTGCCGAGTCTACCACCACAAATTGATGACCATCAACATCTTGTAAGCGAGTTATTTGAGTAACATCAATGCCGTTTTGCGAATCGTCAGCAAATCTAACTATGCCATCTACATTAACGCTGCTGTTGCTTAGATCAGATTCATTTTGATCATCTACTATGCTTGGCGCACTGCTTTTACGTACCAACTCAATTTGCGTGCCATCATTAGCCGCTTTGTCGACCATTCCAATATCTATTAGTTGCTCAACAATTTCTGCAAAGTCTAACTGTGAGCGCAATAACTCATCCATCGCCAATGGCGCGCCGTCTGCACTCAATAAATGACGCACTTCCATTTGCTCGGCTAAATACATATTGCGACTGCGCGCTTTTCTAGCACGTAGGTTCCAGATATATCCTCGTAACTCTCTTAGTCTTGCGTAGCGAGACTGCAGTACACGAATTAGAAAGGCTGGCATAGAAATACTCCGTCAATTTTACTGGGGGATGTAATATTTATTTGCACATCTACAGATGCAATTGTGTACACGTAATAGATGCTTTTATGGCGCAACATATAGCGCTCGGTTACGACTTTTCGTTAACGGTTAACCAACCATTGACCTTGTCAATATCTTGGGTGGTTATAATACCTGCAGCGGCTTTTAAGCGGAGCAAATTTAAAACGTAGTCGTAGCGGGCTTTAGTGCGCCCTTGTTGCTGGTTTGAATAGTCTTTTTGAGCGTCTAGTACTTCAATCAAGGTAAAACGACCGGCTTGGTAACCCTTCGTTTTAAGACGCAACATATTTTCTTGGGCTTCAACTGAACGAGTTAAGGCTTTAATTTGCATAATAGAGGCACTAATACGACGAAACGCATCACGCACACTTCTTTCATTTTCACGCTGCATAAGCCGCAATTCGTCTTGCGCACGGTAGCGAGAAGAAATAGCCTGTTTTACGCGTGAGGTGTTATAAAAGCCCTGAAATATGGGCACTTCAACATTCAGCGAAATACGCTGAGAATCAATATTACTGGGGTCTGAAAAAATAGATTTTTCGGTGTCGATATTGCCATTGGTATAACGTAAATTAACGGTTGGGTAATGTTTTGTTTTGCGCGCCTTAACTTCATGTTCAGCTTCTTTAAGGGCTTGTTCTTTCGCAACTATGGCGGGGTTCACTTTATTAGCACGGTCAACCCATACTTGCGCGTTAGCAGGTTTTGGTAACTGATATTCAACGCGTTCTGATAAACGTAATAAATTTTTCATAACCGAGCCGGTAATTTCGGCCAAGGCATAATGACTGTCGTTTAAACGGCTTTCTAGTTCAAGCTCTTTAGCAACAGACTCTAAGTATCGTGCTTCGGCCGTGGCAACATCGACATTACGTCCTAACCCAGCTCGCTTTTTTTGTTGCGCCATTAAAAAATGCTTATTAAGTGCGGCTTTTTCATCGCGAACGGTTGCCAACTGATCTTCGCGCTCTAACACCAAAAAATAGGCTTCAGATGTGCGTAAAAAAAGCGCTTGCTTCGCTTGTAATAATTCTGAATCAGCGCGACTAACCGTATTTTTAGATTGCTGGAGTCGATTCCATATTTCAAGGTCAAACAAGGGTTGATTTATCGTAAGACCCTTATCTACTGAATAAAAACGGTCACTGCCCGCTGGGCTTAAAAAGTTAGCACTTTCTATCACGTCTTGTTTTGTGCGCGTTTTCGAATATTGAAGTGAAACAGTTGGCATAAAACGCGAACGCGCTTGAGTATAGTTTTCTTTATCTGAAGAAGCTTTATGAATAGCGGCTTGGTAGGTAGCATCTTGGGTTTGCGCTAGTTTAATTATTTGCTGCAGATTTTCCGCAAAAGAAAACGGACTACAAAGTATTAAGACAAGCGACAAAAACACATAAAAAAAGTGACTCATGGACATTCCCAACTTTCATTAAAATTTGTTTATTATTAGGATCATACAGTATAGTTATAATCTCAACATCTCAATACATTTTATTCTATTGAAGAAAAAAATCCTCATATTAATATTTATTTATTGAGTATAAGAAAAACAAGCCACATACCTGATTTATTCAACAGGGTCTGATTTTGTTGGGTTCAGCGCAAACTTGGCCGAGCAAGGTAAGTACTTACCCAAATATGTTGAACGTGAGTTTGATGAATTTCTGCGTTGCGGTCGGCTTGAGCACGCTTTCTTGCGCGTGGTATACGGTGATTGCAAGCACGAGAAATTAGTCGCGTTTAGTTGCAAGCGCAGAGGCACTGTCAACTTATCGAATTAAGAATATTTGAATCCGATTTCCGTAGTTTATGCCAAATTCTGGACACAACTAGCCCTGCTCCACTCAGCAAAAGCTCGTTCACGGAGTATTCTGTAATTACTGGCTTTCATATGATGTCGGCCAAGTCTAAACAGGTTATTGACAATACCGTGACACGATAGAAATCGTTGAG
>CAXMOZ010000076.1:0-5915 GCA_964195315.1 uncultured Acidimicrobiia bacterium | reverse complement strand
GATTCAACGCAAGAACGAAGAGAATGAACGTCTGCTGCTCAACATCCTGCCTGGTCCAATCGCTGATCGCCTGAAGCAGGGTGAAGAGACAATCGCCGATAATTTCCCCGAGGTAACAGTGCTCTTTGCTGATATTGTGGGTTTTACTGCATTAAGTGGCAGTGTTTCCCCCAATGACCTCGTGACAATGCTCAACCAACTCTTTACGGCATTCGACGATTCAGCGCATCGTCTGGGTATTGAGAAAATCAAGACAATCGGTGACTGCTATATGGCTGCAGCCGGGCTAACAATAGCGCTCGACGACCCGCCCGCTACAATGGTGGAAATGGCGCTTGAGATGCAAAGTACCATTGATCAGATCAATGCACAGTATGGCTCTTCTTTTCAGATCCGCATCGGGATCAACTGCGGCCCAGTCGTTGCCGGCGTCATTGGCAAGTCGAAGTTTATCTATGACCTGTGGGGAGACACGGTGAATTTAGCGAGTCGTATGGAGTCTCACGGTGTTGCGGGCCAGATCCATGTCTCGGAGGCAGTTTACAAACGGGTCAAGGACCGCTTTAGAGTAGAACCACGAGGCGATATTGAAATCAAGGGTAAGGGACCAATGCCCACCTATTTGGTAGATGATAACGACTCCACCACCAAACACCATTTCCCATCATAAAAAGTTCCCAAATATATTGCTCGAATGACCGGATCGAAAGTCGCCGTTAGCTGAAAATGCAGGCGTTTAACCCAAGAACTTCCTATTACGGCCAAAGGACATTTTGAACAATCAAAAAACGGCCCCCGAAGGAGCCGCCGTTGATACGTTCTTTTGCTCTTCCAATTGTGTGACTATTCTCCCTGTTTTGTTTTTTCCAGCCTTTTTATAATTTGATTTGTGGTCACTACCTCATGGGCCAGGAATTCAAAGTTAGTCATAGCTGCCTCATACGCAGCATCTCCTGCTGCTGCAGTGGCATCGGCTATGATAATCACATCAAAACCATTTTCAATCGCATCTCGAGCGTGTGACTCTACACACATATTTGCTGACATACCGTAGAGAATGATTGTTTCTATTCCGTACTGCCTTAGCTGGATAGCGGCATCTCCAGACCAAAAATTACTTAGCCCCTTATGCGGATTCATAACGATAGTATTGCTATCTGGTTTTAGTTCGGGGTGATAGTCATGCCCCCAGGTTCCCTGCGCAAACATTTTATTCTCAAACATCACCTTGTCGATGCCGTTCAAGCTCTTCCAATTCTCAAAATCTTGCGGTGTGTACATATGGGTAGAGTAAAAGACAGGGATTCCTAGCTTTTTTGCGAGCGTTTTTAACGTCTTCTCTTTTTCAACTACTTTATGTTTTATCACAGTCGGACCGACTAAGCCCCAAGCAGGACTTTTTTCTGATAAGAAATCGTTTTGAGGATCCGTAACGAACAGAGCGGTTGTCGCAAGGTCGATTTCTACCGTTTCTTTCGGCATGAATTTTTGTTTATAAACGTAATCGTCGGCATTAGCCGGACTGATCAGGATAATAGATGCTGCGGTTATAACTGTTAAAATTTGCGTTAATTTATTCATAGAATATCCCTTTTTAAAATTCTTCTGGAAGTGCATCCATAGCAATGCACAATTATTCAGTGGTCACGTGTCACTTCTGGCAAGCCATCATTTTATAAACACGTTTTCTATAAGCGGTCTCGCCGCAAGAAGGCTAGAATACCTGAGTGATTTAATCAACTATTTGCGCTTATCATTGAACAGGACCGAGACGGAAGAGCATAAGGATCATTCTTCCCCATTAGTTAAGTGATGGTCTATAGTAAGTAGCGGTTGAACTGGCAGGCGTATCTTGTCGTTTAGCCGCCTCTAAGTATTAGCAAGGAAGCACAATTCAGAGAGGCCCGATATAATCGGATATGTACCTATCGATTCTTCTTTAATAATCAAGTTATAAAATCAGATGCAATACTTACTCGGGTTCCTTTTTTCTGTGTTAATGGCTACCACCTCCATACCAGGGGAAGCCTTGGCTGTGGTTACTGCCGAGCCGGAGTTGACAACCAGTCACACGCAAAGCAATAAATTCATGAGTTCTCTGCCGCAGGAAAACGATCCCGTTGAGGTCACCGTTAGTTTTGAACTGCGTGATATCAATCATATTGATGATGAAGCCGAGACCGTCGAATTTACAGGTGTTTTGAAACTTTCCTGGCATGATCCGCGACAGGCCTTCGACCCGGCAACCGAAGGTACCGAAGAAAAAGTATATCAGGGGAATTTCCAGTTTAATGAAGTTTTTACTGGTTGGTTTCCCCAGCTTATTCTTGTGAATGAGTCTGGGCTGTATGAGAAACATGGCGTCCTGCTGCGCGTGCGTTCTGATGGTTCATTGAGCCTGTTTGAAACGGTGGATGCGGTTGCAAAAATAGATCTCGATCTTCGGAAATATCCAATTGATCAACAGCGGCTGGAAGCCGTTTTTCATGTGTTGGGGTTTGACAACAATGAGATTATCTTACGGCTGGAGCCGGATTTTAACGATGGGAATTTAGACATTGACGAGTTATTCCAGATACCTCAGTGGCACATGACAGGGATCAAGTCCTCGATCGGGACCCGCAACACACCGCTTATAGGAAAAGGAGCTACCACATCGACATTTATTGTCGGTATTGATTTGCAACGTAGATCGTTTTTCATTTTCCGTTTGGTCATATTGCCCCTGATAATTATAGTGATGCTGTCATGGTCAGTATTCTGGATGGATAAAACGTCATTGGGCGACCGTATTAGCGTTTCGTTTATCGGTATCCTGACCGCAGTCACCTACCAAGTGGTGCTGAGTGAAATCCTGCCAAGGATCTCGTATCCCACCACAATTAATGTATTCCTGTTGATCAGTTTCTTTACCATGTGCATGACGGTCATCGTCAACCTGCGAGTGGGCTATTTAGATCGTCATGGAATGTCCGAAGTCGGAGATCGGCTCGATCATCACTGCAGATGGATGTTCCCTGTGATCTATTTTGGGGTTTTACTAGTTACTGTCTGGATAGCCTCCCTCCTTTTACCCCCTCTTTGATCTCTGCATAGCACTTACACGTAAACACCTGCTTCCTATGCTGAATAATGGGGTATTTTCCTGATCTCACTACAGGAGCAGAACCATGACACAGACCACTCAATCCGTCAGTCCACTACGCCAATGCATGATCTTGGAAGTAAAGATATAGAGAAGAAAAATCGCAACACACAAAACAAAGGAAAAGTAACACAGCGGTACTCCGCCGTTGCTCCTGGGGCAGGTGTTGCCAGTAGTAATTTCAAGTCCGGCTCCAAATGCAGCGATAACAAAAACCAGAGCCCATGCGGGATAAAACAGGCGATTTTTCAATTTTCCGGGAGAAGCAACTTGCGCCGCTAACATAGATAGATAGCCTATACCAACCAAGTAGCAGACAGGAATATCCATGAAGTCCGGACACCGTGCTGTACCCGTGATAGTGGCATAAGACACCCGTAAGGCACCCCATAATCCCGCAATTATTAAGAGCCATAGAATTACTCGGGATGCATTATGGAGTGTCGACATTAGAATTTAACAAGTACGTTTACAAAATTGCCTGTTCTTTTATCAGTCTCTCCATTGATATATTGCACCGTAATTTCAGTTGCGCTGGCGTCTTCCAACCCAAATATTTGAATATGAGACTGATCAGAACTTAATCCTTCACCTGAAACAAAGTCTCTGTAGATTACCTTACCATCACTGCGCTGCACCTTTATTTTGGCGGCAACAGATGCGATGACATCCGGGAGTTGTACTTTTAGATAATTCGCATCACCGCCATTATTGATGAAGGCTTTCGGCTTTCCTGCAATATTGACGTGTACGAGGTCGGGGTAGCCATCATTATTAAAGTCGGCAGTAATAGGAGAGATGCCGAAGCCTGTATTGATTACTCCGCTCTGCTTACCTGTCGAGGCAAATTCACCCGTTTCAGTTTGCATCAAAAATCGCCCAGGGAGTCGCAAAAATGGAATCTTGTGGGGTGGAAAGCCGATGTAGTTCTCTGAAACCACCAAATCATCTCTACCATCCAGATTGAAGTCCTCAAAGATCGCACCCCATGAAAACTCGTAGTCGGCTAATTTTGCCTGCTCTGCAATATCGTCAAATTCAAAATTTCCCTTGTTTTTGAACATGATCCATTTCGGGTTGAACAACTGGTCATCACGCAAATCACCCTTGACGATAAAACCCGGTGGCGTACTACCCACATTGGAAAAGAAAAAATCCACCATTCCATTATTTTTGTAGTCTGTTACAGCGGTACCCATCGGGTAACTGAATTCATTGGAATTTGGGTTTGGCATATTCTGGAACCTGGAATTTCCGAGGTTTTTCCAGGTTCTTACCTGCCCGGTATCATGAACAACAATAAGATCTTCCAAGCTATCGTTATCCACATCAACAAACATGGCCATAAATGTGTTGTGTTTGTAATAGAGTCCGGACACTTCGGTGATGTCGGTGAAAGTGTTGTCGCCGTTATTCAAAAACATCCGACTGGTTCCGCCATACCCTTCCTTATTAAATATATTCTGTCCTTCTACGAACTCTTTTTTTATGTAGCCAGCCACATACATGTCGAAATGACCATCGCGATTGATGTCGCTAATTGCCACTGAAAGTGGTGAAGTGTCGGAGTCTATCGGCAGATCAATTTTTTCTGCTGAAAACTTGCCATTTTCGTTGAGGTACAACCAGACTCCTGATGTGCGCGAAATGATCAAGTCTGAAAACCCGTTAGCATCGACATCGATTACAGAAGATCCAAATGTGGCGTCATGGATGTCCGGTTTTTCAATAATGGCCCTATCCAGCAACTTGAATTTTCCGTCAGAAAATTCAAACATTGCATCTTCCTGGCCTGGACCACCGCCAATAAAAAGTTCTTCCGCACCATCATTGTCGATATCGATAACGGCACTGGCCGTGAAAGGCAGTGACTCGGCATCACTCAGCTTCTGTTCAAAATCGAGATAGCTGGACTCAAATGTTGGTATAACGATGTTGCTTGTAGAAACATCGTAATCAATATTTTTATCCAGTAAGGATCGGACGACTACCAGCGCGAATATCGCAGTTACAAGGAGGATTGGTATCAGTATCAATTTTTTCATCTTTCATATTCCCTTTTGGTTTGCTTTTTTCGCTTGCACGACAGACATCAGGAAAAATAGGCCGAAAGCAACATTGAGTGCTATTGGCATCAGGTATTTACCAATGTCGGGGCTTATCACATAGATGACAAAATTCATTACCAATAATACGATGGGACTGAATATAGCTTGCCATTTCTGGTAATGCGATCGGCCGGTCAACGCTAAATAGATGAAGATAAGTGAAATGACGACGGTGGTAGCCCGAATGATTGTGAGCAGGCTTTCATAACGTAACTGGTACAACTCAACAAGTCCCGCGAGACTTCCACCGGATTCCTGAAAATGTACGATGGCACCTATACTGGCTCTGGAGGAAATCCAGTCAGCTCCGATCATAAAACCATAGGCACTGGTCAAGAAACCAAAAAATGCCAACTTTTGATTGGCAGGTTTTAACATCAGATAGATATGCCAACAACCAATGACATACAGCGGGGCACCAAGAACACCGAAAAAATGGCCAGCGGTTTGCCGCTCATCAGAAGCCGCCAGCATGAAGGCGTAGCTATCTGCAGAAAAACGTGCCAATGGATCGAAATGCAGAAGGAACTCACCAGTACCGACCAGAATGGCTGCTATCACGCCAATAATTCCAGTCAGCACCATAAATTGTTGTTGATTCTTGTCATTCATAAGCTGCCGCCGACAGTTTGAGCCTTCCTTTATTAGCACAATTGCCTCTA
>CAXMOZ010000075.1:0-7331 GCA_964195315.1 uncultured Acidimicrobiia bacterium | reverse complement strand
AGTGCTGCTCAAGGATAGAGCTGGCCGGGCATAATGCGGTCAGGGAAAATCACGCTAACAATAAGCATTCTAAAAAGGACGCATCATGAACAAGCCAAGCGATTACTCTGAATGTTACGGTAAGGCCTGTCAACATGGTTGCGGGGTAGCACCAAAAGCGTTTGCCAATGGTCGTGGCCAGTAATACACAAAACCCTGCTGTAAAGAAGAATACCGCCAAGGTACCAATCTGAGCTCTTCGGCCCAAACCCTCTTATAAAGGTGTACCAAATTGCGCGGCAGTATTCGCTGGGTCAAGGATATAGCCCGTACCTTCCATAACAAAAATGATGGCAGGTATCACTACTATAATCCGCAACAATCTATTAATACGGGTTCCTAGTTAGCAGTTATGATTCATTACAGTCGCGTGTATTTACTGACTAGCTAATAGCTCTAGAATTTTGTGTGCCGCTTCCAAACCTGAGTTTTGGTTTTGACCAGTGACAAAGCGCTTCTCAACATCCACCGTCACATGGGTTGCAAAGATATCTCTAAAGGCCGTTTTAGATTCAAAATTAACTCCAGCTTTTCTTAACTCAGATTCAGGATGCAATGGTGTAATAGTAATACCTAATTCTGTAATCTGTTTGTCAGTGACACCGGTCATGTTGCGTCCTGCTATTAGTAGGTTACCGTTTTTGTCTAACGCTTTAATCAAGCCCAGCACACCATGACAGACACCGCCAATGATAGTTTTTTCGCTGTAATAGGCCTCTGAAATTTTTGCGCCCAACTCAACAGAGTAACCTAAATCATAAGCTGCTCCCCACCCGCCGGCTAAGAAAACCGTATCATATTGGGTGAAATCAATATCACCAATCGGGATTGAGTTACGCATTTTTGCTTGCAGGGATGGGTCGTCTAAGTAGCGTTTATCAAGAGGCGATATTATCATTCTGGATAAAGTTTGCGGATCTATAGGAATTTCTCCACCACTAATACTGCCCACATCTACGCTCATTCCAGCGTCCAAAAATGTGTAATAAGGATGAGAAAGTTCAGAAATCTGTACGCCCGTTGGGTCACCTGTTGTTTCGCCAGGAGCATTTAGAATGCCGTGATTGGTCCCAATAACTAAGGCTTTTTTACCCGTTGAAATCGTATGCTTTTGACCAGTATATTCCGGGTGCAAGCCGGCTTTATGGAGCAATGAAGGCAGGGCCAAAATAAGTATTAAAAGGACAGCGGTCACCCCGGCTAATATTTTCAATAAAGTAGCTTTCATCGTGTCTCATCCTGTGATCATAAAATTCGAATTAGTATATTGTCCCGTTACCATACGGAAATCATTTTCGACCACTGGTAGGTGCGTATTGGTGCCATTGAGATCTACGAGTGTCAGTCTTCTACGAACAAGTATAAAGCATATGACAGTTACTATGCCAATTTATATTTAACGCTAATTTTTAGGCGCCAGTTGGCCGCCGCCTCAGCAGCTATGCGGCATTGCCGTATTACGGGCGGATAGGACAGAGTGGCCACGAATAGGACGTTTGTTTTTCCTATACTCCAAAGGCGTAGCTATCAATGTTACTCGCGGCATTGCCGTTTGCATCAATAATACGGTAAGCATCGCTAGGGCCATTTTTCAGTAAGTTTAATTTGCAAATGACAATTATTATTATTTAGCGGGTGAGTGGTAGTTATATTATCCGGGCGGCAAGGAGTGCTGTCTGCATCGGGTTGAATACATACATAGATGTATGTAGTATCGGGTGAATGAGTGAAGCCAATGCATAAAGAAAACCTAAATGACACCCGCAGCAGTGCCACCAAGGCGCGACTAGTTAACAGCACAATTGAATCATTGATTGAAATCGGGTTTACCAAAACCACTGGCGTTGAGGTTTGTCGTCGCGCACAGCTGACTCGTGGCGCACTGAACCATCATTTTCCTGATTTTTCAGGGTTACTTGTTGAGACTTTGCAGAGTATTTACCTGCAACTACTAGAGATAAAGCTGCCGTTGGACGTGGGCTTAATGGAGCACATTCTGCTGGAAGGCCACGCCAGAATTATTCGACCAGAGTTTAAGGCGGTGATAGAGCTCTGGTTAGCCTCAAAAAATGATAAACAGTTTGGCCTACGGCTGGTGCAGGCAATGGAGCTCGGCTCCGAGATGTTTTCACCGCAGATGGTGCTGGAACACAAAAATCAGGGTGTGGGTTCAAAAGAATTTGAGATGATCTACCGCACTATCTCCGAAGCGTTGATTGGTATCGGTTTAGGCCGTGCTATCGGTGAAGGCGAACCCCTGGCGCATGAATCAATGGTGTTGCAAGTGTTACAGGGTATGGCGCAAACCTACGATCATCAACAATTAACCTAAAGCAGTCTCACAACCTACCGAGTTTGACGAAAGGAAGACGTTCATATGGCATCTGCAAAGCCGACCAATAACAAGAACACTTACTCTGTTTGTACAATCTGCGATATTGGCTGCCAACTTCGCGCGGAGACGGAAGATGGCAAGCTCAAAAGAATGATTGCCCACGACAACCCTGCGTTGGCACGTAACGTTTGTTACAAAGGTACCGCCGCTGCACACATTCACAATCATGTCGATCGACTCACGAGGCCGTTAAAACGTGTTGGCGAGCGGGGCGAAGACAAATGGGAAGAGATTTCTTACGAACAGGCTATGGACGAGATTGCTGAGCGACTGAAGAAGGTAGTGGATCAATATGGTCCAGAGTCTATGGCCGTATCGACCTCAGGCTGGAATACGCAAACCACCCACAGCATGGACAGGCGTTTTATGAACGCGCTCGGTACGCCAAATTATATTAGTGGCGTCTCACTCTGCGCAGGTAATACTGCCGCTGTTAATAAAATAACTTACGGCTGGTTTCCTTTTGCCGACATTTCAAATTCACAGTGTATTGTGCTTTTTGGTCACAATCCGCGAAAGCATAGCTGGACACCTATTTTCAACATGATCAACGCCGCTCGAGCCAATGGCGCGAAAGTCATTGTGTTGGATCCCAGGGTTTCTGATCAGGCAGAAGTGGCCGACTTACACTTGAGTCTGCGTTCTGGCACCGATGCTGCAATGTGCCTCGGATGGCTTAATGTGATCATTAACGAGGAGCTTTACGACAAAGATTTTGTCGCTGAATACACTGTAGGTTTTGATGAATTGTGCGAGCGGGTTAACGACTACCCTCTAGAGCGTGTTGCTGAAATCACCGGTGTTGATGCGGAGTTGATTGCTGAGTCGGCAAGAATGTACGCGACCGCAGAAAGTGCTTGTATACCCTGGACACCGATTACCGACATGCAGATTTCTTCAACGTCCGCAATTCGATTGCAGAGTATTCTGCGGGCATTAACAGGCAATATCGATATACCTGGCGGTGATGTTTTCGGCGGCTTTGACCCCAATTATATCCCAGAATCCAAGTTGGGCAATCACGAGATGTTGAGTGCGGAGCAGAAGGCCAAACAACTCGGTTCTGACGCACATCCGGCGTATACCTATCGCGCCCAGGAAATGCTGTCAGAGCATACCGAACGTGTTTACGGTTATGCCTATGCAGATATCGTGATGGGTTGCTATATGGCGAATCCTAGTGCGACCTTTCGGGCGATGGCAACGGAAAAACCTTACCCCGTGAAGGCATTTTTTGTATTGGGTAATAACGCGTTAATGAGCTATCCCAATCAACATCAAATTTTGAAGGGCATGATGAATCAAGACTTAATTGTTGCTCACGAAATATTTATGACGCCAACCGCTATGTTGGCAGACTATGTTCTACCGGGTGATGTATTTAGTGAGCGCAACCATATTTCCGATTACTGGAATTGGAAGCTTGGGCTGACGGTGTCGCAAAAAGCGGTTGAGCCTCCCGCAGAAGCCTCCAGCACATTCCAGTTCTGGCACGATCTTGCGCATCGGATGGGATTTGCTGATTTGTTTCCGTGGCAGACCATCGAAGACATGCTCGACCATCGCCTGTCACCGACTGGAAAAACTTTCGAACAATTTTCGAATGAGAACTATATGTATATTCAACCACCCGAGTATCGAAAATATCGAAAGACTGGTTTTGCCACGCCATCGGGGAAAGTTGAATTGAAATCCAGTGTACTTGGGGAGTTAGGCTTTGATCCGCTGCCCTACTATCGGGAAGGACCAGCTGTCAGCGAAGACTATCCCTATTATGTTTTTACCGGTGTTCGGGAAGATGCATTTTTTCAAACCGGTCAACGACAGGTAAAAGTGTTGCGCGATCGAATGCCGTCACCAAAACTGTTTATGCACCCTGTTGACGCTGAGCGACAAGGTATTATTGATCATGATTGGGTTAAATTACAGACTGAAACGGGAGAGGTTACTGCTAAGGTGCTTGTACAGGGCTCGATGAAACAAGGTCATATTCGTGTGCCCCATGGGTGGTGGTATCCGGAGATGCGCGGTGAAGCGAAACTCGCCGGCGCGTTTATCAGCAGCGATGCAGTGCTGTGTCCTGATGCCCCAGAATATTTAGACTATGAGCAGGGGATTCCCCATTTCAAAGGTTTTCCCGGTCGTATTGTAAAATTGAATGAGCCGCCTGCCGGTATGTCAGAACAAGTTTTAGCGGGCTAAGGTAATGATGAGATTAAAGGAATGGCTCGGCGGTGCAAAGCAGCGCCTGATGACCAATATTGCAAATCGGACTTTCAAAAAGAATCCGGGTTTACTTGATCGATTAGCGATTCGTTTTCTCAGAAGCAGTATCGGTGAAGTACCACATGATCCGGAACTAGACCATCCTGAAAACTAGTTCTGTATCTACGTTTGAATGACACGATAAAAAATTTGAAGAATACATTTTTGGCCGCCGCCTCAGCAGCTTTGCGGCATTGCCGTACTCCGGGCGGATAGGACAGAGTGGCCACGAATAGGACTTTTGTTTTGCCTATACTCTTCTTAGAGACCTCCATAGTTCCCGCTAGATACTTTGACAAAGCGCAGAGTTGTGTCTTATGGCGGCCACCAATAAAACACTAGTCCCCGATATCGCCCCCTATGTTCCGGAAGGCTTGGTAATACTCACTAAGTTGATCTGAAAAAAGAACCATTCCTCCGTGCTGTTGTGAAAAATTGTACAAAAATATAATTGGGTTATTCGGACTTGTATTTTAACCCTAGGTTAAGGCTGCCAGTAACAGATTAAATTGACGATATTCTGTAGACTGCTAGATCAATGACCAAAGGATTCACCATGAACTTCAACGATAAACCAGACCGGACCTGGTCGAAGGCTGAGAAATGGGAAAGATATAAAGGCACGGATATATTGCCTATGTGGATTGCGGATACTGAGTTTCGCTGTGCGGAGCCTATTTTATCTGCATTACATAAGCGCATTGAAGACGGTCTTTTAGGTTATACCTTACCGGCTCATGATACCGATGTCACAGAGGCCATTGTGTCGTGGTGTCAACGACAGTATGACTGGGAAATTGACCCTAGCTGGCTAGTCTGGACGCCAGGTGTAGTATCCGCACTTAATGTGGCTATTCAAGCATATTGCCAGGCCGGTGATACGGTTATTGTCCAAACACCTAATTATCCTCCCATATTGGCCGCACCGGCAATTAATAATCTAAATCGAACCTGTATAGGCACGGTAGCAGTCGAAGGTCGATGGACACTTGATTTTGATGCCTTAGAATTAGCAGCAGCCGACCCTACAGCAAGTTTGTTTATAATGTGCAACCCAATGAACCCGGTTGGCTCAGTCTTAAGCCAAAACGAACTAGACAGAATTGCCACAATATGCAGAAAACACGGCGTTATGTTGTGCTCTGATGAAATACACTGTGATTTAATTTTAGATAACGTGCCACATTTACCCGCTAGTGCGCACCCAGAGTTAGCAGAGCATTCGGTAACGCTAATGGCCGCCAGTAAAACCTTTAATATTGCTGGTTTAGGCACCTCTTTTGCTATTATTCCAAACGCAAAATTAAGAGCGGCCTTCAACCATAACGCCCGCGGCATAGTACCCGAGGTAACAATAGCAGGCCTTACCGCCACGAATGCCGCCTTCAGGTATTGCGATGAGTGGCATCAACAAGAAGTGGCTTATTTAAAAGAAAATCGCGATTATTTACTCACTGAAATCAACAGAATTGAAGGTTTAAAAGCCATCTCCCCTGCTGCTACTTTCTTATTGTGGGTAGATGCCAGCGGTTTGCAGGTCTCTGATACGCAAGCATGGTGTGAAGCCAAAGGCGTTGGTCCGTCGGCGGGCAAAGATTTTGGTGATAAAGACTGTTTTCGCTTGAACTTCGGTTGCTCACGAGATTATTTAGTCGAAGCCATTAAAAAACTGCAGGGCTGAGACGTTTAACCACTAGCAAAACAGTCATTTCTTGGCCCTTAATATTAATATAAGGAAAAATTGAGCCTTTATCCCGTATTTAACCGTATACCCTAACTAATAAAGTATTAAAGGAACGTGTTTGACGATGACATTACTTACACAGAACACTGAAGAACCGGCTAAACGACCTACATCGTTCGTTGACTCTAGAGCGTTAGCCAGAACACCAAAACTAAACAGTGGCACCGTGGATGACAAGCGCAAAGAAATAGCACTTTACTTCACCAACACGTTTGATACCTACACGGGGCTTTTTGATTGTTTGCGAGACGACACTGGTTTTTATCAAAAATCTATACCTTTGCGACACCCGCTTATTTTCTATCTTGGGCATACCGCAACTTTTTTCATCAACAAGCTTCTATTGGTAAAGCTGATACCCAACCGGATTAATCCGCACATGGAATCCATTTTTGCAGTGGGTGTTGATGAAATGAGCTGGGATGATTTGTCAGAAGAAAATTACGACTGGCCCAGCGTTTCTGCAGTAATGGATTACCGCGCTAAGGTGCGTGCCACGGTACTAGACTTAATTAACAGTTTGCACCTTGTTCTCCCCATTGACTGGGATAATACCTGGTGGCCCATCGTTATGGGTATTGAACACGAGCGTATTCACCTTGAAACGTCGTCAGTACTTATTCGCCAACATGAACTGGCCAAAGTAAAATCCTTGCCTCAATGGCCAGCTTGCAAAGATACTGGCCAGGCCCCAAAGAACAAACTGATAAGCGTTGCCGCTGGCTCAGTTGATCTTGGAAAATCTTTTGATAGTGCCTTTTATGGCTGGGACAATGAATATGGCCACCACAAGGCAGAGGTTGCTGAGTTCAAAGCCAGCCAATACTTAGTCAGCAATCAGGAGTTTCTCGAGTTTGTTGAGGCCGGTGGTTATGAGCAGAATAGCTT
>CAXMOZ010000074.1:0-45933 GCA_964195315.1 uncultured Acidimicrobiia bacterium | reverse complement strand
ACTCTGTGAAGTAATCCGCTGGAGTATCTTCCAGGATAACACCCTGATTATCCGTCAGATCTTTCAGCGCCTTACCGTTCTCAAAGATTCGATAGGACATGGATTTTGACAGAGACGCGTTTGCCGCCACTTCCAGTGCTTTCTTCTCAAGGTCGCTCAGCGACTTGTAGAAATCGCCATTCACATACATGTCCGCGTTCACGACTACCTGATGCAGACCCTGGAGGTAGTAGTGCTTTAGCACTTTCTGGAAACCAAAGACGGAGTCTGGCTTGGGACAGCACCACTCGGCTGCATCGATCGTGCCTTTCTCAAGCGCTGGCAGGATGTCGCCGCCGCCCATAGCAACCGCTGGAACACCGATTTCAGCGTATGCAGCACCAACCATGCCCGGAGGTGCACGGAAGCGCAATTTACGGAAGTCATCCATCGACTTGATAGGTTTTGGGAACCAACCGAGTGCCTCAGGGCCAACTGGCTGCAGCATGAATCCTTTGACGTTCACACCCATTTCATCCCACAGGCGATCATATAGCTCTTTGCCGCCGCCGTACTGAAACCAGCTCAGGAACGCAATGTTATCGAGACCTACACCGGCACCCGCAACTGGCGCACCGAACAGGTTAGCCGCAACGTGCTTTCCAGCCCAATAATGTGTCCAGGCAAAACCACCTTCAACAAGACCCGAGTCAACGGCATCCATGACGTCTCGTGGTCCTACAACAGCACCTGCTGGCAGAACTTCGATTGTTAGCGAGCCACCAGTCAGCGCTGCGACATCTTTACCGAACTCCCTAAGCATAACGACTTCGTCAGCTGAGGTGGATAGCACCGACTGGATACGCAAGACCTTATCAGCCGCCATGGCAGACGATGCCATGAGTGCCAGGACTGCTGTACTGGCAGCAATAGTTTTTAGTTTGATCATATCTACTCCTCGTATTAAGAAAGCCTTCGTTATTTTATGCTTCGCGAGGCTGAAGGCGTCGCCCCGGAGCTTGTTGGGTCGGTGTTCTGATCCAGTTGAATGGCCGCATACCGACAAAATTCGGTCTAAATGAGACTATAAGTCCCGATCTTACATTTTTTTGCGATTGAGTAAAAGGGCTTAATACACATAAGTTTCGTCTCGGCTCGGTATCCCAAGAGCCGAACTTGATGGCGCTATACGGAAGTAGAATAACCTAATAGGGCCGTAAAGCACCACTTAACGAGACTTTTTGTTTCACTTTAGTGTCATTTGTCGTATTGTCGATTCGAAATATATAACGGTGAGGGATTTTTGGGTCTATTCGACTATATCGTCGTTGGCCGCGGGTCGGCTGTCGGCGAATCCGGCGCACAAAGCCTATTAGTTGAGGCTGGGGCAGGGATTTAAATCCCCGGTTGCACATACCAGTCGGCTATTTTCAACAGGACGCTTATCGGGATTTTAGCTGGGCATGATGGATTGCGTGTAGTCTATGCTTCACTCATGCCGGAGATCGTATCTAGTAAAACCAATGCTCCGACAATCATGATTGGGAGAAGGCAGCTGACAAGATTCTACGGAAAAGCGGTAATTTGGTTGCAATACCGTTAAAAAATTGTAAAAATGAGATTATAAGTATCATTATAGCGGTTGAAAAGCTGTTAAGTGTTTGAAGAAAGCAGGAAAAGCCGCAGAGACTGCCGAGCAATTGTCACCGGTGGCGGCGCTATCTGCTTATTTACTTAAGTATAGTTGTATGGCGATAGATTGCTTCAAACTGAGTACTCAAGTAGAGATAAGCCTCGATGCTAATCTCCGTGTTTTCTGACAATTTATCGTTTAATTTCGATTGGGGATTCTAGTTTGTTGTTGTCTATCGTTGCTATTTTAGTTGGTCTTACAATTCTGGTCTGGAGTGCCGATCGTTTCGTTGACGGTGCTGCTGCTATTGCGCAGCACATGGGTGTTTCCAATCTAATTATCGGCATTACCGTGGTTGGTTTCGGCACTTCTGCGCCAGAAATTGCTGTATCGGTAATTGCGGTACTTGAAGAGGTGCCTGGTATAGCGGTAGGCAATGCGATCGGCTCGAACATTGCTAATATTGGGTTAATCCTCGGCATTACCGCGTTGCTCGCGCCAATTTCTATACCGAGCAGTCTGATTCGGTCAGAATATTCTCTGCTATTCGGCGCCACTGTCGTTCTCGTTTGGTGCCTCTATGACTTGCAGCTAGACCGTCTCGACGGTTTCCTGCTACTTGGTCTGCTAATAGGAATCATGTCGTACATGATTTATAGCCATCGCAGCGGAAAAAAAGAAGAATCAGTTGATGAAAGTGAAGTTGGTGATGACGAGTTGATGTCCACCAAAGCTGCCTGGCTCTGGGTTTTGCTCGGTCTGGTACTACTGATTGGCAGTTCGCGCATTCTAGTTTGGGGTGCATCGAATATCGCGTTCAGCCTGGGTGTTAGTGAACTGGTAATCGGTTTGACGATAGTCGCGCTGGGCACTAGTTTACCGGAGCTGGCAGCGTCGATAGCTAGCCTGAAGAAATCAATCCCCGGTATGGCCATCGGTAACGTAATCGGCTCTAACCTATTTAATAGTCTGGCGGTGGTAGGAATTCCACCGCTAATTCACGGGTTTGACATAGATTCAGCAGCACTGCATCGAGATCTGCCGGTAATGGTGTTTCTAACTCTGTTGCTTTTTGCGATGTCATTCAGTAGGAATCAACAACTAAATCAAATTGGTCGCGTCAAAGGAGCGGTGTTACTCGCTTTGTTCGTGGCCTATCAATGTTATCTCTATTTTGAAGTCGTGTCGGGCGAGTCCTTGTTCAGCTAGGCAGCTGGCTCAAAATTTAGCGGGAATCAAGGGACGGTATACCTGCTATTTCTCAGCGGGTTTTCGGCTTGGTGACTTAAGCGATAAATCGATATCGGCTATATAATGAACATTGGATTACGGGTAATTCCATCCTAGATTCCTCAGTTAGAAAAAACAGCGTACTATTAAGCAGTTGAATTAGTGGAGAAAAGCCCTAGCATTCGCACCAGATACCGTTCATTCGTTGGGTGAATCAGACCGGATTAATAATTCGTCATTATCGAAATCCATTGAGGTTGAAACATTTGCCCGTGTATCTCAAAGGCCGATTTCGATAGGCTTTTTTAATGACTCGGCTGTCGATGCCTCGACTAGATAACCAATCTTCATGTGTTTGACTCAGGCAGGCGCTATCGGCATAAACTGCTGATTCTGTGCCACTTAGTAGGTCGGTAAAGCTATCCTCATCAACATTGATATGAGCTTTATAGCCATAGGTACTTTTGTGTTTTCCTTCTGAGCCTGCGGTAGGTTTAGCCGTTCTTTCGGTTAGTGTTGCACTTAAGGTTGTGGCCTATGCACATGGGGCGCACATCTGTCAGACGGAAGACGACGAGGTCGGTCCTCTTGCATCCGTTTTGTATAAGGTCCCAAATGCAAAGAGATGGCAGAAACTATTTGTTCTAATCCGTATGCACTAGGCAGCCTGCATGACGGTGCACCGCTAAACTCCCAGCCCTTCTTTCTGGACTATATCAAAGGGGCGTCGACGCGGGGTTTGGGGAGGAAGATCGTACTGCTTTAGTCAAAGTGCTCTAAATAGTGGTTGAGAACAGAATTTTTGACTAAACAGCTTATAAAGCAGCATCTTCAATAATCATATCAGCACCTTTTTCCGCAATCATAATTGTTGGGGCATTGGTGTTGCCTGATACGATTTCGGGCATGATTGATGCGTCGATCACACGTAAGTTTTGAATGCCGTATACCTTAAGTCGTTCATCGACTACAGCCATATCATCATCATTAGGCCCCATTTTACAGGTACTCGTTGGGTGGTAAATGGTCTGGCTAAACTGGCGCGCTGTTTCGAGTAGTTGCTCATCGGTTTCGAACTGTTGGCCTGGCACGTGCTCATCAATAATATGCGGTTTTAAGGCGGGTGCGTTGGCAATGCGTCGGGCTACTTTGATGCCGTCGATGGCAACCTGACAATCATGGTCGTTTGCCAGATAGCCGGGATGGATGTCTGGATATACCAATGGGTCTGTCGATTTTATCTCTACCGATCCTCGGCTTTTGGGTCTCAATTGGCAAACTGATAATGTGAAGGCTGAAAATTCGTGAACGCCATCTCCTGGTTTATCGGCACTGAGCGGTTGCATGTGGAACTGTATGTCGGGCCTTTCTACGTCGGGGTTAGATTTAGTAAAAATAGTGACTTGGCTGGCGGCTAATGTTAGCGGGCCAGTGCGGTTGAGCAAATACTGCAATCCAACTAAACCACGTTTGAATATATTATTGAGTTCGTCATTCAGGGTACGCTGTCTGGTTTTGTATACCAGCCGAGTTTGAAGGTGATCTTGCAAGTTTTGCCCGACACCTGGTAGGTTATGAGCGACTGGCACATTTACTTTTATGAGTAAGTTTTCAGGGCCAATGCCTGAAAGTTGCAATAAATGTGGTGAGCCGATGGCACCTGCACTGAGTATGACCTCGCAGTTGGCTGATGCTTGATGGAGTTGTCCTGATTTCAAATATTCGATGCCGACGGCTTTTTTACCTTCAAGCAAAATACGTGTTGTTTGCGCCTTAGTTAATACTGTTAAGTTAGCTCTATTGCGAACTGGGCTAAGAAAACCTTTAGCGGTACTGCATCGAAGTCCTTTGTGTGCTGTCTGTTGAAAATAGCCGACGCCTTCCTGTGTTTCGCCATTGTAGTCGGGGTTTTCGGGTATGCCTATTTGAGTGGCAGCTTTTATAAAAAAATCAGCAATTGGGCGACGAAGACGTAAATCGGATACCTTGAGCGGGCCACCGACACCGTGATAGTAATCAGCACCTCTTGCCTGGTCCTCTGATTTTTTGAAGTAGGGTAATACTTCGTCGTAGGACCAGCCCTTATTGCCCAGCGCGGACCATCGATCATAGTCTTCGCGTTGGCCTCGAACGTATAACAAACCGTTAAGTGAGCTGGATCCGCCGAGCACTTTTCCACGCGGCCATTGCAGGCTTCTTCCATTGATACCTTCGTCGGGCTCAGTTTTATAACACCAGTCGAGTTTTGGGTTGTGCATGGTTTTGAAGTAGCCAACAGGGACATGAATCCAGGGGCTGGTGTCCTTTACACCTGCCTCAACTAGTAGGACGCTAGTATCGGGGTTGGCAGATAGACGGTTGGCTAGCACGCATCCGGCTGAACCTGCGCCTACTACAATGTAGTCATAAATTTGGTTTAACTGTTTCACTTATGTTCTCGTTCTTAGAGGCTTTCTTAATTAAATGCCTAGGTTACGAAACAACCAGTCATGGCACATAGCTGATTCTATTGTCGATGTTATTACTGTATTCGAAACATCGTAATGTCAAAATTTAATCGATTTAATTAGTCTACTAACAAAAAATATAAAGCTTTAAAGTTATATTTATAAATAAAAACGAGACTAACGGTATCAAAAAAATAGTTTTAGATCAATTTCTGAGTTGATCTAAATGTGAAAATTCGACGTGATAATAGAGATGTAATACTTGCTTTTATCTTTATAAGGATAGGGAGCACGGCACAAATGACACTGTACTATCATTAAAATATATAGAGGAAAAGAATCAATTTCCGAAAATCCGAACTGGGGATCTCGTCGAGATTTCATGAAAATTTCTGCCGGTTATGACATGATTTCCATATTATTAGCCGCAGGTGCAACATTACCCAGTCTGGCAATTGCCGCAGCAGAAACGAAGAAAAAACGTTATGTCATGGAGCCAAAGTTTCAACTTAAGTTTGGCCCGTCTGGATTAAATGAAACCAATCGCGATATTCAAAAATCAGGTTAATTGTTTTTCGCAAAAGATCGGGAAGAGTGTACCGATGGTGAAATTGGAGTTGAATTTATCGTAGTAAATAAAATTGTGGTCAAACTAGCTGTGTGAAGAAAACACAACAGGGCATTGTTGGTATTTTCTCTGCCGCGGCTCAATATCATTTCCTGTATAGCCGTAAAAGTGAAGCGCTACTGCGTGAACTATTAAGAAAACGTCATGATCTACAATTCTTATTTTTCTAATTGTGAATTACGTGGTTTGCAATTGGGTCTTAAGTGGGAAGACAGACCAACGGTTACATTGTTTGACCAACTGGCAGGCACGAAAAACCAATGTTACTTGTGCTCAGTTAGATCCTATCGCGATGCAACTAATGCATCTTAATCCGATGTCAGTGGCCTGGATTGCCTTTGCTTGTATAATCATTTATTTCACCGTGCTACAGGTTTATTTGTTCTACGATAATTTCGCCATTGTTGGTGGCACTGACGATGTCATGGAGTGGTGGTTTTATCTGGCAACGCCATTGGACTGGAGTCTAATTATCGTTCGCGCCATACAAAATTTACTGCAGGATATTCAACGATGTCGGCGTGGCGAAGCTTTCATCATGCAAGCACCATTGAAGGCGTAGGAGATGATTATGAAACGGGGTTTTCTAATTACACTTATTTCGCTCGGCGTTACTGCAATGTTTATCCTCGGCTGCCGATTTTCTTGGTGATTGGTTTCTGGGTGGTGGGTATTAGCCTAGTGATCGCCTTTACACTGGCAAATATTGGCTCAACTTGATTTGAAGGGTTAAGTTTCTTTGGTCTGCTGGCACTGCCCTTATTTATTATGACAGGTGATTTAATCAATGCGGCCGTTATTGCAAAACGATTGTCTGATTTTGCCTATTCCGTGCTTAGTTTCGCTCGTGGTGGACTAGGGATAGCATCGATTGTTGCTTGTGGCAGGTTCTGGGCAATATCGGGCTCAAACTCCGGTACAACAGCGACCATCAGGTCGATCATTCATCCCGAACTGTTCGAGGGTGGTTATGACAAACATTTGCAGCAGCAACAATCGTCGCTGGCGACACGGTGGGCATTATTATACCGCCCAGCATTATCTTCATCGTCTACGATTTTTGTTAAATCTCCCGATTAGTGAATTGTTTATTGGCGGCATGTTACCTGGGTTGCTAATGGTGATTGTGATGATGCTGACCTGTAGTTATATTTTCTGGCTAAGCAACTGGGGCAAAATAATAAAGTTTGAGCCCATGCGAATAATAAAGTCAGGACTTCGTGCTAACCTTGGTTTTTTTGCGATCATTATTGTTGTCTATGGAATTTATTCAGGTGCTTTTTCACCGACCGAATCTGCCGGTGTTACGGTTGGTTTTTTTTGCCGGCTGGTGTTTTAGTCAGGCGTGAAATCAAGCTAAATAAGCTACCCGCAATACTCATGCGATCAGGTTAAATCACTCGCATGTTAACGCCTTTGATTGCGGTTTCCATCGTCATGCAACAGATACTGTCATTACTGGGCCACCGATGCATTTCTGGGCGATGCCATATCGGCGTTAGGTGATCCAGCGCTCATCATCATTGCTTTCATGTTATTGGTATTAACTGCGGGTACAGTTTTAGTGAGCCTGCCCAATACCATAATATTGGCGGCTATTGCTTATACCGCCGATGTCGGCCCAATTCATTTAGCGGGTATTTTCTTGGTGGGTGATGCTATAGGGTTTATTACTACACCGTATGGACTGAATTTGTATGTTGCGAGTGGTATTACTGGCATCCCATATTTCCAGATCTTAAAGCATGTGTTACCTTATCTCTTTGCGTTAATGGCAGCTTGGTTATTAATCGCCTTCCGGTCATCACTATCGACTTATCTGGTCCAGTTTTCTGGGTTATAGTCATAGGAAAACAAGAGAAGCTCTATGGGTCTAAATAATTATTGTAGAGCCGATATAAACATGATAAACGCATTTAAAAGCTAATTTTTTAAAGGCGCTTATCATTCAGATGGGCCTTTAGTACAATGTCAGAAAATGAATCAGTCGGCAAAAATAACTCCCCGTTATTGAGAGGACTGCTGATCCTGGAAAAAGTATCGGCTTCATCCCGTGCGTTAACGGTGTCTGACTTACTCGAAGAGTTAGATATCCCTAAACCTACAGTACACCGCATAACCTCACAGTTAGAAGAGGCCGGTTACCTTCAGTATGAGCCCAATAATAAACGATTAACCATTGGACCAAAACTGAAGAATATTGGTTTTGATGTTTTAACAAATCGGGCCTCAACCGCGCCACGGCATGCAATTCTGAGAGCATTGTCAGAAGAAATAGAAGAAACTTGCAATTGCACCATGCTCGATGGAGATCATACGATTTATTTTGATCGAGTTGAAAGTGACTGGCCTTACCGAATCGACTTGAAAATTGGCTCTCACCTGCCTTTACATTGCACCGCTAGTGGCAAGTTGTTCCTCGCCTACATGCCAGCAAATCATCGCAAAAAATTAATCTCAGCTGCGCCACTCAAACAATATACTGAGCGATCAATAACAGATAGCGTGCTACTGGAAGCAGAATTAAAACTGATAAAACGAGATGGTATTGGGGTCGATGATGAAGAATTTGTGCCCGGTATGGTTGCACTAGCGGTGCCGGTATTCAATGCAAAAAATGAAATATGTTTTACAGTGGCGGTGCATTCACCCGCTATCCGAAAATCACTGGCTTTACTCAGGCAATATCTGCCATCATTGAAGCGAGCTGGTGCATCGATGAGTGCACTCTACGAAAGCTAGTCGTTTATTGGGTGTCTCAATAATGGTAACTTTTTCGTGAGTTTTTTTGCTACGGCCACTGCAAAAACAGCATACATTCAGTCCTGGCGCAGCAGCACGAAGCTGCTAACAGTGACGAGTATTAATAACTTCGAGCAAGGCTTGATTCCTTTACTTTTGATTGAACGGAACTCTTCTGATTGTTTCAGAGGCTATCATTATTGGTGAAATATTCAGTGATTGAAGCAGGCTTGAATAATATCAGTGGTTGTGGGTGCAAGGTCATTTTCGAATTATCATTTTAGTTGTATTCATTGACTAAACTTTATCTGCTGCAACAAGTCTGATAGCAGAGATTCTAACAGCCTCTATTCAGGTCAATCCCAATCGACAGGAACTAGGCCAATTATTAAGTCCATCAAAATAGAGTAGCCCGTGTCGATAAGGCTGTTGAATCAATCATAAAGCAACAATCCAATACCCTGTGAGTACGAGTAGTTTATGCCTGTTAATACCGTAATATATTTCATTATCGTCATGTTAATGGGGGTTGCACCCACCTATGCTCATCATCCAAAGGGAAGCATTGATGTGTATATGAAAGCGCATGAAAAGCATTTTGAAGTGATTGATTTACCAAAAGCACCATCTTTTGAATTAATGGATGCTAATGGCAATAAAGTTCGCTTGTCTGATTTCGATAATAAGGTGGTGGTGCTTAACTTCATCTCTGCGCATTGCCAAAATTTCTGTGCGCGGCATGCTGCGGTGGTTGCCGCCATTCAGCAAAAAGTAAACATAACCCCACTCAAGGGGGGTGTCCAGTTCATTACCATTATTGCCGATACCAAAAATGAATCCCTAGATGTGATGCAGGGCTATGCCCAAACCTATGGCTTTGAAACGTCTAACTGGCTACTCTTGACTACCTCTAAAGATTCAAGCGAGGCAACCATAAAAACGTTAGTTGACGCCTATAATGTTGTCTCCGAAGCGGTCGGAAATGATCAGGAAAGAGGTAGTGTGGTGACTCATTTCATTGATAAAGGTGGACGATTTGCGGCTAAATTCCATGGCTTAAAGTTTGGCCCAATCAACCCGGTACTTTATATTAGTGGGCTGATTGACAATTAGGCTCTGGATTTTACATAGGCGGGCAGGCTGAAGATCATCATGAAAAGGGTTGTTTAGGTGAAATCAAAACTATTGTGGCCTTAGTCAGGCTGCTAATTTAGAGCATGAAACTGATAATTTAAACAGGCAGTGGTTACCCTGATAGCGAGATTCGAATGACCCATTTTGAAATTGATAGTGAAGTACAGCAATTCATTGATACCATGACTGAGGTATCAAGTAATCTCTCGACAGATAGCAGCATCGAGCAACAGCGGATTAGCTCGAATGCTGCCTGCCGCCACTTTTTCTCTCCCTACCCGGTCGGTATTGAATCATCAGATAATGTTGTGACTGGTCGTCATGGATTAATACCGATTCGTCGTTATCGAAACACCTTAGCTACCATTGAGGCTGATGCCCAAATAATTTTTTTGCATGGTGGTGGGTTTATTTTGGGCGATCTCGATTCACACGATGATATTTGTGCTGAACTTTGCTTCAAAACAGGGCTGGATGCCATCTCAATCGACTATAGACTGGCACCTGAATACAAACACCCCGTCCATCTTGATGATGTCGCCGATGCTTTTGAGCTTTGCTGGAAGCCAAAGTCAATTGTTGTGGGTATATCGGCTGGTGCCGCTTTGGCCGCAGCATTAAGTCATCGATTAAAAAATACTAGTCGTAAGCCTTTCGGGCAGGTTCTGGTTTACCCTGGACTCGGGGGGGATTTATACGATTTAGATTCCTACGTGGCGAACGCTGCAGCACCTTTATTAACCACGACAGATATTTTTTATTACAGAAAAATACGTTGTTATGACGTTGAGACGGCTATCCATGACCCCGAGTTTTACCCTCTGGTAGCCGATGACTTTAATGGTCTGCCACCCAGCATCGCGTTCTCAGCGGATATCGACCCGTTGCGTGATGATGCCAGGCTCTACATAGAAAAGCTCAGTGCTGTTGGTATCTATGCTGAGTGCTACAACGAACCGGGGCTGACACATGACTACCTGCGAGCGCGGCATATCTCTTACAAGGCTGGAAATAGCTTCCAGCAAATTTGCCTGTCAGTAACGCTGCTCTCTAGCGCCAATGGCCTTTCTGAACTGATGGTTGACTCAGGTCAATTGGCTGGTATAAATGATGTTTTAAAATCGGGTAATTAGAATGAAAATAGCCAGTGAGATCCGTGAACAATTTATGGCGCGAGGTTTAGAACGGAGTGAATTGAAGCTTGATCCTATCTCACAGTTTAGCGCCTGGTATGAAGATGCCTGTAGTAGCAATATTCATGAACCTGGTGCGATGTCCCTAGCGACAGTTAATGAGTATGGTCAACCATTTCAGCGTACGGTTCTATTGAAGCTATTTGATCAGCAAGGGTTTGTATTTTTTACTAATTATGAAAGTCGTAAAGCGCAGCAAATGGCGAGTAATAATAGGGTCTGCTTACTGTTTCCATGGCAATCTTTAGGGCGCCAGGTTATGGTCGCCGGACAGGTTGAGAAGATATCAACAGCCGAGTCTTTGAAGTATTTTGTCACCCGCCCTCGTGGCAGTCAGCTAGGTGCCTGGGCATCAGGCCAAAGTGAAATGATCAGTTCTCGATCAATACTCGACACTATGGTTGACAGTATGAAGAAGAAATTTGAAAACAAAGAGGTTCCGTTACCACCATTTTGGGGTGGTTATCGAGTTATACCCGAAACGATTGAGTTTTGGCAAGAACAGGCAAGCCGCTTGCATGATCGATTTCTATTTGAGCGCAATGAAGATGGGCAATGGGCAAATGAGCGTTTATCACCCTAGTATTTTTAGGAAATCAATGTACAGGTGATTATTACTAACTAAAGTAACATTTAGATACGATTGGCTGGCCACCTATTTTTTTTATATCAATATGGCTTCTGCGTCTCGGTGTTTGGGCACTGCCTAGAAAAACTAGTCGCAGTGGCTGATTTTATTTTGCATCTGTGCCGTCAAATAGGCACAATCGTAACTTGTAACCATCCTGGATCACGTATTGAAATCCCTAATTGAAAAACGTGTTGCGCAATTGCTCGATAGCGACATCCGTAAAGTTTTACAACAGCGTCAAGTCGGTCTGGAAAAAGAGAGTTTGCGCGTAGCTGCTGATGGCGGTATCGCCCAAACGGCTCATTCTGCCAGACTAGGAGCGGCTCTTACCCACCCCAGTATTACTACCGACTATTCCGAGGCATTGCTGGAATTGGTGACACCGCCATTCCAGCACTTCAGTGATACGCTGGATTTTCTCGACGATACCCATCGTTATGTTTACAGTCAGCTTGACAACGAATTCCTCTGGTCCAGTAGCATGCCCTGTGTTGTCGACGGTGATGCCAGCATTCCGATTGCAGAGTACGGTAGTTCTAACGCAGGCCGCATGAAAACGGTTTATCGGCGTGGTCTCGGACACCGTTATGGGCGCATGATGCAGGTCATTGCTGGTGTACATTTCAACTATTCCTATCCAGAGTCATTCTGGCAGTTGATGCAATCAGTGGTCGGTGACAAGGGTGATCTTCAGACCTTCATCTCTGAATCCTATATCGGTATGGTGCGCAACCTGCAGCGGTTTGGCTGGTTAGTACCTTATTTATTTGGTGCGTCACCAGCGATTTGTGCCTCCTTCATCGGTGCAAGCCCGACTTCGCTGCAGAAATGGCGCGAGCACTCTTTCTATTCACCCTACGCAACCTCGCTGCGCATGGGCGATATCGGCTATCAGAACGATAAGGGCGGTGAGGCCAGCATTAAGGTTAATTACAATAGCTTGCAAGGTTATGTTGACAGTTTACAGAAGGCGATCTCCACACCTTATCCGGAATATTCCGCAATCGAAATGATACGTGACGGTGAATGGCAACAGCTCAATAGCAACAGACTGCAGATTGAAAACGAGTATTATTCAAGCGTGCGTCCGAAGCAGATTCTACAAGGTGAAGAAAAGCCGACACTGGCCCTCGCAAGGCGCGGTGTCGCCTATATCGAACTGCGCTCGCTGGATGTCAACGCTTATGAGCCGCTCGGCATTAGTGAGGAACAAATGCGTTTCCTCGAATCCTTTCTTTTGTTCAGCCTTTTGACGCCGAGCGCTCCTTACGATGACTCGGAACTTTCTGCAATCAAGTATAACCTCAACGAGGTTGCCTTACGTGGCCGTGATCCGCAGTTGAAATTGCACCGCAATGGCGAAGAAGTTTTGTTGCGTGACTGGGCCAACGAAATTTTTGAGCAGATGTCAGCTGGCTGTGACTTGCTTGACAAGGATACCAGCGTGCATTGCTACTGCGATGCCTTGCAACAACAGCGAGCCAAAATTGCTAATCCAGATTTGACTCCGTCGGCGCGAATACTGACCGAAATGGAGCAAAACGGAGAAGAGTATTATCACTTCGCGCTGCGCAAATCGCGTCAGCATCAACAATGGTTTAACGAGCGCCCGCTCGACGATGCCAAGCGCCGGCAATTTGAGCAGCTTGCACGCGAATCGCTCGCAAAGCAAAAAGCCATCGAAACCGCAGACGATATTCCGTTTGAAACTTTCTTGCAGAACTATTTCGCACAGTCTTGAATCCCCACTGATTTGACCAGGGGCAGTATTTTTGCCCCAAGGTGGTTGGTTTAGATCGTAGAGGGTGTTTTGGCATTGAAAATTTTTTGATGTATCACCGATATCTTAAGCTAAATTATTTTCAAGTTCAAAACAATGTAATCTGACTTTGACTCCTCGTGCCTTGTTAAAGTTGTAACCAACTCTTACTGCTAATCTGTGAAAAACATACTTAAAGGGAAATACATTAAGTCTCTAATTCTATTGACGGGTTAATGAGTGATATTTTTTTCTATACAGAGCAGAGTCTGTTCTCCGTTTTGGGCTAGGGTATAGACTTAATTGGAGGCATTCGATTCGAAGTTGAAAGCGTCTGGTTCAAACGGGCCTCAAAACTTAGTGGATGAAATTATTTTGGCTATATAAAGTATAAATATTTATATTCAGCCTAGGTCAGCGGTAGTGTCGATTCTTGATAAAAGATTTTAGTGTAAAAAATGCCTGTTCTGATCATGTTCAAACTGTGGCCAACTAGATTAAGTCCGGGCTCAATTGAGTACTCATATCTCACCTCCATCATATAAGCTAGAGGTTCTGAATAGTGCTGGTGAGTAGCTTTAGGTGAAGTTAGTCTAGTCATTCTTGTTGATAAAAGAGTTCGAGTAAAATATTTTTATTGGGTTAAGAATAAAGGTAAAAATATAATTATATTTTTACTGGTTTTTAAAATTCTTCAAATATAAAAATATTGCTAACCAATAATATAGCTCATCTCTAAAGTCTATATCTTGTGTGAATATTACTATAAAAAACATATTATAAGTCGAATGAGGTAATTATTTGTCGGCTTTTATTAGTTATTTGCGTGTGAATAGGTAGCATTAATGATATTTATGATTCTTTCTAAGTCTTTGTTTATAAACATTAATAATTAATTTATTGTTATTTTATATGATCAAAGGCATGATTTTGTGCATTTATTGGAATATTTTAAAAAAAATGATCCAAAAAAAAATACAATCCGTATAAAAACAGTTAGCTTTAATTTCTAGTCACCTTTAAATGGGGTACGAGTTAAGGTAAACGGGGGGTGCCGCATCTGAATTTATAAAAAATGCTGGTACCAAATGGTAGAAAAGATTTACATTTAGAGGTTACACATGACTGATATGTTACCACCCGACGATTATGTCGGTATGTCCTTTTGGCTGATATCGATGGCACTCGTTGCTGCGTCGGTTTTCTTTTTTATCGAGCGTGATCGTGTTCATGGTAAATGGAAAACTTCTTTAACTGTATCGGGATTAGTTACTCTAATCGCTGCAGTTCACTACTTTTATATGCGCGACGTATGGGTTGCTACAGGCGAATCACCGACAGCATTTCGCTATATCGATTGGCTATTAACCGTACCACTACTAATGATTGAGTTCTATTTGATTCTGTCTGCAGTCACCAAAGTGCCCGCTGGTGTTTTCTGGCGTTTATTAGGTGGTTCTGTTGTTATGCTTGGATTCGGCTACGTCGGTGAAGTTGGGCTGGTGAACGCTAAGATAGCTTTCGTTCCATCGATGGCAGCTTGGTTTTACATCATCTGGGAAATTTTTAAAGGTGAAGCAAGCCGAATCAACGCTGGATTGGCCAATGTTCACGTTCAAAAAGCCTACAAATACATGTTGCTGTTAGTCACCGTAGGTTGGTCAATTTATCCAATCGGATATTTTGTCGGATACTTTATGGAAGGTGCGGACATGGGCACATTAAACCTTATTTATAACATTGCTGACTTTTGGAATAAAATTGCCTTTGGTCTAGTTATTTGGGCAGCAGCAGTAGCTGATTCAGAAGACAAAGATAAATTAGCAAAAGCATAAGTAAGTTTTTTGTTTGATAGAATGAAAGGGCCAGCGGTGTTGGCTCTTTCTACTCAAACCACAAAATCTATAGATTAATTAGCCATAAATTTAATCCATGAGGGTACTAAAAAATGTCCCTAACAATAGTAAGTGAGGTACATGCATTAAAATCGTTAGATATGCTTTATCAACGTGAAATGCCCAGTAGTGACAGCAGCCTAGCTCAGGCCGCTAGTTATCATTTCAAGAATAATGGAAAGTCTTTTAGAGCCCAACTTGCTCTGTCTAGTGGCGCGGCCCTAGGCTTGGACAAGACAGATAATTTACACTGGGCAGCGGCTTGTGAGCTGCTCCACAACGCATCACTAATACATGACGATATTAGCGATGCTAGCACCCACAGACGTGGGCAAGAAAGTATACATGAGCACTTTGGTTCAGATATGGCGCTATGTCTGGGCGATTGGATGGTAGCGAAAGCTTTTGAGTTAGCCGCTAGAAATAATCACCATGGTGGTCCACTTGCAGCATTGCTATCCAAGGCAATGCAGGAAACATGTAGTGGCCAAATTTCTGATATTAATCAGCGCCAATGTGCGGAGTTAGAGGATTGGCAGCGAATCGCCAAAGGCAAAACAGCACCTCTATTAATTGCGCCCATCAAAGGGGCAGCCTTAATGGCTGGACTCAATAAAAGCTACGGAAATTTAGAGCCTTTAGGTGCTTTAGAGAAGCTAGTCGGTTTTTGCGGCTTGGCCTACCAAGGACGCAACGACATCGACGATGTTATCCCATCAAGTCATCGCTCTAGTGATTTAGATGGACGCAAACCAAATTTAGTGGTTAGCCTTTTCGCTCTGCATGGTGTTGGCCGAGAAAAGTTTATTACCTGGTATCAATCTGAAGAGAACAGTCTGTTGGCCCAATGGCAGCGAAGTATTGCATCAAGTGATGTGATCTTACAAGCCAATCTGTTAGTCGAGTGTTGGTTGCAGCAGGCTGACCAGCTGGTCTGTACATTGCCGGCACAACTTCAACCAGTGGCTCTCGGTCTGGTTTCATCTGTAAAGCAGACAACAACGGGCAATCGCCAAGAGCTCATAGCTTGAATGCCAAAAACGTCGGGGCTGGTAAAACAGCGGTAGTCATCGGTGCCGGTTTCGCTGGGATTGCCACAGCATTAAGACTAAGAGCCTTAGGTTATGAAGTAACATTGCTAGAACGCCTCGATAGTTTGGGTGGTCGAGCTCAGGTATTTGAGCGAGGAGGTTATCGTCATGACGCAGGCCCTACCGTAATCACAGCGCCTTTCCTATTTGATGAATTATTTGAATTGTTTGATGAAAAGCTCAAGGATTATCTAGAATTCGTCCCACTTGATCCTTTCTACCGCTTTCACTTTGCTGATGGTAGTCAATTCGACTATCGCGCTAGCATTGAAGATACTCTAACTGAGATACGACGTTTTAGTGACGAGGATGCCGATGGCTACCTAGGGCTGCTAGAGCAGTCAAAAAAGGTTTATAACGTTGGATTTAAGCAGCTTGCCCATCGACCTTTTACGCGAATATGGGATATGGCTAAGCAGGTTCCAGCGCTGGTGATACTCAAATGTTACAAAACAGTGTCGCAAATGGTGAATAGCCATTTGAAGCACCCTCTGATTCGTCAGGCCTTTTCTATTCACCCTTTATTAGTCGGTGGTAATCCTTTCAAGACAACGGCTATTTACGCATTAATTCATTATCTTGAGCGTCGCTGGGGTGTGTTTTTTTGTATGGGTGGTACAGGCAAGCTAGTGCATGAGTTAGGTGCCCTTATGTCGCGTCAGGGTATCAATATTGTGCTCAACGCTGATGTAGATGCGATAGTTGTTGCCAACAAAATAGCAACTGGAATTCGACTTATAAATAATAGGGTCATAGATGCAGATTTAGTGGTGTTTGGTGGCGATCCCGAGACATGCTATCAGCACTTATTGCCCAAAGCCAAGTTCAGCCTGCCGAGCATTAAAAAGCAATACAGTATGGGGCTCTATGTATTATATTTTGGCACTAAAAAGCTTTACCCAGATGTTGCCCACCACAGCATTTGGTTGGGGCCTCGATTTAAAGAGTTACTTTCCGAAATTTTTGATACCAAGGAAATGAGTGAGGATTTCAGTCTTTACGTTCATCGCCCAACAGCAACGGATAAAAGCTTTGCGCCTGAAGGCTGTGAATCTTTCTATGTGCTATGCCCAGTTCCAAATTTACAAGGCAATGTCGACTGGAGTATCGAAGCAATACGTCTGCGTGACCGAATTGTAGATGCGCTGGAAGAAACCATACTGCCAGAACTATCATCGGTGATTGAAGAAGTTTTTTGGATGACGCCAGAAGATTTTGCAAAGGATTACCGTTCGATGCATGGTGCTGGTTTCTCAATAGAACCTCGGTTAACCCAGTCTGCTTGGTTTCGTTTTCACAACAGAGATCGCGCAATTTCTAACCTGTATTTTGTTGGTGCTGGTACGCACCCAGGCGCAGGGCTACCCGGAGTGGTGAGCTCCGCTAAAGTGGTTGAGGAGCTGCTGACAGGTGTTGAAGTTAGCTCAGGTGGATAGACGATGATAAATTTTTCTGCTAACTCGGTGCTACCATTGGCCCCCAAGCAAATATTAGCTCGGAATAGCAAAACATTTTACTGGGCTAGTTTTTTTCTCGGTTCTAAATTGGCTGATAGCGTCGCTCAACTTTATCAGTTTTGCCGATTTGTTGATGATATTGCTGACGGAGATCTTTTTGATCGAGCAGAGTCTCTAGAGGATATACGCGCTCGTCTGACTGGCAGTAGCCGACGTGCAGGTCCCGAAGTTGAAGCCTTTATCGCCCTTGCCAAAGAAAATGATATTCCGCTGATAGCCGCGCGCGAGTTACTTGACGGCATGCTAAAAGATCAACAGCCCACCGCCATTAGAGATGAGGCTGAATTACTTCGTTACTGCCATGCAGTTGCCGGTACTGTAGGGTTGATGATGTGCCGCGTGCTCAACTGCGAAAATCAGCGCGCTGATAGCTTTGCGATTGATCTAGGTATTGCGATGCAACTGACTAATATTGCTAGAGATGTGCTGGAAGACGCCAAAATGGGTCGCCGTTATCTACCCGCAAGATGGGTCGACCTACCCGCATCAGAAATTGCACGGGCGGATGTTTCTTGCCATGAGCCAGTTGCAACGGCAGTGAATCTTGTGCTTGACCTTGCTGAAAACTACTATCAAAGTTCTCTGCTTGGCATTCAGCTACTTCCTCTTCGTTCGAGGCTTTCTATTATTGTTGCATTGCGGTCCTATCGACAGATTGGCTGGGTATTAAAACGTCGAGGTTTGCCTTGGTGGAAAGGTCGGGTGTTTGTCACTAAACCAGAAAAAACGCTCCTTAGTTTGCGTAGTCTTGTAGACTTAAAACCAATGAAAGTGCCTTCTCACAAAAAACGACTGCACCAATATTTGCTGGGGCTGGCTGGTGTCTAAACTACGTAATGATTCGAACCAAAGTATTGAGCTCGATATTGCTATTATTGGTGGCGGTAGTGCTGGAATAACGCTTGCCGCTAAGCTAAATAATTGCTCTGCGGTAGTTGTAGAACCGCGAACTCCCAAAGAACGAGATTGCAGTTGGGCGCTATGGGCTAACAGCGATCAGGCAAAAGAATTTGCCATGGCGATCAAAGGTAGCTGGAAGCAATGGCGCCTGATTGATCATCATACCGAGGTACTTCATTGCAGTGATCAGTATCGTTACACGAGTCTGAGTTCTGCTCAATATATGTCGCAATGTGAAGGCAATCTGGCTGAAGGCATCGACCTAATCCGAGCGTCAGCTGAAGATATTGTTGCCGCGGGTGATGGTGGTTCATTTACCGCGGCTGGCCGCCATTACAGAGCCGCCCAGCTATATGATAGTCGTCCACCTGTAATGGCCGAACATGGCTTAAAACAGCATTTCCTTGGCTGGGAAATACGTACCAAATCTCCTATTAATAATCCTCATATTGCGACATTAATGGATTTCCGAGTCGATCAATCTCGGGGGCTGCATTTTATTTATGTGTTACCTTTTTCTGACCGCAAGCTATTGATCGAATCCACAATGATTTCCAATAACCTGGAAGAAAAAGATTGGTATCGTAAGGCGATTGAAAAATGGCTTCGAGAACAAAACATTGAGATAGAAGAAACCTTGGATGAAGAAATTGGTGTTATTCCTATGCACTCGGTAACCCCATTGGACTGCAATATCTCTGGTATTGGTGCCGCTAGTGGCGCTGTGCGACTGTCTTCTGGTTACGCCTTTGCAGGGATTCAGGTGCAGATCACTAAACTAGCCCAGGGAATTAGCGCTGGCCAGTATTCAGTGCCTACGCCGATTTCACCCATATTAACTCGTATGGACAAGATATTTAATCGCGTACTTTTGGCTCAACCAGATTTGAGAGTTTCGCTGATGATGCGTACCGCCAAAGCTCTAGATGCTGATGGGTTTTCGCGATTTATGCTGGGCTCTGCCACAGTTGTAGATTGGGCTAAGGTCATAATGGCGATGCCTAAAATTCCATTTTTAAAACAGATCTTTCAGTCATGAATACCTGGGATATGATTGCTATCGGCGCAATTTTATTAATAGGCGTGCCCCATGGTGGTCTCGATGGGGTAGTTGCAAGGCGCATTGGTTGGCCTACTGGGCTCGTCGCTTGGTTAAGTTTTCATCTAGCCTATGTTGCTATGGCGGCATTGGTCGCCGTCCTATGGTGGCTATTTCCATTACCTAGCCTTGGCGTGTTTTTACTGATTTCTGCACTGCATTTTGGTGCCAGTGATATCGCAGATAGGGGCGCTGATTGGTTGCCGTTGCTGGCTCATGGTGGCTTGGTTTGCATTGCAATCCCAAATCTGCAACCTGTATCAGTAGAACCTATTTTCGCTGTTTTGGTCGGTGTGGAAAATGCTAGTTTATTGATGGAAGGCATCACCATTTTATTTTTACCTTGGGTATTGTGCTTTGTGGCTTATTTTATTTACGCCTACATGAGACCCCAATATCGACAATCGGTCGTCAGCCTGCTAATACTAGTTGGGTTGGCCAGCATATTGCCGCCATTAATCAGTTTTTCACTTTATTTTTGCTTTTGGCACAGTCGTGGACATATGCAACGATTATGGTGCAGCCTGGAACAACTAGAACGTAAGCGTAGCCTTTGTGAAGCAGGAATCTATACGGCCATGGCCTGGATTACTGCAGGAATCATTTTTTATTACTTGCAGGGTTCGACTGTTACCTCACTGGTACAGGTAACTTTTATCGGTTTGGCTGCACTGACTCTGCCTCATATGTTACTGGTCGACTATGCTGGTAGAAATATGCCGATAGGAAAAGTTATAAACGAGAAGCAAGGCCATGACTGACATTCGTACTCGCAAAGCAGACCATATTGAGTTGGCACTGAAACTGGAGCATCAGGCAAAGCAGGGTGCTGGATTTGACCGTTTATGTTTTGAGCCCAACCCTCTACCTCAGGTAGCTTTAAAGGATATTGAGTTTCACCATGATTTTCTAGGTCAGACTGTTGCAGCCCCATTTTTGATTGGTGCCATGACGGGCGGTTGTGAAAATGGAGAATTAATTAATCAGCATCTCGCTGAAGCGGCTGAAGCTTGTCAAATTCCATTGGCTCTGGGATCACAAAGAGCAGCCTTGGAGCAAGGTGTACAACAAGATATTCGGTGCTGGGCACCTTCGACTATTTTATTGAGTAATTTGGGTGCTACACAGTTAAAGCAGCACGGGCTCGACCTCGCCTTGCGGGCAGTGGAGTCTGTACAAGCTAATGCCTTGATTATTCATCTCAATCCTTTACAAGAGTTGATACAGCCGAATGGAGATCGTGATTGGAGCCAGGTGTTAGAGGCAATCGAAAACTGTACCGCTAGGCTTGAGGTGCCGATTATTGTCAAGGAAGTTGGAGCTGGCATAGGCCCCGGCAGTGCCAGAAAGTTGATGGACGTTGGTGTAAAGTGGGTTGAAGTTGCTGGCCGAGGCGGCACCAGCTGGGCAAGTATTGAACTAGATCGTAACGGTTCTGAACGCGAACGAGAAATTGCTGCACCGTTTATTAACTGGGGTATGGATACAATAGAACTACTACCAGCGGTACATAATGCCTGCCCCGCATTGGGTCTAATTGGCTCAGGTGGTGTGCGTCATGGGCTAGATATTGCCCGTTGCATTCGGCTGGGAGCGACAATGGTTGCCTTAGCGCAACCTTTTTTAGCACCCGCAATGAAGTCTACAGAATCGGTTATTGATAAAATTTCGATACTGCAGGAACAATTGCGATGGGCCATGTTCCTTACCGGTAGCCAAGCGTTGTCGGATTTACGCCTCGCTGCTTTACAGTAAAGGTTCATAGCCGCCCATTACTCTTAATCCTTTGCAAGATTGAGGATGCTAATAATATAAACTTGAATAAGTTTCATTGAATTAATTACAAGCATTAGCAGACGTTGCTGCTTTGACTTTAAGTCAATGCAATAATCCTATGTGTTTTAGGGTGAACTGAATTCTATAAAGGCTGGCTCATAGTTTTCCAAAGCACGTCTGAGATCAGCGGGTGCGATTAAAGGCGATAGCGCTCGGGCCAGCACATTGCAATTCCAAAGACCTATGGCCGGCTGTTGTCCGAACGCATAACGACCTTCTCTGTCACTTGAGCTAGCAACAAAGTTGTCATCGAAATCCTCAGTAAATGCCGATTCACCCAAGTCTAAGCTGACCCCAATAATTGACTGATTGTCGGTGTTCATCATGCCGTGAACAAAACCTACCTGTTGCCAATGTGCGATTAGTTGAGCGGTCCTAATAACGACGTCCTGGAAAAACTGTCCATAGTCATTATTACCATTGCTGTCACTACCCAGGCAATGAGGGAAATAGCGCCGTATTACATAGTCAGCCAGGATCTTAAGTGCATCAACATCTTTCTTAAAATAATAATTTTCAAATGTGCCAAAACGGATATGACTAGGCGTTACTCTTGTGAGTATTGCGACAGACTCAAATCGGCTGCGATAAACTTGTTCGCTGCCCTCGATAATGCAAAGGCAGCGTGTGGTGGGCACCGCTAGAATAGCAAGACGTTCACTCATGTCGTACTCGTGTTGGCACTCAGGCAAACTTGCCCGTCCGTCAGAAGCAAAGGTGAAGGGCGTTTTACCGGCGCCTTTAAGTGAGATTTCCCAGTGATCATTTTGGGTTTTAATTTCACCCAGTAATAGGGTTCTTCCATCACCTAAAAAGGGGTTGAATTTCCCGAACTGATGGCCTGCATAGGCCTGGGCAACGGTCGTAGAATTTTGTAGGCAGCTGTTGCCACTAAAAATACCAAGGAATGCTTTTGTGCTAAATAAAGCTGGTGACAGCCCAAGTGTTTCTACCACAGTAGGATTTTGTATCACCAGACTGGCATCGCTAATGCCTTGTGGCGATACCACGATAGAAAAATTGCCACCTAGCTCATGAAACTGACTTTCGAAGATTAATTGATCGAATGATTGAAAACTCATTGTTATCTAATAATAAACTAAAATGTCGGCAGGCCAGGGCTAAGCTCTCGTGCCCTGGCCTGCCTATTATAGTTAGAAGAAACCTAGTGGGTTGATATCGTAACTAACCAATAAGTTTTTGGTTTGCTGATAATGCTCTAATGCAGTTTTGTAGGTATAGCGACCCATACCCGATTTCTTATAACCACCGAAGGCGGCATGTGCTGGATATAAGTGATAACAGTTAGTCCAAACTCGACCTGCCTGAATACCTCTGCCCATACGATAAGACCGATTCATATCTCGAGTCCATACCCCTGCACCGAGTCCAAAGTCAGAATCATTAGCAATTGTTAATGCTTCTTCTTCAGATTTAAAAGTAGTCACGGAAACAACAGGGCCAAAAATCTCTTCCTGGAATACGCGCATACTGTTCTTGCCCTTCAATAACGTGGGCTCGATGTAATAACCTTCGTCGTATTCAGATCCTATTGCAGCAACATTGCCACCGGCAATCACTTCTGCACCCTCATCTATGCCAATTTTAATATAGTCCAAAATTCTTTTGTATTGCTCTTCAGAAACCTGAGCACCTACCATAACCTCGGTATCTAGTGGGTTGCCACGCTTGATTTGGCCGGCTCGGTCAATCACCATCTTAATAAACTCTTCATAGATGGACTCTTCAATCAATAACCTCGAAGGACAAGTACAGACTTCGCCCTGGTTAAAAAATCCAAGCACAGCGCCTTCGACCGCCTTACTGATAAAGGCATCTTCCTGGTCCATTACATCGGCAAAGAAAATATTCGGCGACTTTCCACCTAATTCGACAGAGGATGGGATTAAGTTTTCAGCCGCACATTTCAATATATGCTCGCCGACGGGAGTAGATCCAGTGAACGCGATTTTAGCAATTCGCTTGCTTGACGCAAGTGCGTGCCCAGCTTCCTCACCATAGCCATTAACAACATTCAATACACCTGCGGGTAGCAAGTCACCTACCAGTTCCATCAACATTAAAATTGTCGCGGGGGTTTGTTCCGCAGGCTTCAATACCACACAGTTTCCAGCTGCAAGCGCAGGTGCCAAATTCCAAATAGCCATTAACAGGGGGAAGTTCCAGGGAATGATTTGGCCTACAACGCCAAGAGGCTCGTGTATGTGATAAGCAACCGTGTTGTTATCTAGCTCGCTTATTCCGCCTTCTTGTGCGCGTAAACAACCCGCATAATAACGAAGGTGATCGACACATAGTGGTAGATCAGCATTCAAGGTTTCTCGCACAGCCTTACCGTTATCCCAGGTTTCTGCCACTGACAGCGCTTCCAGATTTGACTCCATGCGATCTGCCATTTTCAACATGATATTTGACCTTTCGGTCACCGAGGTTTTACCCCAGGCATCTTTTGCAGCATGAGCTGCGTCCAGCGCCATGTCGATATCTTCCGCAGTAGAGCGGGGTATTTTACAAAACGGTTTACCATTTACCGGCGAAATGTTGTCAAAATAATTCCCTTTTGCAGGAGCAACCCAGGCCCCGCCAATATAATTATCATAGCTAGCTTTGAAAGAGACTACTGAACCTTCTGTATTTGGATTTTTGTATTGCATATTTCCCACCTTTGACGATTGTTGTTATGGTTAAAATTAATGATGACATTAATGAACGATCGAACTCTACACACTACAGATATAAGGCTATAGTGGTCAACTATTACGCCTTAAAAAGGTAATAATTGAAAGCATACTCTCGGTAAGGAAATTAGTTTTAGTGAGTGTTTATATCAAATCTGTAGGCTTTGGGATGTCAGTCCGTAAGCCCCTGAATAGACGAATTATCGGGTTTTGATAGTGCGTTAGTTATTACCAGTACCATCACGGATAACATGGCCTTCACTTAAACCTTGCTGCTTTAATAAATTTTGAATGCTAGCGAGTTGCTGTGGGCTATTAACAGGACCAACAAAAACACGATGCAATTTATCCTTGCCAGCAACCACATTAACCGTATGTGACAAGATTGCTGCCACTTTATTGCTCAAAGCCTTTGCGCTTTGATACTGCTGAAATGCGCCTAGCTGTATATAAACATCTTTTTGGTTTGGCGCTGAAAGGGCACTAGGAATTGCTTCTGCTGACCCAGCATTGAGTTTAAAAACATTAGCGGTACCAATAGATTCAACAGCTAAGATATTTTTCTCGATAGGTGTCACGTCAATAACATCGACTATAGCAACGCCTGTTTCAATAACGCCCAACTTTTTAGCGGCTGCGTAACTTAAGTCAATAATTCTATTGTCATGAAAAGGGCCCCGGTCATTAATTCTGACGATAATTGAACGACCATTCGCGACATGGGTTACTCGAACATAACTCGGTATGGGTAAAGTCGTATGGGCAGCAGTCATTGCAAACATATTATAAACTTCGCCATTAGCCGTACGACGACCGTGAAATTTTGTACCATACCAGGAAGCCACACCGCGCTTCCGATACCCCTCGCTAGTGGTTAATACGCGATAAGTTTTGCCCAGGATAGTATATTTTGGTGCATTACCTGCGCGTGTTCTGACCACAGCTGAAGGCTTTGCATTGGGGATTTTAGTCACATCAACCGAACGGGCTGGCCGGCCATCTTTTACAGCGCTTACTTGAGTGATTTGACGAGAGGTAGAGCATGCGCTTAGCACCACAGCTAGTAACACAATAATCTGAAAGTGCATACTCAACCTCAATAATAAGTATTTATTGTTTTGACTGTTTCTAATAGCGACCAAGAATTTTTTTTATTTACTCAATCTTTGGCATGAATTAGGTCTTGTAGACTGAGATTGGAGCATTGCGTTCTTAAATCGGCATTATAATCATAATATTCGCTAGCAATGAGTCAAACAGTTTTAGATAGGGTGGATCTCTGTTATTCAATAGCATGTAACTAATGGATGATAAATCAAAACCGAAGTAACATAAGCGTTATTAGTTCTGGCTGGCTAACTATCCTCCGTTAACTGGCTTTCATCATTAGATCTAGCGAGAGAAAACGAGTGATCCAAACAGCCCTTAGCATTAATTTAAATAAAATTGCCCTGATCCGTAATTCTCGTGATACCGAGTATCCGAGCGTGACGCATCACGCCAAGCAGTGTATCGAATCGGGCGCTGATGGTATCACAGTTCATCCAAGACCTGACCAACGTCATATTCGCGTCAGCGATTGTTTCGATTTGTCTGCAATGCTGAATGTCGAGTTCAACATCGAAGGCAACCCGTTCGCCGCACCGATGAAGAGTGATCGCTCCGGTGTGACCGATTACCCTGGTTTTATTGAGCTAGTAAAAGAAATCAAACCAGCCCAATGCACGCTAGTGCCAGACAATAATTCACAATTAACATCAGATCACGGCTTCGACCTGACTGTTGATGGCGATCGATTGAAACCAATTATTGACGCGCTACAGGCAATCGGAACTCGAGTTAGTTTGTTCATGGATCCTGACTTGGCGCAAATCGAATTGGCGAGCCAAATTGGTACCGATCGCATTGAGCTCTATACTGGCCCTTATGCCAAGGCCTGTGAACTCAATAAAAATATGGATGAGGTATTTCAGCAATTTTATCGTGCAGCAGAAAGAGCTTCCGAGCTTAATATTGGTTTGAATGCAGGGCACGATTTGAACCTACATAACCTCACTCATTTTGCCTCAGTGCCTCAGTTGCTTGAGGTGTCTATCGGTCATGCCATGACAGTCGATGCCATCGAAATGGGTTTAAGCAATGCAATTTGGGCTTATCAACATTGTTTGGGTAAGTAACAAACGAGCAGTTGGCCTCTAATGACTCCTGTTCTTATCGGGCCGAATTACCCAAAATTGCTGAACTATCATTATCCAAGATTAGAGGTTTAGATCATTGGCATTAAGATGACTTATATCTGGTTTTGGGCCTATGTGGGCTTGAAATGGCGGGATTAGTTTGAGGTCTGAATAGCCTATATTATTGCCGCCTTTAAAGATAAACTGCCTCGACTGTAATTTGTTGGGTAGTCCCGCTGGATAGTTATGAATCAACCAAGCCACGACCGTCCAATGCTGGGTATTATGCTAATGATTTTGGGCATGGTGGTCATTCCGTTATTGGATATCTTCGCTAAAATGCTAGCCGCCCAGTACCCGGTACTACAAATTACCTGGGGACGGTTTATATTTAATGTGATCTGGCTGATCCCAATTTTAATATGGCGAAAAGAAAAATGGTGGGTAATGCCCAAGCACCCATGGACTCAGATATTCCGTGGCCTTTGTCTACTATCATCAACGTTCTTTTTCTTTTTGAGCATCAAGACCAACCCAATTCCGAATGCACTTGCCCTGCTGTTTGTATCACCCTTAATCGTAACACTACTGTCGCCATTCATACTCGGTGAAAAATTTGGATTGAAGCGCTTGCTGGCGACATTGTTTGGATTTGTTGGGGTATTGATCGTATTGCAACCCAATAGTGACGAGTTTCAGCCCAGTCTGTTGTATGCGTTAATAGCGGGGTTAAGCTATGCCCTTTATATATTAGTGACGAGGAAGATATCGACCAGTAGCAGCCCGCTGATGACGCTTTTTTATACCGCTGTCGTTGGCACGGTGGCGATAACGCCTTGGGTGCCGATGATTTGGGTTCCTGCAGATAGCGAAGCTATCTTGTTATTTGCAGCTATTGGATTGATCGCTGCAACCGGTCATTTTTTGGTTATTCTGTCCTGCCAATACGCACCGGCATCACTTGTGGCACCTTTTAATTACACTGAAATTATTGTCGCAACTATGCTCAGCTATTTATTTTTTGATTACCTACCGAATGCTGTCGTCTGGCTTGGCATCGCGATTATTTGCGTGAGTGGTATCTATATTTCGTTGAGAGAGATAAAGCAGCAACGGCGTAATAAGCCGGCAGCTCTTAGAAGGTAAGTTCAGGAGCGTTAAATATGAGTGGTGTTAACTCAAATAGTAATGCCCAATAATGCCAAAAAATACAATCGCGCCAACCCAGTGATTATGTAAAAAAGCATTAAAGCAATATTCCGGGACTCGATAAAAAATCATCAATTGCTCATAGGCTAAAAAGCCGGATGCGAGTAATAGCGAATAAAAATAGATGGATGAAAAGTCGAGATCGCTACCGATTAACCATAGCGTCAGAATAAACAAGCCTTGCAGTAAGCCGATAATCGCTCGGTCATATTCGCCAAATAAAATGGCGGTTGATTTCATGCCAATCTTCAAATCATCTTCGCGGTCGGCCATGCCATACATCGTATCATAAGCAGTGGTCCAAACTACGGTCGCAATATAAAGCAGCCATGCCTGTTTGGGCACCGCTTCAATCTGTGCCGCAAACGCCATTGGCACGGCCCAACCAAACGCAGCACCGAGGTGAACCTGCGGCAAATAATGATACCGCTTCATGAAAGGGTAGCTCGCAGTGAGTAATATACCCCCAACGGATAGTGTGATGGTGAAGGTGTTGAGACTGAGTACTAGCGCGAAGGCAATGAGGCAGAGAACGGCAAATACCCATAACGCTTCTTTAGGCGTTATTCTTCCACTGGTCAAAGGTCTATTTTTGGTGCGTTCTACATGCCGGTCGATATCTCGGTCGGCGTAATCGTTTATTACGCAGCCAGCCGATCGCATCAGAAAAACACCACCGATAAAAACAAACAGTATCCAGCCATCGGGCGAGCCTTCGCCAGCAATCGTCAATGCCCATAGTGTCGGCCACAATAGCAGATAAATGCCAATTGGTTTATCGAGGCGTATTAACTCAGAGTAGAGTTGGAGCTTGGTTATGATGTTTGCTTTCATACTAATGTTATTATTGAGCATCTCTATTAAGTAAGACTGTCATTTTTTCGCTACTATACCGACCAAATAACCAACTGTCAGGAACCGTTATGATAAGAGATTTTGAAGGCATCTCGCCAACCATTAATGAGTCGAGTTACATTGACGATAGTGCGGTTGTGATTGGTGACGTTGTGATTGGTGATAATTGCTCGGTCTGGCCGCTGACGACAATACGTGGCGATGTGAATATTATCCGAATCGGTAACAATACTAATATTCAGGATGGTTCAGTTCTACATGTTTCTTACGCAAAACCACCTGTCACAGATGGTGCACAATTGCATGTCGGTGATGAGGTGACGGTCGGCCATAAAGTTCTATTGCATGGCTGTCGAATTGGTAACCAATGCTTAATTGGTATGGGTTCGATAGTGATGGATAACGCGGTGATTGAAGATCAAGTCATGCTCGGGTCTGGCTCTTTAGTGCCACCGGGGAAATGCCTTGAATCTGGCTTTTTGTATTTAGGCAGTCCAGCGAAAAAGATACGTGCGCTGACTGATGCGGAAAAAGTGAACTTAGTGACCTCTGCGACACACTATGTTTCGTTGAAAAATCGATATTGAATTAATTTTATTACTCCAGGGTCAAATGCGGCGGATAGCTGGCATAGTGATAGCAATGTAAATGTCGGACCAACTTAGCAGCAGGAGCACGGGCAATATGAACGAAATACTCGAGTTACAAACAGGGCAGGTTTCTTTCATCAGCGGTTTGATGGCAGGCTTTTCCTTGTCGGTTGCTGTACAAGTGATGCGAAGTAAAGATAAAAGCCATCTTGCGACCGGTACTTTCATTTTGTTCACCGTGACCTCGTTATTATTTTTGATAGCGCTCTATATCGATGTTGCGCTTAGCTTAAGAATAGCGGGCATTGATGGATTCTCAGCTGCCGTGTTGGATCGTATTACCTATGTTCGTGCGATTGGCACATCGGCAGCAACATCGGCCTTATTTTTGTTTATTATGTCTATCGGTATTATTGGTTGGTTGCAATCCCGATTGTCTGGTGTTGTCACGACTATTGTTGCTTTGATCACTATAATAGTTGTCTGGGTGGCTCGAAGTATGATTTTTGATCTTGGTGTTGGATAGCATTGTTGAGACTAAAGGTTAACCATGAGAGCTAGTGATGAGTGAAGAGGATCGCAGTAAGTGGAATCAGCGGTATGCCGAAGATAGCCACAAAAAACGCACTCAACCCGGTGAGTTTATCGCTCAGTGGATTGAACGAGTTACCGTTGGTAATGCGCTGGATGTGGCTTGTGGGCTAGGGCAGAAGTCGATTTTTCTGGCTGAGGCAGGCTTTCAGGTTGATGCTATCGATGTTTCTGCGGTTGGTTTGGAGCGAGCAAGTCAGCAGGCCTTGGCTCAAGGGTTTGATATCAATTGGATTCAGCATGATTTAGACCAGGCCTACAATTTCAACCAAAAATACGACCTGATCATTGTCATGTGGTATGTCAATCTGCCGCTAATCCGACGTTTGTGTGAGCATCTGACGTCAGGTGGTTACCTGCTGTGCGAAGAGCATTTGGCTTGCGACAATGAAACGGGTGAATTCATTGGTCCCAAAAATGCTAACTTTAGAGTCGCACCCAATGCATTACGCGAGGCCGTATTGGGTTTTGATGTTTGTTATTATGATGAATATGTCGGAGTGAATGAGAGTTGTCAGGCATCTGATAAGGAAGCTGCTAACGCATCAGAAGCCAGTATGATCAGCCGTGCTCGGCTTGTAGTGCAGGGTTAGTATCGCTTATTTAAATTAGATTGATGATGCGGTTGTTCGGCACACAGGGCAATCTAAAAAAGATACCAAATCATAAAAACAATATATTCAGGATTGGATTTCGAAGATTGATATTGGCGAATAGGCCTTTTATAATTCTGATACTTAGGCGCTGGGCTTAGCTGTTTTACGCTAGTCTGGTTAGTATGAAACGTCACCCACTATTACCCCAAAATCATCGGTATGGCATCGACATGACATCGACACAATTAGTTTTCGACAGTGCTGCAGCACACGCAGCGTGGATAGACCGGCAATCGGCTTTGCCACAGGGCTTTCGGGTTGGTTCACAACAGTTTGACTTTGTACCCGTAGAGGTTGGTACAGCGGCCAAGATGACTGTGAATGTGCTGGCCTTAGATCAGCCTACCGAATCGTTTGCGGCGGTTTTTACGCGCAATGCCTTTCCAGGCGCACCGGTGATTATTGGCCGTGATCGCCTGAAAGAAGCCCAATTAGCTGCGGTGGTAATTAACAATAAAATTAGTAATGTTTGTGCCCCTGATGGCGTGGCTGCTTCAGAGCAGGTTTGTGCCGCCGCCGCTAGCGCTCTGGGTATCGAGCCAGAACAAGTCTTGCCCTCCAGTACTGGTGTGATTGGTTGGCAATTACCGGTTGCCGATTTATCTAATGCATTGCCATTAGCGGTGCAAAACATGCAGGCGGAATCGATCGCGCCCCTCGCCAGCGGTATTATGACGACCGACTTGTACCCTAAAGTACGATCCATTGAGTTAGGTGGTGGGCGGATTGTCGGTGTCGCTAAAGGCGCTGGCATGATTGAACCCAACCTTGCCACCATGTTGGTTTACCTCGTGACTGATATTACAATTGACCGTGTGGCTATTCGTCGGGCGTTGCAGGCAGCGGTCTCGCCCAGTTTTAATGCGATGAGCATCGACAGTGATCAAAGTACTTCGGATACCGTTGTGGTGATGTCGTCTAATAAAATTAACGGTGTAGATGAAGCAGATTTTACTGCTGCCCTGACCCAGGTCTGTCGTGATCTTGCTGAAGATCTTGTGCGTAATGGTGAAGGTGTGCGTCATGTTATTGAAGTGTCAGTGACGGGCGCTCCTGATGAAACCGTGGCGCGTGAAGTCGGCAAAGCAGTGGTCAACTCACCACTGGTCAAAACCGCGATTGCTGGCAATGATGCCAATGTGGGTCGTATCGTGATGGCGATTGGCGATTGGTTAGGTAACCATCGTCCAGACCTCAGCCCTGCGGCAGCAACCTTGCATATTGGTGAGCATCAAGTATTAGCCGATGGCGTGTTTCAGTTAAACCCCAAAACAGAACAGGCCCTGCATCAAATATTATTATCGGCTGAACTCTATCCCAGTGGGCAGCCAAATGACTCCGGTGTGTTTGAGCCAGCGCTGAGATATCCGCCACATGAAAAAGTGGTGCCAATCATCCTTGACTTAAAGTTGGGTGACGCATCGGCAACCGTGGTCGGTGCAGACTTAACCCACCACTATGTTTCTGAAAACGCCGACTACCGCAGCTAATGCTGCCGTTTATGACGGCTAACGCAGAAAAATTAGCCAGAGGCTTAAGGTCAGAATAGATAGCGTTGTCGACATAATGACCGTACTCGCTGCAATGGCTTCGCCACGTTTATACATGTTTGCAAATAGATAAGCATTCAGACCCGGAGCCATAGCCGCCATTAATACGATTGAGCGTATAAGGTCTTCTGAAAGCTCGAACCACCAGCAGGCTAATAGTGCTATTAGCGGATGTATTATCAATGCTAAAACGCTGATTATGGATGCTTCGCGACTGGCTTTTTTTGCCGAATAGCGAGTGAGTATGCCACCCAGTCCGAATAAAGCGACAGGTATGGCGGAACGCGCTAACAATTCGATTGATGCGTCAACGGGTTTTGTTACCTGCAAACCACTGATATTCACCAACAATCCGAGACCTATACCAATCATAAAGCTGTTCTTGAACATGGTTCTAGCCACAACAATCGCAGTATCACGTCCATTTCGCCCGTCAGCGCGGGTAAATTCCATCACAGTAATGCCAATCAGATAACAAATTGGGGCGTTAACCGCGATTAACGCATAGTTGGGATTCATGAATTCAAGGCCCCAGGCACGCTCCGAAATCGGTACACCAAGCATAACCAGATTAGAGAACAGGGCGGCAAAAGCGATTCCGACGGATTCACCCGGCCGCTTTTTGAATCCAAATTGAAAAATAAGTATGGCTATAATAAAACAACTGACTGCACCAGCGTAATAGGCAACAAGAGGTCGCCATTCAAAAGCGGTATTCAAATCTAGCGAAGCGGCAGCCCGAAATAACAAGCAGGGAATTGCAATCAATATGCCAAATCGCATTAAACCGTCAATGACCGAATCGGTCACCAGCCTGCTTTTTACAAAACAATAGCCGATGATAACCAGCACAAATACAGGAACAACAATATTAAATATCTCAAAAAACACGAATTTTTGTCCTGCTATTGACTGGGAAGGCATGAATTTAGGGGTTTGACTTAAGCAGTCTCTTTTACTTCGCGGTTTGGCTTGGCATTTATCAAGAAGACTTTGAAACCTGATCGGTTGAATTTAAAAATTGGTCTAGGGGCGATATACCTATATTCCGCCAAAAGGAACCGTTTTTATGCGCCAGTTAATAATACAAACCTGGCCCTCATAGGACCTAACTTTCTCATAGTGACACAAGTATCGCTTATCCACTAAGATAATGGTTAATGCCCATAATTAAACTACAATCAATCTGAAGATAATTGTCATGCCGTTTATTTGAGTTCTAAAATGATATCTTTAGTTGTTTCCAGGCTAGCCAAACTAACACTGCCTTTAGTTATATTTGCGACCTGTATTTTTATTGCTAAAGAGTCATCAGGCTTTAACGCAAGCTGGTTGAATGCGGCGACTACAGGTATTCCTTTTATGATGCTTTCAGTGGCAATACTGCTAAGCCTTAAATTTAACCATAGTCGATACATTATCCTGACTCTGCTTACAGGCATTATTTACGCCTTCTCGCAGGGCTACATTCCCATTTTAAATCGTGATTACGTACTGGCTGGTTATACGCTAATTGCCATCAATCTGTTTGCTTTGAGCTTTTGTCGAGACAGGAGCCTCTTCTCTATCCATGGTTTCTATAAATTCATGGCTTTGGTTTTACAGTTGGCACTTGGTTGGGCGTTTATCCTGTATTACCCAGCTCTATTCGCGCAATTTATTTTTGCTGATTTTCTCAATCTACCCTTTGCATACCAGAGTCAATTCGGTAACCCTGATTTTCTATTGCTCACGTTTTTCTCTGTACTCCTCGGGCATGCATTCACCTCAGTTAAAACGAATGGTTCAATACAGGCTACGTTTTTCGGTTGTCAGCTGGCTTCACTTTTAATCTTGAGTGAAATATCGATTCCTAATATGGATCCTCTGGTGGCTGCTTCTGGGTTCCTGTTAATAATTCTTTCTATTGTTATGAATTCTTACGAAATGGCCTACATGGACGATCTTACTAAGCTGCCATCTCGAAGATATCTCAATCAATCATTGATGAGCCTCGGAAATACCTTTGTTATAGCAATGTTAGATATCGACCATTTTAAGAAATTTAACGATACCCATGGTCACCATATTGGCGATGAAGTTTTAAGGATGGTGGCTATGAAAATAGCCGCTGTGACCGGAGGGGGAAAACCATTTAGATATGGTGGTGAAGAATTTACGGTTGTTTTCCCAGGTAAATCGATGGACGAAGTAGAGTTTCACCTCGATGCTCTGCGTCATTCTATCGAAAAATATACGATGGTGGTAAGGGGTAACAAAAGACCCACTAAGAGCAATAAGTCCGCTAAAAAGGGCAGGGTTGCCAGAAACAGAAATAGCCCAACCAACCAGAAACTATCGGTCACTATTAGCATTGGATACGCATCCAGATCTGACAATTACGGCACCCCTGAGCAAGTCATAAAGGCTGCTGACGAAGCGTTATACAGAGCTAAAGGTAATGGGCGGAACTGCATTAGCATTTAATTTTTCTGGATGAGCTTTTGCCATATCGCAATGAGCTTGGCACTAAAAGTAGCTGCTATAGGTCATATCGATATTGAAATCTGTGAAGAATGCTATGGAAATTCCGAATGGTTGGATCTGGTTATCTGAAAGCATAGCTTTTATACTACTGGTACTGCGTTCGCAGCTAAATGACTACCCTCACTTGAGTATTACCCAATGAATACAACCTCTCTGCAACAACGCTTTATGAAACTCAGAAGTCATAAAGTATTTGAGTTGTTTGTTGTTGCCGTGATTATTGCATCTGCGCTGCTGGTGGGAGCTAAAACCTACGACCTGCACCCAGTGACACAAACTGTAGTGGTTTGGTTCGATCGTCTGGTCACAGTAATATTCCTGACTGAGATCGCGATCCGCTTTTTTGGTGAAGAGAATAAGAAGGACTTCTTCAAAGACCCCTGGAACATTTTCGATACTCTAATCGTTATTGTCAGTCTGATACCTATTAATAATACCGATATGGCACTGGTCGCACGATTAATACGAGTATTTCGGGTACTGCGCATGGTTTCCATCATCCCTGAACTGCGTATGTTGCTTAACTCGTTGATCAACGCACTGCCGCAGTTGGGTTATGTGCTATTGCTTATGTTTATTATCTTTTATATTTATGCCGCTTTGGGCAGCACTCTATTCGAACAGATCAATCCTGTCCTGTGGGGCGACATTACAGTTTCGTTACTGACCCTTTTTCGAGTAATGACGTTTGAAGACTGGACCGATGTAATGTACGAGACAATGGTGGTCTATCCCATGAGCTGGACCTTCTACATAACCTTTATCTTTTTTACCGCGTTTGCTTTCCTCAATATGGTGATCGGAATTGTCGTCAACGTGATGAATGACGAGCAGCAGAAACTAGTCAAACAGAAATCGATAGACGCCCACGAACCGACCATAGAAGATTTAATGGTTAAGTTGGAGTCGATTGAGGCGCAGTTGAAAGCGAAGTCTAATTAGATATCTGGATGCTCAACTGGTTTCTTGTTAACGGTAGTTAATCATTGTTGGTTTTGAACTTTAAGGCTTGGATTGATAGCCAGTCAATTCCATAAAACCTTTTCCAACGCTTTGGCCATTATCGTCTTCTACTAAAACAACGCCTTCCCAGTAGGGGAAGCTGGTGGCTAGCCATTGTTCGTCATACAGTGGTTTGATCGTCAGGCTTTGATTGAGTGTCGGTAGATTAATCGTCCAGTCTAACGGCAGCGTTATAGGCGTATTATTTGTTGTAGTGATTTCACTTTCTGATAGCGAGTTTAGTTCGATGTCCCCTTTGTCTAAATGGGTTACCTCACCCATTGCATTAGTCCAGCTGCCACTAATCCAATGGTTAGCTTTCAATTCATCTCTACTATCGTGACGAAGTTGATACACCATGAGTTTACTGCCATCGTCCAGGTGTAGCGAAAACCAGTCCCAGCCTTTTTGATTTTCTGCTAATGCCTGCGAGCTCCATTCTCGATCTAACCAGGCATTGCCTGATAGCGGAATTGTCTTACCCTTAGTTTTGATAGTGCCCTTCAGGGTAATGTTGGGTTGGCTGTAATAATAACTAGCCTGACCTTGAATTGATTTTTGACTAAAGCCAGCATCACCATTTAACACCCAGTTTTCGACGCTATTGAGCTCGAAACTGGCTGTGTGCTCGCCAACACTAAATGCTAATGTTGATGGGAATAGTGCGTCGCTAGACGACTGCCAGCGCCAGTCGTCTATCCAGGCCTCAAACCCACCAGAATTATCGAGTTTATTAACACCTGCCTGACCAATACCACCGCGTGAGAAACGTTGCTCAAAAAAATGTTGTTGCGGTGTTGTGATTGCTGCATGCGCCATCCACAGTTGGTTGCTATCCCAGCCAGCGACGTCGGGTTGCGGGCTCAACGACTGTCTAAATAAGGTCCATTGAAACCCCCAGTCTTGCCCTTGCGGATCTTTCAAATTGGCGGTCATATACCACCATTCGATACGGTAATCGGGGTGAGGGAAATGGTCTTGTGGAAAAACTAAAAGGTTGCCACGCTTAACTTCGGCGAAACCCTGAGCATCATCGCGTAATACCTGGTAAACATCCTGAGCGACACCAATAGGCAGCCAGAGAGCGAGTAAGAAATACAGCGTATTCTTAACGAGAGTGCGAATGGTAGCGTTAATGATATTGACGCTCACGTTAGCTCTATTCAAGTTAGCTCTCCTAATTCGGCGAGCGCAGTCGGCAGTTTTGTGCGCAGTTGTATCAATGATAAAACCAGTGTGAAAATAACAATGAGCAAGACAAGTCCGCCCAGCTGCCAGGCTGGTTCCATCTCAAACAGCATTGGCATGCTCCAGCCAAAACTAACAATATTGAGCTTATGGATTAATATCCAGCTCAATACCGAACCTAGTGGAATTGCGACTAACCAGGCGATGAAAACAAAAATCAATAATGGACAGCAAATGATCATAAACTGCTCACGTGAGTTCACGCCGAGGGCACGCCACTGGGCAAATTCAGGTAAGCGTTCCTGCAAAATGGCGAGCAGTGAAGCGAGTAAGGCAATAGCCGCAACGACGAGTGTGAGTGCATTCATCGCTGCGGTAATGGCAAAGGTGCGCTCAAATATATTGACCGACAGGGTGCGGATTTCAGCCTGTGAAATCCAGTCTGTCCGATTGACACCAGCCGCAAGCAGACTTTTTTCTGCACGTTCGAACGGGGTGTTTTTGTTTGTATTGTCGTCATTGGGTTTTAACCAGAATGCGGTGCCACGACTGTAAACATGTTGCCAACGTCGTTCCACTTCTTCATACGATAAGTGGAACTGAAACTGCGGATTGCCGTAATCGTAAAAAAATCCGACCACGCGATAATCGACAGGACCATCATCAGTATCGAGTTGTATTGTCTCTCCCAGCTTTAATCCACCGAGGTAGTGCAGTTGTTCATTTACGAGAATATTGCCAGGCTCATCACGCCACATTTGTCGTGCATCCTCAGCTGTGTCGCCCAGCCATTGGGCCAATGGAATAGCAAGGCTGTCGGGTGCTCGAGTATTAGCGCCACGGACCAGAGCTGGGTGGCCTTGCCATCGAGTGTTAACACCAATGCGACTATGGCTGTCACCTAGCCAGGACTTAGTGTCCTCTGCTTCGAGTAAGCGTTGTACGGTTGACTGCGAAGCACGGACATAAATATCAGCACTCTGGCGTACCTCGAGCCAACCAATGAAGGCAGTCCGAAAACTGTCGACTAACGTACCTACACCTAAATTTGCAGTCATTGCCAATAGTAGGGCCATCATTGCACTGCGAAAGGCTGGCATTTGTGACCAGCCATCGCTCACCATCCAACGACTTATTAAATTCTGTTTTGGTATAATAAACTGTGCCAACCGTAAGCCACCAGCCAGCAAGCTGGGTAACGCCCATGCTGCGGCGAACAGTAATAAGCCAAGTAAGGCAAAACCAGTGATGGCATCGTTTATCAATGGAAATAAAACGGCGGCCAGAATAAGCAATAATAAACTAGCGTAAAGCAGTCTACGTCGGGATACTTTTTCCGTGTCATGTCGCAGACTTTGCGAGTTGGCATCTAGCACGTCATGCTTTAGCTGTAGAACCATCGGCCAGGCCAATGCCCACAATAAACCGAATAATGTAATTAACCAGGCTTGCAACAAAGTCTCAAATCGCAATGTGATAATGGCATCGATGGTGGCGCCATAGAGGTTAAATAAGCTGGCGCTTAAACCCGGCAATAGCCAGTGTCCCAGCACTAAACCGCTGAGTACACCCGATAGAGTACCCACAATGCTCCAGACTAGTGTCTCGGCCACAATCGCGATCATTAAAGTGAAAGCACTAACGCCCATCAAACGCAGATTGAGCAGTGTTTCTCGTCGATACCATAACGAAAACCGAACCGCGTTGAATACGATAAATAGCCCGACCGCAAATGAAAGCAGGCTCATCGCACTCAGGTGGGTGTGCAAACTCTCTGTCAGCTGTGACAGGTCGAGTTGCTGTTGATTCTCGACTAGCTCGAGTTCATCTGGGAGAAGTGATCGTAGCTGTTGGAATTGTGAAGGTGTTAGTTTACCGACTGCGAGATAATCGAAACTATGTTTATCAAACAATGAGAATGCAGCGCCGATATCCATCATCGCTCGTCGCCCTTGTTGTGCTTGAGCCTGAATCAGTGCTGGTGGAAGCTGACGACCATTTCTAAGCGCTAGCCTGTCGCCTTCTAGTAGACCTAGCTCATCGGCAAGTTGCTCAGGTATCCATACTCGATAGGGTTTTTGAACGAATTGAAGCCAGTTTTCGAAACCACTAACAGCAACATCGCTAAGAATAGAGCTATCGGTAGAGTCCGATAAAAATGACTGGTTGAGTGCAAACAAGTCTGTCGCAATGATGCTGAGTGGTTTGCCATCCTGGGTACTCACCTGTCCCTCGACTAATGGGAAAATCTGTCTAAAACCCGCTCGTCTGAACTTGATGTAGTCAGCCTGTGCAACCCCTTGTTCGGCACGACTTCGAATCCAGTAGTCAGCCTGCACGCCAAGTAGTGAATCAGCTTGCTGGTAGCTGGCCTCGGCATGATGGTTGATGATTTGAACGGCCGACCAGAGGCCAACCCCAGCGGTAAGTCCCAGAAGTAAAAACAGGGTTTGCCAAGGATAACGCCAATAGTGGCTGAGCAGCGCCTTTAAAATCCACCTGTTCATGTTAAAGTTTGCTCATTAAAATTTTTCAATGGGCATCTCTTTTAATTGTCCACTATGCAACAACACCGAACGTTGCATGAAGGCTGCCATTGCCTTGCTATGGGTCACCATTAATAAACTGCTGCCAGCCGATTTCACTAAATCTGTAAAAATCGACATCACCTCGAGGCTGGATTGCTCATCGAGATTGCCCGTCGGTTCGTCGGCGAGCACCATTCCCGGTTTGTGCAGTAGCGACCGAGCAATCGCAACACGTTGCTGTTGGCCTCGAGAGAGTTGAGTTGGGTATTTTTTGAGTTGACCCAATAAACCGAGCCGATCAATTAACTCAGCCTCAAAATCAGAATCAAAGCGTTGACATAATGCGGCCTGAAACCGAATATTATCAATCACCGATAACGTTGATATCAAATGAAACTGTTGAAATACTAAGCTGAGTTGCTGTCGTCTCATTTGCGCCAACGCTGAATCATTTAAACTGCTGAGCCTGACACCTGCTACTTCAATCTCGCCACTATCAGCTTTGTCGAGGCCTGCAATCAAATGCAGCAATGTACTTTTGCCACTGCCACTCTCACCGAGTAACGCGACAGAGCTAGCAGCTTGCATTTCAAAATTGAGCGAGTCCAGCACATAGGCCTGCCCCTCGGGTTGAGTAAACGACTTACTTAAATGGGTAATAGAGAGCATGAGCCTATTCTCTTAGGGTAAGCAAGCAAGCGCAACTAACAAAATGCCTGTTCCCTTCGGAACAGCCATGCGATAACCTTGTTGTATTAAAGGCATTTGATTTTACCTGAGACATTTCAATGACAGCAATTTGCGAAATTAAAGATTTACAGAAACTAGCACGAGCTAGAGTTCCACGCATGTTTTATGACTATGCTGATTCGGGTTCCTGGACTGAAGGTACTTATCGAGCAAATCAAAGTGACTTTTCAAAAATAAAGCTTCGCCAACGAGTAGCGGTAGACATTACAAATCGTTTGGTTAAAACAGAGATGATTGGTCAATTAGCCACCATGCCGGTGGCTCTGGCGCCAGTGGGCCTAACCGGTATGCAGCATGCAGATGGCGAAATAAAAGCGGCTAAAGCGGCCGAAAAATTTGGCGTGCCATTTACCTTATCGACGATGAGTATTTGTTCGATAGAAGACGTAGCGGAAAATACCAGCAAACCCTTCTGGTTTCAATTGTATGTGATGCGTGATCGCGACTTTATTGGGCGACTGATCGATCGCGCGAAAGCGGCAAATTGCAGTGCCTTAATGCTGACACTCGATTTACAAATTCTTGGGCAGCGTCATAAAGATATTCGGAACGGTCTGGGCGCGCCACCTAAACCGTCGCTAAATAGTGCCATACAAATTTTGAGTCGACCGCGCTGGTGCATGAATATGCTGACGACTCGTCGGCACAGTTTTGGCAATATTGTTGGTCATGCAAAAGGCGTGGGCGATTTATCATCACTATCGTCATGGACGGCTGAACAGTTCGACCCTAAATTATCCTGGGGCGATATCGAATGGATTAAAGAGCGCTGGGGTGGAAAGCTTATTTTAAAAGGCATACTTGACCCAGAGGACGCGAAGATGGCCGCTAAAACGGGTGCCGATGCAATTATTGTCTCCAATCATGGTGGTCGACAACTCGATGGTGCGCAATCATCTATCGCCGCATTACCTGCCATAGTAGACGCTGTAGGCAGTGAAATCGAAGTGCAATTCGATGGTGGTATTCGTTCTGGTCAAGACGTCCTAAAAGCATTGTGTCTGGGTGCAAAAAGCACTTACATTGGGCGCGCTTTTATTTATGGTCTGGGCGCCAAAGGAGAAGCTGGCGTCACTGATGCACTCAATATTATTCACTCAGAGCTAGACACGACGATGGCCTTATGTGGAGAGCGTTTGGTATCGAATTTGGGTGCTCATAACTTGCTAGGTTAGGATATCCATTTTAATTTACAACCAGTATCGGAAAAACCGCGAAAGTCCGCCCAGAACTTTCAGTAACCAGGGGTATTTTATCCACTGATTGGCGGTAACTTCAATGCTGTTCTTAGTGTCAGTGAGAAACTTCTTCGATAGACACTCGACACTATGCTTACTGTTGAGCAAAGCATCTAGTTCGAGATCGTGAAAAAAACTGCGGTAGTTTAAATTGGTACTGCCGATGAGAGCCTGCTGGTCGATGAGCATAGTCTTTGAATGAAGCGACCGACCTTGATGTTCAAATACCCGAATGCCGACATTCAATAAATCCGCATAGTAAGTTCTGGAGAGCAGTGGAAATATCACAATATCAGAGCGCGATGGCACCAGAATACGAATATCAATACCTTTACGAGCTGATTTTTTAAGTGCATTGAGCAGTTTGAAAGAAGGGTTAAAGTAGGCGTTGGTAATCCAAATTCTTTTTTTAGCCTGGTTTAACATCATCAGCATTCGCTGATTCCGAGCGCCTCGAAGCTGGATCGAATGGTTGCTCAAAAACCGTGTGGTGCGTTTTGTAACAGAGGTGGTTTTGCGTTGCCATACCTGTTCGAAGTCGGTTCTCAAATCTTGAACTACATCGCTGGTGACTCGAAGTCCGGTGTCGTGCCAGTTATCTAATGTGTCATTCAATGTTTGGTTAAAGTGGTCGGCGGTAATATTGAAACTACCAAGCCAACCAATACGATTATCGATGAGGCAAAGTTTGCGGTGATCGCGATGGTTGATCGAAGCAAGTGATTGTAAAAACTGGCTATACCAGCGGTTGGCTGTTAATGCCTGACGATAGGACGAGAAGTCCCACGGCAATGGATGAAATATGCGTACCTGGCAATGATTGGATTCGAGTTGTTTTGCTATCGAGTCGGCATCCTCGGATGAACCTATGCCATCCATCAGAATTCTGACATTAACGCCTCGCTTAAGTGCATTTTTAATCGACTTAATCACTCTGAGGCCGATTGCATCGAGCCTGAATTTATAGGTCTCGAGCACAATGCTAAATTGTGCTTGATCAATATCCAGGATCAAAGTGTCAAAAAAAGTATTGGGATCAAAAACTATCTTTTCAGTAGATCTCTGGCAATCGATTGGGGAGGGTATGGGGGGTTGCATATAGGTCACCACTCACCTTTAGAACAGTTGTGAAATCGATAGAAAAAGGCAGGTGATAACGCCCATTAATGGAACCCACACCGGATAAATCGTTACTTCGGGAGCGACTGGTTTGTCATCTCGCTTGATCTTTAGTAGCGCTAGATTAATCAGAATGAATACCATCAATAGGACAAAGCTGGTAATCGAGGCCAGCGTGACAAGTGGTATAAAAAGGGCAAATAGCATGACCAGTGCAACGATGGTTATAGTGGCGATAATTGGCGTTTGGGTGACTGGGTGAAGTTGGCCAAAGATAGTGGGTATCCAGTGTTTTGTACTCATGCCGTACAACAATCGCGATGCCATAATGATTTGAATTAGCGCACCATTAATAACGGCGAAAATGCTGATAATACTAATTAGCCACGGCGTATCACCCGTTGCACGCTCAAACAGGAATGCGAGCGGTGCTTCATTGGCAATCAGTTCGTCAGCACTGGCGAGATGTATGGCGACGATGCTAATCGATAAATACAGCAAGGTTGCGATCGATATAGCGAATATGATTGCCAACGGCATGTTGCGTTGTGGATTTTTGACTTCTTCAGCGACATTGACCATATCTTCAAATCCAATAAACGCAAAAAAGGCGAGAAAACCACCGACCACAATACCCTGCCATTTAACCAGGCTAGCCTCGGGCGCAAAGTCAGCCAGGTTGAAGGCATCGGCAGAAAAAGCATCACGCCCGACCCAGATAATCAGACCCAAACCGAATATTTCAATTAAGGTAAATAAGGCGGCAATAATTAACGACTCTGTCGTGCCCCAGATCGCGATCATGGCTAACAGTAATAACGATCCGATGATGAGCACATATGTGGGTAAATCGATAAAAACCTGCATATAACCGACAGCACCACGAGTAACCGCAGCGGCTGAAATAATGCCGCTAGTGGCGACCAGTAAGCCGACCAGTACAGCCCAAAATGGCCGCCCAAAAGCCTCCTGAAGATAGACTGCTTCGCCTGCACTTAAAGGGTATCGAGCAGAAAGCTCCGCATAACTAAAACCAGTAAAACCAGCGACAAAGGCTGCAATTAAAAAAGAGATAGGCGCAGAATGCCCGGCTAAACCAGCAACCTGTCCTACCAGAACATAAATGCCCGCACCGAGGATTGTGCCGAGCCCGTAAAATAATAGTAGCGGTAACGAAATGCTTCGCTGTAATCCAGCTGGTTGGCTATCAGCATCTCGATTAATGGGGTGGCCCTGCTTTTGTTTTTCAGGCATTGTTTTGTTTCGGCGTATCGACGGTTGAACGCCGAAGTTACAGCAATGCAAACGCACCATTATTGATGTGGATCATTAACCGATGAGTATTTAAGGAGGATGATTATCCTAACTAAACTGTTTTACTAAAAGGAGTGAGTTATGAATATAAAAGACATTCTTGTTTATGCCGATGGAAGCGATGCTTTCGAGTCGCGTTTAAATTACGCCATTGCGCTAGCGCAAAGTAGCAAAGCCCACTTGACGGCCCTTTACATCGTTCCGAGGTATACAGTACACGCCTATGCTGGTATGTCGATGGACCCGGGCATTATTCAGCAAACCAATGAGAGAGAGTGGGACGAAGCTCGCGCGACTCAGCAAAAATTTGAAAATGTGACTAAGGCGTCAGATATTGATATTGAGTGGCGTGCAGAGGAGGGAGACGCAGCCTACCATCTTAATAGTCACGGTCGATACTTTGACTTAGTAGTGCTTGGCCAGACTAACCCTGAATGGGATGATGCCCTGTTTACCGGTCTCGCTGATGATTTGGTCATCAGTCTGGGCAGGCCTGCTTTGGTGGTGCCTTATATTGGTGCAGTCGCCAAACCTGCGAATCGTATCCTGGTCGCCTGGGATGGTAGTCATTCGGCAGCACGCGCGGTAAACGATGCGATGCCCTTTCTGAAAGCCGCAGATCAGATCGAAGTGATGACGATAAATTCAGCTAAAGCGACCCTCGATGAAGGCGATATTCCCGCTATCGATATTAGCTTACATCTCGCTCGTCATGGCGTTAAAGCGACTGCAAAGAGTCTGCATGCAGAGAACATAAGTGCTGGCGATTTAATCTTATCTCACGCCAGTGACTTCGGGGCCGACTTACTAGTCATGGGTGCCTATGGGCATTCCCGGTTCAGAGAGTTGATCCTTGGCGGCGTAACGCGAAATTTATTACAGCACATGACCTTGCCTGTGTTGATGTCACACTAGTGAGGGAACGTTGGTTGGGCGGGGAAACGGGCCAGATGCGCGGGTTCGTGCCTCACCACACCGATAACGCAAAATTCGGCACTATAAACAAGTCTACGCCAATGCCCGACGGCACTGTTTGAAAGGATGACATAAATAATCGAATTAATGCAGGAAAGCACAACTATCCTGATAAACCCATTATTATTAATGGCCGAAATGCTAAGGTTTTGAAGTACTACTAATTTTCATTAAAGAATACGCTGGGCAAGTACGTATAAGACCAGTAACGATTAATACCAATCCAATGCCTCCCCACCAGTTTCCGAAATAGTAACCTGCGCAGATGGCGACAATTCCTACTAGAATTCTGATGGTTCTGTCTATTTTCCCAACATTAAGTTTCACCCGTTTTGCTCCCTCTATTGAATTTTCGCTAGTAGTATCCTGTGATTAACCAAACAAGTATTTGACCTGTGTCACTAGGTCGTCTATTTCTAAAGCAAAGTGGGTCAACTTGCCCCAGATCAAAGTCGGGTAGTCAGGTAATGCCATTCTATATGGGTCAACTAAAAGCTGATTAGGGCGTTAACGTGCAAAGTGAAATAGAAGTAAATAAACCATCGTCAATCGATGCCTATGCGCCCGCTGAAATAGCGATTCGAGTGAATAGCCTGGGTGTAAAGAAGGCAGATATGGCTTTTCTGTCACTTGTTACTTTAGGCATACTCGCAGGCATATTTATCGCCTTTGGCGCGATGTTTTACACGGTGGTTATTACCGGTAGTTCACTTGGTTTTGGGCCAACCAGACTAGTTGGCGGCATCGTTTTTAGTCTTGGGCTTATTCTGGTTATCGTTGCTGGGGCAGAACTCTTTACGGGCAATAATTTAATCGTCATAGCCTGGGCACAAAGAGATGTTTCTAGTAAAAAACTAATGCGTAATTGGCTTATTGTTTATTGTGCTAATTTCGTCGGTGCTAGTTTCGCTGCCTATGTTGTGACTTTTTCAGGCACACTTGATCTTGCTGATGGCGCGGTTCGTGCTAACGCACTGGCTATCGTAAACCATAAGGTTGGTCTCGATTTTGTACAGGCATTTAGCAGCGCTGTGCTGTGTAATGCTTTGGTTTGTCTGGCTATTTGGTTGAGCATGGCAGCGCATACGGTATCGGGGAAAATCATGGCGATCATCTTCCCTATTTCAGCTTTTGTGGTACTTGGCTTTGAGCATTCGGTGGCGAACATGTATTTTTTCAGTCTCTTTATATTTCAGCCTGATAGTGGTGTTGGATTCATTGATTTACTGCAAAATTTGTTGCCCGTTACGCT
>CAXMOZ010000073.1:0-22372 GCA_964195315.1 uncultured Acidimicrobiia bacterium | reverse complement strand
GCTGTTTCCACCTGTAACTGCCCGGTTTGTGCAATGCCAGCATTGGTGCCCACGATGGTTTGACCCGATGATAGAACGTTCACCGGCATGCCCTTGAATGCATCAATGGCATCAAATGTCTTAACCAACTGTGGAATAGTTTCATCACTAAAGGCCTCAATATCTTGTAACACCTGACTCACGGTTTCTAATAATATTTGATTGCGTGTTACGGCCTTGCTACCAATCAGACTCAAGCAGGTAACAGCCTGCTCAATGGCCGCTAGCTCCTCATTGTTCATATCGACATTAATACCAAAACCAATCGCCAGAAAGTATTGTTCATTCGTTACGGGACGAGATTCAATCAGTATTCCGCCCAATTTTTCACCTTGATGATATAAGTCATTTGGCCATTTTAGCTGGATCTTTTCATAGCCCAAATTGGTCAGCGCTTTGCATATTGCCAATCCGGTGACAATACTCAGCAACCCTAAATTAGCTGGTTTTATGGATTTTAATACACCAACCGTGCAGTAGATATTCCGACCAAATGGCGAAACCCAGTGATTGCCGCGTCGGCCTTTGCCATGAGTTTGTTTTTCGCAGGTGGCAATGCTGATTATTTCCTTTTGCGATGCTTGCTTATCACGAATAGCCAACACGTCGAGGTTAGTTGACTTGGTTTCCAGACGATACTGGCATTCGGTTTCCAGGCCTCGCTGTGACAGCTTGAGCTGTAACAAATCAACATCAAGCATTTCAATGCGCTTTATCAGCCTCAGCATTTGCCCGTCGATTTTAGTTTCCAAACCAAGCTCGTCAATTGTTGCCAGCAAATCAGCCTGATGCTCACCCACTGCACTCAAGTCCAGCGCTGCTGAACCACATAGCTGACGAACCCAATGACTGACTGACGTTATATCCATTGCTACTGAGCAGCCAGCCATTTTTGTGCTTGCTCTGGATCGTCGATTCGGAGCGCTATGGTCGTCTCTGCCGATGTTTGCAATGTCACCTCGAATTCGTTTAACTCGTCGCGACGAAAGACGTGAATGTTCCAGACATCATCGGCATTTGCGAGTTTGAGCTGTTGTTCTGTCTGAGCCAGGTTCAGTTTTAAACCATTGACCGCAATAATGACATCACCCGCGGCCAACCCTGCCATTTGAGCAGAACCATTTTCGACCACTCGCATTAACTGCAAACCACCGTCACGCTCTTGCAGAAAACAGCCCAAATCAACTTGAGGTGTAACCTGAGGTGAATCAGGAGCCTGTAATTTTCCGCCCTTGTCGGCTTGCCCACTAGCTCGCTGTCGATTGAAAGATACGCCGAAGTTCAATAACAATTGAGCTAACGGCAAGTCCGTCCGACCATAGATCATGTCTTCCAAGCCCAGCTCTATCTCACTACCAACCAGAGAGCCAATCAGCGCCTGGATAGTATCGACTTCAACCCCCTTACCGGTATCGCGCGTTGTCTGCCATAGTTGCAACATCACATTGTCAAGACTGATAGTCGACTGGCTTTGCGTGCGCATTTGCAAGTCAATACATAGCGCGATTAAACAACCTTTTGCATAGTAGCTGACAATCGCATTCTGTGCGTTTTCGTCCTGCTTATAGAATTTTGTCCAGGTATTAAAGCTAGACTCAGCTGCTGATTGCCGAGTACGGCCCAGACCTCTTTCCACTCGGGTGATGGTTTGAGACAGCAATTCCAGGTAAGCCACTTCATCGATCAAACCACAGCGCAGTAAAGCTAGATCGTCATAATAAGAAGTGATACCTTCAAAGGCCCAAAGCAAGTCGGTATAGACTTCTTGCTGCAAATCATACGGTTGGTAAACGGCCGGCTTAATACGCTTTACATTCCATGTATGAAAATACTCATGGCTGCACAAACCGAGGAAATCACGATATTTGTCACTCATTTCGCTTATCAGGGTTTGACCTGGCAGGGGTAAGCTGTCACGAGCGCACATCAGGCTAGTGCTGGCCCGATGCTCTAACCCGCCATAACCGTCACCAACCACGATAACCTGGAACTGGTAATAATCCATCGGCGCTGGCTCGCCGAAGAATCGAATATGATGCTCACAAATTTTAGTCAGATCTTGCTTGAGCCTTTCCTCATCGCATTGGTAGCGCCCGGTTAAAATAACATCGTGCGGCACGCCACAGGCCTCGAAGCTGATACAAGCAAATTCGCCCATTTCAACCGGATGATCGATAAGTTCGTCGTAGTCCTGTGCTTCAAATAAGCCGAATTCAAATCGTGTTTTGCCTTTAAATGGTAATGAAGTTGCTACCTGCCAGTTTTGGCATTGCACGACTGGAGGCTTTGTAATCAATATTTCACAAGGCAAATCTGACTGCCCTACCACTTCAAGGAAAACGCTCGACCCGTTGTAATAACCGTGACTATGATCAAGATGAGCGCCCCGTACTGACAAGTCTTTCGCATACACTTTATATCCGATAGTGATCGCTTCCGTATTGAGAGAATCGGTAGTGCCTTCGACAGTCCAGTTTGATTTATCCTGCTGCGTGATTCGCACTTCTCCAGCCGTTGAACGCGCGGACAGGTCGATGATATTGCGAGAAAAATCCCGAATCATATAACTGCCCGGTAGCCAGTTAGGTAAGCGCAATAGCTGGCCTTTTGGGTCAGGCTTATCGATTTGAATAGTGACGTCAAAATAATGTGTCACAGGGTTATTGCTAGTGATCTGATATCGAATCATAAATACACAGAAGGACGGTTAAATTAAAAATCGGAGTGTAGCATTTTATTTTAAATCAACGAGCGAGATTGCCTATATAATAGACAAGCATAATAGGGGCAGTAAATACTTCGAACAGCGCAATAACCAATGACCACTAATCCATGACGAATTTAAATCTGCTTCAATTTCTAGATCGAGTCTCGACGCCTGCTAATTTGCTGATTGAGCCTGCGCCCAATGATGAGCAGCTCGCACAAATTTTTAAGGCCGCCATGAATGCACCCGACCACAGGCATCTGCGACCTTATCGGTTCATCACTATAAGAGGAGAAGCCCGTCAGGCTTTATCCGAGGTTTTTGTTAATGCGGTAAAAATACGCAAACCCGATGTTGACGACGATTACCTCAACAAACAGAGGCAAAAGCCACTGCGCTCTCCGCTCATCGTCGTGCTTGTCGCTTGCTTGCAAGATGACCCGAAAGTCCCAGAGATTGAGCAAATCCTCTGCACTGGCGCTGTTGCCAATAACATGATGCTTGCCAGTAATGCACTCGGGTTTGGGTCGATCTGGCTCACAGGCGGCAATGCCTTCGATGACAATGTTTGCAAACCACTTGGCTTGGCAGACTCTGAGAAGATTATTGGCTTTATTTATCTCGGCACGCCGAAAGTGAAAATGCCAGATCGAGGCATGCATGACTTATCAGGCAAGGTGACTGACTGGGTTAAGCCGCTTTAAAACAATCATCTGTTATAAAGCTAGGCTGGCGTGAGTCTCGAACCCAGCCTACGACATTTCTCGCTCAGGCAGCTTCCAGTTTGGGCGGATGAAGTGGCAGGTATAGCCATTCGGGACATGCTCTAAATAATCTTGATGCTCTGTTTCTGCCACCCAAAAATCACTAGCTGGCTCAACTTCGGTGACTACCTTTGCTGGCCACAAGTCTGACGCATCGACATCGACAATAGTATCTATTGCAATTTGACGCTGTGCGTCGCTGGTGTAATAGATAGCCGATCGATACGATGGACCGCAATCATTACCTTGTTGATTTGACGTCGATGGATCGTGGATCTGGAAGAAAAACTCTAGTATCTGTCGATAACTCAGCACACTGGGATCAAATGTAATTTCTATCGCTTCTGCGTGCGTACCGTGGCTTCGATAAGTGGCATTGGGTACATCCCCACCGCTATAGCCGACACGTGACGATAAAACACCGGGTATTTTTCGGATTAAATCCTGCATACCCCAAAAACAACCACCGGCTAGAACAGCTCGGTCAACTTTAGATTCAGTCATCATATCTCCTGTTTATTTATACACTTTCTAGTAACGAGTAAGTCTGACCTTAACAACACTCATTAAGTGCCACAAAATGTTTCTGTCACTCTTTGTTCAGACTTTGGCGCTGTCATCAGTTCGTGGTCAGCTGGGTCGACCTTATAAGGATTGGCTAATACCCGACATAATCGTCTAAAGGGTTCGAAATCATCATCCTCAACCGCAGCTTCGATGGCGAGTTGCACTTGATGATTACGCGCAATGACGGCCGGGTTTGCCTGTTGCATCAATAATAAGGTATCACTATCTTTTGCCCGCAGCACCTGCCATTGCACGATTAACTCCAAAGCTAACTCTGAATCATTAAACAAATGGGTAACCACTTGCTCCGATTCACCTTTTGCCACCCTTGTAAGACTACTGAAGAACACAGTGAAGTCGACACCGTCTTGCTCCATTGCTTCTAACAGGTCAGCTGTACATTGCCTGGTTTGATCATTACCTTCTGAAAAGCCAAACTTATGTTTCAATCCTGTTTGGAAATGTTGTTGAAACTCCGGCATAAATCCAGCTAGTCTCTGCTGCGCCATTTCAATTGACTTCCCCTCATTATCGTCAAATAGCGGTAACAAGGTCTCGGCCAATCGGGTTAAATTCCATTGCCCAATCGTCGGCTGTTGATCCCAGGCGTAACGGCCCTGAACATCAATTGAACTAAATACTTTTTGTGGATTGTATTCGTCCATAAAAGCACAGGGACCGAAGTCGATGGTTTCACCAATAATTGACACGTTATCGGTATTCATCACACCGTGGATAAAACCAACTAGCATCCAATCGGCAATTAGGGCCGCCTGTCTTTTGCCAATTGCGGACAGTAAATCAAGATATTTAGATTGCGCTTGCTCCAATTCTGGAAAATGTCGCGCAATGGTAAAGTCAGCTAACGCTTTTACACCAATGACAGCCGATTGAGCATAGGCAAATTGAAAACTGCCCACGCGCAAATGGCTCTCTGCCGAACGCACTAAAATAGCACCTGGATTCAGTTGCTCTCTAGCGACGGCCTCTCCAGTCGCCAACATAGCAATCGAACGCGTGGTTGAAATGCCTAAACCTGCCATCGCTTCGCTCAACAGGTATTCCCGTATCACCGAACCCAATGTCGCTCGACCATCGCCACCCCGCGAAAACTGAGTCCGACCCGATCCTTTTAATTGTAAATCGAGATATTTGTCCTCGCCAGTCTTCACCTGCCCCAGCATATGCGCTCGACCATCACCCAATGCAGGTGACCAATTTCCAAACTGATGACCCGAATAAGCTAGCGCAATTGGGCGGTTAGTTTCATTGATGCTATTTCCCGATAGCAATGACAGAGCTTGTCGACTGCTAAACCAGCTCGAATCGATACCTAGTTGATCGAGTAGGTTTATATTGAGTTCGATGAGTGTCGGGGCTGCCGAGGGTGCGGGCATGGATTCAGCAAACATTTCTGCGGGTAAATCACGGTAGTGCTGAAAACAAATTGGATTGTCGCCAGTGGCTGCTGAGTTGGTATTCATAGTCTGAAATTAAATCTGAGAATAATACTTTATGATACCCCGAAAAGGCATGAGTTCACCTTGTCGGGTAATCTTTATTGTTCATTACCCAGGCCAATAGTGTAGGTATGGAATAGCTCGTTCAACCTGTGGGTGCGGCCTTCACTCCAAGCTTCTCTGCAAAGCGAAGCAGATAGGCAAAGCGGTTTTGCGGTTCTTATCCTCCACTTTGAATCCAAGCACATCACGATAAAATCTTAGGCTATTTACTGGGTTAGAGACTCAAAGTTCGGGTATCAAGCTGTTCTATGGCATGTGTTCCTTCTGTTAAGACATCTAATAAATACAGGCCTATTAGTGCTTACGTGTGATTGCGGTAATCAATTGTCGCTTTGATCAATGTCCATTCGATAACTAACAAAACCATCTGCACCACCGGTTACCTTGTCATACAGTATTCGTGCATCATTATTCTTTTCGGCCGTATGCCAATATATTTCACCCCAGCCATTCGCCTTTGCATCTTCAATTATCTGATGAATCAATGTCCTGCCTAACCCCGACCCTCTGCAATCGGGATGAACAAATAGATCATTCAGATAGACGACTGGCAAGGCTGCCCAAGTATCGGTATGCGGAAAATAATGCGCTAGACCAACCAGGTCGGAAGTGCTGTGGTTTTCAATCACATAACATCGAGTCTCATGTTGGCAATCGTGAATTCTTTGCCAGAGCAAATCAGTGAGTGGTTCAGCCAGCTCTGTCTTATAAAAGGTTAGGTAAGCGAACCACAACTTTTCCCACTCGGCCCGTTCATCAATACGAACTCGTCTAACGCCATAATTATTTGCTATCATTTTTCATATCCACCACAAAATTTGAAACCCTAAGTCCAACAGACGTCTAATGACTGAAAACTTTCTCACCCTGAAGAATTGTCATTATCACCTCAGTCGATTCTATCTGGTTAGGTTTGGCTCTAACAATGTTTCTATCAAGCAATATAAAATCAGCAGATTTTCCTATCTCGATAGAACCTGTCACTGACTCAAGTCCTAAAGCGCGTGCACCATTAATAGTTGCCGCTCGAATTGCTGCGTGAATATTGGGAAGCCCCTTCGATTTTTTCAACCTGACTGAATTAGCAATAGCGACCAGCGGATTAATAGAGTTGACAGTCCAGTCACTACTAAAAGTGACGTTGGCACCTGTTTCATAAATTTCTCGCATTGGCATCATTCGTCTCGCCCTATTTCTTCCAACATAAAAACTCGCCCATTGAGTGTCAGCAAAATAGTCCGCACCTGCCTGAAAGTCTGTATGCACATCCAGCGCCTGAAATCGGTTAAAATCGCTGACGTCGACCATTTCAAGATGAGTCATACTGTATATCCGTTTTGACTCCTGATGCCTTGCGGTCTGGATGGCATCTAGTGTTTCTCTTACACCGCCATCACCAATTGCATGCACGTGTGCGCCGAAGCCAATTTTATCCAGGTCTTTTAGCAGACCGGGTAAAGCCTTTGGTGAAATGTAGTTAAGGCCATAAGGAAGATAGTCCTGCCAGCTCCATTTATAGGGTTTTAACACTTTGGCCGTCCCAAAATGCATAACCCCATCGATATACATTTTCACTTGATCAACAACTAGCAGATTATTTTTATCCGAACTAGCAATACCGCGCAGGTAGTTAATTTGTTGATCTAGTGGAACGTCGGGATATATCCAGGGTCGGAGTGAAGTGCGAACAATAAGCGCATCATTTTTGCTGGCTTCCTGCCAAACCTCATACCAGCCTCTTCGCCAATACAGTCGACCATCACCTATTGTGGTGATACCGTTGCTGACCGCTGCATCCATACCGGCAAGCAGACCGTCGTAACTCACCTGGAAATTATTACTTAAACTGTTCCAGGCAAGCTCCATAACAATATCACCCGCATTATCAAACAACACACCGTTGGGTTCACCGTCTTGAGAAAACATTATCCGACCACCTTGGGGGTGTTCAGAATTTTTATTTATGCCCGCTTTATTGAGTGCTAAAGAATTTGCCATCATCGAATGCGATGACTCCTCCATAATAATGACAGGGTTATCAGGAAACCACTTATCGAGGTGATTTCGTGGATTCAAGTTCTTACTATTTCCCCAAAGAGCATCCAGTTGATGTCCATACCCTATAAGCCACTCACCTGCTTTTTTGATACCGTTTTTACAGGCCTGTAGTTCCGATCTTTGACCTTTCAGTGTTTTCACTGGAGATAGCAGGCAATTACCACCGGCTTCTGAGGCACCTTCAAATATATGATTGTGGGTGTCGATAAAACCAGGCAATAACATCATACCGTCAGCATCGATTATTTCTGTCTCAGGCGAAGCCCAATCCAGGGCTTGCTTGTTATCGCCAACAAACACAATTTTCCCGTCAGCAACAACTACCGCATGCGCCTCAGGTTGCGCCTGATTCACTGTATAAATTTGAGCATTGGAAATTATCAAATCAGCAGCATTAACGGCTACAGACGGTGTAGCAAGCGTTAAACTAACTAACAGATACTTTAATGTTTTCAACCGTCCCACGGAGGGAAAACCCGACAGCAGCATGAATTTTATACCTTGCCATCCAACGTTGTGATTGCACCATATTGATCCGGTCTTCGATCACGATAAACACCCCAGGTTTCTCGATAAGATTTAATCTCTGCCAGATCAAAACTGTGTATTAGTATTGATTGCGATGACCTGTCAGCAATTTCCACTTTATTGCCAAAAGCATCGGAGATAAAAGACGACCCATAAAATGTCATCTCCATATCATTAGTCGTGGCTTTCTCTGTGCCTATGCGATTGGAAGCAATCACTGGCATAATATTTGCGCCTGCATGCCCACACATCACATTTTGCCAATGCGCCATCGAATCCATCGCAGACTCGTTGCCTGGCTCAGAACCAATTGCAGTTGGATACATCAATATTTCAGCCCCCTGCAACGCCATACAGCGAGCAGTTTCAGGGAACCATTGATCCCAACATATTCCAATGCCTACTTTTGCATAGTGCGTATCCCATACTTTAAAACCAGTGTCCCCAGGACTAAAATATTGCTTCTCCTGATAACCAATCGCATTGGGAATATGTGTTTTGCGATAGACACCCATAACAGACCCATCAGCGTCTATCATCGCCAGTGAATTAAAGAATGCATTACCAGCACGCTCAAACCAGCTAACCGGTAAAACGACTGATAGTTCTTTCGCGAGATTAGCCATGTGTTTGATAACTCGACTGTCTTCTACTGTCGTTGCCAACTCCAGATGTTTGAATGATTGCTCTATACAAAAGTAAGGGGTTTCAAACAATTCCTGTATCAAAATAATTTGTGCGCCTTTTGATGCCGCCTCGCGGACCATCTGTTCGGCACATTTAATATTTTTTTCCATATCCCAGCTACAGGTCATTTGCGTGGCTGCGACTGTTACCATCTTTTTGTCACTCATTTTTAGACTCTTTTTCTAAGTTTAAGCTGGTTGTTGCTGTGTTATGCAATGAATGCCTCCACCACCTGGCGCAATTGCATTGATATCTACCATTTCAACTTGTCGATCAGGAAAAACTTTAGCCAAGAACTGTCTAACCTGTTGATCACTTTCCACACCATAACAAGGCATAACGACACCCCCATTAGGCAGGTAAAAATTTATATAGCTGCTACAAAATAACTCAAAACCTTCACCAATGTCACTATGATCAACTTCGATATCGATGATTTCTAACCGGCGACCTTTCGCATCAGTTGCCAATTCTAGGGCTAGCCGATTTTCACGATCAAGTTCGGCAGTTACTTTATTGCCAGAAATATCCCGTTCAACCATGACAACACCCGGTTTTACGAAACACATAATGCCATCAACATGACCGTCAGTCATATCATTGGTTTCAGATTCGAGATCACCTGGCAACCAAATGACTTTCGTGGCACCTGTCGCTCGACACAGTTCAATTTCAGCCTGCTCTTTATCCATTCCCCAGTTGCGGTTTTGATTCAATACGACTGACTCAGTCGTTACTAGTGTGCCTTCGCCATCCACATGTAAAGCACCACCTTCCATCACCAGACTCGAGCGATAAGCGGGCATATCTAAATGATTAAGTACACGAGCAGCAATCTGTGCATCTTCACCATAACCAGATGTATAGCCACCCCAGCAGTTAAACCGCCAGTCAGTACCAGCAACCATGCCAGTATCTTTGTGCTTCAGAAAGCTAGGACCTACATCTCGCATCCATGAGTCATCAATTGGTAACTCTAATAAGCTGACCGAATCGTTACACAGGGCTCTGACCCGGTCGTGGTCACCAGGTGCAATTACCATAGTGACAGGTTCAAACTTAGCAATGGTATTCGCCACATCGGCGTAACTAAGCTCAACAGCTTCAAGGTCATCCCATTGGGCGTGCCTGGTTGGCCAGACCATCCAGCACCGTTCGTGTTTTTCCCACTCGCCTGGCATATAAAAATCCTGCGCTGCAGGTGTATTCGCAATAAGATCAATTTTTGACATGAGTTTAACTCCAGTATATTTATTTGTTAGGATATGGAAGGGACTTGCTGAGTGATGCAATGTATTTCACCACCGCCAGTGATTTCAATACCCCCCAGCAATTGTGCATAGGCCATTCTAAATGGCGAAGCGAATAAAAAGGTCTTCCTCGCGCCGACTAACAGTTAAAGTCCGTGACGGCGTGAAGTCATATGTAGTTATTTAGCCGCTAAATCGTGGTCTTTAAAAGCCATTGATTTCTCTCCTTACTGATCAATCTAGTTGGTCTATTAAATTTTAAATACAACAACTTTACTCATGCAAATTATTTTATTTTCGAGTATTTTCTACTTATAATTGAGTAATTGAACTATATTGCATTAGCCTTTTCAATGAAAAACGACTTATTTTTATTAAATTGATCGATATTACTCATGATAACTTCTCACAAATGGCCACCACTTAATTGTCTACGTGGATTTGAGGCCGCCGCTCGCCTGAATAGTTTCTCCAAAGCGGCCGCCGAACTTAATATGACTCAGTCGGCGATTAGCCACCAAATTAAGACGTTAGAGAATTACCTTGAGCAGCCGTTATTTATCCGTATTAATCGCAGAGTGGTTTTATCGGATGCAGGTATCGATTTACTGGAGACAACAGAAGAATGCCTTAATATTCTCGAAGACGGATTAAAGCGGTTAGAGCAATATAAGAAACCTAATCAGCTGATCGTTCACACCACATCCGCTTTCGCGTCACAATGGCTGGTGCCTCGATTAAATCATTTTCGTGATCATCATCGCGATACTGATATTTGGTTATACACCACTGATGGTGAACCAGATCTGGATCTGGCAGAGGTACACGTTGGGATCCTCTATGGTCGAGGTCGCTGGCCAGGAATGTCCAGTACCAAACTTCTACCAGACACGCTCGTACCGCTGTGTGCCCCGGACTTTCCATTAATGGCGCAGGACGATATCAGTGCCGAGGACTTTGTTGACTATACATTGCTACACGGCGAACAAAGGGAAACCTGGCAAACCTGGTTCGCCAGCGTCGGCCAACCCGAAATCAATCCCATTGCTGGCCCCAATTTCACCAATCCTTCGCTCATGCTTCAGGCAGCAAAGCAAGGTCAGGGCATTGCATTGAGCAGTCTCATATTGGCAGCAGATGATATCGACAAAGGTGCCTTGGTATGCCCACTAAACAAGGGGATAAAGTCTCGATATGCCTATTACATGGTGCACAAACACGAGGGACTCGATAGCCCTCAGCTCGGCATATTTATCAACTGGTTAACCACACAGACAAAAGAGTTTCACGACACCATTTACCTTCAACTGGAGTCAGGTTTGGACAAAAATTGAACCGTTTTATGATGGACAAGCAGTCATTTTATCCACGCCAAAAAACTACTTGCCACACATAGACCCTGTAAAATCGCTTTACCTATACGTTGTGCCAACAATTTCCCCATGAGAAAGACGCATTGTCATTCAGCTTTCTCGATAGATCATGTAAAATGCGTACTTTATTTTTATCGCCGAACCCTTACACATGTCTGACGCCAGCATTGTCGATGCCGACACTTCCAATTTTATCCGCGACGCCATTAATGCCGACATTGCTGATCATAAAACCAGCAAGGTCATTACTCGCTTCCCACCTGAGCCAAACGGTTATTTACACATCGGCCATGCAAAGTCGATTTGCCTGAACTTTGGCACTGCTATTGAGTATGGTGGACATTGTAATCTGCGTTTTGACGATACCAATCCTGAGAAGGAAAGCGTCGAATACATTAATGCGATTAGGCGCGATGTTGAATGGCTAGGTTTTAGCTGGCATTCGAACCCGCATGCTTCGGATTACTTTGGCCAACTTTACGACTATGCGGTGCAGCTTATCAAACAAGGCGATGCCTATGTTGATAGTCAAAACGCCGAAGACATTAGAAGCAACCGTGGCACCTTGACTGAACCTGGTATTGCAGGCCCTTATCGTGATCGTTTACCTGAAGAGAACCTGGCCTTATTCGAACAAATGAAAGCCGGCGAGTTTGCGGATGGCGAGCATGTCTTGCGCGCTAAGATTGATCTCGCGTCGGGTAATATTAATATGCGAGACCCGGTCATTTATCGCATACGACATGTGACTCACCATAATACCGGTGATACTTGGTGCATCTACCCATTGTATGACTTCACCCATGGATTATCAGATGCCATAGAAGGCGTGACCCATTCACTGTGTACGCTTGAGTTCATGGATCACCGTCCGCTGTATGACTGGATACTGGACAAACTCGATCCACCCTGCCATCCGCGTCAAATTGAATTCGCTCGCCTACAATTAGAATACTCACTGACCAGCAAACGTAAGCTAAATCTTTTGGTGACCGATGGACATGTCGACAGTTGGGACGACCCACGCATGCTCACTATCTCTGGCATGCGTCGACGTGGTTTTACACCCGAATCGATTATTGAATTTTGCCGCATGATCGGCATGACTAAAAAAGACAGTACGATTGAAATGGCCGTGCTTGAAAACGCCCTACGCGAGGACTTAAATACTCGGGCCGAAAGACGTATGGGGGTAATCAACCCGATTAAATTAATTATCGAAAACTATCCTGAAGATCAAGAAGAAATGGTCACCGGCAGCAATCATCCACAAAACCCTGAATATGGTACTCGCGAAATTCCTTTTTCAGGTGAGTTATATATCGAGCAGGATGATTATATGGACGATGCGCCAAAGAAGTTTTTCCGACTCACGGTTGGGCGCGAGGTTCGTCTGCGTTTCGCTTATTACGTCACTTGTAAGGAAGTGATTAAAAATGCGGATGGCAGTATCCACTCGGTGATTTGTACCTACGACCCAGACAGTCGTGGTGGAAAGTCAGCCGATGGTCGAAAGGTAAAAGGCACCATCCACTGGGTGAGTGCGAAACATGCGGTTAACGCCAGGGTTAACCTGTTAGATCGTCTGTTCCTCACAGCTAATCCAGCCGCAGAAGATGATTTCATTCCAACCTTGAATCCAGAGTCGAGAGTGATCGTCGAAAACGCCAAACTTGAGCCGGCTGTCGAAGTCACCGGTAATGCATTGGCTTATCAATTCGAACGATTAGGCTATTTCATTAGTGATACCGACTCCAGTAATGAGCAACCGGTATTCAATCGCACGATGACCTTGCGCGATAGCTGGGCGAAGCAAAAGTAGTCATCGTCTCAGTAACAGTTACCTAAGCAATAAACGGAAAGGAACATGGCGCATTTTTTAAACAACCTCTTCAACCGATTGGTGCTTAATAGTCCTATAGCGACGCTTATCGTCGTCGCTTTGGTATCTGGCTTTTTTATTGCTCACACGCCCGACTTCGAACTAGACGCTTCGTCAGACTCTCTGATTTTAGAGAATGACGAAGCACTAAAGTACTTTCGGTCTATTGCCAAAAACTATGGCTCTGAAGAGTTTTTGATTGTTACTTATAGTCCCAAAAACCCACTATTTAGCGCTAACACGCTAACTGATATTGCAGCATTGCGAGACCAGTTAAAAGCAGTTGATCATGTTAAATCTGTTGTCAGCATGCTGGATGTTCCGCTTGTTAGCAGCCCGCCAGTAACACTGACAGAAATCGCAGAACAGATCAGAACACTCGAAAGTGGTGATGTCGATATCGCGCTAGCAAAGATCGAAATGACAACCAGTCCGCTGTATAAAAATCTGCTGGTGAGTGACCAGGGTGATACCACCGCATTACAGGTTAATCTTCAATCAGATGGCGAGCTTTTCAGACTCAACCTGGCGCGCGACAAACTTTATGAGAATCAGCCTTTAAGTGATGAACACAAGCGTCAGATTCAAACCATCACTAATCAAATCAAACAACTCAACCTGGCTGCCAATCTACGTCAGGACGAAACCATCAAACAAGTACGTGCGGTGATGGATTTACACCGTGATCAGGCCAAGCTTTTTTTAGGTGGCGTACCAATGATTGTGAGCGACTCAATCGATTATATTCGCAGCGATTTAAAAGTATTCGGTGTGGGTGTTGTAGCCTTTATTATTCTCATTCTGATCGTATCTTTCCGGTCGGTCCGCTGGGTTATTCTGCCACTAGTGGCTTGCGTCACTAGTGCATTGGTGATGATGGGTTATCTGGGCTTGATGCACTGGCCTGTCACTGTGGTCTCCTCCAATTTTATTTCACTATTGCTAATTATCACGCTGTCACTCGTGATTCATTTAATCGTGCGTTATCGAGAAGTGTCGGACCAGATACCCGATGCCTCTCAATTTGAACTGGTCAGCGAAACAGTCCGCAGTAAATTTTTACCCTGTGTTTACACCGCCGTCACAACGATGGTCGCTTTTGGCTCGTTATTGGTTAGTGGCATACGCCCAGTGATTGATTTTGGTTGGATGATGGTGATCGGTATTTCAATATCGTTTGTACTTGCTTTCACCCTGTTCCCCGCAGCACTGATGTTATTGCCAAAACAAAAACACGACTCGACGGGCGAGTTCACCGCAACCATCATGGTCTCGATTGCCGAGTTTATTCAACATTATAGTAAAGCCACCTTATTGTTATTCATTATCATTGCAGGCATCGGCTTGGCAGGCTTACCTCAATTATCGGTCGAAAATCGTTTCATTGACTATTACAAAGAAGACACCGAGATCTTCCAGGGCATGAGCCTAATCGATGAAAAACTAGGTGGAACGACACCGATGGATATTATTATTGATGCACCTGTATTTGATAAAGCAAACCTTGATAACACCGAAGAAGCGTTCTCCAGTGACGATGATTTTTTTGAAGACGATGATTTTGGCGATGAAGATTCAGCAGATATCACCTCATCTAGCTACTGGTTCAATAGCAATGGCTTACTCGATATAGCAGAAATTCATGCTTATCTCGAAAGCTTACCCGAGACAGGGAAGGTATTGTCCATCGACACCGGTATGCGCATGCTACAAACTTTGAATCAGGGCGAACCCTTCGATGACTTCAAGCTAGCGGTCGTTTACAAACGTTTGCCCGACAGTGTCAGGCAGTCGCTCATCACGCCTTATTTGTCAGAAGATGGAAACCAACTGCGATTTAGTATTCGTATTTATGAATCGGACAAAAACCTCAAACGCCAGCAGCTAATTGATACCATCCGAACACATCTGGTCGATGAACTAGGGCTACAACCAGCTCAGGTGAACATCTCGGGTATGGCGGTACTTTATAACAACCTGCTGCAAAGTCTTTTTAAATCTCAGATTCTCACTATTGGCGCTGTCTTTATCGCCATACTTATCATGTTTACCATTTTGTTTAGAGCCGTCCGCCTATCCATTGCAACTATTGTCCCCAACATGGTCGCGGCAGGGCTCATACTCGGACTCATGGGTTGGATCGGAATCCCGTTAGATATTATGACGATCACTATTTCGGCCATCAGTATTGGCATTGGTGTTGATGATTCGATTCATTACGTACACCGTTTTCGAGAAGAATATGCCATCGACCAGGATTACTGGGCTGCTGTAAAACGTAGCCATAATAGTATTGGCCATGCGCTATATTACACAACGGTAACGGTTGTACTTGGCTTCTCGATACTTGCGCTGTCGAATTTCATACCGACGATTTACTTTGGATTACTATCAGGATTGGCGATGACCACAGCTTTGATTGCAAACTTGATGTTGTTACCGATTTTGATTGTGAAGTTCAAACTGGCCTAATTGCCACTGAAGGAACCCATTTAGACCACTCGTAGATTACTATAGCGTAATCGGGCCTAAGGGCTCGATCGAAAACCAATTGCCTGCCAAGCTGTCCACATTTCACTACAAATTGATTCAGATCAATTTGTAGTGACTCCGCCCCCCTAAGATCGGATCAAACCGTTTTCTGACGATATCCTCAAACGCTTGAGAACAACTAAAACAGGAGTTAATTATGTTTGGTCAAATTTTTAGTTTACTAGTTGAACCAGAACCAACCTGGAAAATTATCAAGAAAAAACTAGATGAAGGGTCTAGTAACTGCATCGCCTTGATGATTTTACTCTCGTTTGTACCGCCAATTTCAGGTTATATAGGAACAACCATGGTCGGTTGGCAACTAGGTGCTGGCGACCCCATTAAACTAAAGAGCACTAGCGCGGCGACTATTTCAATTCTATACTTTCTGGCAATCATCGTCGGTATTAACGCTGTCGCACTGGCAATTCGCTGGATGGCCCAAACCTACGAAAGCAAAGTGAGTTACCAACATGCATTGGCTTTATCCTGCTTTACAGCCGTGCCCTTGTTACTCGTAGGCATCTTCGAACTTTATCCGGTGTTGTGGGTTAACTTCCTGGTCGGCTTGTTGGCACTCGCACTGTCAGTCCGGCTGCTATTTTCTGGCGTACCAATCTTACTGGACGTTAATAAAGATCGCGGCATGCTCTATGCCAGCTCTATTTTGGCATTTGGCTTAATCGCGCTAGTTGCTATGCTGGTTGTCACCGCGTTACTGTGGGGCTTTGGGCTGGAACCAACGCTAGTGCGATAATATCTAGGTCAGTTATGGTTATCCAAGCGTTTGCAGTTAATAATAATACTTCACCCTGTTTAACATAGTCAGAGTCGCTGATTAACGTTCATGATTAATTACTTCCCTAAGAGTCAATATTCGATTGCGCTAAAAATCTGTCTCAAACCTTATAACTTGAAATGTCAGCCTAGAAAGACCATGATACTGGCGCGATAGATATTGCGTTGAAGAACTATAAAGCAACGAATGAGTTATCTATCAGTAATCTAGGTCATTAAGAATTATAAAAAATTCGCTTATTCAACTGGAGAGATTTAAAAATGAAACGTCGTGACATTTTAAAGGGTGGTGTTGCAGCTGCCGTTGCTACGGGTGCAGCCGCTATTTCTGCACCAGCAATAGCCAAAGGCAAAATTGAAATCACTATGGTTTCTACCTGGGGACGAGATTTTCCTGGCTTGGGTACAGGTGCGCAACGATTTGCTCAACGCTTAACTGATATGACCGATGGTCGTATGAAAGTTAATTACTTCGCAGCAAATGAACGTGTTAAAGCGTTTGATTCGTTTGATGAAGTTGCTTCAGGCAATGCGCAAATGTATCACGGTGCGGATTATTACTGGAAAGGCAAGCATCCAGGTTGGGCTTATTTTACCGCTGTTCCCTTTGGTATGACTTACACAGAAATTAATGCTTGGATGAAATTTGGTGGTGGTCAGGAATTACACGATGAGTTGGCCGCTGGTTATGGCTTAAAATGTTTACCCTGTGGTAATACAGGCGTTCAAATGGGTGGCTGGTTTCGCAAAGAAATGAACTCTGCATCTGACTTTAAAGGCTTGAAAATGCGTATGCCGGGTCTAGGTGGTGATGTTATTTCTAAGCTAGGCGCGTCTCCAGTTTCATTGCCTGGTGGCCAAATTTATGAAAACCTTATTTCTGGTGCTATCGATGCTACTGAGTGGGTTGGTCCCTGGAATGATAGCTTCATGAAATTCTATGAAGCGGCTAAATATTACTACTACCCAGGCATGCACGAGCCAGGCGCACAATTGTCTCTTGGTATGAACAAGAAGTTTTGGGATGGTCTGAGCAAAGCCGATCAACTCATTATTCAGGCCGCAGCTGAAATGGAAAATTCATATATGATGGCTGAGTACAACGCCAAAAATGGCGCTGCACTCGCTAAACTGATTTCTGAACAGGGCGTTAAACTGCGTAGTTTTAGCGATGATATCTATGACAGCTTTGGCGAAGCTGCAGAAGAAGTGTTCGAAGAAGTCCAACAGCACGATGCAATGGCTAAAAAGATCCATCAGAGCTTTGTCGCTTCTCGTGACGAAGTCGGCGCATGGGCCAAAATTTCAGATCAAGCCTATGTACAGCAACGTAATCGGGTTCTAGATCTATAGAACTCTAGCTTTTGGCAAGTGAAATATTAAAAGTGGGGCATTCTTAATGCTCCACTTTTTTTAGTTTTTTAATTCAACTCCCATCGCTAAAATATGCCCGTTTTTTTTAACTTAACCACTATTAGCCGTTGTTTCGCCTATTCAATGGTGATCGCATTGTTGCTCTATTTGGTCAATAACTACCTTGTTTATTGGCAGGGCCTGCCAGGACCCTTTAACCTTTTATCCCATTATCAACTGATCGGACTAGAAGCTCTAGATCAGCCGCTTGATAATGAACAGTTAAAGCTGGGTTGGATCCAATTTAGCAGTTACCTGCTGATATTGGCTCTAGGACTAATTTATGTATGTCAAACTACAAACCGTACTCTGCATGATGAATCCTATCGTTTTGCGACACTCTCAGCTTATATCATTCGTATGTCGTTTTGGTCGGTCGTTTTAGTAGGTTCGGTCGATATGCTCATTTCATTTTTACGCGTAGAAGGACTACTAGAAGCTGTCGCCGGTGAGACTTTAACCACTCAACTTGGCAGACCTATATTCCGTGGCAGTTACGTGCACTACCCCCTCATTCTAGTATCCTTTGTTATGGCCGCCTTTTTCCGAAATATTAGTTTCTGCTGGTTAGCATTGCTCGTCGTTTTGTCTGAGTTTCTAATTGTTATCACACGATTCGTATTTTCCTATGAGCAAGCCTATATGGGCGACATAGTACGTTTTTGGTATGCCGCTTTATTTCTATTTGCCAGTGCCTACACTCTGGTATCAGAAGGTCATGTGCGCGTCGATGTGGTTTATGCTGGCATGTCGCGCCGAGCCAAAGCCTGGACCAATACAATCGGATGTTTATTACTTGGAATGCCGATGTGTTGGATAATATTAATGCACGGTATGGGTGGCAGAGGCAATAGCATCAATAGTCCACTACTAAGTTTTGAAGTATCCCAAAGTGGCTATGGTATGTACGTCAAATATCTTATGGCGGGGTTTTTAGTCATCTTCGCAGTATCCATGTTAATACAATTTGTCAGTTATCTAATGTTCAATATCAACGAACTGATTAAGCGCTCAAAAAGCACTGAAGAATCTGACTACCAACAACTCGTTACATCTAAGCGAAGCACTTAATTTATGGAAATGTATTTCCTGGCCTTACTGGTCTTAACCATGGCATTCGCATTAATCTCTGGATTTCCAGTCGCGTTTGCTCTACCTGGCTCGGCAATTATTACGATTGCTTTAGCCGCTCTAAGTGGTTATGTGTTCGAGGGCGATACTGACGCCTACTTTGTTCTAGGGGGGCCCAATCAGTGGTTGAGTGCGGGTGTCACTAACTTCCGGAGTTTGTATTGGAACGTAGAACGCGACACGTTGATTGCGATCCCATTATTCATATTTATGGGAATTATGTTGCAACGGTCAAAAATTGCTGAAGATTTACTTATAGCAATGGCGCAACTGTTTGGCCCGATACCAGGCGGCCTTGGCATATCAGTTGTGTTTGTCGGTGCACTACTCGCAGCCACTACCGGTATTGTTGGAGCAACCGTTATTGCAATGGGGCTCATTTCATTGCCAGCCATGTTACGCAATAACTACTCCAAATCACTAGCTTGCGGCACCATCTGTGCTTCCGGCACCTTAGGTCAAATAATTCCACCATCCATCGTCTTAATAATTCTTGCAGATCAACTGTCTAACGCCGCCGACCAGGCAGCGACCATGCGTAAAGCAGACTTTAAAGAAGCAACCGGAAGTTTCTCAATGCCCGGTGATTTTGATGTCGTCTCTGCCAGTGCCGGCGATATGTTTATGGGGGCCTTTATTCCAGGATTGATATTAGTTGGCTTATATATGCTCTACATATTAATTACAGCCATTATACAACCCGAAAAAGCCCCGCCAGTACCTTTTGATGGTAAGTATGACCGTGCCTTTGCAATCAAAATAATGCTCGCATTAACACCACCACTAACACTAATTTTCATCGTCCTAGGCTCGATTATTCTCGGTGTAGCAACCGTTAACCAGGCTGGTGCCGTTGGTGCAGTGGGTGCGTTGATAATGGGCAGCTACCGACTTAAAGAAGGAAAGCCACGTGCCTATGCTCCTGCATTCATTGCGATCATTTCAGTCCTTACTCTAATACTGTTGACTCAAACCTTTAATTTAAACATTAAAAATATTCAAAATAGTTGGGATGCCTTTGGTGTTGGGTTAGCCTGCATTGCCGTTCTCGCGTTATTGGTATCTATAGGTTGGAGTATTTTGCGTACCTATAAAATAGATAACACACTAGTCGGTGTAATGACTGAAACCGCTAAAACAACATCAATGGTATTTATCATTTTGATCGGTGCCGCAATGTTAACAACGGCATTTAGGGCATTTGGTGGTGAGGAACTCGTGAAAGGTTTCCTAACGACTTTGCCTGGCGGCTTCTGGGTTCAATTTATCGTAGTTATGGCGGTTATATTCTTCCTCGGTTTTTTCCTCGATTTCATCGAAATAGCCGTAGTAGTTGTCCCAATTGTTGCTCCAATTTTACTCGCCGACCCTCAAGCCAATATTACAGCTGTTTGGTTAGGAGTAATGATAGGATTAAATATTCAAACTTCATTTCTGACCCCCCCCTTTGGTTTCGCCCTTTTTTACTTACGTGGCGTAGCACCACCCAGTGTAAAAACCACACACATTTACAAGGGCGCAGTAGCATTCATTGGTCTGCAGTTATTAGGCCTAACTATTGCCGGTATTTACCCCTCACTGGTTAACTATCTACCTAATAAAACATATTTAACCTCAGACACTGCGCCGCCACCGAGCAATCCGAGGTTACAGCAATGCCTTGAGATTACAGTTTTTGAAGACTATGCCCTTAATCAAAAATCAATTGTTACCAGCATAGACCGAATTAAGTCGATCAACCTTTCATACCTGCCAGAAAACTACCAGAGCGATCTTGCACAAAGCTATAGTCAAGCTAGCAGCAGCTTTAGACTCGTAGAAGAAGTTAAACAAACTAGAAGGCAACTAAAACAGTATGAAATTGAGTATCGTCCTATTCATCTTAAAGCAAGGGAAATAGAAAAAGAGCTGTTAGGCCTTCAAAAACGATTAGAAATTGCGATCGAAACCATGGATGATCAAGTGAAATATGAGGTCTCAAAGACACTCATTGAGAAGGAAAAACTGCTCATAGACCAGTTACAAAAGAGATATGACCTACTTCAAAAGAATATTCCAGGACAATGGGTTGATTCAAAGAAAAGGTTTGACCAACTGGTTGAACAAACTAACCGAGCCAGCCGAAAATACCGCAGCAGTGTCGATGAAAGCTATGAAGTGATACTAATAATGGAAAAAATGATTAGTGAAGAGCAATCATTAAAGGACAAGATAAGCGATCTAGAGGCATTGATAACAGCCATAGAAAACCAGACTGCAAAACAGGCCATTGAGGCAGTTAAGTCTCAGTCAAGACAGCTGAGTGACTTTACAAACATATCATCGGTACAGTCAAACTTATCTAAAGCTCGTAGAATTTTAAAGAAGGATGCCTCTGATATTGAAAAATCAGTTGAAAGAGTAAACTTGGCCATTAAACAAATCAAATCAGAAATAGAATGGCGTCAACGGGCCGCAACAGAATTGATGCCCGAATTAGCAATCTATAACGACGCTATTAGGATGACTATCGGCATGAGGCTGCAAGAACGTCTAACGAACGATCAGGCCACTAGTATCGCTTCCTGTCGAGCCGTTCATCGGGATATATCTCTACACTTCTGAACTATACTTATTGTGGGTAACGGCTTACTCATAGAGCCGCTACCTGTCAGTGTTAATCGGTTGATGTATAAAACGTTGAAATTGGGTGGTTTTGTCAAGGTCGTCAAACTTAAACAATTTTATCGCCTATTACTTTACTTATATATGACGTATGAGTCTGAAGTTTAAGACCACAGCCACTCTGGCACACGCCTAGTAGTGTGGTGTGTAGAGGTACAAGAAACCAAAGCCCTTGAGCCCCATCGTGGCGACCTTGCTAGACTTAAATGGATACCAGCCTGTTCCACCAACAAGGAGATAACAGGGGTAACGTAGGTCGGAAAAGCGAAGCGCCTTCCGGAAAGTTAGCAACAAATTGATTATACCCTTATTGCTTGCTTGGTTGTTTAGGCTAATTGGGTACGCCTGTTGATGTCCTAGCTTATCAGGCTCCCCTACTCGGAACGACGATAGCTGAGTTATGCGAAGCTCCCTCTCCATTCGGTGTAATACGCATCGCTATTAACACCCTACGGT